>CAVWTS010000001.1:0-66638 GCA_963757995.1 uncultured Solirubrobacterales bacterium
TTCTTATCGGTATCCATATCGGGACCTCACTTTCTGTTAAGAGTCTTCTACCGTTCAGAAGATGAGGAACCGTCCCAGGATGGGAAATGCGGGCAATAAACGCCGGTGGCGGTCGGCGCGAAGCTTCAGGGACCCGTTCTGCGGGTTGGGCAACACCTATCTCCTAAATCGAATGAAACGAGGGTCTCTTGGATCTGTTGTTGCTTCTCATCATCGTGTTGGTCGTTCTGAGCATCGCGGGCGGCATTTGTGAGCCCCTTTGTGCTGCTCCTTCTGCTCGTCGTGCTCGTGCTGTTCATGGGTCCCTATCGTGGGCGCCGCGGGCGCCTATAGGAAGGAGACGAGATGGCTGAGCTATCTGTTGGTAACGGGAAGCTGGTCCAGTACCTAAATGAGGCATTTGGCCTTGAGAAGCGCTTGGAGACCGCGCTGGAGGCGCATATCGCGATGACAATCCAGCCCACGTACAAGAAGCGCCTGAAGCAGCACCTCTCAGAAACCAAGCGGCATGGCCGCGAGGTCAAGAAACGCATCAAAGAGCTCGGTGGCGCGGCAACGACGGTAGACACACCCGGGCCTGCCCCGGTGACCGAGGCCGCTCAGGCGGTGCTCAGCGGTACCAGAAGGCAGTGGCGCTCGCACAAGGTCCGTTGCACGCGCTTCGGGGCACAGGCGAGGAGGAGAAGCAGCTGAAGAACGCCAAGACCGAGTATGCCAGCGAGGCCGAGGAGATCGCGACCTACGCCGCGATCGAAACGCTCGCGGGAGTGCTCGGTGACAACGAGACGCAGCGACTGGCACGCACAATCGGCCGCGAGGAGGAGCGCATGCGCTCCTTTCTCGAGAAAGAGATCGTACGGCAAACCAAGGCTGTCGCCAAAGCGGAGATACCCGCCTCGAACGCAGAAGCGCTCCTCGCACCAAGAAAGCCTCACGCGCTACGAGCAGGGCTGCGAGATGAGGTGACGAGCAGCAGGCGCGTCCTGCTCCCTGAGCCCGTCCGCGTCTAGCGATTCTGCCAGCGAGCGACCGCTGGGGAAACTCCTGGGGAACTTTGGACTTTGTCCACAGCCTCTGCTACGCTAAAAACGTCGTGTTTGCAGGACTTTCGGGATGCCGGTGGAGGGACTCGAACCCCCGACACGCGGATTATGATTCCGCTGCTCTAACCAACTGAGCTACACCGGCCGGGGGCGCGAAGTCAGCCTCTTGCGCAGGAGCGCCCGGCTCTCGCCGCGGGCGACGTCTCGACTCGTCCAGATCATGCCCGACAAGCCCCTGCTAGCCGTCCCAAATGTCTCCGAGGGTCGTCGACAGACGACAATTGACGCGATCGGCCGAGCGTTCACGGCCGCTGGAACCGCGCGTCTGCTCGACGTCCACTCCGATGCCGATCATCACCGCTCTGTGTTCACGCTCGCCGGCACCCAGGGCTCGTTGTCTGGCGCCCTGCTCGCCGGGGCGCAGGTGGCCGTTGAGCGCATCGATGTCGGAGAGGATCGCGACATCGGCGAGATTGGCGCGCACCCGCATGTGGGGGCGCTCGACGTCATGCCGCTTGTTTATCTCGATGCGGACCAAAGGGGCGCGGCGTGTGCTGAAGCGCTTGTCGTGGCCTCCGAGCTTGGTGAGGATCTCGGTGTGCCAGTCTTCTTGTATGGGGACCTGGCGCGGGGCCGTACGCGCGCCGAGCTACGGCGAGGTGGCGTGGCGGGCTTGGCGCAGCGCTTGAGCACGGGCGAGCTGCGCCCAGACTTCGGCCCACCGGATCTGCATCCGACAGCCGGCGCGACGCTTGTCGCGGCGAGGGAGCCGCTGGTTGCGTTCAACCTTGAGCTGGCGCCGCCCGCCAGCTTCCAGGAAGCGAAGCGCATCGCGAGCTTGATCCGCGAGGGCGGGGCGGAGGGGCTGCCTGGGTTGCGAGCCATAGGTGTGCCGCTGCGCCCGGCCGAGAGAGACGCTTGGCCCGGCGATAGCGGAGCTGATCGGGAGGAGGATGGTCAGTCGGACGAGTATGGACAGCATTCCAAGTCGTCAGGGCATCGGGAGTCCAAAAGCCCGATGCCCCCCGCGCGCGCGGGGGGCATGCCCTCTGGGGAGTTTGTCCCCCAACTCTCGATGAACGTTGAGCGCCCCGCTCGAGTTGCCATTGCGAGTGATCGTAGAGGCGGTACGCCGGCACGCCGACATAGCGTGCGCGGAGCTCGTCGGCCTTGCTCCACGCGCGGCATTCGAGGACTTCCCGGAGGACGTGCCGCTGCCCGGATTCGATCCTGAAGCGCACGTGATCGAGAACGCACTAGGGTTCTAGGTGCTCCGTCCACTCGACGGGCTGCGATTTATCCGTGTAGAGACCACGAAACAAGGCGCGAGATGGCTCAGACGAAGCGCAAGCGGCAGACCAAGCACCGTGGCAACGCCGCCGGCGTGGTTGAGTCGCGCGGGCGCACCGGCCGCAAGCCGACCGAAGCGGAGAAGACCGGTAAGCCGAGCGCGCCGAAGCTGACGCGCCAGGAGCGCCTGGAAAAGCCGCCGACATGGTTGGGAGCGTTCTACCGGGCAATGGCGGCGGCGGTGCTGATGCTGCTGATCAGCATCGTGCTTCTGAAAAAGCCAAACGAGGCGATCGCGTTGTTTCCAATTGTGCTGATCGCATACGTACCGATCAGCTACTACACCGACAACTGGCTGTACAAACGTCGGGTGGCGAGCAAAGCCAGGCAGGTGGGTAAGGCGGGCTCAAAGTGATCGATGTCCGTGCGTTCACGGTCGGTCCAGTTCAGGAGAACGCCTACCTAGTGCGCGCTGAGGCGCAGGCGACTCGTGCGCTGATGATCGACCCCGGCGAAGAGCCGCAGCGCCTGCTTGATGCGGTCGCGGCGCTTGGCATAGAGATCGAGGCGATCCTGATCACCCACTGCCACTTCGACCACATCGGCGCGGTAGCACCGGTTGCGAGAGCCACGGGAGCGCCGGTGTACTGCCCCGAGATCGAGCTTGGCGTGCTTGCGGACATCATGAAATGGACGATGCCGGGCTTCGGACCGTTTGAGAGCTGGCAAGCCGAGCACACCGTCAAGGGCGGCGAGCGCCTGCAGCTTGCGGACCTGGATATAGAGGTGCTGTTCACTCCGGGACATAGCCCGGGCCATGTGACGTATGCGATCGATCGCGCAACCACCTCCGCGGAGAGGCCCGCATCGACGGATGACGAGAAGGGCTCTGTAGCCACCCAGCCGGCGCTGCTCTCAGGCGACGTGCTCTTCCAAGGCTCGGTCGGCCGCGTGGACCTGCCCGGTGGCGACTGGGCGACGCTTGAGCGCTCGATCGGCATGCTCATGAACCGCTTCGAACGCGACGCGGTTGTATATCCAGGCCACATGGGCGTAACGACGCTCGGCCGCGAGTTGGACACCAACCCGTTCCTTACCGAGCTACGTGCCGCGGCGATGAGCCCTATACCGGTACAGACGGGCGCGAGGGAGCAGCGGTGAGGCGCGCAGAGATACCGGCCGAGGTGGAACGTGCGCCGGCACTGCAGCGGGCATCGCAGCCTTGAGCGGGGAGCAGATCAAAGCACCGCGCGGCACCTACGACGTGCTCGGTGATCAGGCGGCGAGTCGGACAGCGCTCGAGACCCGTGCCCGCACGATCCTCGAGGGCGCCGGCTATGAGCGCATCGAGACGCCCACCTTCGAGGCTACCGAGCTGTTCGCGCGCGGGGTCGGATCCTCCACCGACATCGTGCAGAAGGAGATGTACACGCTGATCGACGGCAGCGGACGCTCACTGACATTGCGTCCGGAGGGGACAGCACCAGTGTGCAGGGCATATGTCGAACACGGCATGCACAAGCTCCCTCAGCCTGTGAAGCTCTGGTACCTGTCAAGTTTCTTCCGCTATGAGCGCGCCCAGAAGGGCCGCCAGCGCCAGTTCTGGCAGGTTGGCGCCGAGGCATTCGGCTCCGAGGACCCAGCACTCGACGCCGAGTCGATCTTGCTGCTCGGCACGTTGCTTGAGGAGTTGGGCGTCAGGAATGTGCGTCTGCGCCTATCGAGCCTAGGCAGCAGCGAGAGTCGCCAACGCTACCGCGAGCGCCTGCAGAAGCACCTACGTGTAAACGAAGCGAGGCTGTCTGAGGAGGTACGCGAGCGTATCGAGCTGAACCCTCTGCGCGCTTTTGACTCTTCGCACGAGGGCACCGTGGCCGTCATGCAAGAGGCACCGCGGCTACTCGACGAGCTCGACTCAGACGACGCCGAGCACTTCGCGACCGTGCGCGAGCTGCTCCGCAGCGCGGGTATGGCCTACGAGGTCGACGCGACGCTTGTGCGAGGCCTGGACTACTACACGCGTACGGTATTCGAGTTCACGAGCGATGCCCTCGGCGCGCAGAGCGGCGTTGGCGGCGGGGGACGTTATGACGGGCTCGTCGAGGCAATTGGGAGGCCCTGCGACGCCTGGTATGGGTTGGGCGGCCGGAATCGAGCGGATCCTGCTCGCCGGTAGTCCTCTGGGAGGGGACGCGCATGCTGTGGACCTGTATGTCGGTCTGGCAGATGGGGGAGGGGATGGGTCGTTCCCGCAGGTCAAGGCGGCCGCTTTTGCGATCTTGAGCGAGGCTCGCTCGGCGGGTTTGCATGCGCAGATGGAGATGGCCGGGCGCTCTTTGAAGGGACAGCGCGGACATGCCAATCGCATTGGCGCGCGCCTGTTGGCGCTTGTGGAGCCGCATCAGACGGTCTTGCGTGACATGCAGGAAGGCTCCGAGGAGACGCTGGAAACGAGCACAGTCGTGCACGCAGCGTTGCGGCGCCTGCGCGATCTCACATAGCTCCGGATCGGCTGCTCGACGCGTCGAGTCGGCCTGACGATCGGCCGGTCGGTTATGGCGGATCCGTCGGCCGGCAAACACGAAAAGGGACCGTCGAAATTTTGATCCTCGTTCGGCCCTACCTGCCGGAATATTGGGCAATAGCAGTGAAATTGCGCTTGCGAGAAGTCCACGGCCGGTGGCACCGTTCAACTCACGCGGCGATTCTGCCGAAGTGAGGGGCGATGGCTCAGCTTTCGCGTCCCTACCAGATCATTCTCGGTGTCGTTGTCGTGTTTGGCCTTATCTGGGCCGTCGCGCTGCGCGGCCACAGCTCCAACCCGAACGAACCAATAGCCGCGACAGCGACGCCGCCAAGTGGCGCTTCGGCCAACGGTAGTTCGGGCGGCAACGCCGCGACGCCTACAAAGGTCTACCACGGAGCCGCGCCTGGCGTGGAAGGTCTGACACGAGCGATCGCCAAAGCGCACGGCGCGGTAGCCGAGTCGCAACGCAACGTCCAAGAGCAAGCCGGCCACGCCCAGGCGCTCACCGGCGAAGCTCAGGCGTCCGCTACCGCGACGCACACGACGGCCGCCGGCAAGACCACGCAAAGCGTGACCGTGACCCACAAGGCGAACCCGGCACCCAGCTTGGCGCACAGGACGGTCACCACCGTTCACAACACGAGCACCCAAGCGCACGGCACCACCACGACCGTCACGCACACAAGCACCACTACTGTGCACAAGGCGACCCCTGCGCACGGAGTCGTGGCACCCACCGACAAGCCCACGGTTCGCGTGCACAGCACCGTCAAGCACTCCTCCACCAAGTCCGCTGAGCAGGTGGCGGTCGAACACGAGCTCGCCCAAGGCAAGACGGTGATGCTGTTCTTCTGGACCCCGAGCTCCACGGTCGATGAGCAAAACGTCGCCCAGGCAAAAACGCTCGTGGCGCACTCCAAAGGCACGCTCACGCTGCATCTGGCGCTGGCAAACCAGGTCGGCGAGTTCGGCACGATCACCGAAGTCGTCCACGTTTATCAGACGCCGACGATCCTGATCGTCAATAAGCACGGGGTCGTGAGTACGCTCACAGGACTCACCGACGTGTTCGCGCTCGAACAGGCAGTACAAGAAGCGCAAAGCGCCGCCGTCTGAGCGCTGCTCGACAAGCTGCACTACATCTGCCACACGGTGTGCCGCCGTCGAGCTGAGCTGTCTACTCGGAAAACTTCGTGGTGTCCGTGTGCATTGTCCGCGACCGTTATCTCGCCGTGTCTTCATGACCATGCGCGGCCTCTTACACTCGACGGACATGAACGTCGAGATGTTCACCCAGCATTTGCAGTTCCCGCGACACCAGCATCACACCCCTGTCGATGCCTGTAGCGGCGCGGCCGGTGGCGCGGCCTGCGGCGACTTGATCCGCATATCGCTTGCCGTCGATCGCTCTAGCTCGGATGGACGGATTCTCGACGCGGGCTTCGACGCTAGCGGCTGTGGCGCGGCGATCGCCACCGGCAGCGCGACGGTTGAACTGATTAGTGGCGTATGCCTGTTGGATGCCGCACGTATCGGCGCCCCCGAGATCGCGGCCGAGCTCGGCGGCCTCAGCCCGGCAAAGCAGCATGCGGCAGAGTTGGCCAGCGACGCACTGCACCGCGCGCTTGGCTGGGCTGCCCGCGAACAAGCCGGGCTTGCGCATTCACCCACGCGCACGCTGGTGGCGATGAGCGGTGGCGTCGACAGCGCCGTGGCCGCAATGCTCGTTGCCCAGGAGGGCGAGCAGGCGGTGGCAGTGACACTTGAGCTGTGGTCAGATCCTGAGAACGACGGCGAGCGCAGCTGCTGCTCAGCCCAGGCCGTGCGCTCGGCCCGCTTGCTTGCACACGGTATGGGAATGGCGCACTTCTCGATCGATCTGCGCGAGGAGTTTCGCACCGGCGTCGTCGACGGCTGGCTGGCCGACCACGCGGCTGGTCTTACGCCCAACCCATGCGTGCGCTGTAACGGCAAGGTACGCCTGGACGCGATGCTCGAGCTGGCTGACAGGCTCGGCGCGCAAAGGCTTGCCACCGGCCACTACGCGCGTACCGAGTCAAGCGGGAACGGCAAGCCATTGCTGCGGATGGCGGTGGACCAGAGCAAGGATCAGAGCTATGCGCTTGCCGCGCTGTCGCCAAGCTCGCTGGCGCGTTTGCACTTCCCGCTCGGCTCGCTGAGAAAGCCCGAGGTGCGCGAACACGCGGCACAGGCGGGTCTGGAGGTTGCGCGCCGGCCGGACTCCCAGGATCTCTGCTTCCTGGCGGGAACGCGCAGCAGCGATTTTCTCGAACGTCACGGTGGCATAAAGCGAAGGGCGGGTGCGATCCTCGACGGCCAGGGACGCAAGCTCGGTGAGCACGGTGGCGTTCATACGCTCACAGTGGGCCAGCGCCACGGTTTGGGCATCGGCGGCAGCCCAATCGAAGGGGCGGGAGGCCCGCTGTATGTGATCGCGACCGATGCGCGCTCGAACACGGTCACGGTCGGCCCACGCGAGCAACTGCGCACTGCGGCCGTGAGTGTGCGCGATGTCACCTTGCACCGCGATGGCGGCCAGGTGGACGCGGTAAAGGTGCGCTACCGCGGCCAACGTATGCCCTGCAGGGTGGAGGACCAGCCAAACGCAGGCTTGCACGAGCGCGTGGAGCTCCAGATGCTCAACCCGATCGAGCGCACCGCTCCCGGTCAGATCGCATGCCTGTACGAGGGCGACGTGATCGTCGGCTATGGCACGATCGCCCTTTGACGGATGCGAGTTCTGGCGCTTGACTACGGCAGCGCGCGCTGTGGCTGTGCGCTGAGCGATCCGACCGGAACGATCGTCACGCCGATCGCCGTCGTTACGCGGCCCGCAAGCCGCCGTGGGCTCGCGGAGTTGACACGACTCGTGCAGGAGCGCGAGGTGGAGCGTGTTCTCGTCGGCCTGCCGCTGTCCTTGCGCGGCGAGGACACGCAACAGACAGCTGAGACGCGTGACTTCGCCGCGACTCTCGCTCGTCGCCTCGGCGAGGCCATTCCGGTTGAGCTCTACGACGAGCGCTTCACCACGCGCATCGCCTCACAGGTCGAGCAACCCAACACAAGCGAGGACTCGCGTGCCGCGGCCGTGCTGCTGGAGGATTGGCTCGCTAGATCCCAGTAGGGTCACGCACTTGTCTAGGGACCGTGGATCGAATGGGTTGGGTGAGCGCACCGAGCAGGAGCGCGAACAGGCGCGTGAAGAGCGCGAGCGTCGCCGTCTGCAGCGGACAGGAGCGAGCACCCCGCCGCTACCGCCGCCGCTCGCCGATCCTGCGCTGAGCGCGACAGCCCCGTCGAGCGAGTCGATCTCCCATGCCGTTCCTCCCACAGTCGAGCCTGAGGTTGCCGAGCCAGCATATGTCCCACCCAAGCAGCGACCTGTAACGCCTCCACCGCTACCCGCCAGGCAGCCACCCATAATGCCCGCGCCGCTACCCGCCAGACAGCCATCTGCGATGTCCGCGTCGCTACCAGCCAGTTCGCACCTACATCGCCCGCATCTACGCCGAAAGCAGACGCAAGGCTCGCGGGGCTTCGCGGCTCGAGCCGGACTCGTGCTTGCACTAATAATCGTGTTGGGGGCACTCGGATTTGGTGCGGTGCGCCTATCACACCACTCGGCACGCCCAAAAATCCCCCCAACCCCCAAGATCGTGAAGATCGTCATACCCGAGGGATTCACACGCGCCCAGATCGCGGTGCTGGCACATCAAGACGGCCTCAGCGGCAGCTATTTGTCGCCGTCCAAGCGCTCCAGCGAAATCCACTTTGCGCACTACGGCGCGCCGGCGAGCACCCCCAACCTCGAAGGATTTCTGTTTCCCGCCACTTATGAAATGTATGTCGGCGCACCGGCCTCGCAGCTGGTCTCAGAGCAGCTAAGCGCGTTTCACGAAAACTTCGGCGGCGGCGAGGTCGATCGCGCGCGCGTGCTCAGGATTACCCCATACCAGCTACTGATCGTGGCCTCGATCATCGAACGTGAGGCGGCGATCCCGCACGACCGCCGGCTGGTTGCGGCAGTCATTTACAACCGCCTGCACCTGAACATGACTCTGGGTATCGACTCCACGCTGCGCTATGCACTGCACAACTTCTCGACTCCGCTGACCGAAGCGGAGCTGCACAGCAACTCCCCTTACAACACGCGCACGCACACGGGCCTGCCGCCGACGCCGATCTCCAATCCGGGAGTCGCGGCGATTCAGGCAGCGGCGCACCCGGCGCACGTCTCCTACCTGTATTACGTCGCCGGCGCTGACGGCTGCGGCGAGGAGGTCTTCTCGACCAGTTACGCACGGTTCGAAAAGAACGCCGCCGCTTACCGTGAAGCGATCGCCAAAAACGGTGGGCACGTGCCCGCGTGCGACAAGAAGGGTTGAGCGTGCACGGCTTTGCCACAGTGAAAGGCGCAGCGAGAGCAGGCATGCGCTGATGCCAAAGCTGGGTGTCATCGGTTGGCCGGTCGCCCACAGTCGCTCGCCGGCGATGTTTCGGGCGGCGTTCGAGGCCTGCGCTATGCGGGACTGGAGCTACCAAGCTCTGCCGCTGCCTGAGGAGCTTTTCGAGCAGACCGTGCGTGTGCTGGGCGCAAGTGGTTTCCTCGGAGCGAATGTGACGATCCCGCACAAGCACGCGGCGCTCGAGCTGGCCAATCAGGCGAGCGTCGCTGCTCGGGCGATCGGGGCCGCCAACACGCTCACCTTCAGCGACGATGGCACGATCGCAGCGCACAACACCGACGCGCCGGGCTTGATTGCCGTGCTTGGGCGCTTGACTGGGATGCCCGCCCACCCGAGCGCACTCGTGCTGGGCGCTGGGGGCAGCGCGCGCGCCGCCGTCTGGGCCTTGCAAGACGCGGGCGCGGCAGTCGTGTCGGTATGGAATCGCAGCCCCGAGCGAGCGCTGGAGTTGGCGGGAGACTTTGGTGCCGAGGCGGTTGCCAGGCCGGTTCAAGCCGACCTGCTGGTCAACTGCACGTCGGTCGGACTGCAACGGTCGGCCACTGAGGCTGAGGCGCTCAACCAACTGGAGATGACCGCCGATCACGTCGGTAGGTATGCCTACGTCATCGATCTGGTCTATGGAGACGGCCCAACGCCACTACTTGCCGCCGCCCAAGCCCACGGCGCGGTCACTGTCGGAGGTCTCGAGCTGCTCGTCGCCCAGGGCGCACTCAGCTTCGAGCACTGGACCGGCAGGGCAGCACCACGCGAGGCGATGCGCCGCGGCGCCGGAATCGAGGACGCAACGGGTTAGCCCCATGCTTGGTCAAGGGCGAGGGCGATGAGCACGCCTTCCAATGGCCTGCGCGACGAGAACGATATCTTCGGCGAGGCCGAACCAAGGGTGAGTGTCGAGGTTGACCGCGACGATCCCACCCGTGACGATCCCACCCGCGACATGCCGGGCGAGACGGACGGACGGCCGCTCGGGGGTGGGGTGGATGCGAGAAGCGTAGGCGTGGGAAGTCAGTACGTCTCGAACAATGGCTCAGGTGTCGAGCAGTCAGATCGCGACGAACCCGAACCTGTAGCCGGCGTCACAAGTCCGAGTCGCCGCGGCTCCTCAGGCCGTTTTCTGACCGACGTGATCGTCGATATGGGTCTCGCCCAGCGTGAGCGTGTGGACAGCGCGATCGAATCTTCGCGCAACGAAGGCATCACGCCCGAGCGCGTGCTGCTCGCAAGCGGAGCGATCACCCCCGATGGTCTTGCCCGGGCGCTCGCCGAGCGCTACGGTCTCGACCACCTCGACCTCGATGTCTTCCCGGTCGACATGGGCGCCGCCAATCTCGTCGTCAACAGCGCCGCCAAGCGCTACCAGGCGGTGCCGGTCGCGTTCGTGGATAAGCGCACGCTGCTGTTGGCGATGGCCGACCCATCCAACGTCTTGGCAGTCGACGACGTCGCGATCATGACGGGCTATGAGGTGCGGGTCGCCGTTGCCTCCCCGGATGCGATCAGTGATTTGATCTCGCGCATGGCGCGTCTGGAGGACGTCGTCTCCGGTGACGCGGCAGCCGCCGAAGAGGCTGAGCAAGCCAGCGCCGACATCGTCAACTTGCGCGAGACCGCAGACGACGCGCCGGTGGTCAAGCTCGTCAACCAGATCGTCGCCCAAGCAGTTGAGCTGGGGGCCTCCGACGTGCATCTCGCTCCCGACGGCCACGAGGTGCGAGTGCGCGTGCGCGTCGACGGCATCCTGCAGGACATCACGACCGTTCCGCGGCGCATGGCCGCCGGTGTCGTCTCGCGGGTGAAGATCATGGCCGAACTCGACATCTCAGAGCGGCGCCTGCCTCAGGACGGTCGTGTCAGCCTCAAAGTCGACGGCCGCCACATCGATTTGCGCGTCGTCACGTTGCCAAGCGTGCACGGCGAGTCGATCGTGATGCGCATTCTCGACAAGGACTCGGTCGTGATGAAGCTCGAGAAGCTCGGCATGGCCGATGCCGAGCGCGATCGCTTCGAACGCGCCTTTCACGAAACCCATGGCGCCGTGCTCGTTACCGGCCCGACCGGCTCCGGCAAGTCAACGACCCTGTACGCGGCGCTGTTGGCGCTCAACACCCCCGAGAAGAACATCATCACCGTCGAGGACCCGGTCGAGTACCAGATCGCCGGCCTCACGCAGGTGCAGGTCTCCGCCAAGTCTGGGCTCACGTTCGCGACCGGTTTGCGCGCGATGGTGCGCGCCGATCCGGACATCATCATGGTGGGGGAGATCCGCGACCGCGAGACCGCCCAGATAGCGGTGGAGTCGGCGCTCACCGGGCACCTCGTGCTCTCCACACTTCACACCAACGACGCGCCGTCTGCGATCACACGCCTGACGGAGATGGGCATCGAGCCGTTTCTGGTCGCCTCTGCGCTTGACTGTGTGCTGGCCCAGCGCCTGGCGCGCATGCTCTGCTCCAATTGCAAGCAGCGCACGATCGTGCCCGCCGAGGTGTTGCGCGACAACGGATACAAGGCAATCGTCGATCTGGAGGCCTACGAGCCGAATGGGTGCCGGCGCTGCGCCGGCACCGGCTACCGTGGCCGCCTCGGCATCTACGAGGTGATGACGCTCTCCTCTGAGATCCGCAACCTCACGCTGGAGCGACGCTCGGCCGATGAGATACGTGAGGTGGCGATCCGCGAGGGGATGCGCCGCCTGCGCGACGACGGCCTGGAGAAGGTGCGCCAGGGCCTGACTTCGATCGCGGAGATTGCTCGCGTGATCGGCAGCAGTTGAGATGTGGCTCCCCGCTGCCGATAAGGGGCGCATGAGGACACATGCGTGGATTGCAAGCGACCGCTTGGACTACAGAAGGGCGCGACGATGAGTATTGACTTCGCAGACCTCTTGATGGAGGTCGTAGCGCGCAAAGCCTCCGACCTGCACCTGGCTGCCGGCGCCCAGCCGACGGTGCGCGTGCGCGGGCGCCTCGACCGCCTCGATGGCTACCCCGAGCTGTCGGGCACCGACACGCGCGAGATCGTCTACTCGATCCTTTCCGGCGACCAGCGCCAGCGCCTGGAGACCAACTGGCAGTTGGACTTCGCCTACTCGATCCCAGGCCACGCTCGCTTTCGTGTCAATGCCTACTTTCAGCGCGGCGCCGTCGGGGCGGCCTTCCGCCTAATTCCCTTCGGCTTGACCACGATCGACCAGCTCGGGCTACCCGCCATCGCGCACGACCTGACGCGCAAGCCACGCGGCTTCGTACTCGTCACGGGCCCGACGGGCTCGGGCAAGTCAACCTCGCTCGCGGCGATGCTCGATGAGATCAACGCCACGCGCGAGGAGCACATCATGACGATCGAGGATCCGATCGAGTTCCTGCACGGGCACAAGAAGTGCATCGTCAACCAGCGCGAGCTCGGCTCCGACGCGCACTCGTTCGCTGATGCGCTCAAGGCTGCATTGCGCCAGGACCCCGATGTGATCCTCGTCGGTGAGATGCGCGACCTAGAGACGATCTCCACGGCTTTGACGGCTGCTGAGACGGGCCACCTCGTGTTTGCGACATTGCACACTCAAGACAGCGCGCAGACGGTCGATCGCATCATCGACGTGTTCCCGCCAGAGCAGCAAGGCCAGGTTCGCGTGCAGCTGTCGGTTGCCCTGCAGGGCATCATCACCCAGCAGCTGCTGCCGACCGCGGATGGCTCCGGGCGTGTGGCTGCCTGTGAGGTGCTTGTGCCCAACCCGGCCGTGCGCAACCTGATCCGCGAGGGCAAGACCCACCAGATCTACTCGGTCTTGCAAACCGGCTCGGCCCAGGGCATGCAGACCATGGACGCGGCGCTGGTCTCGCTCGTGCGCACCGGCAAGGTCTCTCAGAAACTGGCCGAAGAACGCTCCTCCGCACCGGACGAGCTGCGCCGGCTGCTCGGCTCCGGATCGCTGGCGGCGGCATGAGTCCACATGCCGGCGCCATACTGCGTCCTCGGTCGCTCGCGTGCCATGGCACGCCACGCTCTCTGTGTTCTTGTCTGGCTTGGCCTGTGGGCTCACGCGAGCAGGAGCTGAAGCGGTGAGCACTTACGTCTTCAAGGCGATGGATCTCGCGGGCGTCAAGGCGCGCGGCGAGATCGACGCCGACTCCAAGGAAGCGGTCTCAAATCAGCTGAAGTCGCGCGGCATGATCGTGCTCGACATCGCCGACAAGCATGCTTCGCGCGAGATCGAGCTGAGCTTCATGAAGACGGTCAAGGCCGCGGAGCTGGCCGTCTTCTCGCGTCAGTTGGCGACGATGATCTCCTCCGGCCTGTCGATCCTGCGCGCGCTCTACGTGCTCGAGGAACAGACAGAGAACAAGTTCCTCAAGGAGACAGTCGTCCAGGTACGCAAGGACGTTGAGGCAGGACTCTCGCTCTCGGGCGCAATGGAATCGCACCCGAAGGTCTTCAACCCCCTGTTTGTGGCGATGACCAGAGCCGGCGAGGCCGGCGGTCTGCTCGAGGGCTCGCTGATGCAGGTCGCCGACCAGCTTGAGAAGGAAGCTTCGCTGCGCCGCCAGATCCGCTCGGCGATGATCTACCCGGTGCTCGTCATCACTTTCGCGGTGGCCGTGATGATGGCGCTCGTCGCGTTCCTCGTGCCGGTGTTCGTTGGCGTCTTCAAGCAATTCGGCGGCAAACTGCCGGCGATCACCCAGGTCTCGGTGGACATGTCACATGCGGTCCTGGGCTACTGGTGGCTGATGTTCGGTGGTGCGGGCCTGTTGGCATTCACCTTCATAAAGTGGAAGAAATCCAAGTGGGGTCGGCCGCAATGGGACCGTTTCCGTCTACGCGTGCCGATGAAGATCGGCACGATCGTGCAGCAGGTCGCGGTCGCGCGCTGGTCGCGCACGCTCTCCTCGCTGATGAGCGCCGGCGTGCCGCTACTGCTGGCGCTTGAGATCGTCGGCAAGACCGGCGGCAACATTGCCGTCGAGGAAGCGATGGACGGCGTGATCGCTTCGGTCAAGCGTGGTGGCACGCTTGCGGAGCCGTTGTCTAAGACCACGATCTTCCCGACGATGGTCACACACATGGTCGGCGTCGGCGAGGAGACCGGCGCGCTCGACCAGATGCTCGCCAAGGTGGCGGATTTCTACGAGGACCAGGTCGAAGCGTCGGTAAAAGCGCTCACCTCGATCCTCGAGCCGATCATGATCATCGTCATCGGTTCAATCGTCGGCTTCATCGTCATTTCAATGTACATGCCGATGTTTACGGTCTACAACCACATCGAATAGTCTCCACGGCACGGATAGCCTGCGCATGGCGGCGTCCTCGGCCGCTCGTGTGCGAAGCACATTTCGCGAATTGCTTGCCTGTGCCCAGAATGGGTATGCCCTGAAGGGGTACGTCCTTGCCAGGCTTGACTCTCCGCACCGTGGGCGGCCGTCGTTGTCAGCCTGAGTTGACTTGCAGGCGTCGGTCTTTTACAGAAAGAGAGATCCGGCCGTCGAGCAGCTCCAGTAGCTCGTTGCCCACTAGCTCGGCACGCCAGCCGCGCAGGGTTCGCACGTCGGCTCGCTCGCCGGCGCGCTGGGCAATCACGATCGCCTGCAAATCGGCACGGGCGGCAAGCAGCTCGTAGGCGAGGCCCGCTTCGCGTGCGCGGGCTCTGACAAGCGCCTCGCAAAGTGCGATCAGTGGCACGTCGTCGGGACGTGGTTGTGGCGGGCGCGGGTCGCTCCCCAGCGGTTCATGGCTCGCCTCCAGGCCGCGCTGTACGGCTTCAAGCAACTCGCCGCCGCGCTTGCGCAGGCTGTTCTGGGCGACGCCGCGGATGTCTTCGAGCTTGCGTGTGGATGTCGGCTTGCGCTTTGCGATCTCCACGAGCGCGGCGTCGCCGAGCACGCTCTGCACCGGCTTGTCGCGCTCCTGTGCGGTGCGCTCGCGCCAGGCAACCAGCTCGCGAGCGACATTCTGGGAGGACGCGCTCATGCCTCTGACGCGCGGCAGCCGGGCGAAGATAACGTCGAGGTTGCGCTCGTCGCTGACCTTCTCTAGGAACTCGCACTCCTCGCGCGCCCATTGCAGGCGCCCCGTCTCCTGCAGGCGGCGCTCTAGCTCGGCGGCGAGCGCGGTCAGGTGCACCACGTCCTCGCGTGCATAGGAGAGCTGCTCGGCCGAGAGTGGGCGTGCGTCCCAACGCGTGAAGCTTGCGCTCTTGGCGAGCTTGACTCCCAACATTTCGGCCAGCAAGGTCTCATAGGAGGATTGCGCCGGCATGCCGAGGAAACCGGCGGCGACCTGTGTGTCGAAGACGTTGCGCACTTCGCAGCGAAGCATGCGACGCAGCAGCGCGATGTCCTGACGTCCGGCGTGGACCACAACCTCGATCCTTGGGTCGGCCAGCACGGCGGCTAGGGGCTCGCCTTGCAACGGCCCGTCGAGTACCCACGAGGGCACAAGTGGGTCGACGATCTCGATGCGCTCGTCTCCCTGGCCATCAGGGACAGCGAGCTGAATCAGGCAGAGCAGCGTGCGATAGCGGCCCTCGCCCATGAACTCGGTGTCGAGCGCGATCTGGTTGGCCGCGTGTGCCTGTTGCGCGACCTGCTCGAGCACGCTCGTCGCGCCCTGGTCGCTGGTGCTCGCGGAATGTACCGTCACCGCTTTATCCTCGCCGATTATCAGCTCTTGCGCTGAGTGGGTGTTCACGCGGCGTCGTGCTCGGAGACCCGTGCCGCCGGCAGGCGCATGACAAAGCAGGCGCCTGAAGGCTCGGGCGGAGTCTCGGACTCGTACGCGCCTCCTGTTTGGGTGGGCCGGCTGTCCGCAAGCGTCAACGTGCCTTCCATGCGCGTCACGAGCTCGCGCCCGATCGCCAGGCCGAGGCCGAAGCCGCTGTGACCGGCCGAGGTGCTGCCGCGCTGGAAACGCTCGAAGATTCGCTCGCGCTCGGCGGCCGGCACGCCGGGTCCGGCGTCGCGCACACTCACCTGAGCCCACGACCCCTCCGTCGCGGCCCGGGCGTCCACGCGTGTGCCGGGTGGTGCAATCCCGATCGCGTTGTCGAGCAGGATCCGCACGATCCGCGCCACCGCGCCCGGATCGCACATCGCCCAGCATGGTTGTGGCGGCTGGTGCACTTCGAGCCGCACCCCGTGCTCTGCGGCACGACGCTCGAATTCGGCCGCCACCGCTCGGCACAGCTCGCCGAGTTCGACCGGCTCGGTGCGTAGCGAGATCTCGGCGTCCAGTCGGCTGAGGTCAAGCAGGTCGGTGGCGAGGTTAGTGAGCCGGCGCGACTGCTCGCGTGCGCGCAGCGTGCGCTCACGCGCATCGGCCAGGTCGAGTCGCTGTGGGTCGAGGTCGTCTTCAAGCAGCTCCAAAGTGCCGTCGAGTGAGGCAAGTGGCGTGCGCAGCTCGTGCGACGCGGTCGCCACGAACGCGTGGCGTGCCTGTATCTGGCGACGCAGGCGCGCCTGCATGCTCGCGAAGGCTCGTGTCAGATCGCCAATCTCATCGGGACGAGCATCGACGTGGATCGGCGCGTCGAGCCCGTAGCGCTCCAGCTCGCCGGCTGCTTCGCGCAGGCGCTCCAAGCGTCGCAGCAGCGTCGTGGTGAGTGCGATTCCCAGGATTAGCGCGATACCCAGGCCGACCGCTGCTGCCTCGAGAAAGGCTTTCTTGACCACTTTCACGGTCGAGATCACATATTCCAGGCGGCGCACGAGCACCACCGCGTCGATCGTGCCGCCCTTGCCGATCTGGATCGGCTCGACCGCGACCAGATCGTCGCCGATCAACGTGTGCACGCCACGGCCGGTGCGTAGGGCACGACGCGTCTGAGCGTAGTAGTCGGGCACGTCCAGGTCCTGGTCGGCGGGCGCATAGATCGTGTCGAGTTTGTTATTTAGCACCGTCACCTCCGCGCCGGAGCGGTGGCGCAGTAGCGACACGGTGATCGCCAGTTCGCCACCATCCGGGCGTCCGGTGGTGGGGTCGACGCCGATCTCTTCGAACTCCGAGCGCGAGGAGGAGATAGCGGCGTAGACACCCGACTCCCCCTCGGAGCGCAGCCGCTGCTCAAGCGGGGAGAGTAGTGCGAGCGCGGCCACCGCGAGTGTCACCGCGCTTGAGAGCAGTAGCGCGGCGAGCATTCTGGGGCGCAGCCCGAAGACGTGCCGGCGCAGACCGGCGCGCGTATTGACGTCGCCGCTGGGCCGTGCGGGCGGCTCGCTCACGGCTCCTGAAAGCGGTACCCAGCGCCGCGCACCGTCAAGATGAGCTTCGGCTCCTCGGGCCTCTCCTCGACCTTCTCGCGCAGGTGCCTAATGTGAACGTCGATCGCGCGTGGGTCGCGATAGGCCGAGTCGCCCCAGATCGCGCGCAACAACTCCTGGCGATTGAAGAGGCGGCCCGGTTCGCTCATCAGCTGGGCCAGCAGCTCGAACTCCGAGAAGGTGAGCTTGACTTGCTCGCCGGCAACCGTCGTCTCGCGATGGCTGCGGTCGAGCGTCACCGGCCCGATACTGAGCACCTCGCGGCCCATCGCGCGCGGGCCCGAGCGGCGCAGAACAGCGCGGATGCGGCTACGCAGCTCAGCCAGGCCAAAGGGCTTGGTGACATAGTCATCGGCGCCTGCCTCGAGTCCTTGCACGGCGTCGGCCTCGGTGTCAAGCGCGGTGAGCATGATGATCGGCACGATGTTGCGCTGCTCGCGCAGCGTGCGGCACACGTCATAGCCGTTGGGGCCGGCGCCGAGCGCGACATCTAGCAGGACCACATCGAACTGCTCGCCGCCGGCGCGCTCGATTGCCTCGGCGCCGGTTGCGACCGCCTCGACGGTGTGGCCCTCCTTGGAGAAGGACCGCGTCAGCGTGTCGCGCAAAGGGGCCTCGTCGTCCACGACGAGGATATGCATCGAAGCGGTTGCGTCCATCGCCGCTTACGCTACCGCCTCTCGCGGACCCCGGAACCCGGCGCGCTACAAAAAACCCGGGGGTGCGTGCAGGGCCGATGCCCCCTGCGCGCGCGGAGGGGGCATCGTTCCCGGCAATCGCCACAACACGCCTCCGCGTAGGCCCGCCTGGTGCGAGACGTCAGTCGCGTGAGCGCGTATCCACAGGGCGGCTGGCGCGCAGCCTGCCGTTGTCTTCGGTGATGTGCGGGTGCACGCTGAGTCAAGGAACGCATAGCGGACTTCGCCCCGGGCAATCAGCGCCTTCAGCTGGGGCACGGTCGTGAAGGGGAGGCCGTTGTAGGTCGTCAGCATCAGCACAGGTCGTTGATCCTGCACGATCAACGAGGCGACGCTCGTCGAGGATCCTGCCGCCAGCTCGTAGCGGGCACTTCCCTGGTGGGCAAGCAGGTAGGCGCTGAGAGCGCGCTGCGCGGTCTGGTTGAGTGCACCGACGATGCCGGCGTCGCTGATCTTTGCTTCGACGGCTTTCACGCTTGCTACTAGCGGAACCGCAAGGAGGGCCGTCAGGGGCAAGGCGAGCAGTCGTGCACGGTTTTGCAGGGCCGCGAGCAGGCCGACACCGATCCCGAACATCGCCGCGACGGCGGGCGTGAAGCTCTCGACGTAGCGTGGGTGCAAGCGTGCCATCGCACTGAACAAGACGAGCCCTGTCAGCAGCCACACGAACACACCGATCGCCGTAGCTCGCTGCACGCGTCCGGCTTTGCCGCGCAGCACGGAGATCACGACGGCGATGCCGAGCAACAGCGCCACAAAAGCCTCCCAACCCAGCCACTTGGCTGGCAATTGGCCGCCGCGGGCGAGCAGGCGTGTCGGGGATGGGGGAGTGATGGGCGTGCCTGCCGATGTAAGTTCGCCGCTGCCACGACCGTGGGGCGCGGTGGGCGTAGCCACTTCCGCGGTTTTGCCGCTCAGCCGTTCTGTTCCGTTGAAGACGAATGCGGCGTTCCAGGCGCTGCCGTCGGTCGAGCCGATCGCGTACGGGCGCTCGTGTGCCGGGAACAGCAGTGTCGCGCCCAGCCACAACAGCGCGACCACGACATAGACGGCCGCGGCCGCGGCGAACTTGGCGGCGCGGCGTGCAAACTCTGAGCCTCGGCTGTCCTCGCTTGTGCGCGGTAGGCCCAGCCAGGCGAGTGCGAACAGGCCCGGCAGCGCCACGACCGACTCGAGCAGCTTCACGTTGAAGGCCACTCCGAGCATCGCCGCTCCCGCCAAAAGCCACGCCGTCTTGCCAGTCTCGCAGGCACGCACCACCATCAGCAGCGCCAGTACGAGCAGCAGCATCATGACGGCGTCCATCGTGTCGCTGCGCGCTGTGATCACCTCGATCGGCAGCACTGCAAGTGCAAGTGCCGCCACGAGCCCTGCGAGCGCGCCAAACGGACGCTTGATTGCTGCATACAAGAGCGGTACCGAAAGCGTGCCGGCAAGCGCCTCGGGCAGCTTCAACGAAGCCGAGCCCCAGCCAAACAGCTTCACGCTGGCGACCTGTAGCCACAGGTCGACCGGCGGCTTGTCGATCGAGACGCTGCCTCCTGGCTCATAGGCGCCGAAGAAGAAGTTGTGCCAGGAGACGCCCATGCTGCGTACCGCGGCGTCGTAGAACGGGTCGAGGCGTACGGCACCCAAATCCACCAATCTGAGGGCTGCCGCCAGCGCCGTGATCAGGGCGAGGGCGACCCAGCGTAGTGGGAATTTGGGTCGCCTCACGCCGGGAACGCTAATCCAGGATGGTTCGTTGCGCGTAGCTCGTGCGTGCCGGACGCGGGCGCGGGTCGATAGGGTGAGGCCCATGAGTGACACAGACGATCCCAAGCCAGCGGCTGCCAAGCGTCGGCGCCGTGGCTCCGCCGACGATGAAGGCGAGCAGGACGAGGCCGAGACGACAGCGGCCGAGTCCACGGAGTCGCGTGTATGCATGCCCTGCCACGGCAGCGGCAAGGTCATCTCCAATCTCGGTGGTGAGGCCAGCGAGGTGACCTGTCCCTGGTGTCAGGGCAGCGGCGAGCGCCTGACCGGGGCCGATGCGCAGGAGTTCCACTCACAGCAGCTCGCCCAGTCGAGCGAGTGACTGTGGTTTCTCCCAAAACATAAGCATCGCTTCAAGTGCAATGTGTCCACGCTGGATGCAGCGCTAAAGCGGGCCTTGATAGCGGTCGATGTAGGCGCTGACAAGCCAGACCGCGGTGCAAGGCAAACACCCAATAAGGGTGTAAGGCAAAGCCGGCGGATCCTATGTCGATCGTAATGGTCGGCGAGGGGACGCACCGTCGTTGAGAGACGGTTGAATCGGGGCTGGCGCCCTAGATAAGAAAGAGGACGCAAAATGCTATATCGACTGCGCCAGCGCTCGAAAGATGAGGGTGGCTTCACGCTCATCGAGCTCCTGGTGGTAATCCTGATCATCGGCATCCTTGCCGCGATCGCCATTCCTTCATTCCTGAACCAGAAGAGCAAGGCAAATGACGCCGCTGCCAAGGAACAGGTTAAGACTGGTCAGACCACGATGGAGACGTACTCGACCGAAAACAACGGTAGTTACCTGAACGCGGAAACGTCAAAGTTGCAGGCTATTGAGCCTACGCTCAAAGACACGACGACTGCAACTTTCAAAGTGACCTCCGCGACGACCACCGGTTACGTCATCGAATCTGTTGCCAAGGGCACGGAAGACAAATTCGTCATAACGAATGTTGGTGGCGAAATCACTCGCACATGTACTGCCGCGAGCGCAAGCAACAAGGGCGGTTGCCCCACCGGCGACTGGTAGTCAACGGTATCCAGGCTTGATTGTCTGGAAGGCATAGTTGTAAACGGGGGCGGCCTTTGGGCCGCCCCCGTTGTTTGTGTTGCGTTGTGTTAGGAAGATATGTTGCATCTGCGCATTGAAGCTCAAGCTCTGAGTGCCGATCTGCCGATCATCCAGTAGTCAGGCACGTAGTACGGCAAGCAAGGACTGCGAAGACAAAGTCGACGGCTCTCGTAGCCGGGTCGCAAACGGGCGACACACGGGCACTGGCATCCAATGAAATCAAGCAAGCCTAGGAGTTGCCGGTGAGACACCAACTACATTTGCGGGCACGGGGGGAGTCGGGCTTCACGCTCATTGAGCTGCTCGTCGTGATCCTGATCATCGGCATCCTGGCCGCGATCGCGATCCCCTCATTCCTCAATCAGAAGAGCAAGGCCAGCGATGCCTCCGCCAAGGAAGTCGTGCATAACGCACAGACAGCGGCTGAGACGATCGCGACTGACTTCAGCGGCAGCTACAAAGAAGTCACGACGACCAAGATCAATGAATACGACAAAGGCATCCTGATCGCCGAAGGCTCAAGTAAATCGGCGTACCTGAAGGCCGCCAAAGAAATCGAAGGCGGGATCGGTTACGAACTCGAAGCCGAAGCGTCTGGAACGAAAGATACGTTCAAGATCGTCAACAAAGCTGGGACGATCACACGTACATGTACCGCCGCGAGCGCCAGCAACAAGGGCGGTTGTCCGACCGGCGACTGGTAGGACCGGGGTCCAGAGCCACTCGCTCTGGACCAATCGCGAGAGGTTCCAAGAGGGCGGTCCAATGGGCCGCCCTCTCTGCGTCTTGGCTTGGTGTCTGAGTGCCCTTCCGCCAGCGTTGGTGCGCTCCCGCGAACGTTACAGGGATGCCCTCACGCCAGGGCGACTCGGGCAATCGCTCGATATTGGGCGAACGATTGCAGAAGCGCTCAAGTGCGACGCGCCGTGAGCCGATCATCCGTCCATGGAGACAGCAACCTTCGCGGGGGTGTTCGGAGCGATGATCGGATCGTTCCTGAATGTCGTCGTATACAGGCTGCCGCGCCGCGAGTCGCTCGTGCGTCCGGCATCGCACTGCACCGCCTGCGGAACGGCGATCAAGCCCTACGACAACATCCCCGTCGTCTCGTGGCTATTGCTGCGCGGACGCTGCCGCAACTGCTCGGCGCCGATCTCCAAGCGCTACCCGCTTGTCGAGGCGCTTGCCGCTCTTTTGTGTGTGGGCGCTGTACTTGCAGGCGGAAGCTCCGCCACGATCGCGCTCAACGTCGCCTTCATCCTTTTGCTCGTGCCGATCGCGCTGATCGACGCCGAGCACCGCATCATCCCCAACCGTCTGACCGCGCTCGGAGCGATCCTCGCGCTTGGCATTGGAACTGCGCTCGACCCAAGCGGCGAGCCCGCGCGTCTGATCGCCGGCGCCATTGCCGGCGGAGCGCTACTGATCGCGGCAATGGCCTACCCAGGTGGCATGGGCATGGGCGACGTCAAGCTCGCCGGCGTAATGGGCTTGTTCCTCGGCAGTGCAGTCGCTCCGGCGATGCTCGTCGCGCTGCTGGCAGGGGTGCTGTTTGGCGCGCTGATCCTCGGACGCCAAGGTGCCCAGGTCGCACGCAAGACCGCGGTCCCCTTCGGACCGTTTCTGGCCTTCGGCTCGCTTGTGGCGATCTTCGCCGGCGAGCCGCTGGTGAACCTGTACACGACCCACTTCCTGAACTGATGGACGCCATGGAACCTGGACACACCGATAACGAAGAGCTCAGTCTCCTCAGGCCGACATCGATCGTCGTCGATGCGCCACCGGAGCCACCGGCTGCCGACACGGTCGTGATCGAGCCGACCAAGCGCAAGCTGCCATCGCTCAATGCTTCGATCTCCATGTCGAGCCTTAGCCAAGTCGTGGCAGTCGTTCGCGTGGAGCGACGCTCGTCGGTCTGGACATCCAGCCCGGCTACGTGAGTGCCGTTCAAGCGCGTGTCAATGGCTCGATCCAGGTACAGAAGGCCGCGGGCGCTGCACTACCGCCCGACACGATGCGCGAGGGCGAGGTGCTCGACGGCACCGCACTCGCCGACACGCTGCGCGAGATGTTCCGCGACTCCAAACTCGACAAGCGCGTGCGCATTGGCGTCGCCAACCAGCGCACCGTGTTGCGCACGCTGGAGTTGCCGCCGCTGACCGACCGCAAGGAGCTGGCCACGGCCGTGCGCTTCCAGGCCGAGGACCAGGTGCCGATGCCGCTCGACAACGCCGTGCTCGACTTCCACGCGCTCGGGGTGATCGATACGCCCGCCGGCCCGCGCCAGCGTGTGATCGTCGTCGCCGCCCAGCGCGACATGGTCGAACGCCTGATCGCCGCTGTTCGCGCCGCGGGACTGCGTCCTGAGGGCGTCGACCTCTCGGCCTTTGCCTTGATCCGTTCGCTGCATCGCGCCGACGAGGATCACTCGGTCGCGTCCTCTATTTGAACATCGGTGGCCTCACGAACATGGCGATCGCCGAGGGCACCGTCTGCCGTTTCACCCGCGTGATCGGTGGCGGTCTGGAGTCGATGGCGGCCGATATCGCCGAGCGCAACAGCATCAAGCTGACAGAGGCGCGCGAGCTGCTGGCAGCTGTTCGACCTCGACGCACCGTCTCCGGTTGCGCCCTCGCTCTACGCTGACAGTGCTCGACAGGAGTCGCAGCCAGCCGATCCGGAGCCTGTCGCGCCGCAGCAGCCTGCGATCGACGTGCGCCCCGTGCTTTCCAGTGGCGTGCGCGAAATCGCCGGCGAGGTACGCAACTCATTGGACTTCCATCGCTCCCAGGACGGTGGCGGCGAGGTCTCGAGCATCGTGCTCAGCGGCTCGGCGCTACAGATTCAAGGCTTCGCACGGGCGCTGCAGAGTGAGTTGCGCGTGCCCCTGATACCGCAGACGGTCGGCGTGCTCGACGAGCGCTCCGCCGGCGAGGTCTCCGCCGAGCGGCTTGCCGTGGCGACGGGCCTGGCAGTCGAGGAGGCACCGCGATGAAGGCCGTAAACCTCATCCCCGGCGAGCAGCGCCAAGGCGCCGGCGGGCTCTCGGATCTGACCGGCCGCTCCGGTGGCGCTGCGCTGATCGTGCTCGGCGTGGTCGTCGGACTCGCGGTGATGATCGTGATGTACGGCAGCGCTCACCACAGCATCTCCAGTCAGAACGGCGAAGTCGCTCAGATCAAAACCGAGACGAGCGCCGTTGAAGCTCGCACCGGGCGACTGACGCCCTACACCAACTTCGTCACGATGGCCGATCAGCGCACCGAGACGGTGGCTCAGCTCGTGCAAGCGCGCTTCGATTGGTCCCACGCCCTGCACGAGCTTGGTCGCGTACTGCCAGCTGGCACATCGCTCAGCGCGCTGCACGGCACAGTTGGAGCCGCGGGAACAACCTCCAGCGCTGCCGCAACCACCACAGTCGCAGCCACAGCCGCAGCCGGCGCGACGCCTGCTTCGAGCACGCCTCCTGGCAGCACCCCGATCTTCACACTTACCGGCTGCGCCACCAGCCAGACCGTCGTCGCCCAGGCACTCCAGCGTCTGCGCCTAATGGACGGCGCCAGTGAAGTGCAATTGCAGAGCTCGACCAAGGCCGAAACCGGCGGCGCGAGCGGGGCCGGTGGGGGAAGTGGCGCGACCGGCAGCTGCTCTGGCAGCGACCCGAGCTTTACGACTCAAGTGACGTTCGTCGGGCTGCCCGCGGCGCCTGCCACGAGCGTGCCCACGGCCGCGGGAGCCGCAGCGGCTTCCACGCACGGCGCCAGCGCCACCGAGCCGGTCTCGGCAGGAGATCCCTCGAAATGACAACACGTGATCGACTGATGCTGATCGGGATCGTCGCGCTAGCCGTGCTGCTTGGCGCATGGTTCACGACGGTTGCGCCCGAGCGCGAACGAGCCGCGAAGATCAGCGCCGAAGTCGAAACGGCGCGCCAGCAGTTGGCGAGCGCCGAATCGGCGGCCGACAGTGCCAAGAACGCGCAGGCGCAGTACTCCAGCGCCTACGCCTCGCTTGTGAGCCTCGGACAGGCCGTGCCCGCCTTCTCGGAAACGCCGGCACTCATCTACACACTCGACAAGGCCACGCACAGTCGCGACGTCAACTTCACTTCGATTACCGCGGGCACCACCGGCGCGGCCAGCACGAGCGCCGCCGCGACGCCGGGCGCGCAAAACACAACTTTCAGTCAGGAGCCGTTCACGTTCGTCTTCAACGGCAGCTTTGTGGACCTCTACAAACTGCTTGACCAGCTCGAAGGCTTCACCGTGCAAACCTCCGCGGGAGCACTGCACGTCAACGGACGGTTGCTGACGATCGACAGCGTCAGCCTCGCGCCCGGGAACAGCGGTGGCGGAAGCACGATTAGCTCGAGTAAGTCCAAGTCGCCGAGGCTGACAGGCACGATAAGCGCCACCGCATATGTTCTGCCCGCGGGTGCGACACCGCTTGGCGGAGCAACCCCGTCCAGCCCGGCGGGCGCGGCGACGCCGACTTCCAGCACCTCATCCAGCGGCTCGGCGGTCACACCTGCCGTCGTGAAGGCAACACCATGATCGAGTTCCTGCAATCGCTGCGCTCCGACCTGTCTTCAAGGCGCCTGCTGCCGTTTGTGGCCCTGGCCGCCGTGGCGTTGATCGCTGCCGTCGGATACGCGGTGACCGGCGGTACGGGCAGCTCGGCTCCCGCGCCTGTGGCAAGTCTGCCAAGCATCTCGGTTACCGGCTCGGCGCCGGCGTTGCCGGTGACGGTTGCACCGACGAACCCGAATGAGGCTGTCTCAGAGACTCCGGGTGGCGTGCGCTTCCAGAGCGAGGGTTCCACACGCGACCCGTTCATCCCATTGCCCTTGCCGCCCGCGACCAAAGCAGCGGAATCCTCCAGCTCCCCCAGCTCCAGTAGCTCGAGCTCCTCAAGCGGCTCAAGCTCCGGCGGGTCGTCCTCCGGTAGCGGCGGATCCACGAGCAAAGGTTCCGGTGGCGGCCAGGAAGCGCCCGCTCCGGCCCCAAAGAAAACGAGCAAGCCGAAGTTCTCCTACGTCGTCTCCGTCTTGTTCGGGCCCGCCTCGACCACACCCGGTCAGCCCGCGACGCTTGCACCCTACGAGGACATCAAGCCGGGAGCTCCATTCCCTTCCAAGCAGAATCTGCGCATATCCTTCGAACGAGTCACGAACAACGGCGCCGGTGCCGTCTTCAAGCTCATCTCCCCACCGATCCTGCACGGAACCGGCATCTGCCTGCCAAGCACCTCCGAATGCCAGACGATCGACCTCGAACCAGGGCACTCTGAGGAACTGGAATACATCGAAGCAAATGGCCTCCTCGTCGTCTATGAACTGAAGGTCGTGAGCATCGTCAAAGGCAGTGGCGCGAGCGCGGCAAGCTTGAAGCACAAGGACGCCGGTGCCGCGCGCGTGAGGCGCAACGCTCACAGCAAATAAGCTACGGCGGAGATGACGCTCCGCCTAATCACCGCCGGTGAGTCCCACGGACCCGGTTTGACATGCATCGTAGAGGGACTGCCCGCCGGCTTGTGCCTGCGCCCGGAGGACCTCAACGAGGACATGGCGCGCCGCCAACTCGGCCACGGCCGCGGCGGGCGTATGAAGATCGAGAAGGACACCGCACGCGTCACGGCAGGCATCCGCCACGGCCAGACGCTCGGTGGGCCGGTCGCTCTGCAGGTCGAGAACCGCGACTACGCCAACTGGGAAGAGCGCATGTCCCCATGGCCGGTCGACGCGGAGATCCCGGAGGTTCACCTGCCGCGTCCCGGTCATGCGGATCTTGTGGGTACGCAGAAGTACAAGCAGAGCGATGTGCGCAACATCCTCGAGCGCGCCTCGGCCCGCGAGACTGCGGCGCGCGTGGCGGGTGGGGCGCTTTGCAAGGCATTCCTCGCAGCACTGGGCGTACAGGTTCGCTCGCACGTAATCCAGATCGCCTCTGTGCATGCGCCCGAGCGCACAGAGGCTCTGACGCTCGCCGACTTCGAAGAGGTGGACGCATCACCGGTGCGCTGCCTGGACGCCGAGGCTGGACGAGCGATGGTCGCCGAGATCAACAGGTTGCGCAAGGCCAACGAGTCGCTCGGTGGGGTCTTCGAGGTGCAGTCATTCGGGGTCCTCCCAGGGCTCGGCTCGCACATCTCCTGGGAGGAGCGCCTGGACGGCCGGCTGGCGATGGGCATCCTCTCGATCCAGGCGATGAAGGGCGTCTCGATCGGCGACGGCTTTCAGATCGCGGGCGTGCCCGGCTCACAAGCACACGACGAGATCTTCTACTCGCAGGAACGCGGCTATTACCGCGAGACCAACCGTGCCGGTGGCCTGGAGGGCGGC
Source organism: uncultured Solirubrobacterales bacterium (assembly GCA_963757995.1). Taxonomy (GTDB): domain Bacteria; phylum Actinomycetota; class Thermoleophilia; order Solirubrobacterales; family Solirubrobacteraceae; genus Palsa-744. The sequence goes on from CAVWTS010000001.1 coordinate 27,459, forward strand.
ATGACCAACGGCGAGCCGCTGATCGTGCGCGGCGCAATGAAGCCGTTGCCGACGCTGACCAAGCCGTTGCGTTCGGTCGACATCTCGACGCACGAGGTAGCCGAGGCGCTGCGCGAGCGCACAGATTCGTGCACGGTGCCGGCTGCGGGTGTCGTCGGCGAGGCGATGGTCGCGCTTGTGCTGGCCGACGCCTACAAGCGTAAGTTCGGTGGCGACCACATCGACGACACGCGCCAGGCGCTGGATGCATATTGCGAGCGGATCGGATGGTCGGCGCCTTGAGCGCCGCGAGCTTGGGCGAATATCGAGAGCGCCCATGATGGCGCAGGTAGCCGACATCCCAAGTCGCGCGCTTGTCTTCATTGGCTTCATGGGTGCCGGCAAGACGACCGTCGCGGGCGAAGTCGCGGCGGCGTTGGGTGTGCGGGCGCTCGACAGCGACCGTCTGCTCGAAGATGAGCTGGGCCATTCTGTGGCCGAGGAGTTTCGCGCCCGCGGAGAGGCCTCGTTCCGGGCCGCCGAGGAGCAGCTTGTCTGCCGGCTGCTCGAGCAGGCAGAGGCGGGTTCGGTGATCGCGCTTGGCGGTGGCAGTGTCCTCTCAGAGCGGGTGCGGGCGGCGCTCGGTCCGCACCTGACGGTGCTGCTCGACATCGATGCGTATGCCGCCTGGCGTCGTGCCGGCGCCAGCGCGAGCTCTGGACGCGAGAAGCGACCGCTGGCATCCGATCGCGAGGCCTTCGACAAGTTGCACGCAAGCCGCCTGAGCCTCTACGAAGGACTTGCGGACGCGGTCCTGCCGGCGCTCACGCCGCGCGTCGGGCTGCGTGCCCTACCTGCGCTGAGCGGCCTCTCTCGTGCGCCTGTCGGTACGCGTCTGCTGTGGGCTAGTGCCGCCTCCGGCGAATATCCGGTGCTGGTCGGGAGCGGTCTGCTGCGCACAGAGGTGTGCTCGCAGCCGGGTGTGTGGCCGCTGGAGCGGACTGTGTCGCGGCCGTTCTGTGTATCTGACCAAAACGTCGCCGGCCTGTATGCAGAGTGCCTGGGCGGCGTTCAGGAGCTGATCGAGATCGCCCCAGGCGAGCGCAACAAGACGCTTTCAAGCGCCGAGCTCGTATGGAGCGCTCTGGTCGCCGGCGGCATGACCCGCGCCGACCACCTAGTTGCGCTCGGCGGAGGTGTGGTGGGCGATCTGGCTGGCTTCTGCGCCGCCACGTATCAACGTGGCGTCCCAGTGGTACACGTGCCCACCACGCTTGTCGCGCAAGTCGACTCCGCCTACGGCGGTAAGACCGGTGTCGATCTTCCGCAGGCCAAGAACTACGTTGGCGCCTACCACCACCCCGCGGGAGTGATCGTCGACCCAGAGACGCTCTCGACGCTTCCGGCAGAGGAGCTCGCGGCCGGCTATGTCGAGGTGTTGAAGACAGCATTGATCGCCGGCGGCGAGCTATGGCAGCGCGTCGCGGCGGACGAACCGTTGGACGAGCGCACGATCCTCGCCTGCGCGCGCACCAAGCTGGCTGTTGTGGCTGAAGATGAGCGCGATGCTTCCCGCCGTCAGGTGCTCAACCTCGGGCACACAGTCGGTCATGCCCTGGAGACGGTCACCGGCTACGAGCGCTACCGCCACGGTGAGGCAGTGGGCCTCGGCCTGCTGGCGGCACTGCGACTGTCGGGCCAGGACGAGCTGCGTGCACAAGTGCGCGAGCTGCTGAGTACGCACGGGTTGCCATTGGTGCTGGATGGGGAGGACGTCGAGCAAATCATTGCGGCGACGACGCGTGATAAGAAGCGCACCGGCGCGCAGGTCCCATTCGTGCTGCTCGATGAGCCTGGGGATGTGCGCACCGGCTGTCACGTTTCATCGAGTGAGCTGCGCGCCGCCGTCTCGGAGTTGCAGGCCCGTGAGTAGTCTGAGCTGACGATGGCGGGCCTGATTCGTATAGAGGTGATGCACGGCGTCAATCTGGACATGCTCGGCAAGCGTGAGCCCGAGCACTACGGCACGCTCACGCTTGATGAGCTCGAGCGCCAGATCGAAGGGTTCGCGGGCGAGCTCGGTGTCGAGACACGCTTCTTTCACAGCAACTTCGAGGGCGAGTACGTCGAGCACCTGCACTCGTTGCGCGAGCTTGTGGACGGCGTGGTGCTCAATCCGGGTGCCTGGACGCACTACGCTTGGGCGATCCACGACGCGCTTGCCAGCGCGGCGTTGCCGGCCATCGAAGTGCACCTCTCCGACGTGAAGGCGCGCGAGCCGTGGCGGCAGTTGTCGGTGATCGAGGACCTGTGCATAGCCTCGGTGTCCGGCAAGGGGATCGAGGGCTACCGGCTGGCATTGGAGCGCCTGCGCGAGGAGCTTGGCGGCGAGGAGCAATCGGACGATGCTTCGAGTGCATCCCACGAGGCCGGCGGAGGCAAAATATGAGCGAGCTTGCTCGTCTTGCTCGCCTAGCCTCGGCGTTGCGCAAACAGGGCGTCGATCGACTACTTGTAAACGCACCGGTGAACGTGCGCTACCTGTGCGGCTATACCGGTTCCAACGGCCTGCTGCTAGTCGATTCTGGAGAGCGAGCCGAGCATCGCTTCTTCACCGACTTCCGCTACGTCACTCAGTCGGCTGAGCAGGTGCCGGGGGAGATCGAGCGGGAGATCGTGCCTGGCGAGTTGCTCGAGGCGACGGCGCGGGTACTGGGGGAGGGGGGAGCGGAGGGCGCGCGGACACTTGGCTTTGACGACGCGTCGCTGACCGTCAAGCAGCACGCCCGCTTGCGCGAGCTGCTTGCACAGGGTTGGAAGCTAGTGCCGTGCGCGGGAGTCATCGAGCGCTTGCGCGAGGTCAAGGACGAGCAGGAGATTGAACGCATTCGTGCTGCCTCTGAGCTCGCCGACCAGGCTCTCTCGGAGGTGCTCGAAGCCGGGCTTCTGGGGCGCACCGAGCGCGAGGTAGCGATCGAGCTGGAGCTGCGCATGCGGCGCTTGGGAGCGCAAGCACCGAGCTTCCCCTCAATTGTCGCAAGCGCCGAGCACGGCGCGCTCCCGCACGCCGAGCCGCGCGACGTTGAGATCGCCAGGGATGTACTCGTCACGATCGACTGGGGCGCCTACCTCGATGGCTACTGCTCGGACTGCACCCGCACCTATGCCACCGGGAAGCTCTCGTCTGACGCGGTAGAGGTCTACGAGCTCGTCCTAAGCGCGCAAGAAGCGGGGTTGAAGGCTGTTCGTAGCGGGATATCAGGACGCGAGGTGGACGAGATCGCACGCACAATCATCGATGACGCGGGCCACAGCGAGCACTTCGGCCACGGTCTCGGTCACGGCGTCGGGATGGAGATACACGAGGCGCCGCGCCTGTCGCGCACTGCGCCCGAGGAGCCGTTGCGCTCCGGCAATGTCGTCACCGTCGAGCCGGGCGTCTATGTGCCTGGCAGCCTCGGCGTGCGCATCGAGGACCTAGTGCTGGTTGGCGACGAGGGCTGTGAATGGCTCACGAGCTTGCCGAAGCAGCTCGTAACGCTCGACTAGCTCGCCCCGTGGCCTGTACAAGGCGAGGCCCAGCAGTCCCATCAGCGGCACCGACCAGGCCAGGAACAGTGCAGCCTCGGCGTCGGCCGAGATGTGCACCGGCGCCCACTGGAAGGTGAGCCACACAAGCAGCGTGCTCGACAGCGCCAGCACCGGCGGGCGGTCGCTGGGTCCGATCGCCTCCCACGTGAGCAGTGTGAACACGCAGGGAAGCAGGTAGTACTCGGTGTCCCACGTATCCAGCACGCAGCGCATCAACAGCAACAGGGCGAGGGCGAGCAAAGCATCGCGCTCGCCCAGTACGGCTCCGTCGCCAGCACGCCGGCGACGGTTCAGCCACAGCGAGACGGTCATTGCCGCACCGACGAGCAGGATAAGTGGGTGGCTGACCCCACCCACCCAGCTGGGAGCAATGCGATAGCCGACCTTCGGCGAGCCGAACAGGCCGTGCACCAGAGCCCCGTGATGGCCGAGAAACCACCACACCTGCCAGGGCTGAAAGATCGAGGACGGCGCGTTTGCGATCGCTTGAGTACCGGATATGAAGCCACCCGAGGAGACCAGTGCGAGGGGAGCAAGCACCGCCACCGAAGTCGCTCCCGCGATCATCAGGCACAAGAGGCGTCGCTTAGCCGGCAAAGCCAGCAGGACAGGCCCGATCGCAAGCAGCGCCCACTCCTTGTTAGCGATCGCCAAGCCCAGTATCAGCGCCGCTGGCACCATGCGGTTGCGGTTTGCAAGTAGCACGGCGGCAATGCACATACAGGCTCCGAGCAACTCCTCGGGATGGCCGATTTCAAGCGCTTGAAGTGTCAGCGGACTGGCGACGCACAAGCCGAGCACGACAGCTCGATTGAGCAGTGAGCGCCCTTCGGCGCGCATCCGCGCCACCAGCCACACGCCAAGCACAGCCGCCGCGAGCAGGCAAGGCAGGGCAACCATGCGGTAGACGGCCAGCTCACCCCCTCCCCATAGGTTTGGGAGCAGCGCGAACGGCGCTCGCTCCACGAATGACCCCCCATAGGCGGGCGCAAGTCGCAGAAACTCGACCACGTGTCCCTGGGCAAGCGCGTCGAACGCCGGGCGAGCCTCGCTTTCGTAGTCATTCCAGGCAAATCCGTACAGACCGAGCCAGGCCATCGTGGCGCTTGCCGCCGCAGCGACGAATGCGCACAGGCCGTTCTCGCGCAGCAGCTGCCTCATCTGAGTTGCATCGACCGCAAACACCGTCCGCTTGAGGCGCCGATCCGTCGCCTGCGTCTGGGCTTGTGCCGGACTTTGAGGCCCTACCGGTGCTGGAGCTCGCTGGGAGGGCGCGAGCCTACGCGCGTCCACGCGAGACGGCGACTTTACGGAACATCTCGGTGATGCCAAACTTCGGCGCCACACGCTCGACAAGACCGGGCGCCAACTGTCCGAGGGCGAGCATCGGACGGAGCGGAGCACCGCTCTCGATGATCTCGGCACAGTCATCGCGGATCGCGCGCACGAGCGCGTCGGAGATCTTCTCGGTGCTCGTCTCGCCGAGCATTCGATTCGAGCTGTGACCATCCTCCACCATCCGTGCATACATACCGTCGCCGGCGATGAACCCAGGGCATATGACAGAGAAGCCAACAGGCGCGTCCAGGTACTCGGCACGTAGCGACTGCGTCAGTCCGATCAGCCCCGCCTTGGTCGCCGCATAGGGCTCGCTGAAGGCAGGTCCCACCTTGCCAGCCACCGAGGAAATGAACACGACGTGTCCGCGTCCGCGCTCCAGCATCCCGGGCGTCAGGCGATGGGTCAGCAACAGCGGAGCGGTCAGATTCACATCGACCGAGGACGTGAGTTCCTCGCGCGTGTAAGAAGTGAAAGCCCCAATCGACTCGACACCGGCGTTGTTGACGAGCACATCGATCGGTCCGAGCCCGGCTTCAACGCCCTCCACGAGCGCGTCCGTGACACTCAGGTCCGAAAGGTCCGCCGGTACGGCCACGGTCTTCACACCAAGCTCACTCAGCTCGGCGGCGACGGCCTCAAGCGCATCCTCACGCCGGCCGGAAACGGCCACGTTCATGCCTTCACGGGCGAGGCGACGAGCGAAGTGTGTGCCGAGCCCCCCGGAGGCGCCCGTTACCAGCGCTGTACGGCCTTGCAGAGACTTCATGGCGAGCTCCCTTGGTTGGTTTGCACGAAGACCTTAGGTCATCGGCCTTGAGATCGCTCAGAAATGCCTATTGTTCGGTCGCATCGCATCGTCAGGCACGCAACTCATCTTCATAGAACACTCGGCCTTTCGAGATGGTTTGGACTAGTCGCACAGACTTTTGTGGCCGAAGCTTTCCTCCATGTTCCAGCCAGACGGCACCGATTCAGAATCTGGATACACGACGGCTCCGCGTGAAGCCCTTCGAGACTCCTGATGGCTAGACGCTCGGCAGAGCAAGAGCGCCTTTGGCAAGAGGTTCGCGGCATCGTCTTGGCGCGCGACAAACGGGCCTGCCGCGAGTGTGGCGAACGACCCCCGCCCAACGAGTTGGACGTGCACCATTTGATCCCGCGAGCGGCCGGTGGCCCCGACAGCGCCAGTAACTGCGTGACCCTATGTGATGGATGTCACGCAGGCCGGCATCTGAACCTTCAAGTGTCGCTGGCGCGACGCACAATCCAGAGATGGGCTTTGGCGCTCGCCTGCTTCCTGGATCGTGGGCGCGAGCTCCCCGAGGAGACTCGTGTACTTGACGCGGGCCTGCGTCTCTTCGAAGTGAGCCGCTTCCGCGACGGCCAGATGGATGCCGTACTCGGTGCGTTGCGCGGCGAATCGCAGTTGTTGATTCGTCCAACGGGGAGCGGTAAGAGTCTCTGCTTTCAGTTGCCGGCGATTCTCAAAGGTCAGCCGACCACATTTGTCCTCTCGCCGCTGAAGACACTAATGGTGGACCAAATCGACGGCCTGCATAGTCGTAAGTTGCCAGCTACATTCATAAATTCCGACATCGGACCAAGTGAGAAGCAAGCACGCTACGAGCTCCTGGAGGCCGGGGCGTGGGCACTTCTCTATATGGCCCCCGAGCGCTTTGGCGATCGGGTCAAGGAACAAGAGGTCGCTTGGCTTGCACAGCATCGGCCTTCCTTCCTCGTAGTTGATGAGGCACACCTCGTTGACCGTTGGGGAGGCGACTTCAGGACCGATTACGGGCGCATAGCCGATATCAGGCAAAGACTAGGCAATCCGCCCGTGATTGCCTGTACGGCGACAGCCGGAGTCGAGACTCAACGGCGCATCCTTGCTTCGCTCGGCATTCCAGAGGCGCGAGTTTTGGTGTCGGGCGTCGACCGTCCAAACATCGCTCTGGCTCGTCTTCACGAGCCGCAGGCTCATCAGCGCGCCCAGATTGTCGCAAAGCTCTTGGCCAAGCTCGACGGGCGGTCCATGATCTTCGTGCCAACCCGAAAAGAGGGAGAAAAGGTTCAGGAAACGATGGCTGCCGTAGGGTGCCGGCTGCCGCTGTTTCACAGCAAGCTTGATCGCTTGGAGCGTGACAGCATCCAGGCTCGCTTCAGCGGCCGTCTCTACCCGCCGTTGAACACGATCATCACAACCAGCGCGTTTGCCATGGGAGTCGATATAGCCGATGTGCGACTGGTCGTGCATTGGCAGCATCCTGGCTCGGTAGAGGACTATCTCCAAGAGTTCGGGCGCGCTGGCCGCGACGGCGAACCTGCGTTGGCACTGCTCTTTACAGAAGGCAAAAGGGATACTGGCCTTTGGGAATACATGGCTGAGAAGACAGCTGAGGATGTCGTCGATAGCGGTAAGCGCAGCCCCGAGGAGGCGCGGATTGCCCTCAACGGACGAGTAGCCCGTATTCAGGAGACTCAGAGACTTGCAAGCGAACATGACCGTTGCTTTCGAGCAGCACTGCTTGAGGCACTCCAAGGCAGCCACCCTAGGCAAAGGCGATCGCTGTCTCGTTGGCTGCTCGATCTGGTCTTCTCAAGCCGGACTCGCATAAAGAGCGCCGGGGTCTGCTGCGAGCATTGCCAGCCTGAGTTGGAGCGGCGGATCCGGTCAGGCACATTCACTCCCGGCGATAAGCTCGACAAAGGCTGGCGTCGCGCTGGGCGCATACTATGGAGACGGGCACGAATCGTGTTCGCAGTGTTCGTGGCGGTTGCCGTCGTGTGGGGCACATTTTTGGATCGACCGAAAACGTCATCCTCGAATCCGGTGGACAGCATCTATCGCAACTATGTCGTCGAGCACTATCGAGGCGAGAGATTCGCCACGCCTAGCGTACGCAGCTTTCGCGGATACGACATCGCTTGCGCGAGCTCAGCTCGTAAAGAGTCATCCACACTGTGCCTGCTGATCCAGCCGGACCGTCCGCGCGTACACGCCGTGTCAGGCAGCTACCGACGTGACCGCGGCCGGCATTCCGCCTGTAGGGGAGAGGCACGACGTCTTCGTATCTGCTGAAGGTGGTGTGCCGTAGGTTGCACGGCACACGATCATGCTCGGCACGGGCTGGAAGTCGTGAAAGTCATGCGTAACATCGCCATGTGTTCTGGCCACTTAACCCCTGAGAGCAACCAGAGAGGTGAGGATGGCTGACAAGGAGATGCGACTCGATCGCGAGCGCTTCGAGAACATCTACAGGGATAACTTCGATCGCGTCGCCGCGTACCTGCTGGCACGCGCGGATCGCGATCTGGCAGCCGATGCGCTGTCCAGGACCTTCGAGGTGGCGTGGCGGCGGATTGCCGATGTGCCCCGTGAACCGTTGCCTTGGCTGCTCGGTGTGGCGCGCAAGGTCTTGGCGGATTTGCGTCGCGGCCAGGGACGCCAAGAGGCTCTTGTGCGCAGGATCGCCACGACAATCGCCAAGACCGTGCCAGACCATTCGGAGGCACTGGTAGAGCGCGATCGTACGTTCGCCGCGCTCGCCTGTCTCAGCGAAGCCCAGCGGGAGGTCTTGCTGCTGGTCGCCTGGGACGGCCTCAGCGCGAGGCGGCCGCGGCCCTCGGATGTACCAGGGGCGCTGTAGCGCTGCGCTTGCACCGCGCGCGCAAAAGCCTGCACAAGGCCTTGCACGAGGTCACGGCTGAGGGCACGGTATTCCCAGCTGCCGCTGAGCTGCGTCCTTGCCCGACAAACCCAACCGGCGACACCAACATTTAGGAGAACCCCGATGAATGACGATGCAATCGACCTTTTGAAGGCTTTGCGTCCACAGGATGCCGACATGGTCAACGAGGTCTTCCCGCCCGATTTCCGTGCCGGTCTGCTCGCAGCGCTCACAAAGGAAGCTCATGCCGGTGGGCAGCATGGGAAGGCACGTCAGCGTCGTGGCCGCAGGCGTCGAGGATCACTTGCGCTCGGTGCGGTCGGCGTTGCGAGTCTCGCCGCCGCGATTGTTGTACTCGTCCTGCTGGTTACAGGCTCAGCCGTGAATCCAGCACCCGCAGACGCCGTTTCGTTTCACACCGATCAGGACGGACACATCCTCGCCTCCGTCATCAACCCTTTTGCGGCCCGCACGAGGCTTGATGCGGCGTTCGCCAGGCAAGGGCTGCACATAACGATCCAACTCTTCCCAGTCACTCCCAGCAACGTCGGCAAGTTGATCTACATGAGCGTGTCCAACAGTCGTGGACCGCAAATAAAACAGCTACGCGAAGGCGATCGTTGTACATCGAACGACGCCGACTGTGCGATTGGCCTGCGGATTCCCAAGGGCTTCACCGCGACCGCTACGATCGGGCTCGGGCGTCCCGCGCGGTCTGGTGAAGCGTATACCGCGGGTGCCAGCGCCTTTGCTCCTGGAGAATTTCTGCACTGCAGCGGACTGCTCGGCGCCGGCGTTGCGCGTGCCTTGCCCGTCCTTCAACACGACAAGCTCATCATTAGGTGGACGGAAGACATCGAAGTTGTCACTGGTCACTCAGGTGTTAGCTCACGCTCTCGTAGCGTTGCGCGGCCGGCAGGGCGTGAGCACATATGGGGGGCCGAGCTGACTGCTCGAGGACGGCTCACGGTCCAGATAGAGCCAAAGCCCTGGCCAGCCACCCGGGGCGCCGGGGCCGAATTCAACGACGGCTGCTGAGAGCCGACGGCAATTGGTTGACGCCTGCGTGAGAGAGTCGGCAGCGCTTTGCACACTCGTGCCAAACGATCGAGTGGAATGGACTACGCACCGCCGAGCCCAACTCCCGCTACCCTGCGTGACCGTGATCAACACCAACCAGTTCAAGAACGGCAACCACATAGACGTCGAGGGCACGATCTTCAAGATCGTGGAGTTCCAGCATGTAAAGCCCGGCAAGGGGGGCGCTTTCGTGCGCACCAAGCTGCGTCGAGCCTCCGACGGCGCTGCGATAGATCGCACGTTCCGCGCCGGCGAGAAGTTTCGCTCCGTGCGTACGGAGGCGCGCAAGATGCAGTACCTCTACGCCGACGGGACCGACGCGCACTTTATGGACACCGAGTCCTTCGAGCAGATCGCGGTGCCAGAAGCCACTTTTGCCGAGGCGCTGCGCTGGACTACGCCGAGCAGCGAGGTCGACGTGTTGTTCATCGACGACCAGCCGTCAGATATCCAGCTGCCCAGCGCCGTTGATCTGACCGTAACCGAGACTGAGCCCGGCCTGCGTGGCGACACAGCTTCCGGCGGCGGCAACAAGCCGGCGACGCTCGAGACGGGCGCTGTCATACAGGTGCCGTTGTTCATTGACGTCGGACAGAAGATTCGCGTGGACACGCGCTCTGGCGAATACATGTCACGGTCCTGATGTCTCGGGCTGAGGCACAACGAATCCCAGACTCGGGAAAGTAGGCGCCGTGCGCCGATCCGAGCAGCGTCGGGCGGCGGTGTTCGCGCTCTACCAGCACGATCTCACCGGCCGGCCGCTGGGCGAGGTACTTGGCAAGAACGCAACGCTACTCACACTCGCGCTGGCCCATGCAGCGGCAGACCGTGCCGAGGAGCTTGACGAGGTGATCGACCGTCACGCGCATGGCTGGTCAGTGCAGCGCATCCAGCCGCTGGAGCGCAGCATCATGCGCGTGGCGCTGATCGAGATGTTGCATCCGGATGTTGCCCCCGGAGAGACGCCGATTCCGCCCGAGGGGGCGATCGAGGAGGCGATCGAGAGCGCCAAGACCTTCTGTGGCAGCGACGCGCCGGGGTTCGTCAACGGGGTGCTGGGCGCGGTGTTGCGCGAGTTGCGCCAGAATGCTCCACAGCAATGAGCCTGGAGCGAATCGACGATCTAATCGCGCAACTGGAGCGCGCCTCAGAGCAGCTGCGCTCGGGCGAGCTCTCAGCCGACGCCGCTGCCACGATGGTCGAGGACTGCGCTGCGCTTGCCACGCAAGCAAGCAGCGAACTCGAGCGCCAAGCGCGGGCGGAGGTTTCTCAGCCCGCTCCGGGCCAGGACTCGCTGCTCTGAGACTGGTCTTCCTGCCAGGGCGCTAGTTTTGGACGCCGCCTATCCAGAGCAGCTGCGCGAGGAAGTAGAGCGCTACCTGCAACAGATGCGCTTCTCCGAGGCAGCGCTCACAGCGGGCCTGGAGGAGGCGATGCGCTACTCGTTGCTGGCCGGTGGCAAGCGCATCCGGCCGGTGCTCGCGCTCGCCACCGCGCATGCGGTAGGCCTGGAGCACGAGGAGGCGATGCCGTTGGCGGCGACGCTCGAGCTGATCCACACCTACTCGCTGATCCACGACGACCTGCCTGCGATGGACGACGACGTGCTCAGGCGCGGACGCCCCACCTGCCACGTGGCATTCGGTGAGGACGTGGCGATCCTCGCCGGCGATGGGCTGTATGCGGAGGCGTTCAAGCATCTGCTTTCCGCACAGCGAAGCGCACCTGAGCGGGTACTGGAGGCAGCCGCCGAGCTTGCAAGCGCAACCGGGGTTAACGGCATGGTTGGCGGGCAGTATGTCGACGTCAGCGCGAGTGCTCCCGCGGGGCCCGAGGGGCTGCGTCGCCTACACGAGCTGAAGACCGGTCGACTGATAGGCGCATCGGTCGTGTGCGTACTGCTCTTGGCTGACGTGCGCGGACCTGCGACAATTGCGTTCAGGCGCTTTGCTGCGGAGTTGGGTGTGCTATTTCAGATCGTCGATGACATCTTGGACGTGACTGGCACAGATCTTGCGCTTGGCAAGCCTCAGGGCAGCGATGAGAGACACGGCAAGCGAACATACGTGAGCGAGTTCGGCATAGATCGCGCCAGGGAGCTGGCGGCGGAGTGCCACCGGACAGCACGCTCGGCGCTCGCTGAGGCCGCGCTGGCTGTAGCCGCTCAACAGACAACTAGTGCCACCGAGTCGGCTGCGACGAGCGAGCTAGAGCAGATCACAGACTTCATCTACACGCGCACCTCATGACCATCATCGACGGCATAAACGGCCCAGAGGACCTCAAGGCGCTCTCCGAGGAGGAACTCGCACAGCTCGCCCAGGAGGTGCGCGAGCACATCATCAACACCGTCGGGGAGATCGGCGGCCACTTTGGCGCCAACCTCGGCACGTGCGAGCTGGCCGTCGCGCTGCACTCGCTGCTGGATTCTCCTTACGACAAGATCCTTTGGGATGTAGGTCATCAGGCCTACCCCCACAAGATCCTCACCGGCCGGCGAGAGCAGCTGCAGACGATTCGCCAATACGGTGGTCTCGCGCCGTTTTGCTCGATCGCAGAGTCCGCGCACGACATCATGGGCGCGGGGCACGCCTCGACTTCGATCGGCTATGCGGTCGGCATCAAGGAGGCGATGCGTCACCTCGACGACGAGCGCTCCAAGGGCAAGGTCGTGGCTGTGATCGGCGACGGGGCGATGACCGGTGGCGTGGCCTTCGAGGCGATCGGCCAGGCGGGTGGTCTGGGCACGCCGATGGTGGTCGTGCTCAACGACAACGGCATGTCGATCGCCCCGAACGTAGGCGCGCTCTCCAAATACTTCAACCGGGTGCGACTCAACCCTAAGCTGTGGCACGCGCGCTCAGGCGTCGAGGGTGGGCTGACGCGACTGCCCGGGGCGATCGGCAGCGCCTTCGAACGCCTGGGCCCGCAGCTGAAGGAGTCGATCAAGGCGTTCTGGGCTCCAGGTCTCTTCTGGGAGGAACTCGATTGGGCCTACATGGGTGTGATCGACGGGCACGATGTGCGCGCCCTACGCGAGGCGCTGCGCGAGGCATTGGCGGCCGAACGTCCGGTCGTGGTACACGTTGCGACCGTCAAGGGCAAGGGCTTCGCGCCCGCCGAGGACGGAGGCCTCGAGGGCATGGAGAAGTGGCATGCCGCCAAGCCGAACTCGATCCTCAACGGCGTGCCAACGGCTTCTCCGCCAAGCCCGCCCGCTTCCTCCCCTGCTGGTGGGGTGAACTCGGCGATAATCAACACGGGGCCGAGCACAACGGCTGGCGCCAAGCAGAGCAAACCGGCGCCTCAATACACACAGGTGTTCGGCGAAGCGCTGGTACGTGAGTGTCGGCGCGACGAGCGCGTGGTGGGGATCACCGCTGCAATGAACTCAGGCACCGGTCTGAACATCCTTCAAGAGGCGCTGCCCGAGCGCTACTTCGACGTCGGCATCGCCGAGCAACAGGCGATCCTGTTCGCGGCCGGTCTGGCGCTTCAGGGCGCCAAGCCGGTGGCCGCGATCTACTCCACCTTCCTGCAGCGGGCGTTCGACCAGATCGTGCATGACGTGTGCTTGCAGAATCTGAACGTTGTTTTCGCGATGGACAGGGCAGGCCTCGTCGGCGACGATGGGCCCACCCACCACGGCGTGTTCGACATCTCCTACCTGCGCTGCTTGCCGAACATCGTGCTGATGGCTCCACGCGACGAGGCGCTACTGGTGGACATGTTGCATACGGCACTCTCCTACGACGACGGGCCGATTGCGCTGCGCTATCCGCGCGGGGAGGGCACGGGTGTGCAACTGCCGGCGGAGCCTCACACGATCGCGATCGGCACGGGCGAGATCTTGATCGCTCCCCCGCCCGGCGCTTCAGCTCCTGTGGGAGCTCGCGTCGCGCTGATCGGCTACGGCTCGGGCGTGGGCAAGGCGATCGAGGCAGCCGACCTGTTGGTGGATGATGAGATCGCGGTTACCGTCGTCGATGCACGCTTCGCCAAGCCGATCGACGCGGGCTTGATGGCGCAGTTGGCAGCCGAGCACGACCTGCTTGTGACTGTCGAGGAGGGTGTGCTTGCCGGTGGCTTCGGCTCGGCGATCTGGGAGACGCTCAACGAGGCCGGTACCGCTCCGTCTCGGATCTTGCGTGTGGGCCTACCAGATCGCTACGTCACGCATGGCAAGCCGGCCCTGCTGCACAAGGAGGTTGGCTTCACCGGAGAGCGCATTGCCGAGCGCATCCGTGCCGCCATCAGCGACCGTCGCTCGGCAACCGTCGGAGCTTAGAACGCTTAAATGAAACGGCCCGCTGGGGAGGCGGGCCGTTTCGAGGGGAGGAGGGATGCTGCTGTACTTCGGGTCGAGAGGAATAATGCCCCAGGCGAACGCATGTTTGTGTGACGTCGATCACAGAGACCCCGAATTCTTTTCAAAGCTCGAATTTGTGATGCCCCCATCGAACCTATGTACGCGTCGACGCAGGTCGTTCTCCCGTGGTTAAGCAGCGGTTGGACACGCTTTTGGCCGAGCGCGGACTGTTCAGCTCACGTACACGTGCCGCGGCGTCGGTGATGGCGGGGGAGGTCACCGTCGGCACCGAGGGCAGGCGTGCTGCCAAGCCGGGGGAGATGGTGCCAACAGATGCCCAGCTGAGCGTGCGCGAGCGTGCGCCCTATGTTTCTCGCGGTGGACTCAAGCTGGCCAACGCGCTCGACGCGCTCGAACTTCCGGTCCAAGGCCGCCGTGCGCTTGACGTCGGCGCGTCGACCGGAGGCTTCACGGATTGTCTGCTCAAGCGCAATGCCGCACACGTGGTCGCAATCGACGTCGGCTACGGGGACTTCGACTTCGCCCTGCGCCAAGATCCGCGGGTCACTTTGTTCGAGCGCACGAACGCTCGTTCGATGACTCCAGAGATGCTGCCCTACGCTGCCGAGCTCGCTGTGATCGACGTGTCCTTCATCTCGCTGCGCAAGGTCCTGCCGGCCGTGCTCGGCTGCCTGGCCGAGAACTACGATGTGCTTGCGCTCGTCAAGCCACAGTTCGAGGTTGGGCGCGAGCGTGTCGGCAAGGGCGGGGTGGTGCGCGTAGCCGAGGATCGTCGCTCGGCTCTGACCGATGTCGGCGCCGCGGCTCTCGATCTGGACGCCTCGGTGCTCGGCTACCGCTCCTCTGGCTTGCCGGGCCCAAAGGGCAATCTCGAGACGTTCATCTGGTTGGCGGAGCCCTCGCGTCCGGGCAGGGCAGAAAACCGTACCGATATCGAGCAAATGGCCAAGGAGGTGGAGCCATGAGCCAGCTTGTGGCACGGCCGGCGCGTGAGGTGTCGGTCCTGACCCATAGTCGCCCAGCCCAGACGTCGGCCGCGCTTGAGATGCTCATCGCGGCCGCGGCGAGGGCCGGCGTGACCCTTCGCTTCGATCCAGAGGAAGCGGCCAAGCACGGGCTCGCGGGCGGCGAGGGAGTGATGCTCGGTGGCACCGACGGCGATTCGGTCGACCTGTGCGTGGTGCTCGGCGGCGACGGCACGATCCTGCGCGCACTGCGCCGCTATGCCGGCACCAAGGTGCCTGTGTTCGCGATCAACTTCGGCGACATCGGCTTTCTCGCCACGATCGAGCCGCAGGATCTGGCCGACGGGGTGCGTCGTGCTTTCGGGGGCGACTACGAGCTCTTGCCGCTGCCGGCGATCGTGCTTGACGCGCCCACGGGCGTGGAGCGAGCCTTCAACGACGTTGCGATTCATCGCAAGGTCGGAGAGCGCGTTGCCGAGCTTGCCTATGTGCTCGACGGCGAGGAGCTTGGCAGTGTTCGTTGCGACGGTCTGGTCGTCGCGACGCCGGCCGGCTCCACCGGCTACAACCTAGCCAACGGCGGACCGGTGATGGCCTGGGGAGTGGAGGGATTCATGGTCTCCTTCATCGCGCCGCACTCGCTGACCGCTCGCGCGCTGGTTGCCGCGCCCAGGGATCGTCTTACGATCCACAACCGCTCGCACGAGGCACTCGACGTATCGGTCGACGGGCGACCGATCTGCGAGATCGCGCCCGGGGGCACGATCGACGCGCGCTTCATGGACGACGCCGGCATCATCGCCCAGCTACCGGGCTCGTCCTTCTATCGCCGGCTACGAGAGAAGTTCGGTCGCCTGGCGCGCTGAGCGGAGGCCGTGGCCGACGTGCCTGGGTCTTCATGGGACCTCGTCGTGCGATGGTTCTATCGCTGCGTGCCGGACAAAGCCCCCCTTTATCGGGTGAAACTATTTGGCGGTGCGCACCCGCCGCACACCGCACCGCACCGTACCCCCTCGCTTCGCCCTCAGGCGACTTGCGTGTGGCGATTGGGGCGCGCGCCAGTGCGCTGTAGAGAGTCGATGAAGCCATCGAGCTGCTCGCGTGAGAAGCGTCGCTGCCCGCCCGGCGTGCGGTAGCCGGTGAGGTAGCCGGCGTCGGTCCAGCGGCGGACCGTGGCCAATGACACGCCGAGGTAGCGCGCTGCCTGTGAGCTCGTGAACACGAGCTGATGCTCGTGGCCTGGGTTGGGATTCTCGGGCATCTCAGATCTCTTCTCGGTCGGGATTTCTCGCTCGGTCGGGATTTCTCGCTGCGGGAGGCGCTCTCCGAACCTCCGTAGGCAGGATCGCAAACGCCTGGATACGTGGAGATACGGCAATCTGCGCGCAAAGGTTGAGCGTCCGCAAGCTTTGTGGACCTTTGATCCAGAAAGGCGACCGCTCCGCGGCGCATTTGCTCACCTGCAAGACGCCTAATACAAGCGCAAAAAGCCCCGTTTGACGCGAGAAGACCGTCGTATCTGTGGGGGAATGCCCTCTTCTTGCAAAAGAACGTGCATCCGCTTGTACGAAGTGGACAATTCGTCCAATGTCTATATTATGCTACGCGAACCTACTCAACACTCATCGTGCTTGGCCGAGGATGGAAGCCGTCGCGCGCGGATGTTGAGCCGCCTGACCGACGGAAGGAGCATTCAATGGGTTTCAAAGGCTGATTGCAGAGATGCCAGCGCACGCTTTGAGGCGCAGTTGGCCGTCAAGGACGTTGTCTAGCTAGGCAGCGTCCTTGGTCGTTAAGAGCTCCTGGGTCATTCGAGACTGGTATCAAATGCCGACTGTAGAGTCCCTCGGGCTTCACAAAAGAGGCGGCCGCGCGTAGACAGGCCCAAGAAACGTCGGTGTTGGCGCAGTGAGCCTGCGCCGACTAGCGCAGTGCCGGCTGGGCCAGCGCGCGCGTGCGGCGCTCGAACGCGAGCTCGGCCTCGAAGTCCGCGTCGTCGCCGTGGGCGAACGTCACGGGGCCCTCGCGCTCGAGCATCGTGATGAACGCGTCGACGATCTCGGCGTCCAGTTGACGCCCGGCGACACGACGCAGCTCGGCGATCGCGTCCTGAGGTGTCATCGGTGAGCGGTAGGAGTCGCGCGCGGTGAGCGTGTCATAGACGTTGCAGACGGCGAGGATGCGCGAGGGCAGCGGAATCTCGTTGCCGATCAGACCGGCCGGGTAGCCGCTGCCGTCGACGTGCTCGTGGTGGTAGAGGATCGCATCGGCAACCGGGCCGTAGCCATCAAGGCGCCCCACCAGTGTGGCGCCCTCCTGCGGGTGGCGGCGCACGACTGCCCAGTCCTCATCGGAGAGGATCTCCGCGTGCAGAATGCGGTCTGGCAGGGCGAACTTGCCGATATCGTGTAGTAGCCCGGCCGTGTGCGTAAGGTCCTGGTCGGCCTCGTCACAGCCCATCTCGCGGGCGAGAGCACGCGCATAGCGGGCTACCGCGGCGGCATGACGGGCAGTCATGCGGTCTCGCAGCGCAAGGGTCTCCACAAGCGTGACGAGCACGCCAAGCTGCATCGAGGCAAGCCGTACCGAGCGCGCCTCCAGCTGCTCGGCGCGGTCCTCCGAGCGCAGCAGGGCGCGTGCCAGGTACTGGAAGACGCCCAGCACCAGCACTAGGCTGAGCAGCACGGGATAGCCCATCTTCGTGTACGCCACGGCCAGGATCACAGCGAGCACGGCGGCAGCCAACTGACCGGGGAGCACCGGCACAAGCACAGTGTGGACCTGATTGATGAACGACTTTTCCTGAAGCACGCTCTTTTGGATTGCGATCAACGCAAAGTTGAGCAAGTTCGTGGCGATGAACACACCGAACACAACGAACGCGAACACGATCGTTTCAACATGTGAGTGCCCGATCAGCGAGCGGCTGAGCAGGGCGCCCAGCACCAGATAGACCGCATAGGTCGTCAGATTCGAGAGGCATACGGCCGGCGAGGGACGGCGTGCGAGCGAGTCGGCAGCGATCGCGGCAGCGCCGATTGCTACTGCGGGAGCCGGTCCAAGCAGGCACATCGCCAACACCAGCGCGACGAAGCCCGCCGAGACGCTCTGGCTGCCCATCGTGATCGTCAGCCACTCTCCAACAACGCTCAGCACGAGCAGAAGCGCGACTAGTTCGACCGGATGCCAGTCGGCCGAGCGAGAGGTAAGCACGGCGACGGCGACGGCGCCCGCAAGCAGGATCCATTGGCTTGAGAGATAGAGCCGGTATAGGTGTCGTCTGGGAATGCTCATCTTTGTGTGCGGCTAGGTCTGTTTTGCGTGCGGCTACGGTCTGTAGTGCTTAACGGCCGACAAGCCGTCGTACTTAAGGACGGTTGGGCTTCGTGCGTGTCTCGTGAACAAGCGCCTGCGCGCAGGCTGATTACTGGTGCGACGCCGCCAGCTCGGGCTCTGTGGCGATGCTCATGGCAGCCTCGCTCGAGGCCCGCAGATCGCCGATCGGCAGGCGCATGAACGCGAACGTCGCTAGCGTCGCGACGACTCCGGCGACTAGCATCGCGATTCGCGGCGAGCTCAGCGCGGCGATCGTGCCCCCAAGGATGAACCCGAGCGCAGGGCAGAGCGCGTTCAGCGACCCAACGGCACTCATCAGACGACCGTGCAAGCCGGCGGGAGTCAGTTGCTGGACAGCGCTGATCAACGAAGGCCATTGGATGCCGTTGCCGACGCCTCCGAAGATGGCTGCTGCGCAGGCGAGCGCAATCGTTGGTGCTCCCGCGAAGCCGAGGTAGGCGAGACCTACGAGCAGCGTGCCGAACGTCAGCATCGGGCCCAGCGGACGACGTACCGAGCGGGCGAACATGACCGCTCCGAGAGCTGCGCCCAGCCCCCAGGCGCCCATCAGCAAGCCGTAGCCCAAGTCGCCGGCGTCCAGTGTGGACTTCGTGTAGAGCACCTCCACCGGCTCCACGGAGGCGAAGAACACCAGCGCGACCGCCTGGGTGATCAACAACGCGCGCAGCGCCGGCACGGCGCGCATGTGCTTCGCGACGGCTCGCAGACGCTCTCGAATCGAATCGCCACTGGTCTCGGCGATATGCGTGCCCAGACGCGCCAGCAGGCCAGCGCATACAAGGAATGTGAAGGCATCGAGCAGCAGCGCCACCGAGCCACCGACCGAGTCGACAAGCGCGCCGCCGATCACCGGGCCGATCGCCAGCGCTCCCATGAAGGCGAAGTTGAGCGTCGCGTTCGCCTGACGCTGGGCGGCATCGACCGCTGCCCCTTGGGCCTGCTCGCTGAGCCCGTCGGTTGACTCGCCTGTCATGTCGGCGACTGTCACGCGGGTGGCGCAGGCGCGCAGCAGTGCTGTCGCCGCCACCGCCACGATGCCGTCGATCGTGACCAATATCAGCACTCCTGGCAGCCAGAAGTGCCACAGCAAGCCTGCCAGCGCAAGCGTCAGGACCGCCTCCAACAGGTACAGCCAGGCAAGTTGTCCGCGGCGCAGAGATCGCTCGGTGCGCGCTACCAGGACCGGCGCCAGCAATGCCGGCAGCAAGCCGCGAGCGACGAATAGGCCGGCCGTCGCGATTGCGCTGTGGGTGTGGTCGTAGACGCCCAGGGCCAGCGCGACATAGCCGAACCAGGTTCCCAGTTCGTTGACCGTATAGGCAAGAAATATTCTCCGCAGTCGGGGGGACTTGGGCAGCAATTACGCCTCTCGACGCTGGCGATGACACGGCGCTTGATAGCGACGTGAGCCGCATTCTAGGGTGAGCGCCCGACGACCCACAGGAAAACCGCGACATCTCGTCCGGCTCGGAACCGTCTCGCCGGCTAGGCGAGCGCCATGCCGACATCGACAAAATGCCCAATATCTTCGTCGCGCGCGATTCGGAATTGTTCTTGCACTCCGACTCGCGCATCTGTCGAAGTGAGTGTTGTCCTCATCCCGTCTCGCCGGCTGGTCCTGGTGCCGCGCCGATCGAGCGCAGGCCGCTTAGCGCGGCGCTCACCTCAATCGTCGGCATCGCCGGCTCGTACTCCGTGTCGCCGTCTGCCGCTGTACGGGCCAGCACCGATAGTCCCTTCGCGCTGGCTGCCGATATGGCTGCCCAGGTGAGGGCTAGGCCTATGTCGATCATCGTGCCTCCTTGCCGATGTCGTGCTCCATGCCAGGTCGGGCAAATCTCCCGCTCAAGACATGTTGCTCGAAGTTATCGAGATGCTCCTGCATCACAGGTGCAATGATCGCGCCCCGATGGTTGCTTGTCTGTAGAGCAGACGGTGCCGATCTTGTCGTCCCAAAAGGGCAGATCGGTGTCGTCCCAAAGGTGCCGTCGGCGCCTGTTCAAGCCGACTCTGGGTGGCATGTGCGGGTGAGACAAGCTTGTCATGCTTCAGGATTGCCGCCACCGCAGCCGATACGGTTGACGGACTATGGCAAGTGAATCGGCAGGACTGGAGCGGCCCATCGACGTGATCATCGCGGACGACCACACCGTCGTGCGCGACGGCATCCGCGCCGTGCTCGAGCGCGAGACGGGCGAGTTCCGCGTCGTCGCCGAGGCGGCGGATGTGCCCTCCACGATTCGCGCGGTCAGGGAGTTCAAGCCCGACCTGCTGACGCTCGATTTGACGATGCCGGGCGGATCCAGTCTGGCGGCGCTGCCGACGTGCTTCGTCGCCCACCCGACGCTTGCCGTGGCGATCCTGACGATGCGTGAGGACCCTGAGTATGCGCGCCAGGCACTGCGCGCCGGAGCACGTAGCTATGTACTCAAGGAGGCTGAGCCCGCAGAGCTCTTGCAGGCCTTCCGCCTGGCGGTCGCGGGGCGCAACTACCTACATCCAAGGCTTGGCGCGCTGATGGTCGCGGGCGAAGGCGACTCCCAGGACGGTGTGGCGCTGAGCGAGCGCGAGCGCGAGGTGGTGCGCTTGATCGCTAACGGCTTCACGAACCCGGAGATCGCCGAGCAGTTGCACGTCGCCGAGCGCACGGTCAAGACCTATCGTGCACGCGCGATCGAGAAGCTCGGTTTCTCCTCACGAGCGGAGATAACCGCCTACGCGCGCAAGCTCGGCCTGGTCGAGTAGGAGTCGCACGTGTCGCTGTGCAGGCGGCGCATGCGCCGCCTGGGGAGGCGCGCATGCGCGCCTCCCTCCGAGTCGTGCATGCACGACTCGGCCGGACGGTGCATGCACCGTCCGGGACATTGCCGCATGCGGCAATGTCTTCCATAAGGGGAAAGGGGATGTGGTCCCAAAATGGCTGATGCCCCCTGCGCGCGCGGGGGCATCCCCGAAATTGGAGGGTATGAGACCAGCTCAGACCGAGGCCGGGCGACCGGCAAGCGGGACCGTCAAGCGCATCGTCGCGCCGCCGCCCGGCGCCGGAACGAGCTCGAGCTCGCCGCCGACCAACTCCGCACGTTCGCGCATCCCCGAGACGCCGAAGCCGCCCTTCAGTTCGTCCTCGGGTGAACGCTGCCTGGCCGCTCCGTCTTGCGGCAGCCCTTCGCCATCGTCGGTCACCGACGCCGTCACCTTGCCGTTGCGCTCGCTGACGCTGATGACCGCGCTGGTCGCTTTCGCGTGACGACTGACATTCGTAAGCGCCTCCTGTACAACGCGATACAGCGTGCTCTCGAGCTCGGCGTCGAGCCGTCGATCGCTGTCGGTCAGTTCGATCTCGGTACGAATCTCAAGGTCGTCCATCGCCTGGGCGCGCCGTGCCAGCGCTTCCAATGCCGGCACCAAACCGAAGTCATCCAGCGCGGCCGGGCGCAACTCGGTGATCAGGTGGCGCAGCCCGTCGATCTCCGCCCCAAGTCCCTCGAGCACTGTGTCGACCGCCGTGCTCAACTCGGCCTGGTCGCCAAGATCACGCGCGTTGGCGAGCCTCAGCCGCAGAGCGCCAAGGCCCTGAACGGTTTCGTCGTGGATCTCCCGGGCCCAGCGTGTGCGCTCACGCTCGCGCGCCTCCATGCCGAAGCGCAGCCGCTCGATCTCGACCGAGCGCTCGGCCACAAGCCGCTGTGCGACGCTGGCCGCGAAGGCGTTGAACGCACGCCGGTCGGGGTCGCGGAAGCTACCGTCCTCACGGGCGGCGATCACCAGCCCGCCGCCCTGGCCCTCGAGGCTGAAAGGCTCGACCAGCACCGCCCGCGCTTCGAGCCCGAGTTCGTGCAGCCAGGTCGCTTCCTGGCCGCGGGGCCGCTCCAGAGAAAGTGCCTTGCCGGATATGTAAAGCGCGCCAAGCGCACTGCCCTCCATCGGCAGCACGCGCACGCGCACCGACACGCGGCCGCTGGAAGCGGCGATGCGTAGCTCGCCACGCTCCTCGACCACCATCAACAGCGTCGAGGCGTCGAGCAGCGCAAGGCCGCGATCGGCCATCAGACGCAGCAACCACAGCTCAGACCCGGAAAGCACGGCGTCGGATTATGGACCTAGGACCGGCCGACCGCCGGTAGATCACCGCTGAGCGTCCTGGTCTGGCCTGTTTGCTGGGCCGACAGTGAGTCTGAGCGATCGTGGCGCTGGGCGGCGAGACGCGTCTGCGCGAGCAGTTGATCGGCGCTGAGCCCCTCGCGCCAGGCGGCAACGCCGACGGAGATGCGCAGCGGTTGGCGCTGTCCTTCGACCTCGATCTTGACCGAATGCAGCCGCCCGAGCGCACGACGAGCGACGATCTCTCCACGTCGCTCGTCCGCCCCGGGCAAGAGCACCAACAGCTCGCCGTCCCGCAGCGAGCCGACGCGGTCGAAGCGGCGCAGCTGGCGTCCAAGCGCCGCGCCGAGATAGTCAAGCGCCTGTGCCGGCAGCTCCTGCCCATGTGTATTTGCCAGCTGCTCGACGTCGAGCAGGCTGACCAACAAGCAGCTGAGTGCTGTGCGCTGGCGTCCGGCACGGCTGACCTCCTCGTCGAGGCGTGCCACCAGCTCAGCGGTGGAGAGGCAGTCGCGTGGGCCTCTGGGAGGCAGAGTGGAGTTGTTGGAGTCGTTGGCAGCCATGCCGTCGGTTCATAAGCTCGCGCGACGGCCATCTGGCCCCCGTTCGCGGTGATCTCCAGATTATCGACCGATCCGATGCATTCCTGGACACGGCGCCGGATCACTGTGACGTCTTGCATGTAGCACCAGTAGGCGCTACAACGCCCCGCAGCGCCCAGCTTGGTCTATGAACGCATCGAACCCAACAAATTTCTTGCGATAGATCACGCGATCCGTCGGTGCTCGCTGGTACACCTGTCGGGTGCTTTACGAGTTGCGAGTGGAAAATCTGCTGTTGATCGAGCGGGCCGAGCTTGTCCTGGCCCCAGGTTTGAACGTGCTCACGGGCGAGACGGGCGCCGGCAAGACGGTGCTCGCACATGCTTTGGATCTATTGATGGGAGGCCGCTCGCGCGCCGGCATAGTGCGCCCCGGCGCCGAGGAGGCCTATGTCGAGGGCGTCTTCTCGGTCCCTGAGGCGATGCGCGCCGAGATAGTGGAGAGCCTGCCCGAGAACGTGCGCCCAAGCGAGGGCCAAGACGAGATGGAGCTGGTGCTCGCAAGGCGGGTCAGTGCCGACGGGCGCACCCGCGCCTTTGTGGGCAGGCGTTCCGCCACGGTCGGAGACCTACGTGAGCTGGGAGCGCGCCTGATCTCTTTTTACGGCCAGCACGAGCATCGCAAGCTGGTGCTTGCAAGCGCGCAGCTACAGATGCTCGATCAGGTATGCGGCCCATCGCACTCCAAGCGCCTGCAAGCATGCGCGATCGCGTACCGCGAGACAAGCAGGCTCGAGTCAGAGCTTGAGCGCGTGGCCGAGCTGGCAAGCGCCCGTGAGCGCGAACTGGACCTGCTCGAGCACGAGCTGGCAGAGATCGACGCGCTCGACCCAGACGAGGACGAGCACCAGACCCTGCTCGCGCGTCGCGAGCGCCTGCGTCGTCTCGAGGCGCTGCAGGAAGCCGCAGGCACGGCCGCCGAGACGCTTGCACCCGAGTCCTCGGATGCCCCAGGCGCCGCGCATCTGCTGGCCGGCGCCGTCGCCAAGCTGGAGACGGTCGCCGGTATCGACGCGCAGCTCGACGCGCTGGCCCAACGCGGTGCCGCGGTTGCGATCGAGGCGCAGGACATCGCAGCCGCATTGAGCATCTACTGCGAGCAGATCGTGGCCGAGGACGAATCTCTGGAGGCGGTCGAAGAGCGGCTTGCTCTGCTCGAGCGCGTGGTGCGCAAGCACGGCGGCACGATCGCCACGGTGCTCGAGCACGCCGAGCAGGCACGCGCCAGGCGTGAGCAGCTGCTGGGCGCCGAGGTAGCCGAGCAGCAGACCGTCGAGCTATTGGTTGTCGAGCGCTCGAAGCTGAACGACCATGTCGAGGCGCTGCATGCGAGTCGTCGCAAGGCTGCGAGCAGACTGGCGGCAGCGGTGCGCAAGCAGCTCGGAGCGCTCGCGATGGGCGATGCGACCTTCGAGATCGCGCTTACCACAACTGAGCCGAAAGCGAACGGGGCCGACGCGGCGGAGTTCACGATCGCGCCGAACCCGGGCGTCGCAGCTGCCCCCCTGCGCGAGATTGCCTCCGGCGGCGAGCTCTCGCGCGTGATGCTTGCCTTGGCAAGCGCAAGCAACGAAGGCAGCTCCGCGGCAAGCGGCGAGTTGGGCTCGACCCTCGTGTTCGACGAGGTCGACGCTGGCATTGGCGGCCACACCGCACGCGCCGTGGGCGAGCGTCTGCAGGCCCTAGCCAAGAACAGGCAGCTCCTGTGTATAACCCACCTGCCGCAAATAGCCTCACTTGCCGATCGCCACTTCTCGGTCGTCAAGGACACCGCGGGCGAGCCGACGATAACCGCCGTCAGCCAGCTGGACGAGGCCGAGGTGCTGAGCGAGCTGACGCGTATGCTCGGCGCCGAGGAGCAGGATGATGCGGCGCGTAGGCACGCGCAGGAGCTACGCAAGGCCGCCTGAGACGGTCGACGATCGGCGCCTCGCTGCGTCCTCGTTCGCTTGTGTGCCCCGAACGGGGTATGTCCTTGCGAGACTTGATCCTCGATCGTCTCAGAAGCGTGTGTATGTCCCGAAGTCACGTGCGTAATCGGTGCCCGACCGTTACTCTCGGTTCACATGGCCGCGACCCGGCAGCAGCCAGTCACGCCTGCGCCCGCATTCGGGGCGCTACCCACGCCGCCGCGCGAGATCAGCGGTCCTGTGCGCTTGGGACGCAAGACCAAGTTGCTTGTCAGACATCTGCTTGCGGGCGACGTCGCCGTCATCGACCACCTGGACATCGATCGCGTCTCCGCCGAGGAGCTGATCGCTGCCGGCGCCAGCGCGGTTCTGAACTGTCGCGCTTCCACTAGCGGCACCTATCCGAACCTTGGACCGCAGCTACTCGTTGAAGCGGGAGTGCTGCTCCTAGACCTGTCCGACGACTCCCTGTTCAATTCGCTCTCAGACGGCGATCCAGTAACGATCCGGGTTACGCCACAAGACACGCGTGGCGAGGTTCTGTACAAGGGCCGTCGGCTCGTCTCGGGCGTCGTGCTCGACGTGGCGCGCGTGCGCGCCGACACCGAGGAGCGCCGGCGCGAGATCGGCGATGCGCTCGAGCGCTTCGCGCACAACACGATCGAGCACATGCGCGAGGAGCGCGAGCTGCTGGCCGGGAGGATCGACCTGCCCCGCTTTCGCACCGATTTCCGCGACCGCTCGGCGCTCGTGGTCGTGCGCGGCGTCGACCATCAGCGCGACCTGCGCGCGCTGAAGCCGTTCATCAGGGACACACGGCCCGTACTAGTCGCCGTCGACGGTGGCGCCGACGCGCTGTTGGAGGTCGGTCTCACACCGCACATGATCGTCGGCGACATGGACTCGGCAGGCGAGCCGGCGCTGCTGGCCGCGCGCGACGGCAAGACCGAGCTGGTCGTGCACTCCTACCCCGACGGTCGCGCGCCGGGCAGGCACCGCCTCGAAGAGCTAGGCGTACCGTTCAAGCTCGTGCCGGCCCCGGGAACCAGCCAGGACGTGGCGATGCTGATCGCCGCGGAGAAGGGTGCGCGCCTGATCGTGACGGTCGGATCGCAGTTCAACCTGGTCGAGTTCCTGGATCGCAACCGTGAAGGCATGTCCTCGACCTTCTTGACGCGCCTGCGCATCGGCGAGATCCTGGTCGACGCGAAGGGTGTGAGCCGTCTGTACCGGCCGATGCCGGGGCTGGCTCCGCTGGTGTTCGTGATCGTTGCTGGGCTGATCGCGCTGATCGCGGTCGTGTGGATCACCCCGGCGCTGCGCGACGTCGCGGACTTGCTGTGGCTCAAGCTGCAGCTTCTGTTCAGCTCCGGCTGAGGCGACCGTTCCGCGGCGTGCTGCTGGCCGATCTCCGATCGGGCCACGATGCTTGACGTGCTGGCCGATCTCCGATCGGCAGCACGCTTGCGCATCGCGTGCGGCGCATCCCATCCACGGACCGACCACCTCAATCGACCATCTAACTGTCGCGGCTCACTATTCTCCTGTCGCGAGCCCTGAGGCCCACCGCCATGTTCGACTTCCGCTACCACGCGCTGTCCCTTGCTGCCGTGCTGTTCGCGCTTGCCGTGGGGATTCTGATCGGCGTGGCGATCGGCGACTCGAACCTCGTGTCCTCGGCTCAGAACGGGATCGTCAAGAACCTGCGCGCTGAAGTGAGCGACTCACAGCAGGACCTCGAACAGGCCAAAACGCACCTCTCAGAACAGGAAACGCTCGCGGTCGACCTTTGGCCCTTCGCCGTTCACGACTTGCTGGCCGGGAAGAACATAGGGCTCGTCTTCCTTGGCGATTCCTCAGATCAGATCGACTCGCTCGTGCGCAGCGGCGTCGCGGAGGCGGGCGGCAATGTCAAGGCCGTGGTTGCGGTTCGCCAGCCGCTGGACGCGACCGGGATCGCCGCGCAGGCAATCGGATACCGCTACACCGCGCTGGCCTCGGACCCGTCGCTGACCAAGGAATTCGGTGTGCGCATCGGCACCCAGCTCGTCAGCGGTGGGCAGTTGCTGGAACGGGTGCACACGAGCCTGCTCAGCTCCTACGACGGAGAACTGGGCAAGCTCGAAGGGCTCGTGATCGTGCGCTCCGACCCGGCCAACATGAGCGAACAGGACGTCAAGAGCACGAACGAATTCAATGCCGGGCTGATCGCGGGTGTCGTCGCCGCGGGTGTGCCGGTGGTCGGAGTCGAGCTGAAAAGCACAGAACCCTCACAGATCCCTTGGTACAAGGCGGAAAATCTGGCGAGCGTCGATGACTTGGACACGATCGCCGGCCGCGCCGCGCTGGCGTTGGCACTCTCGGGCGATCACGGCTCCTATGGCGTGAAGTCGACCGCCGACGCGCTGCTTCCGCCGGTGGTCCGCTAACTTGCGCCAGTGCATGCGCTTCCATTCGTGCTCGCAGCGGTCCTTGCGGCCGTGCTGGCGGCGCCCCTGCTACGCGCCCTGAGCGAGGGCGGCCACATCAAGGCCAATTACCGTGGGCGGGAGGTGGTGTTCCCGTTTGGCGTGCTGAGTGTGGTGGCGGCACTCGTCGCATTGATTCCGCTCGTGATCCTGCGCAAGCTCGAAGTCGCGGGCGTGCTCCAGCCGAAGGGGCTTGACATCGCCGTATACGTGCTGGGCGTTGCATTCCTCGGTTTGGCGGATGACATGCTCGGCGGCGAGCCGCGCGGCTGGCGCGGCCACGGCCTGGCGCTCAAGGAAGGGCGACTCTCCACGGGGGCGCTGAAGGCTGTGGGCTCGCTTGGCTTGGCGTTGTATGTGACATTCCATCCGGGTCTCCCAACTGGGCGCTGGCTGCTGGAGACCGCGGTGCTCGTGCTTGCGACGAACGTCTTCAACTTGCTCGACCTGCGCCCGGGGCGGGCGATCAAGGTGTTCGTGCTGCTCGGGGCGGGACTCACAGCCGGCGCGGCAAGTTTCAGTGCGCTGTGGACACTCGGCCTGTTCGTTGGCCCCGCACTCGTGGCGGGTATATACGACCTGCGTGAGCGGGCAATGCTGGGCGACACCGGCGCGAACCTGTTGGGCGCGCTGGCGGGACTGTGGATCGTGCTCACGCTCTCAGAGGTGGGACAGGAGATCGCGCTCGTCCTGCTGGTGGCGATCACTGCCTATGGGGAGCTTCGCTCGATTTCGACGCTCGTGCAAAAGGTGCCGCTGCTGCGCAGGCTAGACTCCTGGGGCGTACCTCAATGACCTCGCCTCACTCTGACCGCCACGCACAGGCCCCGGCCAAGACCCGGTTCATCTTCGTTACCGGTGGCGTCGTCTCCTCGCTTGGCAAGGGCATTGCCGCTGCGTCGATCGGGCGCTTGCTTGTGGCACGCGGGCTGACCGTCGGCCTGCAGAAGTTCGACCCTTACATCAACGTCGATCCGGGCACGATGTCTCCCTACCAGCACGGCGAGGTGTTCGTCACCGAGGACGGCGCCGAGACCGATCTCGACCTGGGCCACTACGAGCGCTTCACCGACTCCAACACGAGCCGCGCTTCCAACGTGACCGCCGGCGGCATCTACGACACCGTGATCCGTCGCGAGCGTCGCGGAGATTATTTGGGTGGCACCGTGCAGGTGGTGCCGCACATCACCGATGAGATCAAGCAGCGCATCGCGCTGATCGCCGAGTCAACCGACGTTGACTACGTCATCACCGAGATCGGCGGCACCGTCGGCGATATCGAGTCACTGCCGTTCCTTGAGGCGATCCGCCAATTTCCCGTCGACGTGGGCCGCCGCCGCTGCATGTTTATCCATCTGACACTCGTGCCCTACATCGGCCATGCGGGTGAGTTGAAGACCAAGCCCACGCAGCATTCGGTCAACGAGCTGCGGCGCATCGGTATCGCGCCGGACATGCTCATGTGTCGCTCCGAGGGCCCGCTGTCGATGGACATTCGCAAGAAGATCGCGCTGTTCGCAAGCCTGCCGGCAGACGCGATCGTCTCCGCGCGCGACGTCGACAACATCTACAAGGTACCGCTTGTGTTCCGAGAACAGGGCGTGGATGACTTCATCCTTGACCACTTTGCCGCCGAGGCCCCAGAGCCGGACCTGTCGAAGTGGCAGGAGCCGATCGAGCGGGCCGAGCAGGCAGGGCGCACCGTTCGCATCGCGCTCGTCGGCAAGTATGTGCAGCTCGAGGACGCCTACCTGTCGGTCTGCGAAGCCCTACGGCATGCCGCGGCGCTTCAGGGCGCTCGCGTGCGCATCGATTGGATCGACTCCGAGCACCTGGAGGCAAGGGGCGCCTCCGAGGGGGGAGACGCTCATAATGCACGTGAGCTGCTCGAACAGGCCGATGGCATCCTGATCCCCGGAGGATTCGGGGGCCGGGGAATCGAGGGCAAGGTCGCCGCCGCCCGCGTAGCGCGCGAGCAACGTATTCCCTATCTGGGGATTTGTCTCGGCATGCAGATCGCGGTCGCGGAGTTCGCCAGGCACGTCGCCGGCATGGAGGGCGCCAACTCAACCGAGTTCGACATCGAGACGCCCTATCCGGTGATCGACTTGCTGCCTGAGCAGAAGGAGGTCGCCGACCTTGGCGGCACGATGCGCCTTGGCGCCGATCCGATCAAGCTGCACGAGGATTCGCGTGTGCGCGAGGCCTACGGCGAGGCGGTCGTCTACGAGCGCCACCGCCACCGCTATGAGGTCAACAACCTGCTGCGTAAGCGTCTGCAGGGCGCCGGCTTGCGTATCTCCGGAACCTCGCCCGACGAGCGCCTGGTCGAGGTCGTCGAGCTCGACGACCATCCGTTCTTCGTGGCCTCGCAATTCCACCCCGAGTTCAAGTCGCGGCCCGAGCGCCCGGCGCCATTGTTTGAAAGCTTCATCGCCGCCGCGCTGCAACAGCCGCAAGAGCGTGTGCAGGACCGCACGCTCGCGGGCCGCTCGTGAGTCCGATGCACGCCTCCGGTTCGCTTGTGAGGGCAACGCGCCCCGTGCGCGTTCAGGTCACCTTCCACATCGCCAACGAGCGCCAGGCGCAGACGGTCACGGCAAAGCTGATCGACTGCGCGCACGAGATCGCCAACCTGCCCGAGTGCGAATGCGACGTGGACGTGAGCGTCGAGACATCGTCGCTTCAAGGTTCACCGCTCCAAGGCTCATTGGCATCAGAGGCCGCCAGCGGCGCACCGCCGCGTGGGCGTCCGCCAAAATCGTAGAGTCAGCCAATGCTGAAGTTGCGCCGAGCCACCGTCCTTCAGGCGGGACCCGCCGACGGTCCTGAGCAGGACCTCACGATCTCACTTGCCGGCGAGCGCCGTGCGGCAATCGCCGACGTCGCCCTGGTCGGATCAAGCGTTCAAGGTGACGATGTGATCGTCAACGTGCAGGCGCGCGACCTCGGTCTCGGCTCGGGCGGCTTTGACATCGTGCACGTCAACCTCACGCGCGGCCTCGCGGGGGAGGGTGTGGACGGTGCCCATGTGATGAAGCTCAACTACACGAGCTTGCAGCACGCGGTGCGGCCGGTCGAGGACGCCCTGGTGGGGGGAACCGATGGCGAGGCAGACCCAGACAGGCACACCCTCTCGGGCGCAGGCGTGCAAGCAGGCGAGTTTTTGAGTTTGCCGCTTCAGCGACCGGTTGCAGTGCTTGCTTTGCACGGTCAGCTCGCCGCGGTGGCGTGGGCATTCACCCAGGCCAAGCCCAAGGCACGTCTGGGTTTTGTGCAGACTGCCGGCGGGGCACTGCCCGGCGGGCACTCGCACACCGTCCGCACGCTGCGCGAGCGCGGCCTGCTCGCCGGTCATCTCACGGCCGGCGCGGCCTATGGGGGCGAGGGTGAGGCGATCAGCACCGCCGGCGCGCTGCACCACGGCCTGCACACACTTGGTTGGGACGCCGCGATTTGCGGTCCGGGTCCCGGGATCGTCGGATCGAGCTCCTCGCTCGGTCATGGCGGCATGAGCGCACTGGACTCGGCTCACACCGCGATCGCGCTCGGCGCTCAGACTTTGCTGGTAGCGCGCATGTCCTCCGCCGATGAGCGCCCGCGCCACCGTGGACTCTCCCACCACACGCTGACGGTGCTCGACCTGCTGCTCGAGCCGCTGACGGTGGCGCTGCCGGCAGGAATCCGCTCGCCGGCCGGCGCCGATCTACGTGCGAGCCTGGGCACGGTGTTCGGGTCCGCCGCCGAGCGCGTCAAGCCGCAGATGGAGCTAGACGTCGACCGGCCGGCGCGCATGGCGCGCCACGATTGGCGACGCGCGCCGGTGGACATGCCCGCCTACCTGGCAAGCGGCCTGCCCGCCAAGACGATGGGTCGCGTACTGCTCGAGGACCCGCTGTTCTTCGGCGCGGCGCTCGCCGGTGGGACGGTACTCGCGGAGTTGTGCGAGAGCATCGAGGCGCAAGCAGAGCGCAGCGCCGGTTGAGGGCTCGTTCGCACTGAGAGCCGGCTTGCACCACCAAGGAGCGCAAAGGCTCTCCCCGAACTTCTCACGGTGGGCGATTCTCAACTGCTCCTCGCATCGCGCGCGGTGCGCATCGAGCAGCTGACGCTCGACTTTCTCGCCTATCTCGAGCTCGAGCGCGGCCTTTCGCGCAACACGTTGCACGCTTACCAGTCAGACCTCGCGCAATTGGGTGTGTTCCTGGCGACGCGTAGGGTCTCGCCGCTCGATGCTGGACATGGCGATTTGGCGGCGTTTCTCTCCGAGCTTGCGAGCGGCGGCAAAAGCGGTGGCGAGCAGCGCGCGCCTGTGGCCGCCGCGACGCTGCAGCGCAAGGCAGCCTGCCTGCGCTCGTTCTACCGTCATCTGCGTCGTGAAGGCCTGATCGAGCACGATCCGACCGCCGAGTTGCGTGGGCCGCCAAAGACCAAGCGCCTGCCGAAGGTACTCTCGCGCGAGCAGGCCAGGAAGCTGCTCGCCCAGCCCAAGGGCTCCGAGCCGCTGGCTTTGCGCGACAGAGGGCTGCTGGAGCTGATGTATGCCTGTGGGCTGCGCGTCTCCGAGGCGATTGGGCTCGAGCTCTCCGACGTGGACTTGGAGGAGGGGATGCTGCGCGCACGCGGCAAGGGCTCCAAGGAACGGATCGTTCCGGTTGGACGGCGCGCGGTCGGTGCGCTGGAGATGTATCTCGCGCGTGGGCGTCCCGTGCTTGTCGGCATTCATGTGCAGAGCAGTCTGTTCGTCAATCACCGAGGCGGGTCACTCACGCGCCAGGGCCTTTACAAGATCATCCAGAACCATGCACGAACCGCGGGCTTGGCCGAGCAGATGACGCCGCACACTTTGCGCCACACATTCGCCACGCACTTGCTAGCCGGAGGTTGCGATCTGCGCTCGTTGCAGGAGATGCTTGGTCACGCCGATCTTGCCACCACCCAGGTCTATACGCACCTCTCGGCGGAGCGCTTGAAGGACGCCTACTTCGATGCTCACCCGCGCGCACACGCCCGGCGGGCGGGCACACCGGTCTGAAACGGGAAGGTCTCCAGCTCTTGGCAGCAGTGTGGCGGCTCACGTTCCTGCGGTCTGCCAGCGCCCCCTATGCTGGGACGCTGCATGCCCGAGCTTCCCGAGGTGGAGACGATCAGACGCCAGCTGGCGCCGCTGGTGGAGGGACGCACGCTCGAGCGTGTGAAGGTCCTCGACGAGCGCTGGTGCCGGCCGCTGGCACCAGGAGAAATGACCGATGCGCTTGAAGGCAGGCGGGTCGAGAAGCTGGGACGGCGCGGCAAGTATCTGCTCTGGGGCCTAAGCGAAGAGGTCTACCTGGCCCAGCACCTGCGTATGACGGGGACCATCTTGTGTGACCCCGATCCTGAGCAGACGCACGTACGCGTGCAGATCGAGCTGGACGATGGGACGGGTCTGACGATTGTCGATCCGCGCCGCTTCGGGACCGGCGAGCTGCTGCTCGGAGACGAGGCGCTCGATGCTTTCTTCGCGGCGCGCCTTGGCTTGGAGCCGCTGGACGAGCGCTTCAGTGCAGAGCATCTGCGCATGTTGGCGCGTGGACGCACGGCTCCGATCAAGGCATTTTTGCTCGACCAGCGCCGCGTAGCCGGCGTCGGCAATATCTATGCGGACGAGGCCCTGCACCGAGCGGGAATTCATCCGCGCCGACCGGCCGGTCGCCTGAGCGCAGATCAGTACGAGCGGTTGCGTGAGGCTGTCGTCTGGGCGCTTGAAGCAGGTATCGAGGCGCGCGGAGCGACAATCGACGACTTCCGCCACGTCGACGGCGTCTGGGGCTCATTTCAGGATCGCTTCCAGGTGCACAGGCGCGCGGGCGAGCCGTGCGCGAGCTGCGGCACGACGATCGTGAAGATGGTGGTGGCGGGCCGGGGGACGTACGTGTGCGAGACCTGTCAGCCGCGTCCGCGTGGTCTGCGAAGGACCGCTCGCTGATTTTTGGGGATTGATGCGTGCCGCCGGGAGTTGGGCGGCATGTTCCAAAAACCTGATGCCCCCCGCGCGCGCGGGGGGAGCGGCGTTTCGATGAGCAAGCTCTATGCAGCCAACAGCTCGTCGAGGCGGCCGCTCTCCACGGCGTTCAATGTCTCGACGAAGCCCCCGAGCAACTCGTCGCCTATGAGTACCTGCGGGAAAGTCATCATGCCGGTGCGCCCAGCGAGCTCGACGCGCCCGGCGGCATCCTTTGACAAATTGACTTCCGAGAACTCCAGCCCGCGTGCCTTCAACAGGCCCTTGACGCGTGTGCAGAACGAGCACGGCTCAGTCGTATAAACGATTATCTGCCTGGTATCACTCATTACTTCATTAAGTGTAGCTCGACGTCCGGGATCCGCTGGCCAAGGCTCTCCCGCCGCCCCTGATCCTAGACTCGTTGGCAGGATGGCGGGACTACTGAAGACCGAAGCGGTGGTGTTGCGCTCGATGCGCTACGGCGAGGCCGACCGCATCCTGCACGTCTACACGCCTGGGCGCGGCCGCGTGAGCGCGATCGCAAAGGGGGTGCGGCGCGCGCGCAGTCGTTTCGGCGGGCGCCTGGAGCCGTTCTTTCGCCTGCAGATCGAGCTGCACGAAGGGCGCGGCGAGCTGTTGACGGTCACCGGCGCGCAGACTGTCAACGGCCATTCGAGTCTGCGTGGCGATGCGGGAGCGCTTGATGCGGCCGCGCGCGCTTGCGACGCGGTGGGGCGTCTGTTCGAGACATCAGAGCCGCACCCGGGCGTGTTCAACTTGCTCTGCCGCAAGTTGTCGTTGTTGGATGAGAAGCCGGCCGAGGCGACGCGTGCGAGCGCGCTTGCCTTTCGCCTGAAGCTGCTTGTCGCTGCCGGCATCGCACCGCAATTGGGGGCGTGCGCCTGCTGCGGCGAGCGCGAGCATCTGATCGGCTTCTCCGGGGCCGCGGGAGGGATTGTGTGCAGCTCCTGTGAGGCTGTGGCCTTTCCCCTGAACGAGCCGGCGCACACGTTTATGACTGAGGCGCTCGGACGTCCGCTGAGCGAGGTGCCTGTCGGTGAGGAGCGTGTGCTCGGACAGGTCGAGCGAGCTGTGTCGGAGATGCTCGAGCACCATGCACATATACGGCTAATGCCAGCGACGGCTCGCAGGGCGAAGCGATCGTCGCTCGCACAGGAACAACCGCAGGCGCTGCCACAATCGGTTGCGTGACTCGGGACACCATCGCAAGCGAGACGGAGTCGATCGCGGCGGCCTTTGCCGAACGATGCCGTCAGCTCGAGGCCGCTGAGCTCTCGCCGCTCGCCGCCCGCTCCTATCCGGCGCAGCGGGCACGAGCCGAGGATGACTGTGGACTGCGCACCCCGTTTCAGCGCGATCGCGACAGGATCGTGCACTGCAAGGCGTTTCGGCGTCTAACCCACAAGACGCAGGTGTTCGTGGCTCCGCTCGGCGACCACTACCGCACCCGCTTGACCCATACGCTCGAGGTGACGACGATCTCGCGCACCGTGGCGCGCGCGCTTGAGCTCAACGAGGATCTGGTCGAGGCGATCGGGCTTGGTCATGACCTCGGGCACCCGCCGTTCGGGCATATCGGCGAGGAAGCGCTCGACGAGTGCTTGAAAGAGCGTTTCGGTCGCGAGTTCCGCCACTACGAGCACTCGCTGCGCGTCGTGGACCGGCTGGAGCGCGACGGCGTCGGGCTGAACTTGACCGAGCAGGTGCGCGACGGGATCGCTTCTCACTCCAGTCGCGCGCCACTGCCACAAACACTGGAGGGCCGGATCGTGCGCGTGATCGACCGCGTGGCCTACATTAACCACGACATCGACGATGCGATGCGCGCCGGATTGCTGCGTGAGGAGGAGCTGCCGGAGCGACCGATCGCGGTGCTCGGCGCTACCGGCTCACAGCGGATCGACGCACTCGTGCACGACATGGTCGAGCACTCGGCGCAGGCGGACGACATCGTGCAAGGGCCGGTAGCTGGCCCGGCGATGGCGGAGCTACGCAAGTTCATGTTCGAGCATGTGTACCTGGGCGAAGCGGTGCGAGCTGAGCACGCGCGCATCGCGAACGTCGTACGCAAGCTGTTCGAGCACTATGTGGAGCACCCCGAGCTGCTGCCGAGCAACGGCGCCGCCGACGCATCCGACCCTGTGGTAAGTGCCGCCACCGCCCGTGAAACCGATGGTCTCGCGGGTGCGCACAGCATGCCACGGGACGATGTCGCCCAGCGCGTAACCGATTACGTGGCGGGGATGACCGATCGCTACTGCATCCGCGAGTACACCGATCTGGAAGTCCCGCGCGTGTTCGCTCGCTGAGGCAGCCGTGACCGCCGCAGGAGCTCTCGGGCTCTTTTGACGGCGTGGACAGCAAGCGCGCCGAAGGGCTAGCGTAGGCTTCGATGGCCAGATACACACCTGAGACGCGTGATCGAGTGCGCGACGCGATCGATTTCGTCGAGCTTGTCGGCACGCGCACTGAGCTGCGCCGAGCTGGGCCGCGCAGCTACGAGGGGTTGTGTCCATTCCACGATGAGCGCACGCCCTCCTTCAGCGTGGAGCCTGTCGAGAAGGTCTACTACTGCTTCGGCTGCCAGGCCTCCGGCGACGTGTTCACGTTCGTCCAGGAGACCGAGGGTGTCGATTTCAAGGGGGCGCTCGAGCTGTTGGCCGACCGGGCCGGGGTCGAGCTGCAGCTGGAGCAGGAGGATCCTCGCGAAGCGCAACGGCGGGCGCGACGTGAGCGGCTACTGGAGCTACTTACGCGCACATCCTCCTATTACGAGCGCTACCTGTGGGAGTCCACGGAGGCCGCCGGTGCCCGAAGTTATCTAGAGGGGCGCGGCTTGGGCGAGGCGATCTTGAAGGAGTTCCGCGTCGGCTACGCGCCGAGCGCTTGGGACCGTGTGCTGCTCGCCTCGCGCCGCGGTGGCTTCAGCGAGGCGGAGCTGTATGAGACGGGGTTGGCGCAGCGCTCGCAGGAGCGGCGCGGCCTATACGACCGCTTCCGCTCACGCATCATGTTCCCGCTCGCCGACATGCGCGGGCGGGTGCTCGGCTTCGGCGCCCGCGCGATGCGCGACGGACAACGACCGAAGTACCTGAACACCTCCGACAACGACGTCTATCACAAGGGTCGTCACCTGTATGGCGCTGACCTGGCCCGCGCCTCAGCGACGAAGGCGGGAGAGGTGATCCTGTGCGAGGGATACACCGACGTGATCGCCTTGCATCAGGCAGGCTTCAAGAACACAGTGGGCTTGATGGGCACGGCCCTGACCGACGAGCAGGTTGGCGAGCTTGGACGCCTTACCCAGACGGTTTTGCTAGCGCTCGATGCCGACAGCGCCGGCCAGGAGGCGATGCTCAAGGCCTCGCGGCTGGCGGCGCGGCGGAAGCTTGAGCTACGCGTTGTGGAGCTACCGGCCGGCGCCGATCCGGCCGAGCTCGTGCAACAGGGCGGGGCGGAGGCGATCGCCTCCGCCGTGAAGCAGGCGGTCCCGTTCGTGCGCTTCCGCGTCGAGCGGGCGCTGGCAAGCGGCGACGACTCGAGTCCCGAGGGCCGAGATCGCATGATCGCCGAGTTGCGCCCGGTGTTCGAGACACTGCCGCCAAGCGCGATGCGCATGGAGCTGACACGTCTTGTGTCGGGGAGGCTCGGGTTGAGCGAGGGTCTGGCGGAGACGTTGCTGGCCTCCGGTGGCCAGCCTCGCGCTGGCGATCAGTCGGTACGCAACAGCGAGAGCACCGGCAGGACGGGAGGGCGCCGTCACGATGGCATCGACTCCAGCGCCAGTCACGGCAAGGAAGGTGAGCGAGGACCGGCAGAAAACGGAGGTTCGCGTGCGAACCGGGTGCTCTCCGCCCGTGCGGACACCGAGCGCGCGTTTCTTGCGCTCTGCATTGCCACACCACAATTTGGCGAGCCGGCGCTTGCGGAGGTCGAGCTCGACGGGGTGTTCACCAGCGAGCTGATGCGCCGCGCGGCCTCGCATCTAAAGGCGGGACGGCTGGCTGAGCCGCTCAAAGACGTCGACGCCGAGGACCGCGAGCTGGTCGGCTTGCTCGCCGAGCTGACGGTCGAAGCCGGTCGCTGGCCGGTGTCGGCCCGTTCGACTAAGCCGCCGATGCTCGAGGTGCAGCAGCTGCAGTTGCAACTGGCGTGGATCGACCGGCGTATCCACGCCGCACGCGCACAGGGGGTTGGCGAGGTGAGTGACTTGGCGCGGTTGCGCGGTGGAGTCAAGCAGGAATTCGATCGGGCGCAGGAGCGGGCGCTGGCGGAGTCGGGGCCGGACACGTAGCGACGAGTCGTCAGGTGGATCCGACGACAAAGAAGCTCGGGTTGTCACGACGCGGCGCGTAGCATTCCACGCTGCGATCTGAGGCGCGGAGCTATGCTCTGCTCCAATCGTCGTGGAGGTCGAGGCGGGCGCTGCGGAGCTTCCGTAAGATGTCAGTGGCGATCGCGTTGCGCGGGCCCGATCCGGGGTGGCGAACGGCAGCGCGAGCGACGTTAATCGCGAGGTTGTGGGTTCGAGTCCCACCCCCGGAGCTTTCTTGAATTGCTCTAGCGGCGTGCGCTAACCGCTGCGGACATCGCCTGGCGGTCGCCGAGCTTCGGCGAGCCGCTCGATGTGCGCCGCGGCGCGAGAGCCCGCATCGTGCTCCGCGCCAGACGGCAAGCTCTCTTGCGCGGGCCCGGATCGAGGGGTCACCAAGCGTCCGCTCGACCGCATGGCGAGCGGCCGCGGAGAGACGAAGCGCGGGCACACGTACTCCCGCGCCTGCCCAGACAAGACGCGCGGCATTCTCGTTCATGTCGCCGGCGACGGGGCGGGCGACGACCGGAACCCGAGGGAAGCGCACGAACAAGTGTGCCGTGGCCGGCATGGCAGACGATCGCGTCACAATGGGGAATAGTACGTGAGTAGGAGACCCAGTCAACGATTGTCGTGTTGTCGGGAACGGCAGCGGGCGGGACGGGAGACGCCGGTTGTAGGTCGCGAGCATGCGCACAGGGGCATCGGCGAGACCGCGCAAGGCAGCGAGAAGTAGGCGGTGATCGGGGTCCTGAGAGGTAGAGGGCGCGACGAGCACGAGCGGGTCGTCGCCTGGCGGGAGCAGGACCTCCTCGGCCGGCGGCTCCCACATCAGCGGACCGACGACATGGACATGGGCAGGCCAGGGACGTGGATACTCGAGCTGGGGAAAGGTGGCCACGAGCGCCAGCTCTTGGCTGGTGCCGCCATGTGGATATGCCAATGGAGGCAGGCCGACTTGCTCGCGCGTGTGGTTGAGCGCCAGGCGCCCGCTCTCGAGACCGCGACGGACGGGCAGGTGAGCGCCTCCCAAAAGGCGCGGCCAACGGCGGTGCGTGGCAAGCGAGCGCCGAACGAGTAGATCGGAAAGCCTGGCCCGGCCTCGGGAAAGACGTGGGGGATGAGTGTGGCGCGCGGGATTCGAGCAGCTCGGCCGCGAGCGAGGGTCCCAGTGTGAGGATGTCGTGGACGACCACGTCGGGTTTCAGTTCGCGCACCAGTGGGAGCGTGTCGCGGGTGGCATAGACGACCGCCTCGTAGAAGTCCAGTGGCTGGTCGCCGATCGGAAACCGCTGTACTCCGGGGCGGGGGTGAAGGTGATGCCCTCGGCCTCGACGGGTGCGCGCCAGCGCTCCCATGTCTGCAGTGTTACGTCATGGCCGCGGGCAAGAGCGCGCGCCCGAGCGCGATCATTGGGAAAGCGTGGCCGGAAGCAGACCCGTACCGGAACCAAGTAAGGTGACAAAAACA
>CAVWTS010000002.1:0-91307 GCA_963757995.1 uncultured Solirubrobacterales bacterium
ACCCGTGACGTGCAGAAAGCCGCGCGCGTCGATGCGCCCTAGGTCGCCGGTGTGCAGGCGACCGTCCGCGGCCTGCGCTCCGCGCGCGACCGTGGGACCAGAGAGCAGGATCTCACCGTCTGAGGCGATCTCCGCACGCGTGCAGAACAAAGGCACACCAGCTCCCAGGTCGGGATCTGGCTTGCCGACGTGCGTGTCGCGCAAAGGTGGGCCTTGCCCGACACGCACGGAAGTCTCCTGCACGACATGCACGGAGGCTCCCGCCGCGCGCTCCCCCTCGCCGGCTGCCAATGCGCCCAGCGGTGCTGTGGCCGCTTGTGAGCAGCACTCGGTGAGCCCATAGGTCTCCACGACCGGCACGCCCGCGGTGCGCGCACGCCGCACAAGCGCCGCCGGCACAGGGCCACCGCCCGTCAGCGCACAGCGCAGCCGCGGCGGATTGCTCAGGCCGGCATCGAGCAGCCGCGCGAGCGTCGTTGAAACGAGCGAGACGAGC
Source organism: uncultured Solirubrobacterales bacterium (assembly GCA_963757995.1). GTDB lineage: Bacteria > Actinomycetota > Thermoleophilia > Solirubrobacterales > Solirubrobacteraceae > Palsa-744. The sequence continues at coordinate 497 of CAVWTS010000002.1, forward strand.
GTGATGCGCTCCTGCTGCAGGGCTCTAAGCACGCGTCCAGTCTCGAAGCGCTCGTGGATCACCGCGGTCGTGGCGTAGATCGTGCTGCGAATCAAGATCGACAGCCCACCCACATGCGAAAGTGGCAGCGCGCACAGCCAACGCTCGTGTGGGTCGACGCCAAGCGCTACCCCGGAGCCAATCGCACTCCATAGGAAGTTGCCGTACGTAAGCTCGATTGGGCGGGGAGCGGATGTCGTGCCCGAGGTGTGGATCACCGCGCATACGGCGTTGAGATCATGCATCGCGTCGTTCGCGAACGTCTCCATCTCGCGTGCAGGCTCCAGGTGCTCCTGCTCATTACGCTCCAGCTTTTGCCGATGACGCTTTTGCTCTTGTTCCCAGCGCGCAGTGACCTGCAGCGGCTCGGCCACGAGCACACTCGTGCCCGCCGCGATTTGCTCACGCTCGACCGCAGTGAGCCGCAGATCGACGGGAACCGCAACGCCACCAAGCAGAAAGCAGGCATGCAGCGCCTGGGCAAAACCGATTCCCGGTGGCAGCGCGATCGCGACTCGCTCGCCTCGGCGCGCCCCGCGTTCGGCCAACTCCAGTGCACCCGCACGCGCCGCGCGCTCAAGCTCGCGGTAGGTCAGTTGCCCGTCGGGCGCCTGTAGCGCGGTAACCGTGGGCGCCGTGCGCGCGGCTCGTGTGAGCCATGCCTCGACCTGCATGGCTCACAGGCTAGCCTTCGCTTTGAATCTTCGGCGCGCGCCGATGCAGCGCGCAGATCCAAGACAGGAGCAGCGATCGACCTTGAGCACCACCTGGACAGCAGCAGCCGACTTCACCGACATTCGCTACGAGAAGTCAGTCGAGCCCGACAACCGCGACGGCGACCATGCCTCCGCGCAAGCTGGTACCGCAAGCGAGCAGCGAGTTCCCTGCATCGCGAAGATCACAATCAACCGCCCGGAGGTCGAAACGCTTTCCGTCCACTGACGGTCGTCGAGCTGTCTAAGGCATTTGAGATGGCGCGCGAGGACCCCGAGGTCGGCGCGATCGTGCTGTGCGGCGAGGGGCCGCTTGCCTTCTGCTCGGGTGGCGACCAGCGCGTGCGCGGCGACTCGGGCTACCTGGCCGAGGACGAGGCCGCTAATCCAGATCCCACCCGCCCCGGGCGCTTTCATGTGACCGACCTACACATCCAGATCCGGCGGCTACCCAAGCCGGTAGTGGCGATGGTGGCCGGCTATGCCGTCGGCGGCGGCCACGTGCTGCATCTCGTGTGCGACCTGACGATTGCCGCTGATAACGCCCGTTTCGGCCAGACGGGTCCGCGCGTCGGCTCCTTCGACGGCGGCTTCGGCGCGGGCCTGCTGGCAAACGTGGTGGGCGTTAAGAAGGCCAAGGAGATCTGGTTTCTGTGCCGCCAGTACGACGCACAGCAGGCGCTTCAGATGGGCCTTGTCAATACCGTCGTGCCGCTCGAGCGTCTGGAGGATGAGACGGTGCAGTGGTGCCGCGAGATGCTCGCGCTGTCGCCTTTCTCACTGCGCCTGTTGAAGGCAAGCTTCAACGCCTCCGAGGACGGGCTCGCAGGCATCCAGCAGCTCGCGCACGACGCCAACCTGCTGTTCTACGGCAGCGAGGAGGCCAAAGAGGGGCGCGAGGCATACAAGCAAAAGCGCCAGCCCGACTTCGACCAATTCCCGAGGCGGGCATAGGAAGCGCATATGGCCCGGATGAGAGGCGGCGAGGAACATGATGTCGATTGAACGAGAGGCCGACGGCGGCATGAGAGCGAGGCGATCGTGACCACGATGGGGACGATCGGCGCACCCACACCAACCACGGCGCCGACACCGAAAGCATCGAGCGCAGCTCACATCTGGCTGATGGCGGCGCGCCCACGCACGCTTCCGGCGGCGGTCGCGCCGGTGCTCGTCGGCACCTCCCTGGCGCTCGGGGCCGGGCACTTCCGGCCACTCGCGTTTGTTGCGGCACTGCTCGGCGCGGTCTTCATCCAAGTAGGAACCAATTTGTCAAACGACTACTCCGACGCACGCCGCGGCGCCGACACCGAGGACCGCCTCGGGCCAGTGCGCGTCACCGCTGGCGGGCTCGTACCGCCAGGCAGAGTGCTGCTCGCGACGTATGTCACCTTCGGATTGGCGGTGCTGTGTGGGCTCTACCTGGTGTTCGTCGCCGGCTGGGAGCTGATCGCGGTCGGTGGTGTCTCGATTCTCGCAGGCGTGCTCTATACCGGCGGCCCGCGCCCTTACGGATATGAGGGTCTCGGCGAGCTGTTCGTGTTCCTCTTCTTTGGGATCGTCGCTGTAAGCGGCTCCTACTTCGTGCAGGTGCAAGAACTGCCCTGGCAAGCGTACGCGTGCGCTGTACCGGTCGGCCTGCTGGCGAGCGCGATCCTCGTGGTCAACAACGTGCGCGACCTGGAGACCGACCGGCGCGCCGGTAAGCGCACGCTTGCGGTGCGCCTCGGACGGCGGCGCACGCGCGCGCTCTACACGGCGATGGTCGCCGGCGCATTCATACTCGTGCCGCTGCCGTGGCTACTCGGCTCGATGACCACATGGTTGCTATTGCCATGGCTAGCGATCCCGCTAGCGATCCCGCTTGTGCGTGTCGTTCGCTCACGCGTGGATGGACCCTCGCTGAACGGCGCGCTGGCCAAGACTGGAATGCTGCAACTCCTCTTCTGTCTGCTGTTCGCTGCCGGCATCCTCGCAAGCGGCGGGATTTGACACCCCTCCAAATTCACAACCTTGTCCTTCCCTGCCGGGGAAGAGGCGGGGCACTAAGCCTTTCCAAACTCACAACTTGTCCCTTCCCGTCAGGGAAGGGACGGGGTACTGAGCGGGCGTCATGAGGATGGTCGTGCAGCGGCGGTCGCTGCGTCTGCGCGAGCCGCTGCAAACCTCCTACGGCGCCATCGCCGAGCGCGAGCTGCTGATCGTCGCGATCACCGACGAGGACGGCGTCAGTGGCTACGGCGAAGCGGCGCCTCTGGAGGCCTACGACGGGGTCAGCATCGCGCGCGTGGAGCTAGCGCTCGAGCGCTACCGGCCAGTGGTCGAAGGCGCGACCGGCATGAACGGCGCGGAAATCGTCGATGCCTGCCGCCGTGTGGAGGATTTGCCGGAGGCGTTCGCGGCGGTCGATCTTGCGCTCTGGGACCGTGCCGGGCGGCGTATGGGCCGCCCGATTGCCGCACTCGTGACCGACACGCCGGCGCTGACGGTCACGGTCAACGCGACTCTGTCGGCCCTCGATCGTGCAAGCGCGGCCTTGCAAGCGAAGCTTGCCGTCGAGCAGGACTTCAGATGCCTAAAGGTCAAGGTCGGCGTCGGTGACGACGCCGGTCGCGTGGCAGCGGTACGAGCGGTCGCCGGCCCTCACGTGGCATTGCGTATAGACGCCAACGGTGCCTGGAGCGTCGAGCAGGCGGTGCGCAGCATCGAAGCGCTCGCCCCCGCGGGCCTTGAGCTCGTCGAGGAGCCGGTCCACGGGCTCGCGAGCGTGCGCGAAGTGCGCGAGCGAGTGGCGACGCGTGTGGCGATCGACGAGACGGCGGCAGAGCACGGCGCGCTGACCGCCGGCGTAGCTGACGCGGTCTGTCTGAAGATCTCTCGCTGCGGCGGCATCTCGGGGCTGCTCGCCGCCGCCGCGCTCGTACGCGCCTCAGGCGCCGAGGTATACGTCGCCTCGACGCTCGACGGTCCGCTCGGGGTCGCGGCTGGAGTGCACGCGGCCGCGGCGCTCGCCTCACGCGGGCCCTTGCCGGCCTGTGGCCTGGCCACCCTCTCGATGTTCGACGGCCTCGCCGACCCGCTAGCACCGGTACGCGGAGAGATCGTCGTTCCCAGTCGGCCCGGGGCTCGGCGTCGAGCCGCCGTAAAGAGCACCTCAGCCACCATTTGTGCTGGCTCAGGTCTCGTAAGAATCCGCTCTTCACCCAGCGGGTGTCCGTCCCGATGCCTTCCGGATGACTCTAGGAGAGCGCCATCGCTACGTTCTTCGGATTCTCGAACAACAGACAGTGACCACCGCCGGTCACGTGCAGGAGCGAGTCGGGCAACAGCTTGACCATCCGTTCGCTCGTCCGCACGAACTTGCGGTCGCGATGACCTGCCACAACCGTCACAGGCATCTCCAGGTCCACGAGCTTCTCCCACAGCGGGGGCATCTCACCGGTGCCGATGCCGCGCAAGGCGGCCGCGACTCCGCTTGGGCCGTTGCGTGCTTGGTCGGCACGCACGAGCGCATCGACCTCCGGCGGATCTTCGGCGAACATCGCCTTGGAGCGCCAGCGCTCGATGAAATCCTCGATCGAGCCCTGCTCGATTTCCTTCGCAAAACGACGATCGCGTCTGCGTCGCGCGGCTCGTTCTTTGGTGTCCTCGATGCCGGCTGTGGCCGAGACCAACACGAGGCGCTTGACCCTGTGCGGCGCCTGCAGCGCGACGTGCAGAGCGATGCGGCCGCCCATCGAATAGCCGCCGAGCACGAAACGCTTGGGGCTGCGCTCCAGCACGCTTGCCACACACTTCGCGAAAGTTATCGGTCGTCGCGCGTCGGCTAGATCGCCGTGTCCCGGAAGGTCAAGTGCAAGCGAGCGATAGCGTTCGGCGGGCAGAAGCTTCTCGACAGCGGCCCATGCGCCACGCGTCCCTCCGAATCCGTGCAACAAAACGACATCCTCGATCACGCCCACATCCTACTTAACTGTCAAGCCCGTCCATGAAATGAACCGCCCAGCATCGCTATGAGCTCTGCCAACGACACCTACAAGCTGCTCGGCGCATTCGTCGACGAGCTTGTACGCTGCGGCATGCGCGACGCCTGCACTTCGCCCGGGTCTCGCTCTACCCCGATCGTGCTGAGCCTAACCCGCGAGCGGCGCCTACGCTGCCACTCGCACATCGACGAGCGCTGCTCGGGCTTCTTCGCACTGGGGCTCGCAAAGGCATCAGGATTGCCCGTCGCGATCAGCTGCACCTCGGGGACCGCCGTCGCCGAGCTGCTGCCCGCGGTCGTGGAGGCACACGAGGCGCGTGTGCCGTTGATCGTGCTGAGCGCTGACCGTCCGCCGGAGCTGCGCGAGCTCGGCGCCGGGCAGACGATCGATCAGCTCAAGATCTTCGGCGACTTCGCCAAGTGGTTCTTCGAGGTCGGCACACATGAGGCGAGCAACGAGCGCTTGCGCTGGATACGAACACTCGCCTGCCGCGCGTGGTCGACGGCGCTTGAAGGCAGGCCTGGGGTCGTGCACCTCAATTTCCCACTGCGCGAGCCGCTCGTCTGCGACGAGCTTCCCGAAGCGCCTGGCGAGGGACGAGCCGATGGGCGGCCCTACGTGGTCCGCCTCGCCCAGGACTTTGAGGCGAGCGCGGAAGCGATCCTAAGGGACAACTCAGCACAGCATGCAGACAACGCGGCGCTTGAAGCGGAGCACTCAGCGCCTGGCACCACACCTAGCTCACCGATGAGCGCGCTGTTCGAGCTGGTCCGCTCGAGCCGACGAGGTGTGCTCGTGGCAGGGCGCCACGAGCGTAGGACACCGCTTGGCCATGCCGCCGCGCAATTCTGCGAGCTCCTCGGCTGGCCGCTACTCGCCGACCCGATGTCAGGTGCGCGACTTGGGGACGCTGCTGTGGCCCACTACGACGCGCTGCTGCGCATGCCAGGTTTCGCACGAAATCACAGGCCTGATCTCGTCCTGCGCGTCGGCGATCTGCCAGTGTCAAAGCCGCTGCGTACTTGGCTTGCGGGTCTCAGCGATACCCGTCAAGTCGCGTTCGACCCTGAGGGCGCCTGGCAAGACCCGGCGAGTGTCCTCTCCAGTTCGCTCGTAGTCGAGCCAGCAGCGGCCTTGAGTGCGCTCACGAACACACTCGACGGCTCAACCGCACCCGACCCCGATTGGCTTGAAAGCTGGCGTAGCGCCGACGAGCTGGCAGCCGAGGCGATTTTGGGCGTGCTTGCCGCGGGCAGCTGCAGCGAGCCCTCGGTAGCCGCCGAGCTTGGCGTACTGCTGCCCGAGGAGGCAACCCTGTTCGTGGCCTCCTCGATGCCGGTACGCGACATCGAGACCTTCTGGCCGGTGCGAGCAGATCCGCCGCGGGTGTTGTGCAACCGCGGGGCCAATGGGATCGACGGCACAGTCTCGAGCGCCTTTGGCGCGGCCGCGGCGAGTCGCGATCCAGTTGTGCTCCTCATTGGCGATGTCGCGCTCGCCTACGACCTAAGCGCCCTGCTCGCCGCGCGTCGGCTCGATCTGAAGTTGACGATCGTGCTGATCAACAACGAAGGCGGCGGAATCTTCGATTTCCTGCCCGTTTCCAAGGTCAAAACCACGCGAGACTCGACGTCGGGCGACTTGGCATCGGAGTATTCACCTGGCGATCCGAACAGCGAAATCGCAACCCAGGACATCTACACCAGGCACATAGCGACGCCAACCGGACTGGACTTCGCCCAGGCCGCAGCGCTCTACGGGCTAAGCCACGAGCGCGTCGCGGACGTCGCGGGCTTTCGAGCGGCGCTGGAGCAGGCGTTGGCAACACCGGACTCGGGGATCATCGAAGTGCGGAGCGCTCGCGACGCTAACGTCGAGCTGCATGGGCAGGTTTGGAGTGCTGTGTCGGGGGCGCTCAGCTACTAGTCAGGCACGCTCGTCCACCGCCTCTACGGCTACCACGACAAGGCCGCACACTCGACCGAATCATTGGCGCATACGCCACACGCGCCGAGAACCGTCCCAGGCGCCAGGGATCATCAATGCAAACGCCATCACAGCAGAGCTTGTTCTGGAGCTCTGACCTTTGATTATGTCTGACACAATTGCTAAACTGGATGGTCCCAATGTGCGGTTCGCGCGCTCCGCGACCCGTCACCGCATCTCAAAGGACCGCATCCGCCATGTCATCGCTACCTATCGAGTCCGCTTCGACGAGCCCCCGCCAGACACGGAGGGGGCGCGAACACGCTCGACGCGCATTGTCTATCTCGGAGACGACGATCAGGGACGTGCGCTGGAGGTCATGGCGGTCGAGGGCGAGCACGGCGAGCTGCTGGTGATCCATGCGATGGAGCTGCGCGACAAGTACCGGAAGCGTTACGAGGACCGGAGATGACCAAGTTCACGACAGCTAGCGGTGAGGTTCTCACCGACGAGGACATCGAGGCGCTGGCCGACGAGGCCGAGCGCGGCTACGACCTGGACAAGGCGATCAGGGTGACAGTAGGACGGCCGTCCCTCGGTGCAAAGGGGGCCTCGTCGCGCGTGCAGGTTCGCGTCGACCCCGATCTCGCCAACGCCTTGCGAGCACGCGCGCGCAAGGAGCACCGCTCCGTCAGTGAGATCGCCCGCACAGCCCTACGCGAGTACGTAGATCGCGCTGCCTGACAAGGCTCCGACTTTCGGGCCACACGCGCCTACGCCCCGCAGAGGCCCCATACATTCGGTTCGTGATCGGCGGCTCAGCTCGTAAGCAACGGCAACAACGCCTGCAGCTTGACCTCGGTCTCCGCAAGCTCAGCCGCCGGCTTCGACCCACGCACGATCCCGTTACCGGCATAGCAACGCGCGACATTGCCACGCAACAGAGCGCAGCGCAGAGCAACGCAGAACTCGCCGTCCCCTGCTGCATCGGTCCAGCCGACCGGACCTGTGTACCAGCCACGATCCAGACCCTCAAGCGCCGGGATCAGACCCAGCGCCTCCGCTGACGGCTCGCCGCCGACAGCGGGCGTTGGGTGCATCAGGCCCGCCAGCTCGATCGCCTCGACCGGCGCGGCCAGCTGTGCCCTGATCGGGGTCGCCAGGTGCTGGATGTTGGCCATCTGCACGAGCGTCGGCTCGGGCGGGGTCGCTACCCAGATCGCGTAGCGGTTAAGCGTGCGCTCGATCCGTCTTGCCACGATCGCGTGCTCCTCGCGGTAGCTCTCATCGCGCATCAACTGCTCGCCCAGGTGTGCGTCGACGGCTGGGTCGGCGCTGCGGCGCGTCGAGCCGGCCAACGCGATCGTGCTGACGCGCTGGCCCTCGCGGCGCACGAGCAGCTCGGGGCTGGCAGCCACCAGTGTGGCGTCGCCACGCCCGATGCAGAAGACAAAACACGAAGGGAAAGCGTCGCGCAGCACGCCGAACACGGCGGCCGGATCGTAGTCACTTGGTGCGTGCACCTGGACCTCACGCGCGAGCACGATCTTCTGCAAGTCGCCCGCGCGGATCGTCTCGGTGGCACGGGCGACCGCCCCCTCGAAATGCTCGGGAGGCATGCCGCTTGAGACCTGAAAGCGGCCTGTGGGTGCCGGGTCGAGCAGCGGCAGGGGCGCATCGGAGAGCTCCTCCAAGCGCCGGTCGAGAGCGCCGAGCACCTCCTCGGCGGTGTCGTCAGGCTGGACTAGGGCAGCGAGCGTGAGGCGCACGCGATGCTTGCCGTCGTGGCGCTCACGGGTAAGGGTCACCTCGGGCACAATCAGCGAGGCGGGCTCGAACCCACGCCAGGCCGGAGAGCCACCGCCGTCGGGGGCGAAGGCAAAGCCGCCAACGGCGATAGGGCCACCGCCTCCCTGCTCGCCCGGAGAGTCAGCCACCGCCTTCGCCGAGAGAGAGCGCCAACGGTCGGCGACAGTGACGAAACGATCGGGGCCTGCGTCCTCGATGCGAATCGCCTCGCCGAGACCAGCAAGCGCGGCGCCGCCGCGATCGGGCTGCTCAAAGACGAACCATGGCTCCTCGATACGACGCGACGCGCACACGACCGCGGAAGGGTCGACATCATCCGCAAGCGCGCAGGTGACCGTCGCAAGCGTCGGCTGCCCCGAGCGGCGCGCGCGCTGGAGCGCAAGGTCGAGCCGTGCGCTAAGGCGTTCGCGGTCCGAATCGTTGAGCGTGAACGGACGGCGCGGATGGCGCGGACCCGATCGCGACCGCTCGCCGGTGAGGCGCGTCACAGACTCAGCATCCCGAATGGCCCGGCGGAACCGGCCGACTTACTGGATACCCCATCCCGTTCTTAGTGACAGACCCTATGTCTCCGCCCTACCCCGCGCTATTGCTATCTCGCCCGTGCGCATCATCTCGATTAGACCGAACGGCCGCACCATGCTCTCGAACGCCTCGACCTTCTCGGTCGTGCCCGTGACCTCGACGATCACCGAGCGCTTGGTTACGTCCACCACCTTGCCGCGGAAGATCTCGGTTATCTGCATCAGCTCGCCGCGCTGGGCGCCGTCGGCCGAGATCTTGAACAGCGCCAGCTCGCGCGCGACCGTGTCGGTCGGCTCCAGATCGCGGATCTTCAGCACGTTGACGAGCTTGTGCAGCTGCTTTGTGACCTGGTCGATCGGGTGGATTGCGCCGTCGACGGTGAGCGTCACGCGCGAGATGTCATCGTCGTCGGTCGGCCCGACAGTGAGCGTGTCGATGTTGAAACCGCGCCTGGCGAACAGGCCTGCGATGCGCGTGAGTACACCCGACTTGTTCTCGACGAGGATCGAGAGCACGTGCTTGCGTCCGGAGCGCAGGTTACCTGAGGCCTGCAGCCCCTCCAGGCTCAGTGGTTCCTTGGTGGCTGGCTTCCAACAAAAAATCTCCCTCCTCATCCTTCTACCGCCAAAAACCCCCCTTCTTTTCCAAAGAGGACGCAGATCGCGCCGCTCATCGGCCGGCTCACCCCACCATCTCCCTGGCCGCCTGCCCCGCGGGGATCATCGGGTAGGTGTTCTCCTCGCGCGTGACCTTCACGTCGACCACGACCGGGCCGTCGGTGGCGATCGCGCGCTTCATGTCCTCCACAAGCGTCGTCTTGTCATCAAAACGCATACCGGTCGCACCATAGGCCTCGGCGAGCTTGACGAAGTCGGGGTAGTCGCCCGTCTCCACGTGGCTGTAGCGACCGTCCCAGAACAACTCCTGCCACTGGCGCACCATGCCCAGGTAGCCGTTGTTCATGATGAACACCTTGATCGGGATTTTCTCCTGGGCACAGGTGGCGAGCTCCTGAGCGTTCATCTGCACCGAGCCGTCGCCCGCGATGCAGCAGACGGTCATCTCGGGGCAACCGACGGCCGCGCCCATCGCCGCGGGTAGGCCGAAGCCCATCGTGCCGAGCCCGCCCGAGTTGATCCAGCGGCGTGGCTTAGGGAAGTCGTAGTGCTGCGCGGTCCACATCTGGTGCTGGCCGACGTCGCTGGTGATGATTGCGTCCCCTCCAGTGGCCTCGTACAGCGCCTGCACCATGTATTGCGGCTTGATCTCGCTGTCGACGCTGTCCTCGAACGTGAGCGGGTACTTCTCGCGCCAGCCTTCGATCCGCTGCCACCACTCGTCCAGGCGGTCGCTGGAGGCACTCAGCGCGCGGTACTCCACGAGCAGCTTCGCGAGCACATGCTTGGCGTCGCCCACGATCGGGATGTGGGCTGGGATGTTCTTTGAGATCTCCGCGGGGTCCACGTCAATGTGGATGAACTTCGCGTTGGGGGCGAACTCGGAGAGCTTGCCGGTCACACGATCGTCAAAGCGCGCGCCCACGGCACAAATCAGGTCGGCCTCGTCCATCGCGTAGTTGGCGGCACGCGTGCCGTGCATGCCTAGCATCCCTAGCCATTGCGGATGAGGTGCCCCCCACCCGTGCAGGGAAAGCGCCCAGCCCCATCAGCGTGCAGGTCACGGGGAAGCGATCACTGGTGGCAAACTCGACCAGCTCCTCGGACGCATTCGCGTTGACGACGCCCCCGCCCGCGTAGATCACGGGACGCTTGGCGGCAGCTAGTGCCTTTGCGGCTTGGCGGATCTGCTTCTGGTTGCCCTCTAGCGTCGGCTGATAGCCGGGCAGACGTATGTCGGCGACCGGCTCGTAGGGTATCTCGGCTCGCGAGAGGTCTTGCGGAATGTCGACCAACACTGGGCCCGGGCGGCCGCTGCGGGCCAGGAAGAACGCCTCGTGGATCGCCCGCGGGATTTCCACAGGATCCTGGATCATGAAGGAGTGCTTGACGATCGGCATCGTGATGCCGATCGTGTCGGCCTCCTGGAAACCGTCGGTGCCGAGTAGCTCGGTACGCACCTGCCCGGTGATGAACACGACCGGCACGGAGTCCATCATCGCGTCGCAGATCGGGGTGATCAGGTTGGTCGCACCCGGGCCGCCGGTGGCAAACGCCACACCCACCTTGCCGGTGGCCTTCGCATAACCCTCAGCCGCATGCCCTCCGCCGGCCTCGTGGCGCACCAGGATGTGGCGCAGACCACCGTCGACAAACGCGTCGTAGGTCGGGAGGTTGGCGCCACCGGGCAGACCGAAGACGACATCCACGCCCTCCGCCTTCAAGCATTCCATCACTGCGTCAACTGCACGCATTGCACCGACCTCCTTTCGTTCGATCCAGGGTTGCCAAGCAGCAGAAACCTCGGTTGGGCTCCCACTTTTCTAAAGGCGAGTGTACCAGTGGCTTTTCGTGCGGCTGGCAGCGCTTCCTACTCGGCTTGGGACCCGTGGCGTGACGCCGGCCATCGAACAAAAGCGGCTTTTTGTTACCGCGCTTCCTAGCGGTTCGAGGACCAAGTCAGGCAAGGACGCAGGGAGCGAAGTGTGCAACGCACACGAGCGACCGAGGACGCCGCCTGACTTGGTCCTCGAACCGCTAGGAACTGCCGATGGCGATGCCGATCGCTAGCACGATCGCACCCGCGAGCGTGACAACGATCAGCGACGAGCGCAGTGAGACATCCAGAAAACGCTCACGCACCCAGGCGATCACGAACAGCTCGACGGCAACCACGCAGCCGGCGACGATTAGCGCCTTGTGAGTGTTGGCGATCAGGAAGGGGAGCGTGTGGAAGATCCCACCGAGCGCCGTCATACCCCCGGTGATCGTGCCGCGTACGAACGGCGTGCCGCGGCCGGTGGTCTCGCCCGTATCGGAGAGGGCCTCTGAGATCCCCATGCTGATCCCCGCGCCAAGTGCAGTTGAGAGACCAACGACAAAGGCAGTGTGCGAGTTGGAGGAGACCGCGGCTGCGAAGATCGGCGCGATCGAAGAGACGGTGCCGTCGATCATGCCGACCAGCGCCGGCTGCACGACACGCAAGACAAACGAGCGCTCGTTTTCGAAGCCAGCACGATGGATCAAGCCAGCAATTCGCGACTCTCTCACGGGCTTGGTCGGCTTCTCGGCAGTGACGGACATCTAACCGACAGCCTATGCGAAGAACCGGCTTAGGGCAGCCAAAATCGGCTTAGGCAAGCCAAAGTCGGCTGTTGCGCGTCAGCCAGAGTGGGGTGCGGCGTGGCCCTGGAAGGATTCGGGTATGAGCACCTGCTCGGGATACTCGAGCTCCTCGCCGCAGCGTGTACAGAGAGCATCATGGAGCTTGGTCACACGTCCGCATTTTGGGCATTGGCGGCGCAACTCGTCGCGATCGAAACGATAGGCGACCGCGGCCATCAGTCCGAAGATTGGCACGACAGCCGAGATCAAGAACCACAGCACGAACGAACTGCCCTTGATGCGACCGACGATCCCGCCCGCCAAGCCGAAGAAGAAGCAGATAACTAGATAGGCCACGGGAGCGTCACCGAAGCGGCTGTCGCCGTAGGAGACGAGACGGCCTGGGCTCTAGAACAGGACGCGCCATGCCCAGACCAGGGCCACTACCGCTGCGATGACGACGATTGGGACGAAGAGAGCCGTCACGATTCCGACGACGAGCTTCACCACTATCCAAGCCGCAAGCAGCAACACCAAAGCCGCGAGGATGTGCTTGCCAAATCCTCCGGCGCGTGAGTCAGGCTCTGTACGCGATTGATTCACGCTTAGAGCCTACCTCAAAAAGAGGGGTGCGCGGCCGGGCAGGCTCTGAGACCCTGCCCGGCCGCGCCCCATTCACCACGAGGAGGGGACTCGCGGCGAGGTTTGGCGCTGCACGCCGTCCCTGGCCCTACACGCACCATCCGCCTGGGCTATGGCACCCGTGGCACATTCCATGTATGGGATTCACACCCACCCGCCGAAGGACGATCCAGGCCGTGGGAGCGCCCGACGCTCGTGAGGCGATAGCGTCGGATGCGCACACCCTGGCCGGGAACATCCACGGCGTCCTCTGGCAGCAGGAGAAACCGCCGAGGAGGAGTTGCCATCGAATTTGAGTTCGGCCTGTTCATGTCGATCATATTGCCCGTGGATGGCCCCGATGTGTTTGGCCTTTCGTCCAAAATGTCAGGCGCACGGGTGTCCTGAGTGCGGAAATGCCGCAGCTGGTCGTGTAGTTCGTCCCGTTGGGATTAGATCCCGAGCTGCTCGTTTACGAGGCGCGTGACCTCGCCACCGTCGGCGCGGCCCTTGGTCTCGCGCATCACGTAGCCGACGATCGGGCCGATCGCCTTGGCGTTGCCGCCCTTGACGCGCTCAGCGGCGTCGCTGTTGACTGCCAGCGCGTCCGCCACGACGGCGGCAAGGTCGTCGCCACCGTCGAGCGCGGCCAGACCCTCGGCCGCGACAATCGCAGCCGGGTCTCCCCCTTCTGCCACGAGCCGGTCGAGCACCTGGCGTCCGGCACCCACGCTCACCTGCTTGGCGCCGACCATTCCCGAGAGGGTGGCCAGCGCGGCTGGGGTGACACGCGAGTCGCCCGGGCTCTGGCCGTCCTCCAGACGGGCGAGCAAGTCGGCGACGATCCAATTGGCAAGCATCTGCGGAGCCGGCGCCGGGTCCGGCTCAGCAGCCAGCCCCTGCTCGAAGTAGTCACCCAGCTCAGCACTGAAGGCGAGGCGACGGGCGCTTTCGGCACTTAGCCCAGCTGTTCGAAACGCTCCGCTCTGGCAGCCGGCAGCTCTGGCATCGCGGCGCTTGCCGCGTCGAGCATCGACTGATCGACAGCCACCGGCACCAGGTCCGGCTCAGGGAAGTAGCGATAGTCGTGCGCCTGCTCCTTGGAGCGCAGCGAGGTGATGCGACCACTGTCGGGGTCGAAGTGCAGCGTCTCCTGCAGGACGCGACCGCCGTTGCTCAGGATCTCTTCCTGACGGATGATCTCGGCGCGAATGCCACGTTCGATGAAGCGGAAGGAGTTCATGTTCTTCAGCTCGGTCTTCGTGCCGAGCTCGCTCGAGCCCGCCGGGCGCAGTGAGATGTTGGCGTCGCAGCGCAGCGAGCCCTCCTCCATGTTCACGTCAGAGACGCCGAGCTGGCGCATGGTCGTGCGCAGCAGCCGCAACCACTCCCCCGCCTGCTCGGCCGAGCGCAGGTCTGGCTCGGTGACGATCTCAGCCAGCGGTGTGCCGCCGCGGTTGAAGTCCACGATCGACGCGTCGGAGGCATGGATGCGACCGCTCGCGCCGACGTGGACGAGCTTGGCGGCGTCATCCTCCAGATGTACTCGATGGATGCGCACCTCCGCCAGCTGTCCACCCAGGCACAAGGGCTCGTCGTACTGGGAGATCTGGTAGCCCTTGGGCAGGTCGGGATAGAAATAGTTCTTGCGGTGGAAGATCGAGCGCGGCGCGAGCTTCGAGCCGACCGCCATGCCGATCATCAGGCCGAAGTGGATCGCGCGCGCGTTGGCGACCGGCAGCGCGCCCGGTAGGCCGAGGCAGACAGGGCAGGTGTGAGTATTGGGAGGGTCGCCGAAGGACAGTTCGCAGCCGCAGAACATCTTTGTGCGGGTGGCCAGCTGGATGTGAATCTCCAGGCCGATGACCGGCTCGTAGGTCGTCGTCATACGCCATGCCCCCTGCGCGCGCGGGGGGCATCGTCAATTTGAAGGTGCATATTCATGGCACCTGGCCCGGCGAAAATGCTGTGCTTGCTCATGCTCGCGCCGGGGTCGAGTCGAAGCCGAGCGTCTGCTCCAGTGCGTATGCCGCGTCGAGCAGCGCGTTCTCACTGAAGGCCGGGCCGGCAAGTTGCAATCCGACCGGGAGACCCTCACTCAGCCCACACGGGATCGAGATCGCGGGGATGCCGGCCAGCGACATTGGCACTGTGCAGAAGTCGTTGAGGTACATCGACAGCGGATCGCCGGTCTTTGCCCCCAACTCGAAGGCCACGGTCGGGCTTGTCGGCGTGACGACGAAATCGACACGCTCGAAGACGGAGCGGAAGTCCTCGACGATCTTCGTGCGCACCCGCTGGGCACGGCCGTAGAAAGCGTCGTAGTAGCCGGAGGACAACACGTAGGTGCCGAGCATGATGCGCCGCTTGACCTCGGCACCGAAGCCATCGTGACGCGTACGCGTGTACATGCCGACCAAGTCGTCCGCATCGACACGCAAGCCGTAGCGGACCCCGTCGAAGCGGGCCAGATTCGACGACGCCTCGGCCGGAGCGATCACGTAGTAGGCCGACAGCGCATGGGGGGCGTGCGGCAAGCGCACCTGCTCGATCTTTGCCCCCAACCGCTCGGCTTGCTGCAAGCTGGCGTTGAAGGCGGCGAGCACACCCGCTTCGATGCCCTCGCCTGCCAGCTCCTCGGGCACGCCCAAGCGGATCCCGGCGAGGCTCTCGGCGCTCGGCAAAACGATCTCGTGCGGGAAGGCGAGCGAGGTGGCGTCGCACTTGTCGCGGCCGACCATGTGGCGCAGCATCAGTGCCGCGTCGCTGACGTCGCGCGTCAATGGGCCCGCCTGGTCAAGCGAAGAGGCAAAGGCGATCATCCCGTAACGCGAGACCGCGCCATAAGTGGGCTTCATGCCGACGATCCCGCACAGGGCAGCCGGTTGGCGGATCGAGCCGCCCGTATCGGTGCCAAGTGCCCACGGCGCCAAACCCGCCGCCACCGCCGCGGCGCTACCGCCGGAGGAGCCGCCGGGCACGCGCGTGCGGTCCCACGGGTTGAGCACCGGGCCGTAGGCGGAGTTCTCGTTGGAGGACCCCATCGCGAACTCGTCCTGGTTGGTCTTGGCCAGCAGCGCCGCGCCAACGCTCTGCAGACGTTCGACCACGGTGGCGGTGTACGGCGGCAGGTAGCCCTCGAGGATGCGCGAGCCTGACTGGCTCGGCACGTCCTTCGTGCAGAACAGGTCCTTGACCGCCAGCGGCACGCCGCCCAGCGGAGCTCCGGACTGGGGCGCAGCGAGCTGGGGCGCCGGCCCCTCGGGAGCGACCCAGGTGAAGCAGTTCAGCTCGTCCTCCTGCGCGCGGGCGCGATAGACCTCGAACAGCTCGCTTGGCTCGAGCTCACCCGTGGTAAGCGCCCGCGCGGTGGCCACGGCGGACAGCTCCAACAGCTCGCTCCTGCTCATGCGAGCCGATCCTCCAAGCTGGTGCTCGCACCTACGCGTCCGGGATCGGAATGACGCAGCGCAGTCATGCCTGCGGGGCCTGCGGGGCGCAGTGCGGTCATGCCTGCGGGGCCTGCGGGGCGCAGCGCAGTCATGCCTGCGGGGCCTGCGGGGCGCGCAGTGCGGTCATGCCTGCGGGGAGGGGACTAGGAAACCATCGCCGCTGACGGCCGGTGCCTGGGCGAGCACGACCTCGCGCGGGAGCGACTCGCACGGCTCATCTGGGCGTAGCCTGCCTGTTACTTCGGCTACATGGGTGGTGACCGGGACGCCCTCCAGGTCAAGCTCGGCGATCTTGGCAACGTGGTCCAGCACGGCGGAGAGCTCGCGCGCCATCGGCTCGATCTCCTCCTTGCTCAAGCGGAGACGCGCCAAGGCGGCTACGTGCAGTACCTCGTCGCGGTCGATCATCGGCTGCGCATTCTAGGTGGAGAGTTTGCGCGGCTCGGGGGTGGCCGGCGGATACAACGAAGTGCGTTCGTCGCGGATCGACTGCCACGAGCCCGCGAAGATCAGGATCGTGCCCGCCAGCGCCAGCCAGGCGCCCGCGCACAGCGAGGTTGCGGAGTCTGGACGCTCAAGCACACGCACGATCGCGGCGATCACACCGATTAGCCCGAACAGAGTGCTCCAAATCGCGGCCGCCACCGGGAAAGCTGTCGAGCGCTCGGTGATCGTGGTGAGCACGAGCGCCAAAGCGCCCAGCGCGGCGATCATGATCAGAACTACCGCCGGCCCAAACGTAGTCCAGGCGCTGAGCAGAACGCCAGCGTTTTCATACCAAGGGCGTGTGAGCGCGACGATCACCAAGATCGCCCCGACCAGCGCGATCAGCTCTCCTGAGCGCAGCCGCGTGAGCTTCACGATGCCTGCCCCGCCAGGTGCATGGACGACTTCGCCGCCATGTCCGCGGACGCCTTCTCCAGGGGCATGGACGTCTTCTCCAAGAGCATGGACGTCTTCTCCAAGAGCATGACGTCTTCTCCAAGAGCATGGACGTCTTACCCTCCAGTGCATGGACGCGGGGTACGTGAACCCGCGCATTCCCCCTGACCCGTCCCGGGTGCGGAATCGTGCCTGCCTCATCATGCGCCCACCGGCCGCGGGACGCGCTGAGCGCGCGCGGCTTGCAGGGTGTTGCTGAGCAGCATCGCGATCGTCATCGGCCCAACCCCGCCCGGGACCGGCGTGATCGCGCTTGCAACCTCGCTCACTCCCGCGAAGTCGACATCGCCGACAAGGCCGCTCTTGGTGCCTGCCTCCTCTGGCGAGAGGCGGTTCATGCCGACGTCAATCACGATCGCGCCCGGCTTGACGAAGTCGCGCTTGATGATTCTTGGGCGGCCGACGGCCGCGATCAGGATGTCCGCGCGGGCGCACACCTCGCGCAAGTCTCGCGTGCGCGAATGGCAGATCGTGACGGTCGCGTTCGCCTCGAGCAGCAACTGCGCCATCGGCTTGCCGAACAGGTTCGACCGGCCCACCACGACTGCCTCAGCGCCTTCGAGCTGTGTGTCGACGCTTGCTAGCAGCTCGATCACGCCCGAGGGCGTGCACGGGCGCAAGCCCGGGCGTCCCAGCGAGAGCAGGCCCGCGTTGACCGGGGTGAGACCGTCAACGTCCTTGCGCGAGTCGATCAGGCCGGTCAGCGTCGGGCCATCGAGATGGTCTGGCAGCGGCAGCTGCAACAAGACACCGCTGACGGCCGGGTCGTCGTTGAGCGCTTGCAAACGGCCTGCTACCTGCTCGAATGTCGCATCGGCCGGCAGTCGTTCGTCGTACGGCGTCATCCCGACCTCGACGCACGCGCGCTGCTTGCCGCCCACGTAGACAGCCGAGGCTGAATCCTCGCCGACGAGCACTGTGGCAAGGCCGGGCGGCTGTGCTCCCTCCGCCACGAGCTCGGCGACGTCGCGTGCGACATCTGCCCGCACACGCGCAGCGATCGCCTTACCGTCAATGATTGTGGCCGTCACGAGTCGGATCGTATTGATGATGTTCCCGTTGGTGCATGCACCAACGGGCGGGGACGTACATGTACGTCCCCGAACCGGGCCGCATGCGGCCCGGTTCCCGGCAGTGCATGCACTGCCGGGCAGACCGGTGCATGCACCGGTCTGAACAGCGAAACAGCTGATCTATTAGCGACGGCTGACTGGGGCATAGTCGGCCATCAACTTGCGTTCAGAGCCGTCGCCGGCGAAGCGCACGACGATGATCCCGCCTGGCTCTACACCGGTGACTACGCCCTCGCCGAACGCTGCGTGCACAAGGTCATCACCGAGGCGATAGGAGGCCACAGGCCCAGCTGAGCGAGAGGCCGACGCCCAGTCTCCGCTCCCGCCACCACGCGCACCCATGCCTGTGGAGCCGCCTATGCCCGCGCCGACCACCGAGCCGATGCCCACCCCGCGAGGACGCGGCACAGGCAGCTCCTCACGTTCACACAAATCCGCGGGGATCTCGTCGAGGAAGCGACTTGCAAGACCGAAGGTGGAGGCGCCGAAGACCGAGCGGCGGCGGGCGTATGTGAGGTACAGCTCGCGCATCGCGCGGGTCACGGCCACGTAGAAGAGGCGTCGCTCCTCCTCGATGCCACCCTCGTCGAGCGCACGCTGGTGCGGAAAGACGCCCTCCTCACAGCCCGCCACGAAAACGATCGGGTACTCCAGACCCTTGGCGTTGTGCAGGGTCATCAGCGTCACAAGTCCCTCGTCGTCTTTGCGCGAGTCGCCGTCGGCCTTGAGCGCGATCTCCTGCAGGAACTGCTCGAGCGTGTCCGCCTCAGCCGGGTTGTTGGCGTCGAACTCATGCGCCACCTCGACAAGCTGTTGCAGGTTTTCGACGCGGCCCTGCGACTCAAAGGCCTTTTCGCCGTGACCGACCGACTCGGCTTCAAGCGCTTCCATATAGCCGCTGCGGGCGAGCACCGCCTCCATCAGGTCGCCCACTGGGATGCCGCCTGCTTGCCCGCCGTGTGCCCCTCGGGTATGCCCTTCAGGCTGTGCCCCCGAGGGTGTGCCCTGCAGGGTGTCGCGTGCGAGCTCTGCCAAGTCCTGCATCGTCGCCATGAAGCGACTCAACGACTTGATCGCGGCTGCACCCAAGCCTGGGATGCGATCGGCGGCTGCGGCCACCTCCCAGACCGACTCCCCCACGCTCGCGGAGTGGGCCACAATCCGTGACAGCGAGGTTTGTCCGAGCCCGCGCCTCGGCGAATTGGCCACGCGCTGGAAGCTGACGACATCGAAGGGGTTCGCGATCCAAGCGAGGTAGGCGACCACGTCCTTGATCTCCGCCCGCTCGTAGAACTTGGTGCCGCCGATCACCTGATAGGCGATCTCGCGCCGTACCAAGGTGTCCTCGATCACGCGCGACATCGCGTTTGTGCGATAGAAGATCGCTATCTCAGAGCGCGAAGCGCCCTCATCAACGAGCCGCTCCGCCTCGCCCACGACGAAACGTGCCTCGGCGTGCTCGTCATCGAGGCCGTGGACTCTGATTAGGCTGCCCGCCCCCTTATCGCTCCACAACTGCTTGGCGATCCCGCCACGGTTGTTGGCGATGACAGCGTTGGCTGCTGAGAGGATCGTCTGCGTGGAGCGATAGTTCTGCTCCAGCTTGACCACGCGTGCGTCGGGAAAATCCTGCTCGAAGTCGAGGATGTTCGACACATCGGCACCGCGGAAGCTGTAGATCGAATTGTGGGTGATAACCCCCGACGCGATGAAGTTGTGCGTACCGTCAATGTCCAGGTCGAAGACAGGTCTATCCAGACTCATGCGCTCAACCTTCTCAACTATGTCGTAGGCACCATCCTCGGTAAACATGGCCATTCCAGGCCGCACGGAGGCCGCCGGCGTGAACGGCAGCGTGTTGCGTTCAACACCCTTTTCGTTTACGCCCAATCGAGCCTGACACCTCACAGCGACTGGAGTCGCCGACCGAATACGACTGACGATATCCATGACCGCAGAGAAATCCTTGTAAACCGACTCGTAGCGCCAACTCTTTGATCCCGCCTTCGCCGGGCGAACACTCAGGCCCAGTCCTTCGAGCACAGAACGCGTAACCTCGTCACGACCGCCGATAGAGACGAGGTGCATCGGCGTTCGCCCTCTTCTGTCCGCGCAGAGGGTAACCGTGACCACGCGTCTGCGCCCGTCATATGAGCGGGGAAGGAAGTGCGGATGCTCGGGGTCAAACCCTTCTTCTGCGAGAAGTTTTGAGCCCGAGGCTACCGTGTCGAACTCGTGGAAGATCCGGTCGATCAGAGCCTGGTCACAGATCAGCCCGTTGTTCGTAACGTTACGTCGTGCCCTGAACGGGATCGTCGGCAGCCGGTATCGAAGCGACAGCGTCATCTCGTGCACACGAGCCTCCGCCTCGCATGAATGCGTTCCCAGAACCCAAGCCGCGTCTGCGCTCTCGCCTCGCGTTCTGAGCGCCACTCCCACTACTGGCTTTACCTGTCCGGCTGTATAGGTGCGGGACGTACCGACACGAAACCCCTTGTCGCGATGTCGCATCAGGTAGGTCATGTGCATTTGCGGCGTGCTTCCCAGCCGATAGCCAGCGAAATGGGTGTGCTCAGGCGTGCTTACGATCCGCCGTCCACTACGCAGCGTGATGGCTATGCCCTCACTCACCTCCGCGCGGTGCGTTCGCAGGACACGCGCTGGCCTCATGTCACCGCTGCCATAACATGAGAGGACTTCGTCCCCGACACCCACATCCTCGATCGGCTTGTGACTTCCGTCCGCCATGCGTACAGGCGTCCCTTCGATCAGGCATTGGCTGTCATCGCCGACCACAGCCAGATTGCGATGACCGGGGATGTTCACACGCTCGCCGCGCGTCGGCTCAGCGCGCCCGCCGCCGACGAGCAATTGCAACAAGCGGTATTGGGCATGGTTGGTGTCCTGGTACTCGTCCACCAGCACATGCTTGAAGCTCTGCACGTAGTGCGTGCGCACGTCCTCGAACAGCTCGAGCAGGTTTACGGTGCGGAAGAGCAGATCGTCGAAGTCCATCGCGTTCATGCGCAGCAGTTCGCTCTCATACAGCTGATACACCTCGGCGAGAACCTGCTCGAACGGGGAGCCGATCGCCTCTGCGCAGTCAGAGGCGGCGAGCAGTTTGTTCTTGGCTTGGGAGATCTGTCCGTGGATCGCCGCGGGCGCGAACCGCTTGGGGTCGACGCCGACCTCCTCGATGCAGCGCTTGACCATACGCCGCGAGTCGGCCTGATCGTAGATCGTAAAGCGCGAGGTGTAGCCGAGACGCTCAGCGTGCGCGCGCATGATGCGCGCACAGGCGGCATGGAACGTCATCAGCCACATACGTCGCATGTTGCCGCCGAGCAGCCCCTCGACACGCCCCCGCATCTCCTGCGCCGCCTTGTTGGTGAAGGTAATCGCGAGAATCTCGCTCGGATAGGCCTGCTCGGTAAAGATCAAGAAAGCCACACGATGAGTGAGCACGCGCGTCTTGCCGCTGCCGGCGCCAGCAAGAATCAAGAGAGGCCCCTCGCCGTGGGTGACCGCCTCGCGCTGGGACTCGTTGAGGCCCTCGAGCAGCTTCTCCACGCGCTTGGACCCTTCGTTTTGAATCATTCTCGGAGCATAGAGACGGGTGCGGTTGCAAATCGGGGGAGCTTCGCAACCGTCTCTGCACTGAGCCCTCTACGTCTAACGTCTACACGATGTCCATCACCGACGAGGTAAGGGCCTCGTGCGCCCAGATCGCGGCTGAAGCGTGCTCGGTGCGGATCGACATCGACGCCGCCGTGAAGTTCAAGCCGGCCGATCCGCCGGCGCCCGACCCCAAGTGCCACTACCTGGAGGGCGAGCCGGCCGACGTCGCCGACTACATGCTCGCGCTCGACACGATCAACTTTGGTTCGGGTTGGTTTCCGACGCTTCGCAAGCGCGAGCTGGACGGCAGGCCTGTCAGTGGCTACTTCACGGTGTCATGGGCGCTTGCCGACCATGTACGCGCACACGGTCCGCCGACGGGCGCGTGGCTCTCGCAGGTGAGCACGGTCGAGATCGCCGAGATCCTTGCTCAGCGTCCCGACAACGAGCTGATGAGCCTGTACTCGCAGGCTTTGCGTGCACTTGGTCGCTTCTTGGTCGAGCGTCCCGCTCAGCGCAGCGCATCCGGCCTACAGGGAGCGTCCCGCGGAAAAACGCGACGCGCGCTCGACCTCGTGGCCGAATCCGAAGGCTCGGCCGAGCGCTTGACCTCTTTGTTGGCGCGCGGCATGGCGATGTTCGACGATCGTGGCTTCTACAAGCGCGCCCAAATTCTCGCGAGCGACCTCGCGCTCGCAGGGGTTGCCGAGTTCTCAGACCTCGATCGCTTGACGATCTTCGCCGACAACCTCGTCCCACACGTGCTGCGGTGTGACGGCGTGCTCGTCTACGACAATGAGCTCGCGGCACGCATCGACCGTGGCGAGCGCCTCACGCTCGGCGGTGCGGAGCGCGAGATCCGTGCTTGCGCCCTGCACGCCTGCGAGCTGATCTCCCAGCGCACGGGCGTGCCTGCACGCATGATCGACACATGGCTGTGGACGCGCGGCCAGGCCCTGGAGTACAAGTCACGCCCCCGCCACCGGTGCCGCACCGTGTTCTACTGAGAGCTGGGAGTCGAAAATGATCGGTTCCCAAACTTAAGGGAAAACCGGGAACACAAAAAATGGGTGATCGTTTCGAGACCAGCGCATTCATCCGTTCTGCCACCGCCCCAGGAGCCGGCCGAAGGCTGGTCGCAAGCCCGGTAGATGGGCTCGATCGGCCCACAATCAATCAGGCCATTCTGGCCTCTATCTGAACTATTCAGGACAGTTGCATATAAGCTGCCGCGCCGATGGAGCACAGCTTGAGTCCAGGGGTCCGGCGCAACGCGATTGTCACGACCGTCACGTCGGCACTCGCCTTCCTCGTGTTGTTCCTGCCGCAGATCACGGCCGCCCTGAGTCTCACGACGTTCGGAAAGCTCATGTCCGTCGCGCTGGTCGGCCTGCTGACTACTTTCGGACAGCTTCTGGCGAAGTGCGTGCGGGATCGCAACGCCCTGAAGGGCGCCCTGCGCGTCTGGCCTCCCGAACCGTTGGGGGCGGCGCGCCTGGAGACGTTGGGGGTCTACCCGGCACGCGACACCGAGGGCCGGGTGAGCAGGTATCAGCCTCGCCCCAACGGGGAGGATGGCGCACTCGCCGACGCGCTGCGGGCCTCAAAACGCGTCATCGTCCACGGTCCGCCGGGCTGTGGCAAGTCGCGAGCGAGCGATCAGGCGGCAAGCCAGGAACTCAAAGATGTTCTCGCGATCGTACCGCTGGACTCGCAGGCGCTGCGCCTGCTGCTCGAGAACGGCCTTGAGCTGCCGGGCTCACCGCAACGGATATGTCTTTGGCTGGACGGTCTCGATCGCTTCGTGGATGCGCTCGACCCAAGCTCGCTGAGCACGATCGAGCAGGCTCGCAACCCTCAGATCAGGATCGTGGCGACGATCCGGACCGAGCGCTGGGAGGAACTCGTGGGCGGGAGCGCTCAACGCAGCGAGGCCGTGCGCGCGCTGGCCCAGGAAGCAAGGATCGTGCGGTTGGGTGCTTTTCGTCCGGAGCCATCTCAAGAGCCGGTCGGCGAGCGAAGGCAGGTGGACATACGCAAGCCCAGAGGGCCGTTGTGGGACATCCGCCTCGGGGGGGTCGCCTTGGGCTTGATCGCCTGGTTCATCGTGGGCTGGATCTTCGCGGGTGGGCTGTTCACCCCGCCCTCGATCGACGAACAGATGGAAACCGTGAAGGAGCAGATCCTGGCGAGCGCCGGCCCGAGGGGCGATCATGTGGTGGTCGACGAGCGGATCGAGCTTCACCCGACAGAACAGCCTTCGTGGCTCCTCGTAACGGAGGATTTCCCGAACCACGAAGCGTTCAACAGGGGCACGGCCGAAGATGCCCGGCGGCGATCGCGCTCGGACGACCTGCGGATATACGACGTGGTGGATGGGCACCTCAAGCTGAGGCTGCACTTTCGCCCCAAAGGAACCGGGGTGAGGGCTGCCGAATGGCATGCCCTCACTGCTGGGGCGGGACCGTCGGGGGACTACAACGAAGGTGGCGAGCCGGAGGTGGTCGCAGGATATGGGCTGCCATCCAAGGCTTACGGAGCGCTGTTGCCATTCGCGATCGACTGGGCGGGCGACCGCTACCGGATCGTGTCGCTGACTCGAGAAGAGCCACTACTCCGAACTCGCGGACTCGACGCCAAAACCCTCAGCTTCCGGCACGAAGTCTACGCAACCGAGCTGACGCTCAGGACGGGGGTAAGGGAACCCGCCTTCAGCGGCATCGAGCTGCGGGGCTACCGCGTTCAGGCCTTCGCGCTGGTACAGAAGCCGGTCATGCGACTCCTGACGGGCTACTTCACGGCGATGCCGGTGTTTGAAGAGCCCAAGACGCTAGAGGTCCACGCAAACCAGTTCCGCACCGGTCAGCTCAAGCTCCGTGCTTGCACATCTGCCTTCCATGCGTGCCCGGCGCCGGACGCCGAGCAGGACGCCCTGATTCCGCCCGACAGAAACTTGGACGGCGGCCTCTTGGAAGCGTGGGGCGTGGTCGGCGGCAGGTGGGGAGCTCCTATCCGCGTCCTCCAACGCTCTACTCACCCCCCGAGCTCAGCCGCCGGACGGCGCGCCGCTCACCGTCACTTAAACACGCATACGATCACGCCCGTTTAGATAGCTGTCGCAAGAGCTGAAACATCAACGTAGGACGCTCCCACAGAATCGGCGCGGACCGCAAAGTCGCGATTTTGCCCGAGCGGTTTTCGAGAGCTGCTCTATCCCCGGCGGGGTTGGCGCTCTATCCGCCGGCGGGGTTGGCGCTCTATCCCCGGCGGGGTTGGCGCTCTATCCCCCGGCGGGGTTGGCGCTCTATCCCCCGGCGGGGTTGGCGCTCTATCCCCCGGCGGGGTTGGCGCTCTATCCCCCGGCGGGGTTTGGGCCCTTTACCGTACGCAGCGGCCTGACATCGGCCACCGGTTCGGCATCTTCCCCAGAGAGCTCGGCCACCGTGCGTTCGAGCGCGCCGATACGACTGGCCAGTCCCTGGATCGCCTCGGCGATCGGGTCGGGCAGATGGATCCAGTCGGCGTCGGGACCCTCCGGGCGGCGTCCGTCGACGCGCACCGGGTGTCCCGGGTTGCCCACGACCGTGGAGTTGGGTGGCACATCGGTAATGACCACACTGTTAGCGCCGATCTTGGCGCCGTGGCCGATCGTGATCGGCCCGAGCAGCTTGGCGCCGGAGCCGATCGTCACGTTGTCCTGGACGGTGGGATGGCGCTTGCCGGTGGCAAAGCCGGTGCCGCCGAGGGTGACGCCCTGGTAGAGCGTCACGTCGTCGCCGATCTCGGCGGTCTCGCCGATCACGACGCCTGAGCCATGATCGATGAATAGACCCTTGCCGATGCTCGCGGCCGGATGGATCTCGATCCCGGTCACGGCTCTCGACACGAGCGCGATCGCACGCGGCGCCAACGGCACTTCCGATGTGTGCAGAGCATGTGCGACACGGTGGGCGAGCAAAGCCTGGATACCAGGCCAAGTAGCAACGATCTCAACCGGCGCCACACCGCACGCGGCGGGATCGCGGTCACGCGCAACCTCGACATCGCGACGAAGCTCCCTTGCCACCCTTGCGACAGTGCCGATGCCGAACATGCAGAAAGCGTAGCGGGCTTACGACGGCGCGAAGAATGCCTGCGAGACGTAGCGCTCGCCCGAGTCGGGCATGATCGTCACGATCCGCTTGCCCTTGGACTCAGGCCGCGCGGCCACCTGCAAGCTCGCCCACAGCGCGGCACCACAAGAGATCCCGGCAAGCAATCCCTCGCGTCGTGCGCAAGTCCACGCGGTTTGGATTGCGTCGTCGTCTGAGACGGGTATCACCTCGTCGATCAGCTCACGGTTCAGGACGGGCGGGACAAAACCCGCGCCGATGCCCTGAATGCGGTGAGGACCCGGCCGCGAGCCCGAGAGCACCGCCGAGCCACTTGGCTCCACCGCCACGACGTGCAGCTTCGGGTTCTGCTCGCGCAGATACTCGCCGACGCCCGTGATCGTGCCACCCGTACCGACGCCGGCGACAAGCACGTCTACGCGACTGTCCAGCGCTCCTGCAATCTCGGGACCGGTCGTGCGACGATGAGCCTCTGGGTTGGCGGGGTTTGAGAACTGGTCGGGCAAGAACACATCGGGATCGCGTGCCATCGCCTGTGCCGCTTGCACAGCCTCCCCCATGCCCCCCAACGACTCCGTGATCTGAACGCTCGCGCCATAGAGCTTGAGCAGGATCTCGCGCTCGCGGCTCATCCCCTGAGGTAGCGTCAGCACTAGCTCATATCCCTTGGCAGCACACACAAACGCAAGCGCGATGCCGGTGTTACCGCTCGTGGCCTCCACGATCGTGCTGCGCCCCGGCTCGATGCGGCCCTCAGCCTCGGCTGCCTCGATCATCGCCACGCCGATCCGATCCTTGACGCTTCCACCCGGGTTAAACGCCTCCAGCTTGGCGTACAGCTCGACGCCCCTCAGCTCAGAAGCTGTGCCTTCGAGCATCCGCTGCAGGCGAATCAGCGGCGTCCCACCGACAAGCTCCGCAATGTTGATCGGGATTGACCCCATATGTCCACGACAATAGTGCCTCAGGACCTATCGGGAAGCCCATGCGGGTCCGCCAGGATAGGTCCTCAGCTCAAATGTGGTACATGCTCGCACCCGAGTCGCGTGCTTCACGCTCGATCACATCGGCGATGCTCGTCTGCTCCAATACCTCGCGGGCGGCCTTGGAAGCGTCGCCAAAAACACCATCTGCATCACGGCCGAGCGGACCGTCGAGTAGCTCCACGACTTCGAGCACGCTCACCTGCGACGGATCACGGGCAAAGCGGTAGCCGCCCTTGACCCCGCGCTGGGAGTTGACCACGCCGGCGCGGCGCAATACAGCGAACAGCTGCTCGAGAAACTGGACCGGCATCTCACGACGGCGCGCAAGCTCGCCGATTGGCACCGGCTCAGAGCCGCCGGCGCGACCGAGCTCCGCGAGCGCGGCCACCGCATAGGGAGACTTGCTTGTGATCGAGATCATCGCGCAAGCGCGATGCTACGTCAGAACGCATCGAGGGCGCGCCCTGGGGCCTCGAGCTCGTCTCAGAGCGTCTTTCGAGATGACCTGTACGTCTTTCAAGATGACCTGTACCTTTCCAAGATGACCTGTACGTACCTGTACCTTTCCAAGATGACCTGTACGTACCTGTACCTTTCCAAGATGACCTGTACGTATCTCCACCCCTTGGTGTGGAGATAGGGCATTTATTTTGGTACCTAATGTTTTAGGTAGGCACCCAATCTTTATGTAGGTACCCGTAAAGGGGGGTGTTGTTCAGATCATCCAAGACCGAGCCATACCCAGCTCTCCATGATCCCCGAACGTCCCGCCGCGGAACCCTCCTGAAAGACGTCCTCAGAGCCAGCCGCGCTCTGTGGCGATCAGAACCGCCTGAGCGCGATCGACCGCACCGAGCTTGCCGTAGATGTTGTGCAAGTGCGTGCGCACCGTGCTCGTGGAGAGCGTCAGCTCGTGGGCGATCTGCTTGTAGACCTTTCCTTCAGCGAGCCGCTGCAGCACACCGACCTCGCGCCCTGAGAGCGGACAGGGATCGACCGTGCGCTGACGTTGAGCACGCGAGCTCGGCAGCTCGTACATAACGCGGCGCAATTCCTCGGGGCCGAGCCCAAGCGCGCGGGCGCATGCGAGCATCTCTCCCGGCGTGACCGGTGCCCCATGGGCATAGTGCGCGAGCATGTCGGCAAGACGCACGAACGCCGCCTCACCGCTGGCGTCGGGATTGTGGTGGCGCTCGATCACGGTGGCGATCGCCGGCGGCAGGCCCCAGCGGCGTGCGAGCACGCCACCCACGAGCGCATGGTCGACACCGAGCTCGCGCCGTTCCTGGTGGATGCGCTTCTCGGGCGTCTGGCCCTCCTTCTTGACCTGGGCGATGTAGCCGGGATAGGCGTGCATCAGCACGAGCTTGCCGACGTCGTGAAGCAAACTGGTGACGGTTAGACGGTCACGATGCTCGTAGCCGACCTCGGCCGCGAGCCGGTCAGCTGTGTGCTGGGTGGCGAGTGCGTGCAGACGGAAGCGCTCGGGCGCGGTGTCCCAGCCGGAGGAGCGCTCGAAGAAGTCAAAGGTGCGCACCCGGCTGGCGATCGACTCGAC
The DNA here is from genome assembly GCA_963757995.1 of uncultured Solirubrobacterales bacterium. Lineage (GTDB taxonomy): Bacteria > Actinomycetota > Thermoleophilia > Solirubrobacterales > Solirubrobacteraceae > Palsa-744. Next base: position 29,078 of record CAVWTS010000002.1, read on the forward strand.
CGCCTGGGGGGTCAGCCGCTCGACTGCGCCGACGACGGTCTCGATGCGCTCGGAAGGACCGTTGCCCTCGTTGGCGAGACGCATCACCGCGATCAGCAGCGCCACGTCGGACTCGACGGCGGCGACGATGTCGGCGGTCGCGACGTTGTCCTTGGAAATGACAGCAAGTAGACGGCTACGGGACTCTGACAGCGCCGGGAACGCGTCGAGCGCCTCGAATGCTCGCATCAAGCGGCGGCCGTGGCCCTCGTTCTGATGGCGCTCGCCAGATCCGCCCGAGCTGCTCGGGCGTCGCCCAAGCGCAGAGGAATCCGCGGGGTTGCTTGCGTGCGTTGGCTTTGTCACTGTCGCTTGCGTGCTCATGACACCTTCTTGACGGGGAGGCATCCGAGCCAACCCATGTGGTCGTCATGGGTCCTATCGGCAGCTGGAGATCGTTTGTTGAGCGCCGCCGCAGACCTGGGCGCTCTATTGCCGGCCTTAGAACGTTCAGCCGGCGAGCGCGAGATCTATGCGACGCAAGGTCTCCTCGCGACCGAGCAGCGCGACGCTCTCGAAAATGCCCGGCGATACGGTCGTGCCCGCGATTGCTACACGCACCGGCTGATAGACCTCGCGTGGCTTGGCGTCGTGGCGCTCGATCACTTGCGCGAGCGCTGTCTGTACCGCTTCTACCTCGAAGCTCGGCGCCGAGGAGAGCTGCGCTCGCGCGTCGCCCAATACCGATACTCCACGCTCACCAAGCCAGCGCTCACGTGCCGCGGCATCCTCAGCAACACCCGTGAAGAAGAAGCGCGACAACGGCCAGAAGTCGGCGAGTGTCTGAATCTTCTCCTGGCTGATCGCCACGGCGCCCTCGAGCAGCTGACGATCGGCTTCCGCGGCACTTGCCGCCTGCGGGTCTGAGATGCGTAGGTAGGCGAGCACGCGATCGGCGAGCTCGCCTACGGATAGCCCACGAACGTAGATCCCGTCAAGCCAGCGCAGCTTGACCTCGTCGAAGCGTGCAGGGTTGCGACTGACTCGCTCCAACTCGAAGCGTTCTACCAGTTGCTCTGTCGAGAGGACGGTGGCGTCGTCGCCCGAGCCCCAGCCGAGCAGGGCGAGGTAGTTGCGCACTGCCTCCGGCAGGTAGCCCGCTTCGCGTAGCTCCTGTACCGAAGCGGCGCCGTGGCGCTTGGAGAGCTTCTTGCCGTCGGGGCCGTGCAACAGCGGCAGGTGCGCATACAGCGGCTCCGCGTGCTCTGAGCCGAACCCGGCGGCCTTGGCGGCTTGCAAGACGAGCAGTTGCTTCGGGGTGTTGGATAGATGGTCCTCGCCGCGCACGACATGCGTGATCGCCGCGTCGAGATCGTCGATCGCCACGGCAAAGTTGTAGAGCACCGATCCGTCCGCGCGCGCGATCACCGGATCATCGAGGTGCACGTGTTCGAAGGTTGTATCGCCGCGGATCAGGTCGTGCACGACGGTGGCGCCACCCGCCGGCACGCGCAGGCGCACCGCCCCCTCCTGCTCTGGCTCCCCGCGGAAGCCACGCTCGGCACCGTGCAGTTGCTTATAGGCGGCAACGTCGGCGGCCGTGGCATTCGACCTGTAGGCGTGTCCGCCCTCCAGCAGTGCCTCTAGCACCTCCTGGTGGCGGGCGGCTCGCTCTCCTTGGAAGATCGGACCCTCGTCCCAGTCGAGCTGCAGCCAGCGCAACGCGTCGAGGATCTGCTCGACGTTCTCGGGTGTGGAGCGCTCGCGGTCGGTGTCCTCGATGCGCAGCAGGAAAGTGCCGCCCGAGTGGCGGGCGAGCAGCCAGTTGAACAGCGCGGTGCGCGCGCCACCGATGTGCAGCGCACCCGTGGGCGATGGAGCGAAGCGAACTCTCATAGGATCGTCGCCATGCTAGTGGGCCGACACCAATGCGCAAAATCCCAAGCTCGTCAGGGCCGGCCGTGGATTGGACTGCAAGCAATAACCGGGAGGGCACTGGCTTGTTGATCGGTGCTCATGTCTCCCCCGCCGGCGGCCTGCCCAAGGCGATCGAGCGAGGGCTGGAGCGCGACTGTCGCGCGATCCAGATTTTCAACCAGTCGCCGCGTATGTGGCGCCCAACCGTCTACCGCGAGGAGGACGTCGTCGCGTTTCGCGAGGCTATGGCCTCAAGCCAGATCGACGCTGTTCTGATCCATGCTGTGTACCTGCTCAATTGCGCCAGTGAGGACTCGGAGATACGCGAAAAGTCGCTCGCCTCGCTCACACACTCGCTGCGCGTTGGGCACGACATCGGCGCCGCGGGCGTCGTCTTGCACCCCGGTTCTGCCAAGACCGGCGATTCCGCCGAGGCCGTTGCGCGCGCCGGTGAGACCATCCGTGAGGCGCTCGCCGACAGTGAGGGCTGCCCGCTTCACTTGGAGAACACGGCCGGCGCCGGCGGCACATTGGGACGCTCGATCGACGAGCTCGCGGCGCTGCTGGAGGCAGTTGGAGACAACGAGCGACTAGGACTTTGCCTCGACTCGTGCCATCTGTTCGCCTCCGGCTATGACATCCGCACTTTCGCCGGCATGGACGCGCTAACGAAAGAGATTGCCGAGAAGATCGGCCTTGGGCGTGTGGGTTCGCTGCACCTCAACGACTCCCAGACCCCGCTCGGGTCCAACCGCGACCGGCACGCAAACGTCGGAGCGGGCGAACTCGGCGAGAGCGGCTGTGCGGCGTTTCTCTCGGCGGCCCCGTTTCAGGAGCTGCCATGCGTGTTGGAGACACCTGGCGAGAATCGCTCGGGGCCGACACGCGAGGAGATCCAGCTTGCCGTGTCTCTGCGCGAGCGGGGTGTGCGCGAACGCAAGAGGAAGAAAAAGAAGCCCTAGACAGCTGTGTCCCAGGCCGCTACCTGTCGGCAGCGTCTAACGGGAAACGTCAGTCGCAGCGTTAACCAACAGCGCTACCCGGTTGCGGCAAGCGCCGGTGCCGGCGCCAGCGCCGCTTCCAGCTCGGCGCGCACACCCGGCGTGTGCTGCACGCGGTATGCCTCGCCGAGGCGAAGGATGCGTGTACCGGCACTTGTCAACATCTCCAGTACCACCTCGGCCGGGCCGTGGTTGGTCTCGATGATGTCCTTGACGTCTTCGATCGCACTTGCCGGCAGACGAGCCGCATCTGCCTGTAGACGCAACGGTTGCGCCGCCGCGGCCCGCGCTACGGAGACCGCTTTGGCCTCGCTGTTGGCGCGCTCGATCTCTTGTTCGGTAGGTGTGAAACGCTCGACCGATTGGACCACGACGCAGGTCTTGCCGGCCTCCTTGTGGTCGACGCGGCCTCTGACGAGCACCACCTGGTCGACCGCAAGCGCGCTTGCGTCCGTGCCGAGCGCTTCCTGCTCGGCGAGAGCCTTGCCGAACACGAGGATCTCGACGGCACCTTCGAGGTCGTCGAGTGTGGCGAACATCATGTGGTCACCATTGCGAGTGCGGATCTTCTTGGCCTCGGTGATGATCCCACCGACGGTCACCCAGTCCTTGTCGCGACGGTTGGCGAGGGTGGCAAGCGAGCAGTCGGCGCGTGCGCGGAGCGCCTCGCGCATCGGCTTAAGCGGGTGCGCAGAGATGAATAGCCCGATTGCTTCCTTCTCGACAGCAAGCAGCTGCGGCTGGTCGAACTCTTCGGCGGGAATCGGAGGGTGGCTCGGCCTGAGCAGCCCCGCTCCTGGCACCACCCCCCCAACCGCCCCACCTGAGGTGCTCGCCGGCGGCGGGTCGAGGTCGAAGATCGAGCCCTGGCCGACGAGCGCGTCCTGCTGGGCCTTCTGGCCTGCCGCCTGGGCGGTTTCGAGCACGGCGAGCATGCCCTTGCGGCTGGCACCGGTCGAGCCGAGCGCACCGCACTTGATCAAGGCCTCGATCGCCTTCTTGTTGACGGCGCGGCTGTCGACACGCTCGCAGAAATCCCACAGCGAGGTGAAAGGGCGAGGGTTTGGGTGGGCTGGATCCGTTTCATCTCGGGCACACTTGATCGCCTCGACAGCCTGGTAGCCGACGCCCTTCACCGCGTCGAGACCAAAGCGGATGTTGCGCTCGACGACCGTGAACTCGTGGTCTGAGAGGTTGACATCGGGCGGCAGGATCTCGATGCCCATCTCCTCGCAGCGGGCTACGAAGAACGGCACCTTGTCCTTTGTGGACATCACCGAGGAGATCAGCGCAGCCATGTACTCGGCTGTGTGGTTGGCCTTCAGCCAAGCGGTGCGGTAGGCGATCAATCCATAGCAGGCGGCGTGGGACTTATTGAAGGAGTAGTCGGCCGATTTTTCGTTGGTTTGCCACAGCAGATCAATCACCTCGGGGCGCGTACCCGAGGCGCGGCAGCCCTCGACGAACTCGGGCTTCAAAGCCGCCATCGCCTGACGGTTCTTCTTGCCGATCGCCTTGCGCAGATCGTCGGCCTTGGCACCAGAGAAGCCCGCGATCTCCTTGGAGATCTGCATCGCCTGCTCCTGGTAGAGGATCACTCCGTTGGAGGATTCGAGGATCGGACGCAGGCGCTCGTCGGGGTAGGAGATCCCTTCGGGGTTGTGCTTGCCCCTCGCATACACCGGGATCTGGTCCATCGCACCCGGACGGTAGAGCGCGTTGAGCGCCACCAGATCGTTGAACTCGTCGGGACGCACCCGCTTGAGCGCCTCGCGCATCCCCTCGGACTCGAACTGGAACACGCCGATCGAATCGCCGCGGGTGAGCATCTCGTATGTGTGGGCGTCGTCGAGCGGCAGCGTGGACATGTCCGGGCGAGTGCCGGAAGATCGCTCGATGATGTCGAGCGCGTCCTCGATCACGTCGAGGTTGCGCAGACCGAGGAAGTCCATCTTCAGCAAGCCGATTTCCTCGATCGGCTTCATCGAGAACTGCGTGACCGTGCGGTAGGAGCGCTCGCCATCCTCGCCCGTGCCCGCGTCGGCGAGCTGCAAAGGCACGATGTCGGTGAGCGGACGATCGGCGATCACTACCGCGGCGGCGTGGATCGAGGAGTTGCGAACGATCCCCTCCAGGCCCTTGGCGACGTCGATGATCGTGCGCGCCTCTGGCTCCTCGTCGTATGCCTTGCGCAGCGGTTCGCCTGGTTTCAGGCAGTCCTCGAAGGATGGGGCGCGACCCATGATCGGGTCTGGGATCAGCTTGGCAAGGCGATCACCGGCACCATAGTCGCGGCCTAGTACGCGGGCTGCATCGCGAGTGGCGGCGCGCGGGAACATCTTGCCGAACGTGACGATTTGAGCGACCGACTCGCGTCCGTACTTCTCGGTGACGTAGCGCATCACACGCTCGCGTCCACGCACGGAGAAGTCGATGTCGATATCGGGCATCGACACGCGCTCGGGGTTGAGGAAGCGCTCGAACAGGAGGTCGTAGCGCAGCGGGTCGACGTCGGTGATGGCTAGGCAGTAGGAGACGATCGAGCCGGCTGCCGAACCACGTCCGGGGCCGACGGCGATGCCGTTCTCCTTGGCGAACTTGACGAAGTCCCAGACGATCAGGAAGTAGGCGTTGAAGCCCATGCGATCGATCACGCCTAGCTCCATGTCCATGCGCGCGATCGCCTCGGCCGGGGACGGATCGCCGTAGCGCACATGCAGACCCCGTAGCACCTGCTCACGTAGGTACTCGCGCTCGCTGCTGGCGTCAGGAGTGGTGTATTTGGGGATCAGTTGCTTGTCGAGCTCGAGCTCCACGTTGCAGCGCTCGGCGATCTCGATCGTACTGGCGATCGCCTCAGGCCACTCCGCGAAAGAGCTTGTCATCTCGGCGCTGTCACGCAGGTAGAACTCGTTCGTCTCGAATGTCATCTTGGGCGCGGCGAGCGTGCTCTTGGTCTGCACGCACAGCAGCGCGGTGTGGTGGTCGTAATCCTCGCGACGCAAGTAGTGCACGTCGCCGGTGCCGACGAGCTTGCCGCCCATCTCTCCGGCGATGCGCACGATTCCCTCGTTGCACTTGTCTTGTGCCGTTAGCCCGTTCTTCTGAACCTCGAAGTAGACGTTCTCAGCACCGAAAATGCGTGTGAGGTCGTCGGCGTGAGCGCGAGCATCGTCGGGGCGATCGTCGAGCAGTCGCTGACAGAAGCGTGATGCCAGGCAACCGGTGAGCGCGATGATGCCATCAGAGCGCTGCTCGATCTGGGCCAGGTCGAGCGTCGGCTTGCCTCTGTGCAGTCCTTCCGTGAAACCAGCGGAGGAGAGTTGCACGAGGTTGCGATAACCGATGTCGCTGGCCGCCAGCAGCGTCAGGTGGTTGCGCTCGACGCGGCCCGGTCCCCGCGCGGCGTGGTCCTCGACCATGTAGATCTCGCAGCCGAAGATCGGCTTGATGTTGTGCTTCGAACATGCCTTGTGCAGCTCCACCATGCCGTTCATGACACCGTGGTCGGTAAGCCCGAGGGCCGGCTGGTCGAACTCGGCAGCGCGCTTTGCCAAGTCCTCGATCCTGCATGCGCCGTCGAGCAACGAGTACTCGGAGTGGACGTGCAGGTGGGCGCAGGACTGGTGGGTCACAGAGCTTGGATGGTATGCCCTGGACCGGCGGACCGAGGGACCCCTTTGACTGCCTGGAAGAACGCCCTACAGTGGCGTGCCGAGTGGCTCAGGAGCCGGAGACGGTGAGGCCCTGCGCGCGTGCCGTCCACTGCAGGAACACATCCACGGAGCTCGCGTCACCGGTTACGAAGGTTCGATCCTCCGGCGGCGGCTGAGTGCCCGCGAGTAGACAGATAAGGGCGTGTCCACTGAGCGAGATCGTTGCGACAGGCTCGCCTGCGGGGGCCCGGCTCACAAGGATCGGCTCGCCGTCGCAGACGCGCACGTAAATGATGATCCCTGTGGTGCCCTGGATGTCGAAGGCCAGCTCGAAGCGCCGGCCGCTGGTCCAGGTGGGATCGACTGCCTCGGCCATTGCCAACAACAGCAACCCTGGCCAGACATCGACCCCAGCCGAGGCAAGATCGGCAAGCGCGATCGGACGGCGGCGCGTCTTGAGGAAGCGTCGCGCGCTGCGACGGCCCTTGCGGATACGAAGACCGCGCTGTCTGCGCGATACGCCTCCGGCGGCGAGCTCGCTGAACGCGGCTACTGGACCCTCCAGCGAGAAGTCGATCGAACCTCTCGGTTCCCTGGAGATGGTTGCCTGGCTTGGATCGAGGGTCACGTAGAAGGTGCCGAGCTCGCGTATCTTGATCTCGTAGTTGAGCGGTCCCTCCACAGTCTCGCGCTGGGCCGGTATTAGCTCGATCACGAGTTCCGCGGCCAGCTTCGCGTCGCGCTCGTCAGCGAGTTTGCGGATCGCCGGCGCAAGCCAGGAGATCCGCTTGTCCGGGACCGTGAGCAGACGTGACTGAAGCGCCATCGGCTCGGTGCTGATTGCACCCGCGGCGATCACATCGCCAGGGCCAAGGCCCGGCACCGACAGCTCAGAAGGCGCCAGTCGGTCGGCCGGGGCTATCGGCGCGGCAAGCCCGCCCACACGCGGCTGCTCATCAGCGGAGGACTTCTCATCGGCCACAGACTGCTCACCGATCGGTGACTCCTCGACAGTCTCGGGCACTACGAGCGCCTCGGGCTCCGCGACAACCTCGGACTCTAGGAGCGCCTCGGGCTCTACGACAACCTCGGACTCCCCGGCCGCCGCAGGGTTCTCGAGAACCTCAGGCACCTCCAGGACGTCCATCGCCTCATCTCCCTCGACGACCACCTGCTCGTCGGCTGCGGCGAGCTCCTCGACAAGCTCGGGCTCCAGGACGTGCTCAGGCTCCGCAACCTGCTCAGGCTCCGCAACGTGCTCAGGCTCCGCAACCTGCTCAGGCTCCGCAACCTGCTGCGGCTCATCAACGGCTACAGGCTCGATAGTTGCAAGGTCAGGCCCAACGAACGTCTCGGGCGCCACAGCCTCTGGCTGCTCGGCGACGACAGGCTCGATCGCCGTAGGCTCCTCGATGGGTGCAGGCTCTGGCACCGTCTCAGGCTCATCGGCAGCCATGGGCTCCTCGACGGCAACTTGCTCGATCGCCTCGGGCTGCTCGACTATCTCGGGCTCAGCGACTACGTCGGGCTTCGCAGCCACCATAGGCTCGGCGTGCACCTCCGCCTCGACCACTGACGGATCCTCGACCGCCACCGTGGGCTGCTGTTGCTCCTCCTCGGCCTCTGCCTCCTTGACCTCGGCGACGCGAGCGCGTAGACGTTCAACCGCGGCGACAAGCGCATCGGCCATCTCGCGGCGGTGGAGCGCCTCGCGCTCGGACTCGGGCTCAGTTGTGTGCTGCAGCAGTGCTGGATCGATCGGCTCATTCAGCTGGGCACGCAGGTCATCGGCGGTGCGGGTGAGCTCAAAGCGCAGGTCCTCCATGCGCGCGCCCATCGCCGTCAGCTCGCGCACATAGGTCTCGCGCTCCCACACGACCTGCTGCTGGAGCTCCTCACGCAAAGCTGTCAGCTCGCGCTCGAAGCCGGCGCGCAAGCCTGCCGCGACATCCATCAGCTCGCGCACGATCGGCGTCAGACGGGCATCGCGCTCGCGCAGCTGGCTGAGCTCGGTGCTGAGCTCGCGCACGTCGCGTTCGGTCTCCTCCAGGCGGTTACTCAACTCCTGGATCTGACCGCGCATCTCGCGCTGCAGGCGCTCACCGCGCTCCTCGGCCTCGACGCGCAACTGTTGCTCGGCGTACTCGCGCTGCTTGGCGCCGCGCACGTCCGATTCGCGCTCCATCAGCTGCTGGGCGATGCGCTCGCGCTCGCGGCCAACCTCTTCCAAGCGTTGCTCGAGTGCTGCTAGATGGGTCTCAAGGTTGCGCACAGCCGCCTCAGCCGCCTCGGCGCGACGGGCTATGACCGGGTCGCCGGCCTCCGCTCGTCGCGCGCGCCGCGCGGCGAGTACGTCAGGCGTGGCGTCGGACTGCGAAGGCATGTCCGGCGTTTCGCTCTCCTCGATCATCATTGGGGCACCACCCTAGAGACGGCCCCGGACGGCTCCTACCTCTTGGGAGGCGATGCCCCCCGCGCGCGCGGGGGGCATCGCCCTTTTTTGAAACACATCAACCCACCTTCGCAGACATGAACACGCCAAAAATCAGGTAGGGAGCGGCTCTCACACCAACCTCCCCGATCGGCACGCAGCGCACCACAAACCCGAGAAGGGCAACTCGGCACCACAAAAACTCGTGAAGGGCAACTCAGTACCCAAACTCGTGAAGGGCAACCCACACAACAAAACTCGAGAAGGACAACAACTCAAACCTCGCGCGCGAGCTCGCTTTGGCGAGGGCTACCGAGAGAACACCGCTTACTGATTGCGAAGGCGCCAGGCCATGCGCGACTGCAGCGACCACAGCTCGATGAAGCCTGGTGAGGCGCTCTGCGAGAACAGGCCACCTGACTCGCCGAAAGAGGCGAGCGCCTGGTCATAGACGGCGCCCGACGAGGAGCGTGTGACGACACGCGCATGGCCCTTGTAGAGCTTCAGGCCGATCGTGCCATTGACATGTGCGTTGACGGAGTCCATGTAGGCATCGAGATCGCCTCGCAACGGCTCCCACCACAAGCCCGCGTAGACGAGATAGGCCCACTGACGATCTAGGCCCGCCTTGAACTGGTTTTGGTGGATCGTGCAGACGAGCTTCTCGAGCTCCTGGTGGGCGGGCAGTAGGATCGCTGCCGCCGGGGCCTCGTAGATGTCTCGCACCTTCAAGCCCACAATGCGGTCCTCGATGTGATCGACGATGCCGACACCATGACGGGCCGCGATCTCGGCCGCGCGTTCGAGCAGGTCCACCAAACCTAGACGCTGGCCGTTCAAGCCAACGGGCACACCACGCTCGAACTCCACCTCGACGATCTCCGCCTCATCAGGGGCCAGCTCTGGGCGGGTCACGAGCTGGAAGACGTCGTCCTCCGGGGCGTGGTCGAGCTCCTCGATCCAACGTCCCTCCGAGGAGCGACCCCACAAGTTGTCATCAATGGAGTACGGGGCGATCTCGGTCCCGCCCTTGACCGGAATGCCGTGCTCACGCGCGTAGGCGATCTCCTCCTCGCGGCCCATCTGCCATGTGCGCACCGGCGCGATCGTCTTCAGCTCAGGGGCCAGCGTGGCTACCGTGGCCTCGATTCGCACCTGGTCGTTGCCCTTACCCGTGCAGCCGTGGGCGATCGTGTCGCAGCCGGAGCGGCGTGCGTGGTCAACGGCGAGCTTGGCGATCAGCGGGCGTCCGAGCGCGGTGAATAGCGGGTAACCGCCGCCGTAGAGAGCATTGGCCTTGATCGCCGGCACCACGTACTCTCCTGCGAACTCCTCGCGGGCATCCACGACGTGGCATTCCATAGCGCCCAGGCGCAGTGCCTTCTCGGAGATCACCTCGTAGTCCTCGCCCGGCTGACCCAGGTTGACGGTCAGGCAGACCACCTCGGCTTCGTAGGAGTCCTGGATCCACTTGAGCATCACGCTCGTGTCGAGGCCGCCGGAGTAGAGCAGCAGCACGCGGTGGACGTCCTCGGGACGCGCCTCGTAGGAAGCCGTCGGCGGGGGGAAGTGGTGGGGGGAGTCAGTCATGGCCGCTGGGCCTCGAGAGAAGATCGTGGAATGAGTTAGTCATTTGATGCGGAGCCTTGAAAAAAGTTGTGCCGTGTCGGACAGTCTTAGTAGGCGACCTCGGCGCGGAACCTTATCCGGCTAGCACCCTGCCAAGCCGCGCCAGGCCATCTTGCAGCTCTTCGTCAGAGACATTCAGAGGAGGAAGCAAGCGGATCGTGGCGGGGCCCGTCGCGTTGACGATCAGTCGCTCGGAAAGTAGAGCGCGACGCACGACCTCAGGCGCGGCGACGTCAACCTCACAGGCGAGCATCAGGCCACGGCCCCTAACGGACACGACATGGGGGAGTTCGGCTAGGCGGTCACGCAAAAGAACGCCTGCTCCCCGCACACGCGCGAGCAGCGCCGAATCGGAAGTGACATCCAGCGCCGCGAGTGCGGCGGCCGCCGCCACCGGGCCACCGGCAAACGTGGAGCCATGATCGCCGGGTTGAAGGACGTCGCCGAGCCGCGGTGCCGTAACGAGCGCGCCGATCGGCAGGCCACCGCCCAACGCCTTGGCAGAGGTGATGGCGTCGGGGATGACGGCCGTTTGCTCGTATGCCCATAGCGTGCCGGTACGGCCCATGCCGCACTGGATTTCGTCGAAGACGAGCGCTGCCCCAAACGCGTCGCACGCCCTTCTCGCGTGCGTCAGCAATTCCTCGGAGAGGACATGAACACCCGTCTCGCCTTGGATCGGCTCGAGCAGCACCAGCGCGGTGCGCTCGTCGACCGCGGCACTGAGCGCCTCCGGTGTCGGCGCAACCGCCTTGAAGCCCGGTACGAGCGGAGCGAAAGGGGCTTGCTTTGACTCCTGGGGGGTGGCCGACAGGGCGCCGTACGTGCGGCCGTGGAAGGCGCCATGCACGACGACTACGTCTCCTCCCGGCTTAGCCTTTCGCGCGAGCTTGATGGCCGCCTCGTTGGCCTCGGCGCCGGAGTTACAGAAGTAGACCTTGCCGCCGAGGCTCGACTGCGAAAGACGCTCAGCCAAGCGCATCGCCGGCTCGGTGTAGAACAAGTTGCTCGTGTGCATCAAGCTGCCCACCTGCTCGCGCACGGCCGCGACGACGCGCGGGTGGCAGTGGCCGAGACTTGTCACGGAGATGCCGCAGAGAAAGTCGAGGTACTCCACCCCATCGTCGTCCCATAGAACTGAGCCCTCACCACGCACGAACTCGATGGGGAACCTCGCGTAGGACGGGATCACACTGTTGCGCTCGATCTCCTGCAAAGCCGTCAAAGTCACGTCACAGCCTCGATCTTGGTGCCGATCCCAGCGTCGGTGAATAGCTCGAGCAGCAGCGAGTGGGGAATACGCCCGTCGATGATATGCGCGGAGTTGACACCGCCGTTGATCGCCTCCACACAGGCGGCCAACTTCGGGCGCATGCCCCCCTGCAGACTGTCAAGCTTCGCATCGACCTCGCGAGCGCTGGCCTGGCCGATCAAGCTGGCCGGGTCCTGCGGGTCGGCCAGCCAGCCGGCCACGTCGGTCAGGAAAACGACCTTGTAGGCGCCGAGCGCGCCCGCGACCGCACCTGCCGCCTCATCCGCGTTGACGTTGTAGGAGTTGCCCTCGCGATCAGAGCCGACCGAGGCGATCACCGGGATGTAGTCGAGCGCGACGTGGTGGAGTACATCGACGTTGACACGCTCGACCTGCCCGACGAAACCGATGTCCTGGCCGTCGGGCGCGGTGCGGCGGGCGATGCGAAACAGCGAGCCATCGTCACCACACAGGCCGACCGCGGGCTGACCGTGGCGGCCGAGGCGCAAGACGATTTCCTTGTTGACCTTGCCGACGAGCACCATCTTGGCGACCTCTACCGTTGCCGGGTCTGACACTCGCAGACCGCCCACGAACTGCACCGGCAGGCCGAGACGCTCCATGTACGAGGTGATGTCTGGGCCGCCACCGTGTACGACGATCGGGTTGAGACCGACGTACTTGAGCAGGACGACGTCGCGCGCGAACTCCTCGCGCAACGCCGCGTCCTCCATCGCCGCGCCGCCGTACTTGATGACTACCGTCTTGCCGTGGAACTCTCTGATGTAGGGGAGCGCCTCCAGCAGTGTGGCTACGTCGCGCATCGAATTGCCTTTCGGTCGGCTAGTCCGTCCCGCCCGATATGGGCACGTAGGGCAAGCTGGGCAATAGATAGGGAACCCACCCACCCCGCGTGGCGTGCTAAGCACGCAAGCGACTGAGGACCACGCCCAGCGCAGCCATACGTGTTCATGTCGTGTAGTCGGCGTTGATGGTCACATACTCATGCGAGAGGTCGGAGAAGAAGACCTCGGTCTCAGCGCCGTCGCCTGGCAGCGTGATCTCGTAGTCGATTTCCTTGCCCTCGAGCGCCTTGGTTAGAGCATGCTCGTCGTAGGGAACGGCGACGCTTGCCGAGCAAACCTGCGTGCCCTGCAAGGCAATGTCCATCGACAGCGGCGCGACACCCGCGCCAAGCACGCCGCCGACTGCTTGGACGATCCGGCCCCAGTTGGGGTCGGCGCCGTGCAGCGCGGTCTTCACCAGTGGCGAGTTGGCGACCGCGCGCGCGGCCAGCTCAACCGTGGCCTGGTCGCCACCGTAGACGACCAAACGCCCGATCCTGCCAGCGCCCTCGCCGTCTGCCACCATCAGGATCGCGAGCTGGCGCATGAGCGCGTCCAACGCCTCGCCGAAGCGCAGCTCATCCTCGCTCTCAGGGGCGATCCTCACGCCGCTCTCACCCGAGGCAATCAGCACCGCCGTGTCGTTTGTCGAGAGCTGACCGTCGACCGTGCACCGGTCGAACGAACGCTTCAGACAAACCGACAGCAAAAGCTCTGCCGTCTCAGGCGCGAGCTCGGCGTCGGTCTCAACGAAGCAGAACATCGTGGCAAAGCGCGGGCTGATCATGCCGGCGCCCTTGCACTGTGCTGAGAGCCGCACGACACCCGATGGCAGCTCTACCTTCAGATTGGCGCGCTTCTCGAAAGCGTCGGTCGTTTGAATTGCTTGCTGGAAGTCCGTGTCGCCCTCTCGATGCAGGGCGGCCTGGGCCTCGCGGATACCGAGCAGCATGTTCTCGACCGGTAGGTATTGGGAGATGCCGCCGGTCGATCCGAGCAAGACCTCCTCGGATTGCGCTCCGACTGCCATCGCTGCCGCGCCTTGGGTCTTGGCAGCGTCTTCCAGGCCACGGCGCCCGGTAGCCGCGTTGGCGCAACCCGAGTTGGCAAGGATCACGCGCAGCGCGGACAGCTTGCAACGCTCCTGTGAGAGCAAGACCGGCGCGGCGGGCGCGCCTGTGTCGGCAAAGCGAGCGGCGCTGACCGGGCTCCGGGAGTCGCAAACGAGCAACGCGACGTCGGGCTTGCCAGACGGCTTGATCCCGCAGGCGACGCCGGCAGCGCGAAAGCCGGCGGGTAGACCGGCCTCGGGGCCCAACTCGCCGACGTACGCCGGGGCGTCCACCCAGCGCGAGTGAAAGAACGGCTGCGGCGGGCCCGCGGCGGCCCGATCGCCCCACACGTCTTTGCCGGCGCTCATACCAGGCCCTCCGCCTCGGGGAAGCCGAACATGAGATTCAGGTTCTGCACGGCCTGTGAGGAGGTGCCCTTCCACAGGTTGTCGATCGCCGAGAGCACGACGATCTTGCCCGTGTGCTCGCTGGCCGCAACGTGCAGCCGGCAGATGTTCGTTTCGCGCACGTCGCGCACCTCGGCCGGCTCCGGCGCCAGCTCGACGAATGGCTCGCCCGCGTAGGCGTCCTCATACATCACGTCGAGCTCGTCCTGCTCGATCGGCCGGGTAGGTGTCACATAGCAATTGACCAGCTCGCCCTGGTCGAGCGGCACGAGATGCGGAGTGAACTGCACCCGCAGACCGGGATGATTGGGGTCGAGATCGTCCAGCTGCTGCTCGATCTCCGGCGTGTGGCGGTGGTGGACGATGTTGTAAGGCAAGATGTTCTCGCCGCTGTTTGAGAAGTGTGTCTGCCAGGTAGACGAACGGCCCGCCCCGGAGAGGCCCTGCTTGGCGTCTATCACCAGATCGGCGATCAAGCCGGCGCGCGCAAGGGGGGCAAGGCCGAGCAATGATGCCGTCGGGTAGCAGCCGGGGGTCGCCACAAGATCCGCGGCAGCGATCGCCTCGCGGTGAAGCTCCGGCAGGCCGTAGGAGGCGTCTTCGAGCAGCTCTGGGTGTGGATGCGGGCCGTACCATTGTTCGTAGGTGGAGAGCTCTGAGAGGCGAAAGTCCGCGCTAAGGTCGACGACGCGCACGCCACGCTCGCGCAATGCGGCGACGACCGGCGCCGAGGCCGCGTGCGGGTAGGCGACGATCGCCGCATCCACGTCGGCGTGACGGTCGAGGTCGAGCTCCTGCAGTTCAAGTGGCACGCGATAGCGCGGGTAAAGCCGGTCCAGGCGCTGGCCAGCGTCGGCACGCGCAGTGACGGTCTGCAGGTCGAACTGGGGATGGCGCCACAGCAGGTGCGCCGCCAGAGCCCCCGCAAAGCCTGTCGCGCCGGCGAGGAGTGCCTTAGGCACGCCGCTCACCCCCAGCGAACAAGTGGGAGCACGCCGCCGAGCATCTAGCAAACTGCCTGACCGAGCAGGCATGGACATGTGGGACGAGCGCCGTGAGCTCAAGCACGCAGCTCACATCCAAGTGACGTCAGGGCAGCAACGACCCGCTTGCGCACGGGCGCCACATCCTCGTCGGTGAGCGTGCGATCAGCTGCCCGGAAAGCGAGCGACAAGGCAAGCGAGCGCCGGCCCTCCCCCACCTGCGGACCGCTGTAGACGTCGAACACGCCCACCTCGTCTAGCAGCGCGCCGGCCGCTTCGCGGACCGCATCGAGCACCTTGGCGGCCGCTACATCCTCGGCGAGCACGACGGCCAGGTCCTGGCGCAGCGCCGGATAGGAGATTACGTCGCGATAGGCGCTCTGCGCCTCGGCGCTGCCGAGCAGCAGGTCGAGCTGCAGCTCCATCACCGCCGCGCCCTCGATCCCCCATTCGCGCGCGACCAATGGGTGCAACTCGCCCAGCCAGCCCAACTCTTGGCCGTCGCACAGCACGATGGCAGAGCGACCAGGGTGCAGGAACGGCTGCGCGCCCGGGCAGCACTCGAGCTCCAGCCGCAGCGCCGCGCCCAGCGCTTCGAGCACACCCTTTATGGAGAACACGTCGGCACGCGGCGGATCGGGAGCGCCCCAGGTGACGGGCGCTGTCTTGCCACTGAGCAGGACAGCAAGCGAGCGATGCTCGCGCACGTTCGTGGAACCCGGCGAGCTGTCGCCATCCAGCACGAACAATGTTCCAATCTCGAATAGCCCAAAGTCGACCATCTCGCGTGCGCAATTGTGGGCGGCAACGTCGAGCAGCGAGCCGAGCAGGGTGGTGCGTAGCAGTGACTGATCGTCTGAAAGAGGATTTTCGACGACTGGCGCTCGCCGACGCTGGTCGTTCTCGGGCAGCCGCAAGCGGTCGTGCAGCGTGGGCGCGGTGAACGTCCAGCCGACCGCCTCATACAGCCCGCGCCCGACGAGCGCGTCGGCGGCGCGACGACGCAACTGTTGAGCGGTCGAGAGGCAGCCATATGCGCCGCGACGTGCCGGTAGCGTCGCCGGCAGCGCGTCCAGGCCATGGATGCGAGCCACCTCCTCGATCAGGTCAGCCTCGCGGGTCACATCCTCGCGACGTACGGGAGGGACCGTCACGTCCAAACCGGCCTGTTGATGCTCGTTTGATTGGCTCCCGGATGCAGACACCTGCCCCCCGACTTGCTCCCCGACCCGCTCCCCGGACGACGAGTCCACCTCGGCGACTTGGAAGTCGAGCGCACGCAAGATCTCGGCCTGGCGCGTGCGCCCCACCGGCATCCCCAGAATCGCCTGGACACGCTGCTCGCGCAGGCGGATCGTCTGTGGCGGCGCACCGTCGGGCGCGGTGTCGATCGTTCCTGCGAGCACGCGGGCGCCGCACAGCTCGACCATCAAGCGGGTGGCGAGCGCCTGCGCGTACATGCACTGCTCAGGCGCAAGCCCCTTCTCGAAGCGCGAGGACGCCTCGCTACGCAAGCCAAGTGCCCAGGAGGTGCGATGGATGTTTGGTCCGCACCAGTTGGCGACCTCCATCAGCACGCGTTTGGTCTCGGCCTGAACCTCCGAGCGCTCACCACCCATGATGCCGGCGATCGAGGTGGGCCCCTCGGCGTCATCGATCACGACCATCTCGCCGTCGAGCGTGCGCGCCTGCCCATCGAGCGTCGTCATCTGCTCACCATCGTGGGCGCGTCTGACCGTCAGCCTCGCGCCCGCGACACGATCGAGGTCGAAAGCGTGCAGCGGCTGCGCGCACAGCAGCATCACGTAGTTGGTGATGTCCACCACATTGTTGATCGGACGCTGTCCGGCAGCAGACAGACGGGCCTTTAGCCACGGCGGCGAAGGCCCAATCGTGACATCCTCGAACACGCGCGCAGTGAAGCGGGGACAGAGATCGGGGCACTCAACGCTTATTTGAATAGAGGCTCGCCCACCCTCACCCCCTCGCACGCGCGGGGCATCGTCTTTGGAGAGCACCGACGCCGCCCCGAAGACTGGCGATGTACCGTCGTTCTGCGTCTCGCCGATCAGCGGTCCGCTGCTACCGAGATCCTCACCCCACGGATCGGGTGCAAGCGGGGTGCCGGTGGCGGCGTGCAGCTCGCGCGCGACCCCATACACCCCGAGACAGTCGGGCCGGTTCGGAGTGATCTCCAACTCCAGCACATCGGTAGAGATGGCGAGCACGTCAGCCAGCGGCGTCCCAGGAGCCAGCTCCGCGTCGAGGATCAGCTCGTCGAGCACCATGATGCCGCTGTGGTCGTTGTCGATCTCGAGCTCGTCGGCGGCGAGGATCATGCCGTTGGACGGCACCCCACGCAACTTGGCGGCCTTGATCTTGGACCCGTCGGGCATACGTGCCCCTGGTAGAGCTACGGCAACGGTCTGCCCGGCGGCGACGTTCGGCGCCCCGCAGACGATCCCGGCCGGCTGGCTCTCTCCGACATCGACCGTGCACACTTTCAGTCTGTCGGCGTCCGGGTGGGGCTCGGCCGTGAGCACACGACCAACGACGAAGTTCTCAACCGAAGACACCCCGTGGTGGAGGATCGTCTCGACCTTCGTACCGGTCATCGTCAGACGCTCCTCGATCGCCGCGGTGTCGAGATCGGGCGAGCAATATTCGCGGAGCCAGTTCAGGGGAACCTTCATCCGAACTGCTCCAGAAAGCGCAGATCGTTTTCGTAGTAGAGGCGCAGGTCGGGGATGCCGTGCTTGAGCATCGCGATCCGCTCGACCCCCATCCCCCACGCATACCCTTGGACCTTCTCAGGGTCATAGCCGGGACTGTTGGCCTCGGTGGTCGGTACG
Organism: uncultured Solirubrobacterales bacterium; assembly: GCA_963757995.1. Taxonomy (GTDB): domain Bacteria; phylum Actinomycetota; class Thermoleophilia; order Solirubrobacterales; family Solirubrobacteraceae; genus Palsa-744. The sequence goes on from CAVWTS010000002.1 coordinate 47,082, forward strand.
TATGAGTAAACATTGGGATCGACCTCGCCGGCGCCGAGCACCTCCAACCAGCCCTCGCCCTTGCAAAGCGGACAGCGCGAGCCATCGCCCATGAAACCTTTGCCTGAGCAGTGAAAGCAGGACACATCGACCTCGACGCTCGGCTCGGTGAAGGGAAAGAAGTGGGGCCGCAGGCGCACGTCGCGCTCGTCCCCGAACACGGTGCGAGCGAACGCGAGCAGCGTGCCCTTCAGGTCGGCAAGCGTGATGTCCTCGTCGACGGCAAGGCCCTCGACCTGGTGAAACTGGGGCGTGTGGGTGGCATCGCTGTCAGGGCGATACACGCGCCCCGGAATGACGACATACAGCGGCGGCGGATGCGCCTCCATCGCACGGATCTGCATCGGGGAGGTATGTGTGCGCAGGACAAGATCCTCCGGCGCACCAAGCCGTCCTTGCGCAGCTGAGGCGCCCGCTGCCGCCTGAGCTCCGGAGTGGCTTATATAAAAGGTGTCGGTCTTGGCGCGCGCCGGATGCGTGGGCGAGTGGTTGAGCGCATCGAAGTTGTAGTGGACGGTCTCAACCTCCTGCCCCTCGACCACCGTGAAGCCGAGCCCAAGGAAGATGTCTTCCAGTTCGCGCATCGTCGCCGTCAACACGTGCAACCTGCCGATAGGTTGCGGAGGGGTGCCGGGCAGCGTGACATCGAGCGTTTCCCTTGCGAGGCGCAAGTCGAGCTCGTCGGCGTCCAGCTGCGCCGCGCGCCGCTCGATCAGCTGCTCGAGTGACCGCCGGGCAACGTTTGCAGCTTTGCCGACAAGCCCACGCTGCTCAGGCTCCAGCGCAGCGACACCGCGCAACATCTGCGGAAGCTCAGCCTTGCGTCCGAGATAGTGCACACGCAGCTGCTCGACGGCCTCGCTGCTCGACGCCGCTTCGATCTCCTGTAGCGCCTGAGCGCTCAACTCTTCAATCCGTTCAATCATGAGGCTGGGACCCTATCGTCGTTGTCCCGCCCACCCCGTGTCATCTCGTAGAGAGCCACCGTCGCGGCCATCGCGGCGTTCAATGACTCCGTTGAGATCGGGATGTGAGCAACGCGCTCGCAGACTTCAACGACATCATTGGGCAATCCCTCACGCTCGGCGCCGACCAACAGTGTGAGCGAGGCCGGCTGTTGCTCGCCAGAGGCAATGCCCCCTGCGCGCGCGGGGGGCATTGCCTCTGCGGGAGTATCGCGCGCGCTCTGATCACGCTTGCTCGAAGCGCTACCTTGCGCGCCCAGGACACCGCGGCCACCGGCACTGCCCCGCACGCCGCCACCGGCACCGCCCCGCACGGTCCAGATCGGCTCGCCCCCACCCGCCACAAGCGCGACCCGTGTGCCTGGCAGCTCGCCCACATCGCTCACACGCGCAAGCCCAACCGCGAAGATCGCCCCCATGCTCGCCCGCACCGCCTTGGGCGAATGCGGATCGGCGCAGTCTGGCCCAAGTGCGACACATGAGGCGCCGAAAGCGAGCGCGCTGCGCAACACAGCGCCGACATTGCCGGGATCGCCGACACCGTGTAGGTAGACGCAAAGCGGACCCACAGGCTCGGTGAAGCGCTGCTCATAGACGCCGATTGCACGCGTCCCCGAGCCGAGCGTCGAGAGGCTCGCCATCACGCTCTCCTCGACGTCTTCGAAGTCGGCGCCGCCGATCGCGGCGCCGGCAGCCCGATATCCAGCGAGCGTGGGCCTACCCGCCGCGGTCGCGGCAGCAATCAGGTCCTCGCCCTCAGCCAGGAAGTGACCGCTGCGATCGCGCTCGCGGCGGCGCTGGAGCTTGCGGAGCTCCTTCAGACGGGGATTGTGTGGGGAAGTGATGGTCGTCATCTGTGCGACGGCAGTTCTCGTATCTGCGCTTTTGACTCTTGTATTTGCTTTGAGGCCAAATTGTGGTCGTTGCGTGGGACGGTTCTCGGTCCCGGCCCCCCTCAGGCATAAAAAAAGCGCCGGTCCCGAAGGAGCAGCGCCCGAGAGGTACACAGTGTCGGTGGCCGGGATCAGGCAGCCGACGCCTCACGGGCGGTCTCGGCAAAACGTCGGAATGTGTCGGCGTCGCGCACGGCGATGTCGGCCAGCACCTTGCGGTCCAGCTCGATACCGGCGAGCGAAAGTCCGTGCATGAACTGGGAATAGCTCATCCCGTTCTGACGCGCGGCCGCGTTGATGCGGGTGATCCATAGCCTGCGGAAGTCGCGCTTGCGGTTGCGCCTGTCGCGGTAGGCGTAGGCATCCGCCTTCATCAGCGCCTCCTTGGCGCGTCTGTAGTTGGAGTGCGCCTCGCCGCGGAAGCCCTTCGTCAGCTCGAGCGTCGCCTTACGCTTCTTGCGAGCGGCTACAGACCGCTTGACGCGCGTCATTTGCCCACTCCGAGCAGCCGCTTCACGCGTGGTGTGTCGTGATCGGAGAGGATCACGGGTTTGGCCAGCGTGCGCTTGCGCTTCGGCGACTTCTTCTCGAGAATGTGGCTCGAGTAGGAGTGCCTGGCCCGCACCTTGCCGGAGCCGGTCACCTTAAAGCGCTTCTTCGCGCCGCTGTGTGTCTTCATCTTGGGCATAGCGAGCCGATGATTATGACACGGCGCCGTCTGAAGCGCCGTTCTGGCTCTCAGCGGCCGGTGCGACGCTGTCCGGAGCGCCGTTCTGAATCTCAGCCGCAGCCTCATCTGAGGAGACCTCGACGAGCGTCTCGCCACCCTCTCCTGAGACCGGCTCCTCGGGCAAGCTCACAGCGCCGTTGCTCGAAGCCTCGCCCGCTGACGGCGTGCCGGCAGCGTCTTCGTTGGCAGCGTTTTCGTTGGCGGCGTGATCATCGGCGGCACGCTCATCGGCGGCATGCCCATCGACGGCGTGCTCGTGAGCAGCGTCATCGCCATCCACTTTGCCCGCGAGCACGGCCTTGGAGGGCCCAAGCATCATCGTCATGTTGCGCCCGTCCTGGGTGGGTCGTTGCTCCACCACGCCAAGTGCCGCCAGCTCCTCGGCCAGGCGGTCGAGAATCATCACGCCACGCTCGGGATGAGTGACCTCACGCCCACGGAACATGATCGTGATCTTGACCTTGTCCTTGTGGCGCAGGAAACGTTCCACATGGTGCTTCTTGGTGTCGTAGTCGTGCTGGGCGATCTTCGGGCGGAACTTGATCTCGCGGATCGTGATCTGCTGCTGGTGCTTGCGCGCCTGCTTGACCTTCTGGGCCTGCTCGTACTTGTACTTGGAGTAGTCGAGCACCCGGCACACGGGCGGTTTGGCCTCAGGGGCCACCTCCACGAGATCGAGATCGCGTTCCTGGGCGAACTTGACCGCGTCGGGAGTCTTCATCATCCCGACCTGGTTGCCCTCGTCGTCAATCACGCGCACCTCGGGCACACGGATGCGATCGTTGATCCTCGTAAGGTCCCGCTCGGGTGGCCGACGGTCGAACCTGCGTGGAACGGCCACTAGCTTGTGAGTGTGCGCGTCAAGTTGAGACTACGCGCTGCGCCGTGAATGGATTCCGAGCTTCAAGGCGGCCGAGTATAGCGGGCCCGCGGCGTCCCGCAAGGACTTTCGCCGATGCCGCATTCGACTGTTCCTAACTGGGGCGCTGACTACGCTCCCAAATACACGATGCCCCCCGCGCGCGCGGGGGGCATCGCTCGTTTCGCAAAGCAACCTACTCATGCCCCACACACAGACACCATCGGCCCACACGCACACAGACACCATCGTCTCGCAAACACCGTCAAGCGACTCGCGCTTGCTCGCCGCGAGCCCGCATCTCGCTGAGGAGGGTCTCGATCAGCTCACCCACGGGCACACTGCCGCGATCGCCGCCGCGATGCTCACGCAGCGACACGCTGTCACTCTCGGCCTCACGATCACCAACAACCAGCATGTTCGGGATCTTGCGCAGCTCGGCCTCACGGATCTTGCGGCCCACCGACTCACCGCGATCGTCGAGCTCAACACGCACGCCGGCGTCGCGCAGACGCTCGCGCACACTCTCGGCATACTCGTTCAGGCGCTCGGAGATCGGCAGCACTATCGCCTGTACCGGCGCCAGCCACAGCGGGAACTCGCCGCCGTAGTGCTCGATCATGATGCCGATGAAGCGCTCGTAGGAGCCGAACAGCGCTCGGTGGATCATCACGGGCTGGTGCTCGGCGTTGTCGGCGCCCGTGTAGGTGAGCCCGAAGCGTTCAGGCATGTTGTAGTCGAGCTGCACGGTGCCAAGCTGCCAGGAGCGCCCAAGCGAATCGGTCATGTGCATGTCGATCTTCGGTCCATAGAAGGCGCCATCGCCGGGGTTCAGCTCGTAGCTGAGGCCTTGCGAGTCGAGCGCGTTCGTCAAAGCTTCCTCGGCGCGATCCCACAGCTCGTCTGAGCCGACGCGCTGCTCAGGTCGCGTCGAGAGCTCCAGGTGCACGTCGAAGTCGAACAGGCGATAGGTGGCGAAGGCGAACTCCAGGCACCCCGCCACCTCCTCCTGGATTTGATCCTCGCTGCAGAAGATGTGAGCGTCGTCCTGGGCGAAGTGCCGGACGCGCAACAGTCCATGCAACACGCCCGAGGCCTCGTTGCGGTGCAGCAACCCTGGCTCTGAGTAGCGCACAGGCAGGTCGCGGTAAGAGTGCCTACTGCTGTTGAATAGATGGGCGTGCCCGGGGCAGTTCATCGGCTTGACGCCCATCTCACGCTCCTCCACCTGCACGGTGAACATGTTCTCCTTGTACTTACCCCAGTGCCCGGAGATCTTCCACAGCTCGGCGTCGTAGATCAGCGGAGTCTTGACCTCGCTGTAGCCACGCTCTGAGCCCATCTCGCGCGAGAGCGAGACGAGTGTGTTGAAAATGTTCGTGCCAGCCGGCAACCAGAAGGCCGCGCCGGGAGAGACATCAGAGAAGTGAAACAAGCCAAGCTCGCGCCCCAACTTGCGATGGTCGCTCTGTGCCGCCTTATCCAGGCGCTCGAGGTACTCGTTCAACTGTGCGCCCGCGTGAAAGGCGGTGCCATAGATGCGGGTCAACATCTTGCGTTTGGAGTCCCCACGCCAGTAGGCTCCGGCGACCGATTGCAGCTTGAAGGCGCCGACGGTCTTAGTGCTGGGTGCATGCGGACCGCGGCAGAGATCGGTGAATGGCCCGTTTGTGTATAGCGAGACGTTCTCCAGTGGCTGCTCGACAGGTGCGCCCTTGACGAGATCGTCGATCAGCTCAACCTTGTAGTCCTGGTTCTCGTGCACGAAGCGCTCGCGCGCGCTTCGCACCGAGACGTCCTCACGCACGAACGTCTCCCCCGCCTTCACGTGCTCGGCCATCTTCGCTTCGATCGCTGGGAAGTCCTGATCGGAGATGGAGACACCATCGGGAAAGTCAAAGTCGTAGTAGAAGCCGTTGTCGATCGCAGGGCCGATCGAGATCTTCACGCCGGGCCACAGCTCCATGACCGCGCTTGCCAGCACATGCGCAGCGTCGTGACGGATGAGCGCAAGCGAGGAATCGCCGCTCTTGGCGGTGATGATCGAGATCTGCGCACCGTTTGGCACGGGACGTGCCAGGTCGCGAACCTCAGGGCGCGAAACCGGGTCGGAGCCGGACGAGCTGGGTCCCCCACCGGGCCGACTCACCTCGATGGCCAGCGCGGCTTTGGCGAGGCCGGGTCCGATCGCCGCGGCGGCATCAGCGCCGGTGGCGCCGTCCGCAAGCTCCAGCGCGTTGCCGTCGGGCAGTGTCACGGTGATGGACATGTCAGGAGAGGCTACATCTCCGAGATCGATCACCCACACCCGCGCGGACATCGGCTCCAGCCTGCCGGATGCGCAACTGCCTCGGTCAGCTGCTTGCGAGCCACAGGGCGTCGTCGCCGAGCGCCGTTCGGCGTGCCTTGCCTTCCCCTACCACTTCGACAAGCGCGCTCTCGGCGGCCGCGCGGTCGGGCGCGTCGTTGCCGTGCGTCATGATCGCCGCGACCTCTTGGGTCACGAGCCCGTCGGGAAAGCGCAGCAGCGCATCGAGTGGATTCTCCGGCGGTGGCTCGCGCTCGAGCGTGGGATCAAGGTTGGCAATCAGCACGTCATACGCCTCAACAGGCTGAAAGCCGCCGCCCTCGAGTGTTCGCTCTCCTGCACGCATGATCAGCGACGGAGCGGTGTAGCGCACAGGCCCATCGCTCTGCGCGGACTTGCCCTGGAACTCGGTGGGGCCGCCGGCGGCGGTGCGCGCGAGCGCACGGTCGGCCTCATATGCGGCGCTCACCTGGTCGTCGTCAAGCGCGCCTACGATCGCCTGCACGTCGAGTCCAGGTACCCGCTCAAGCGCCGTAGCAATATCGCGCGCATCGTCGAGCACGAGCGTGCTCGTGAACTGAGCGAACTGCAACGCCCTGAACACGGCGTATTCACGCTCAGGGTCGAGCAAGCGTGCCGCAACGATCGTGCGACACATACGCGCGGTGGCCGTGATGCGCGCGCGGGGAGCGGTCGCGAACGGCATGCCGAAGCGGCGGAAGCGCATGTAGCCGTGGGCCGCCCGCACCGGGGTATAGCCACGACTCGTGTACTGCTCGGCGCTCTCGGTGAGGCCGATCGTCACCAGGCGCCAGCGCAGCTGCATGCCGTAGCGCCACTGCAACACCGCAAGCGCAGGGCTCGCCGAATACGCCCATGGGCAACCCGGATCGGTGAAGTGGGTGACTTCGATACGGCTCATGGAGGTCCCATACAAGCACGACTCCGTGGCAAGCCCAAGCCCCACGGGCTCACATCCTTCGTACGGCCGGCCCGAGCTCCCTGACGACCCACGGCACACGAACGACCCACTGCACACAGACAACCCACGGCGCAGTCCCGATTACCCACTGCACACAGACAACCCACGGCGCAGTCCCGATTACCCACTGCACACAGACAACCCACGGCGCAGTCCCGATTACCCACTGCACACAGACAACCCACGGCGCAGTCCCGATTACCCACTGCACACAGACAACCCACGGCGCAGTCTGTCAGCCCTGGCCGGCCCTACACAAGCACGCGTTTGCGAAAGCTGCGCAGTCCAAGCGCGAGGAAACCCGCACAGAAGGCCACAAGCACCGGGTACACGGCCCAGAGTGACATGTGTGGGATCGGTGTGAGCGCGGCGCGCATCCCCTCCGCCACGTAGATGAGGGGGTTGACGAGCACGATGATCTGCAGCCAGTGAATGCCGTACACCTGTACTGGAGCGAGCTTCGTCCACTGGTAGTAGGTACCGCCAAGGAAGGTCAGCGGCAACACGACAAAGCCGAACATCAGGCCGATGTTGCGCGGCTCGAAGACTGTGCCGAGCAACAGCCCGAGCGAGGTCATCGCCACGCACGCCAGCGGGATCAAGGTCAGCAACACCGGCCAGTTGACGGTCAAGTGCGCATGCACGCCGGGCGCATGAATGACGGCGGCGATCGGAAACACAATCACGGCCGCCAGCGCTCCCTGGACAGCTCCGGAGAGCACCTTGGAGACGGCCACCAGCCAGATCGGGCACGGCGCCTGCACGCGATCCTCGATCTCGCGTGTGTAGCCGAACTCCGCGGAGAGCTGTAGCGCGACTGCCTGAATGCCCTGGAACATGATCGAGATCGCAACGACGCCAGGCACGAGCACCGTCGCGAAGGCAGACTCGGCCACCTTTCCCCCACCCCCGCCAACGCCTTGACCGATCGAGGGGAACACGTACAAGAACACGAACACGAGCAAGAACGGCTGGATGATCGTACGCACCACGAATTCGCCAAAGTTCTTGCGCAACACCACCAGGTCGCGCAGGATCAGCGCGCGCAGCGCGGTGCGGCTCGCGGCCATCGTGGAGCGCGTCGGCTTCAGCGTGATCGGCGCGTGGCCGGTGGGCCGGCCGACCGGCTCAGCGGGAGTGGTGACGGGAGTAGCCATCAGTCGAGCGATCCTAGGCGTAGACGAACGGTGCGACACGTGCCAACGGCTCGGCGAGTGCCAACCGCCTGGGACGCACAAACCACCCGGGAAGCACAGGCGAACTGGCGAAGACTGGACCTCAACATCAGTCGCGTAGCTCCTTGCCCGTCAGGTTGATGAACACGGTCTCAAGGCTAGGTTCGGCGACCGACAGATCAGCCACCTCGAAGCCACCGCGCTCGGCCACGTCGACCACGCTCGGCACGAGCCGCTTAGCCCCTTGCACATGCAACTCCACGCCGCCCTCGACCACACGCGTACGCGTGGCGCCCTCGATCCCGCTGGACAGAGCAGCGGCAAGCGCGTCCATGTCGCCATCGGCCTTGACAGTCACGATCGTGTCGGCGTCCACCGACTGCTTCAGGTTCGCGGGAGTGTCGAGCGCAAGGATCTTGCCGTGATCCATGATCGCTACACGCTCGCATAGCTGGTCGGCCTCCTCCATGTAATGGGTCGTCAAGAGGATTGTCTGTCCATCGCGGTTGAGCTCACCCAGGATCTCCCACAGCGCCAGACGGCTTTGCGGGTCCAAGCCCGCTGTTGGCTCGTCCAGGAACAGCACAGCCGGGCGGTGGAAGATCGCGCGCGCCACCATCAGGCGTTGAGCCATACCGCCCGAGAGCGCGAACACCGAAGCCTTGGCCCACTTGGCAAGCTGAAACTCCTCGAGCAACTCGTCGGCGATGCGCGTCGAGTCGGCCGCGCTGATGCCAAACAGGCGACCATGGAAGTACAGGTTCTCCCACACCGTGAGCTGACGATCGAGCGTGTTCTGCTGGGAGACCATCCCGATCAGCTGCTTGGCGAGCGCCGGGTTTGCGATCACATCCACCTCGCCGATCCAGGCTTGCCCAGAAGTCGGGACAACGCGGGTCGTGAGCATGCCGGCAGTCGTCGTCTTGCCTGCCCCATTAGGCCCAAGCAGGCCGAAGATCTCACCGGCACGCACCGTCAAGTCGAGACCGTCCACAGCGGCGAAGTCAGCACCCTCGTAGACCTTCGTGAGCGCCACCGTGCGGATCACCTCGGCAAGTACGCCGTCCTCAGTGGCGTCCGCGAGATCCGCTCCAGCCGGCGCGGTCCCATCGATGCGCGTCGAGCCCATCCCGAGAGTGTATGACGTGGCCCGAGACCTTTTCGGGAAGCAGTCCTCGCGCTCGCCACGACGTGATCAGCCGTCGCTCGGCACTTGGACGGGCTAAACCTCGCGCGGTTCTTCGCTGCGCTTCAGATTGGCTTGAGACGCTGCTCAGGTGAGCTTTCCCTCGATGCGCTTTCCTGAGTACAGATGACCCGCACGATCACGCGCCGGCAGTTGCTGCGCTCCGCCGGAGTGGGCGCGGTCGGGCTTGGCCTGAGCGGGGTTCTCGGCGAGATCGTTGCCAACGCGCTGACGCCGACCAACCCGGGCCCACCCAAGCCGCCTATCTGGCATACGCGACCGGATTTGCGCATCCCGTCTCTGACGGTCACTCGCAACGAGCAGGGAGCCTCGAGCGATCCGATCTTCATCGCCCCCTACAACATTCCCGTGGGTCAGGTGGGCGCGGTGATCGTCGACGCGGACGGCCAGCCGATCTGGGAGAACCCCCTGGAAGACAAGGTCACGGCCAACTTCCGGGTGCAGAGCTACCGCGGCGCGCCGGTGCTCACCTGGTGGGAGGGAGCGATCGAATACGGCCACGGCGTGGGCGAATACGTAATCGCCGACTCCGCCTACCGCACAGTCCGCCGCGTGCAGGCAGCACGCGGCCTGCACGGTGACCTGCACGAGTTCGTGATCACCCCGCGCAACACCGCGCTGCTGACCAGCTATGTGATCACGCCCGCCGACCTGACTTCGGTCGGCGGCCCCCGCAAAGGCACGATCCAGGACGCGATCTTCCAGGAGGTGGACCTGGCCAGCGGCAAGGTGCTGCTCGAGTGGCACAGCCTCGATCGCATACCGCTCGAGGAGTCCTACGCGCCGGTCGAAGCCGAGAACTGGGACTTCTTTCACATCAACTCGGTCGATCTCGACGGCGACGGCAATCTGCTCGTCTCTGGGCGCAGTACCCACACCGTCTACAAGCTCGACCGCAAAGGCGCGATCCTGTGGCGTCTAGGCGGCAAGCACAGCGACTTCGAGATGGCGCCGGGCAGCAACTTCGCTTGGCAGCACGATGCGCGCCGGCAGCCAGACGGAACGCTGACGATCTTCGACAACGGGGCAACGCCGGCAGTCGAGAAGCTCTCGCGCGGCCTGATCCTCGACGTCGACGAGCAGGCGATGACGGCAACGCTGCTGCACCAGTACACGCACGCGAAGATCTTGACGGGCAGCCAGGGCAACATGCAGCTGCTCGAAGGCGGCAACGTCTTCATCGGCTGGGGCGAAGTGCCGCGTGTCTCGGAATTCGAGCGCTCGGGCCGGCTGGTATTTGACGCAGTGCTCGGCGAGAAGTATCAGTGCTACCGGGCTTTCCGTATGCCGTGGAGCGCCGTGCCGGCGGAAGCCCCGGCGATCGCGGTCAGCCATGACGGCCGCACGGGGATGACCGCATATGCCAGCTGGAATGGGGCGACAGGCGTTCGAGCGTGGCAACTGCTGGCAGGCCCGCAGGCCGGCGCGCTGACCCCCGTATCCAACACCACCGCGCGCGGCTTCGAGAGCGCCCTACGCAGCAGCGCGGCAGGCCCTTACTTCGCCGTGCAGGCGCTCGATGCGAGCGGGGCCGCGCTGGGCCAGTCTCAGACCGTCAGCATCACCTGACAACTGGTAGGTCGCTCGGCGGAACACGCTCGATGCCGTGGGCCAGGTCTGGGTTGCCCGACGGCTTGATCCCACGGGTCGGCGACGGCGTCGTCGCTCCTTTACCAGTCGATATCGGCGGCTCCCCCTAGAGTGTCGGGAATATGGGGGACTTGCAAGAGGGAAATGGCTTTGAGACGCTCACGCATGGCGGCGGCCCGGCGATCTCGCTGCGCGGCGTGGTCAAGCGCTATGGCGACATTGTGGCCGTAAACGGCCTCGATCTCGAGGTATCCCCTGGCATCTGCTTCGGCCTGCTCGGCCCCAACGGCGCGGGCAAGTCGACAACCATGCGGATGCTCACAGCCCAGACGCTTGCCGACGAGGGCGAACTGTCGGTGCTCGGCTATTCGCTGCCGGACGAATCAAAGCAGTCGCGTCTTGAGATGGGAGTCGTGCCGCAGCTTGACAACCTCGACGTCGAGCTGACCTGTAGGCAGATCCTGACGGTATACGCACGCCTGTACCGCGTGCCGCGCGGCGAGCGCCCGGCAGCGGTGCAGCGGGCGCTTGAGATCGCAAACCTAGTACCGCGAGCGGACACAATCGTGCGCGACCTCTCGGGCGGCATGCGCAGGCGGCTGCTGGTTGCCCGGGGCTTGATCCACCAGCCGCGACTAGTGCTGCTCGACGAGCCCACGGTGGGGCTTGACCCACAGGTGCGCCAGGAGCTGTGGTCATTGATCGACGGCCTGCGCTCAAGCGGGGTGACAGCTCTGATGAGCACGCACTACATCGAGGAGGCGGAGCGGCTCGCTGACACGGTGGCTGTAATGGACCACGGCAAGATCGTCGCGCAGGGAACGCCAGCCTCGCTCGTGAGGGAGTACGCCGGCGAGCAGGTCGTGGAGGTGTACGGCCCGCCAGAGCATTTGGCGCAGGTAAGCGAGCTGGCGTCGAGCAACGGCTGGTCAAGCAGGCGCAGCGGCCCGGCGGTGGCGATCATGCACGCCGAGACGCTGGACGGGGCAGCCCCAGAGGGAGTGCGCCGTCCCGCAAATCTGGAGGACGCGTTCGTCGCACTGACCGGTGAGGAGATCGAATGAGGGACTGCGTACATCCTCGCAAAACGACGATGCCCCCCGCGCGCGCGGGGGGCATCGTTGAAAATGGGAGCAGCGCAAGCGGAATTATGTATTGCGAGGGGCGTCCTCCCGTGCGCACGGGAGGCATCGCTGAAACTAGGACTATCGCGAGCGGTTATCTCGGTTGCAAAAAGGGGAGCCCCCCTGCGCGCGCGGGGGGCATGGCGTTTTGAGCACACTCCCACAGGCCGAGACGACCAAGCGCGGTCCGCGGCGCATCCGTCGGCTCGAACCGGCGGCGCTCGCCGGCGTGATGAGCCGTGACGTGGCGATCTTTGGGCGCTACTGGAAGGCGACCACGTTCTCCTCAATCGTGCAGCCGACGATCTACCTGCTCGCCTTCGGGCTGGGCTTCGGTTCGCTTCTCCCCCACATAGCGGGCCTGAAGTACGAGCAGTACGTGGCAACCGGCGTCGTGGCCACCGCCGTGCTGTTCTCCTCCGCCTTCCCGGGCATGTTCAACACGTTCATCCGCTGGCAGTTCCAGCGCACCTACGACGCGATCCTCGCGGCACCCGTGGACGTCGAGGAGCTGGTCACCGCAGAGATGCTGTGGATCTCGATCAGAGCCGGGGTGTATGGGATGGCGCCGCTGCTCGTGGGGATCGCCTTCGGGCTGGAACCGAACGTGGGAATGCTGTTGGTGCCGTTTATCGGCTTCGTCACCGGCTTCGGATTTGCCGGGTTTGGCGTGACCGTCGCCGCGGTGGCCAAGACGATCGACAACTTCAACTACATAACCAGCGCGGTACTCACGCCGATGTTCCTTGTCGCCGGCACGTTCTTCCCAGTCTCGCAACTGCCGGCCGTACTGCGCACGATCGCGAAGTTCAACCCGCTGTATTACTGCGTGCAGCTCGTGCGCGACGCCTCGCTTGGGAACCTTGGCGTCGCCGACATTGGGCATGCCGCGGTGTTGATCGTGTTCGCGCTTGCGATGTGGCGACTTGCGATCTGGCGGCTCGGCAAGCGCCTGATCGACTGACTACGATCTCTCCCATGAGCACGCAAGGCTTCGCCGCCGAGACGCCCGCGACACGCACCCAATCCTTGTTCGGGAGGGTGATGGGACTCGTCGCCATTACGGTCGGGTTCGCCACCCTCGGCGTCTATATCGCCCGCGAAATGGGTGGCGCCGGCTGGTTCATCGCCTGGCTGGTGGCTCTCGGTTGCCTGGTCGGTCTCAACGTCGCAAACGCTCGTGGTCAGCACGGCCTAGCGTTGACGCTCCTGTTCGCCTTTGGCCTTTTGCTCGGCGCGAGCATCGCCACGACCGTCAACTACTACGCGACAACCGACCCGACCGCGGTACGCCAAGCGCTCGGAGCAACCGCCCTGTTCGTGGGAGGCCTGGGAGCCGGCGGATATGCGATCCGCCGCGACCTCTCTTTCCTCTATCGCACACTCTTCTTCCTATTGCTCGGCCTAATCGTGGCCGGGATCGTCTTGATCTTCGTGCGCATCCCCGCGCTCTACACCGTCTACGCGCTACTAGGACTGGTGATTTTCGGGCTCTACACGGTGGTCGACTTCAACCGCCTGCGCCGGGCCGGCACCGACGAAGCGATTCCCCTAGCCGCGGGAATCTTCCTTGACGTGGTGAACGTGTTCCTGCTGTTCCTGCGCTTGTTCGCCCGCTCCTAGCAGCCTCAGTCACCGATCACAGGCTGTCAGCCAGGCACGCCGGCATCACCGTCGACGTGTCGGCCCAGCTGGGTGCAGACCAGGCTCAGTAATAGTCATAGGCCGTCATCGACCAGCGGGCCGAGTCGTGGCCGCCGGAGACCTTCAGCCGGTAGAGACCGGGCCCACTTTCGAACGTGTGGGTTTCGCTTTCCCCTTCGCCCAGTTCGAAGCTGTCGAAGGTCGAGCCGGTGTGGATGTCTTCCACCTCGGCGCTTGGACCGAAGCACACGAGCAGCAGCGTGCATGACCCTTCGTAGCTCATGTGGTAGGCGATCTTCCACTTGCCGCCCAGAATCTGCAGGGAAACCGATTCGCCGTCGTCGACACCGGAGAAAGCGGTGAGCTCGCGCCAGCGGGGAGCCTCTGCGACATGTAGGGCGACGGTCGAGCCAGGGCGTACACGCACAGACGGCGACGGCGATTGGTGCGTGACCGCGTCGGGCTTTGACCCTGGCGCAGCTACAAACCTCACTGCGTAGTGCAATCCGGCGCGCTCTATCGCGCTCTCGGCAGTGGCGGAAGGCCGACCCACTACCTCAGGCACCCTCACACCCGGGTGTGAGGTGTTGAGAAAGACACGTCCCACCACCAGCAAGCCAATGACCGCAGCGAACAGTGCCGCCAGCAAGGCCACGCGCTTCGGGCGACGTGGAGAGATGTCAGTTCGGCCTCCATTGGCGGGCGGAGAAGGCGGATCACCCGGGCCCTGCTCCATGATCCTCGTTGGCGGCTGGATCACGGTTGCCGTTAGCGTAGGCCGAACGAGGGTGGCTGGATCCTCGAGTAGGACAGTAGTCCCTCCAGTATCCGAGATCCCGGCTTGCCCTGCCGGCTCTTCGCTTCCGCCCCCAAAAGATTCGCTCGTCCGCACCAATGTCCCAGGCGCGCGAACATCACCCAGTGCGCAGGCCATTGCCGCGCCGTCGCGGTAGCGCTCGGACGGAGCCTTGGCCAACGCTCGATCTACGACTGCACGCAGGCCCTCCGGGACCGTGGCCGGGAGCGCGGGCGGCTCGTCTTGCACGTGGCGCAAACCCAGCTCGACCGCCGACCCATGCTCGAACGGCGGTTTGCCAGCAAGCATCTCGTACAAAACGACGCCGGCGCTATAGACGTCGGTGGCTGGACTCGTCGGCCGTCCCCGAGCCTGCTCGGGAGACATGTAGCGCGGGGTGCCCGCGATCGTGGCAGCCGGCGCCTGCGAGGTCCCCTCCGCTAGGCGGGCAACTCCGAAGTCGCCGACCTTGACCTTGCCATCGGGGCCGAGCAGAACGTTGGCCGGCTTAACGTCGCAATGCACGATCCGTTGAGCGTGGGCGCTGGCAAGAGCCGTGCATAGCCGTGCGGCCACTTCCAGCGCCTCAGTCCAAGGCAGCGGACCGTCTCGCAGCCTCTCGGCGAGGCTCTCACCATCGACAAGCTCGGCGACGTAATAGGGCCCCTCCTCGGCGTGCCCTATGTCGTAGATCTGCACGATCCCTGGATCGCTGACGCGCGCCAGCATCTGTGCCTCGCGCTGGAACCGCTCGACCCAGGCGCTGTCCTCAGCCCACCACGGCTTGATCACCTTGACGGCAACCGGACGCTCCAGACGAAGATCGACTCCCCTGTACACACGCCCGAAGGCGCCTTCGCCGATCAGGACACGCAGCTCGTAGCGTCCGTCCAAGGCGCGACCGCAAAGGTCAGGCGTACGCAACATAAGAAAAGAAGTATGCGTATTCAGCCGCCGCCGCGAAGCACTTCATCTCCTCAGGCAGACCACTATGCGTATTTAGCCGCCGCCGCGAAGCACTTCATCTCCTCAGGCAGACCACCTGCGTATTCAGCCGCCGCCGCGAAGCACTTCATCTCAGGCAGACCACGTCGGGCCGGCGTTCGTCAAGCCAACCCAGCAGGCGAGGCGTCCGCTGTTTGGCCGAGTTCACATTCCAGGTGGCTATCCGCACGCGAGGTACCGTGACGGCGCTCAGGGACGTTCTCTGGGTGCAGTATGTGGGCGAGTAGTTCGAGACCGTCGATCAGTCGTGGTCCGGGACGGGAGAAATAAGCGGACGCGTTCACCGCCGTGACTCGCTGCGCACCCAGAGCAGCCAGATCTTTTGCGTAAGCCAGCGCCTCCTCGCGCGCACGGGGAGCGTCATAGCCGCAAGGCATAACCACCGCGACCTCGGGTTTTGTATCGGCAAGCGCCTCCCAAGAGACGGTGACCGAAGGCGCGCCAGGCGAGCCCAGCACATCCTGCCCACCAGCCAACTCGACGAGCTCGGGAGTCCAGTGACCGGCTATGTAGACAGGGTCGAGCCACTCAAGTGCCACCACTCGCGGGCGCGGCCGCCCACGCACTGCAAGCTTGACCCGATCGATGCGCGCGGTCAGATCCCGCACCAATTCGGCGCCTCGCTCAGGAGGACCGGTGGCCTCGGCGAGCGTGTGGACATCGTTTAGCGTCTCGCCCAAGGTGTGCGGGTCGAGCGAGACGACTCGGGGTCGGGAGGGCATCTGCTCGGCAAGCTCCGCAACCTCGGTGTATGAGACTGCACACACCGGGCACAGAGCCTGTGTGACGATCAGGTCCGGGCTGAGTGCGGTGATCGCTTCCCTGTCGAGTTCATAGATGGCCTCGCCGTGCAGCGTGCGCTCACGTACCGCTGCATCGATCTCCGCGGCGCTCAGGCCAGCGGGCAGCACATCGCGCGTGACCTGCTCGAGCGCCGTCGCGGCAGGTGGATAGTCGCACTCATGTGTAACCGCCACAACCTCGGAGCCGAGCCCGAGCGCGAACAGCAGCTCTGTGGCGTGAGGGACGAGGCTGACGATCCGCATGCCAACGACTGTACGCCCCCCACTAGGCGAGTGGCCGCCATACTGCTCTGTCGGGGCCGGGAAGCAAGAGCAACGGCCGAGATGCAAGAGCCCAGAATCGGTGGCCGACATGCCCGATTGGCACAGGCTTCAGACAATCACCCGCCTGCGCGCGGCGGATCCGGGGATGTTCATCCTCAAGAGCGCGCTTCGAGCGGCGATAGTGATGCCGCTCGCCTTTGCGCTGTCGCTCGAAGTGATCGACGCCAAGCAGATGGCTCTGTTTGCCGCCTTCGGCTCGATGGCACTGCTCGTTTTCGCTGACTTCGGGGGCTCTCGACGCGCACGTCTGCGCGCCTATTTGCTGCTGATTGTGGTTGGCGCCATGTTGATCGTGCTCGGGACCCTCTGCTCGCGCTCGACCTGGCTTGCGACGATCGCGATGGGCTTGGTCGCCTTCGCGATCCTGTTCGCCGGCGTGCTCGACGACTATGTCGTGGCCGCGCGTGCCGCCGTGACACTGACGTTCGTACTGCCTGTGATGGTCCCGGCAGACGCGGCCGAGATCCCCACACGATTGGCCGGCTGGGGTCTTGCGGGCGCGCTTTGCATCCCGGCGGCGCTGCTGTTGTGGCCCGCTCGTCCGCGCAGCGCGCTGCGTCGAGAAGTCGCGCAGGTGGCACAGACACTGGCTGGTCTGGTCGAGGCCATGTCCCGCGGTGATCGCCCCGCTGCCAACGCCGCGGCACAAAACACGCACTCAGCAACAGTCGCCGTGCGTAGCCGCTTCGTCTCGATGACACAACGCCCGAGTGGCACGACCGGTCCGACTGCAGCGCTGGCCCGCCTGATCGATGACCTTGGCTGGGCGTTGCGAGTCGCCGACCACCAGCCGGCGCTAGCGAGTACCGCCGCTCCGTGTCCCGCCGAGCGCGCCGCAATCGAGACGGCGACCGCCGCCGCGTTGCTTGGCATTGCGGGTCACCTGGAAGGCGGCGGATCGGACCTGCCGCTCGCGATGGACCGGCTGCGAGAGGCGCACGATGTCTTCGGCCGAGCTCAACTGGAGCACTTCGAGCACATGCAACCCGATCGCGACGAGGCCGAGGCGGAGATCGAGCTGAACGAGGCCTACCGCTTGCGCGCACTCTCCTACGGGGTCCTGCAGGCGGGCCAAGACACCCTGCAAGCCTGTGAGGATCGCGCCAAGACGATGTCGCAGCAGACACTGCGCACGCGCATCGACACCGCTCGCCGCCTGGTGCTAGCGCACGCCAGCACCAGGTCGGTGTGGCTGCGCAACAGCTTGCGCTGGGCCATTGGGCTGGCACTCGCGGTCCTGGTCGGGCAGCTAGCCGACCTGCAGAACTCGTTCTGGATCGTGCTCGGCACGATGTCTGTGCTGCGCTCGAGCGCACTCTCAACAAGCGCAACGATCGCCTCGGCGTTGCTGGGGACGCTTGCGGGAATAGTGCTCGGCGGGCTAATCGTGGTCGCGGTGGGCGCCGATCACGGCGTGCTCTGGGCCGTGCTGCCATTTGCCGTGCTGCTTGCCGCATATGCGCCTCAGGCGATTTCCTTCGCGGCCGGCCAGGGCGCCTTCACGATCGTCGTGCTCGTGCTGTTCAATCTGATCCACCCCGCCGGTTGGAGAGTTGGTCTCGTGCGCGTCGAGGATGTCGCAGTCGGCGCCGCTGTCAGCCTGTTGGTCGGCCTGCTGCTCTGGCCGCGCGGGGCGACCACGATCCTGCGCGGCGCGATCGGCGCAGCGTACGATGGCGCCGCCCGCTACCTCGACGCAACGATCACGGCGCTGCTCGGCGCCGGCGAGCAGGCACACTCGAGCCGCGCCGCCCGCGAAGCGTTCGATACCGCGCAGTTGCTCGATGCGGCGATGCGCGACTATCTCGCCAACCGCGGCTCCGCTCGCAGGAACATCAACGATCTCACGCTGCTCGCAACCGGCGCCGGGCGCGTGCGTCGGGTTGCCCGCCTGCTCCAGGACGCCCACTCGTTCATGCGTCTGGCACCGATCGACGACGCCTTGCCACGGTTGGTCAGGGCACGAGACGCGCTCGACGCCGAACGACAAGCCCGCTGCGGATGGTACGAGTCGTTTGGGAGGGCAATCGCTCTAGCGGCTTCTTCGCCTGACCCTGAGCCCAGAGATGTCGGTGGAGAAGTACTTTCCTCCAACGGATCGGTCGTGCTCGAGCACGTGAGCAACGGGGACAGGCTGCAGCCAGGGCTGGCTATCGCGTGGGCGCACCGACATCTCGATGTCTTGGCCGAGCTCGAGTTGATGCTCGACTCAGCCTATGGGCGAATCAGTTTGTGAACCTCCCCTCCGCTTGCGAACCTCCCTCCGCTTGTGAACCTCCCCTCCGGTTGCGAACCTGCTCTACGGGTAACCTCCACGCGGATGAAGGCTCCGATGACGCGGACGTTTGACGTGATCGTGATCGGCGCCGGCCCCGCCGGTGAGGTGGTGGCAGGACGTCTCGCTAAACGCGGCAAGGAGGTCGCCTTGGTTGAGTCGCAGCTGGTCGGAGGCGAATGTGCCTTCTATGCCTGCATGCCATCAAAGGCGCTGTTGCGCCCCGCCGAGGCGCTGGCTGAGGCGCGCCGGGTTCCGGGGGCCGCACAGGCTGTCACGGGCGCGCTTGACGTTGATGCTGTTTTGAGGCGCCGCGACGAGGTGATCCACAACCTGGATGACGCACAACAGCTTCCCTGGCTCGAAGACCACGGGATCACGCTGATACGTGGCCACGGTCGCCTCGAAGGTGAGCGACGCGTGCGCGTCGACGAGCAGATCTACGAGGCGCGACAGGCGGTGGTCATCGCTGTGGGCAGCCAGACAGCGATGCCACCGATCCCAGGTCTCGCCGAAGCCAAGCCTTGGACAAACCGAGAGGTGACAACCGCACAAAGCATCCCGAGTCGCCTGGCGATCCTCGGCGGGAGCGCGGTTGGCGTGGAGATGGCACAGGCCTACAGCTCGCTCGACGCAAAGGTGACGTTGATCGAGGCAGAGCAGCGTTTGCTGCCGCGCGAGGAGCCGTTCGCAGGTGAGGAATTGCACAGCGCCCTACTGGAGCGTGGTGTGGAGATTCACCTGGGAGCCAAGGCAAAGGCCGTCCACCGAGACGATCAGGGTGTCACTGTCACCATGGATGGCGATGAGCGCATTAGCAGCGAGGAGATCCTCGTCGCTGTGGGGCGCCATCCGCTGACAGACCATCTGGGACTTGAGAGCGTTGGCCTCGAGCCCGGCAAGTCAATAGCAGTAGATGACACGCTGCGAGTGAAGGGGGCGCCATGGTTGTTTGCGATCGGCGACGTCAACGGACGCTCCCTGCTGACTCACATGGGCAAGTACCAGGCCCGTATTGTTACGGCTGTGATTGAAGGCGGAGATGCCCGCGCAACCCGTGAAACCGCGATCACGCCGCGAGTGGTGTTCACCGAACCACAGGTGGCCGCGGTAGGTTTCACGCTGCAGGCAGCTCGAGAGAAGGGAATTAATGCGCGTGCCTACGATGTGTCCAGCTCGGGCACCGCAGGAGCGAGCTTTTACGGACACGACACACCTGGAACATCCCGATTGGTGTTCGACGAGGACCGCGCCGTGATCGTCGGTGCCACGTTCACGGGTGTGGATGTCGCCGAGTGGGTGCACGCCGCGACGATCGCGATCGCAGGCGTTGTCCCAGCCGAGCGTCTTTGGGAAGCGGTGCCCGCATTCCCGACCCGCAGCGAGATCTGGCTGAAGCTGCTCGAGAAGCGTCAAGACGAGCTCTCAGGGGATCCGCCACCACCGAGACTGGATTAGCCCCTCTCTCGCCCCTCGACCAAGCTGCCGCGATCGGGTCCTCGGGACGACGGTCAGCTCTTCAGTGGCGAGATGGGCACGGCGGCCTCAGGCGTAAGCACACGGAAACTAAAGGACTCCTCCAAATAAAGCGTGACCGTGTCGCTGTCGTGAGACTCGTAGCCAACCGAGAGATCCTGACCAGACTCGAAGATGAAGTCACCGCCGCGCATACTCAACACGACCGCTCCCTTCACGCCCGGCGCCCACACGATCGGGCCCTCGAGGATCTTGCGCAGGTGATCGAGCAACGGGTAGCCGCCGTGCTCGGCGCTCTCCACGACGCGCGTGTATTCCTCGCGCCCCAGCGCCAAACCATACGGTCCCGAAATCCCTTTGCGCAACAACAACTCCACGGCACGGGCGACATGCGCCGGATACTTCTCGACACCCCCGTCACCGTGAATCGCATCGTGCGGCGAGCACTCGCCGATCCCGTTGATCCCCGCCTTTGGCCAGGAGTGGAACACGGCAAGGTTCTCGGCTTCGACGATGCATTGAGCCGCAACGTCAAGAGCGTCGAAGTCGACATCCTCAGCGCCACGATCGCCGGCTCTGAGCTCCTCGCGAGAGACCGTAAAGCGTGCACGTAGCTCGACGAGCGGAAGGACTACGCGGCGATTTCCCTCCACGCCCTTGATCGGGCTGACGTCGACGTCCTCGACACGACCAAGGTTGGTAGCTGAGTACTCCCAGCCGTGGGGTCCGGAGAAATCGACCAGTCGCCGGCCGGCGAGCCCTGGCAGCAGGCGCTCGCGGGCCTCCTCGTCAATCGTCTTCCAGCCGTCCTGCGTGATCGGCGCGTGCTCTCGCAGCAGATGGCTCATCGCTCCTCCTTGAGGGCTCATCGCCCCTCCTTGAGGCTTCCTATACCCAGTGTGCCGGCCAAGACACCCGACTTCGAGGAAGCGTCCTCGGTTGAGGCCGAGTCTCCCGCAGCGGCCTCCGCGGCCTCGCCGTGCTCGACGATATCCCCCTCCTGGAAGAGCACTCCTTCGGCGATTTCTCGCCACTTGGGCTTGCGGCGGAGAAGGAACTCGAAGTCCATGCTGAAGTGCTTGTACTCCTCGCCGACGGCATCTGACATGACCGCTCGCGCTTCGGGGTCGCGCTCCACCGCAAGGCGCTGCTCGTACCAGCCGATCGCCTCCGCCTCCTCTGTCAACGAGGCGCACAGCCGCGCGAACGTCCGGGTCTCCTCAGGGAGCTCATGCGGCGGCTCGTGGTATTGGTCGAAGCCCATCGATCTCCTCCTCGGCGGATGTGATTTTCCAGGCGGGGCGCTTTCCGCGCGCGTCACCGTGGATCATGACACTTAGGTGCTCGAAGGAGCCAAGCGCAAACAATTTGGCCCGGCGCGGAACGTCGCGTTAGATTTTCGGCGTCCTGTGTGGCTTCCAGCCGGTACGCACATGTGGTAGGCCCGCATCCCGCTGAGCGTGCGGCCATCGCTCGTCCTGGCAGTGATGGAGAGCACGAAGCGACCCAAGCGGCTATTCAAGCCAGCGTGCGACGCCGCCGTGGTGAGAGCACGTACCGCTCCTGGATTCACTGAAGCTGTACGTGCCATCCGTACATTCGGCAGTCGCGCCGGCCGGAGCGGTAGGGCTGTTCTCAGGGCTGCAGACCGTATTGCCTGCAGAGTTCACGTAGGTGCCGTTAGTGCATGCTTCTTCGGGCTGTGGGGTGCTTGCGGGCGTTGACTGCTGTGAGCCGACTTCCTGTTCTTTGGTTTCCGCTTCGACTCCCGCTGACGTCTTTTCGCGGGTGACCGTGATCATCTTGTTCGCCGCGTTACCGCTCAGGGTCGCCCTAACGGTGATGCGGTTCTTGCCGATGTGCAGGCGCAGCGTCCTGCGCCAATGCCCCGCGTGGTTCGACACCCGATGGCCATCGACGGTGATTCTCGCGCCGGGGGCCACAGTGCCACTGATCGTGGTACGTGACCCAGCCAGCGAATAGCTGCCAGCATTCAGGTGAAGCGGGACCGGAGAGAGATTGGCCCGGGACGCGGTGGCAGTGGTACCGGCACAACCGCAGAGAGAGACCACAACCGCAACGAAGATCGCGAAGAGGGGACTTCGTGGGGAGCCTCCAGGCCTATGAGCAGATGCACCAGCGAGTCCCTCGCGACCTGTATGCGCTTGTTGCGCTTGTCCAGCTTCGGGGCTAGCCACGCCCGCACCCTATCGTGTGCGCCCAAAGAATGGATTACGACCGTTTATTCGACGTGCGCTAGTCGAAGCCGATCGATTCCTCCTCGAGGATGTGGTTTCCTGGAAGCTGTCCGCGAGCGTCTTCCCGAGATCCGCACTCAGAAGCTAGCGTGGTCGTGTGCGCCCGCTCGAATGTAGTCGCTATGTCAACAAAACCAGAAGGGAGCACCCAAAATGCCCGAGCGAGACGGATATCTGCCCGGCGTCCCGTGCTGGGTTGATACCAGCCAGCCCGATCCGGAGGCAGCCGTTGCCTTCTACGGCGGCCTCTTCGGATGGGATTTCAAGGACGCGATGCCACCAAACTCAACCGGCAAATATTTCATCGCGAGCCTGCATGACGGCACCGTGGCCGCAGTGGGCTCACAGCCCGAGGACGCGCCGCCGACGGCCACCTGGAACACCTACGTCTGGGTCGACAATGCCGATGAGGCAGCCGCGAAGGCACGTGATGCAGGCGGACGCGTCGTAACCGACCCCTTCGATGTATTTGACGCGGGCCGGATGGCTGTGCTCACCGATCCGGAGGGAGCCGCGTTCTGCGTATGGCAGGCAATGCAGCACAAGGGAGCGCAGATCGTCAACGAACCCGGCTCACTCAACTTCAACGGCCTGAACACACGCGACGTGCAAGGCGCTCAGTCCTTTTATGGCTCGCTGTTCGGGTGGGAGGCGCTCGGCCTCGAAGGCGGTGTCCAAATGTGGCGGTTGCCCGGTTACGGCGCCTTCCTGGAAAAGAGCGATCCAGGACTGCGCGAGCGCATGGCGGAGAGCGGCGCTCCGAAGGGCTTCGAGGATGTTGTTGCAACACTCAATCCGATCGCGGATGAGCAACCCGATACTCCTGCGCACTGGAGCGTGACGTTCGCCGTAGATGACGCCGACGCGACGGCTGCGAAGGCCAGCGAGTTGGGCGGCCAGGTGATCGTCGCGCCGTTCGATGCTCCCTGGGTCAGGATGACGGTTATCAGCGATCCGCAGGGCGCAACGTTCATCGCAAGCAAGTTCGTCCCGGAGAACAAGGAGTTGGGCGGCTAGGGACTACAGCTGAGCCGGCCGAGGAGACCTACGCTACAGCGGCGGTACCTGGTTATTGACCTGCGATCCGTGATAGAGGTGATCGTGGCCCCTGCACGCTGCCGGGAAACTGAACTGAACGCTGTCACTGCGCACGCCGTTGTAGCTGGCGAACAAGGTCACGCGGCCGATTGTTCCAACTTCACACCCTGGGTCGGTGCTACTTCGCACACGAACGATGATCTTCATGATGTTCCCAGGCACACCCCACATCACCGCATAGTGGGAGTGGTAGACCAGGTGATGCTCGACCGTCATGATGATCAGACGGTCCGGCTCGTGGCGGAACCGGTCGACCTGACACAGGATCCCGGAGACTGTGTTGGCGGTCAGATCGATGTCGCCATGGCCGCGAGCGAAGCTCCCGGTCGCGCCTGTGATCGGCGAGCCTGTGTGAAAGCCCCATGGCGGGATCCCGCCTACGATCGGGATTTGGGCGCAGTATTGAACCGAATTTGCGGTAGCCGAGCCAGCCAGGCTGGTGAGCGCCATCAGTGACGCCATCACCAAAGCTACTAGTCCAATGCGCCGTATGATCTGGCCGCTCAGCATCCGGAACGGAATATAACTAGTCCCGGCCGCTAGGGCGGCTACCTCCGACGTACACAGACTGGCAGCCAGGTCGCTCGCCCGACGGGTCAGACGGGTCAGACGGGCCGCATACAATAAGCTACATGTTGACGGTCGCAGAAGCCGCAAGCTGGCTCGGCCTGGACCCAGAGACGATCCGGCGCTGGATTCGCTCGGGACGCCTCCGAGCACGACACGTCGCCGGCAGGTACGCGGTCGAGCTATGCGCCCTGTGCGCCGTGGAGGATGAGCTGTTTCCGATGGCGGAGCTACCGGACGAGTGGAAGCTCAGCGACGACGAATCGCCGGCGCTGAACTGGGTCGCGGCGCTGCACCGCTCGCGTCGAGGATCGTGACCGGAGCAACGCGTGGCCGACGATGATCCCCGCACAACCGATCCCGCGGTCGCATCGTCGTATTTGACGCAGGAACCCGCCTGCATCTGGCGCTTGGCCGACCCGACCTCATGGACTTCGATGCTCTTGCCCTTCGCCACTTGCGTTCTCGCCAGCTTCACTCCCACTACTGCAGCCGGCAACGAGTCCACACGCGACCCCCAACTGCTATCGATAGGCTTCCCCTTATCGGGTTGCCAAGTCCTTCTCGCGCATCACCTCGTCTCCCAACCGTTGCCGCTATCCCAGCCGCGGAAAATGTACGCAAAAGGTGCCGAGTGCGACGGCCGCTCCCTGACTTGAGAGCCATACGGGGCAGCCGGGAAGTGTGCAGCCTCATGCGGGGGCACCATCGTTGGACTGCACATCCGCTACCTGGAGGCACCGTCCTCGTTGAAGGACGGCTGGTGGCGCAACACCACCCACCTGGAGACACTGAGGGCACTCGCCGTCTGGCGCCAATGGATAGACGATGCCGGCGACGATCCTCGCGAAGAGCTTGCCTTCCAAGTCCAGCTCGCCAACTACGGCCACACCCTATGACAAGCAGGCGGCAGCAGCATCAAGCGGACTTAGCGACCGGGCGCCCCGCCCGTCGAGTGGTCCTAGATCGCCGTGGGCCATCCCGACCGCCCAAACGGAACCTCATTGGAACCTTGAGGCCCCTTCGGACGCGAAAAGCCCACGGAATTGGGGCTTTCAACCAGTGGGCGATACTGGTTCGATTCGCCGGACATGCCTGCAAATCGGCACCCTTTTGACATGGCTTTCCCCCTAGAATCCCCCCGAATCTGCGCGGAGCTGGCGGACGTTTCTCCCCTAACGCGCACCCGATACGCTCATCATGTGCGCATCAGGGTCCGCGAATACGAGATCGCGCGGTCTACCCGCGGAGCACACCAGCGGGTAGTAGGGCCTCGAACGACTCGCGCGTGTCGAAATAGCTGGAGTGAGTGCGCTTGATTGTCTCCAGCGAGTCGGCGCTCAATAGGACCACGTCGAAGTCGGAACGGTCGCGCATCTCCTGCTCGACCTTCTCGTAGGCAACCTGTGCCGCGTCGTAGTCCGTCCCAAACGGGCGAACCTCGGCGTTACCAGCGTTGATGTCGTAGATGACAAGGAAGTGCTTGATGTCCGCGGGGCTCATGGGTATCTCCTCCTACTCGTTGCGGGGCAGGATCCCCTTGATGATCGCATAGCGAGTGTTCAGAGCCGTCACCAGCTCGTCCGGCAGAAGCTCACCTCGATCCATCAGGGCGAAGGCCTCCGACACCGCCCGGTAGTACTCGTGGACATCGGCCTCACCCGCCCCGAACTTGAGGCCCACACCGATCGTCCGCCCGTCTTCCTCTACCTGGTTCGCCCACGCGTCCTGTCGGATGGAGCGTAGTTGGACCTCGATCGGATAGCCCTCGCGACGTACGATGACGTGCAGCGCACGGTAGCCCGAGGCCTTCGGTTTGGCGATGTAGTCCCTGACCCTGATGATCGTCCACGTCTTGCGAAGACGCCGGCTCACCGCATAGACGTGGCCCGTGCTCGGCAGCCGGGCGCGAACGCCGCCGATGTCATGCATCTGCGCGACCTCCATGGTCGGCTCCCGCGTGAGCTTGTTGATAACCGTGGAGCGCCGCTTCAACCGCTGTGTCACATCGATGTGCCCATCGATCCTGCCGTGCTCCTTGTCCACGTGGTATCGCAGGCCCGCAGCGACCAGCGTGAGGGTCGTGCGTGCAGGCTGCGCCACCAAGTGACCGCGCGGAACGCATCGATCACATCTTGGATGCCGAGGGTGGCGAGAGCCTCATCAAAGTCGCTCGTGGCCCCTATCTCCAACGCACGATCGACCATCTCAACCTCCCGCTCGTTCGGCGTGTAGTCGGCGTGGCGTTGGGTCGTCGCGATGTCGCGGTGGCCCATCCACTCCGGCAGTGTCCGCATCCGCACCCCAGCGGCGGCCAGCGCACTCGCCGTCTGGCGCCAATGGATAGACGACGCCGGTGGCGACCCTCGCGAAGAGCTTGCCTTCCAGGTCCGACTCGCCAACTACGGCCACACCCTGCGACAAGTAGGCGGCAGCATCACGCGGGCCTGGCAACCAGGCGCACCGCCCGTCGAGTGGTCGTAAACCGAGCGTCACGCAACCGCCGCAAGACCCAACCTACCGTGGAGCCGAGGGTCTAGAATAGGTCGATGACTACACGTCTGCAGGCGTCCGAAAATGCGCTCGCTTCGGTTCGTATCGAGGGTCTCGATCCAGGTGTCGCCAAGGATCTGCTGGATCGCTGGGCGCGTGGAGAGTTCAGCGACGCCCAGCTGGACGAGGCGGCACGAAGGATCGGCGCTGGCGAGCCGCTTGCCGAGCTGCTCACTCCGGTGCACGCGTAGAGCTCCGACACACACGCAAGATACGGTCAGGCGATGGCTGAGGACCCATACGTCTATCCCCGCACCAACATGCTGCGTAATCGCCTCGGGATACGCGAGGCGACCGACCTCGCCGAGCAAGAGGCGGCACTCAGCTCGATTCGCCTCGCCTAGCTCGAACGGCGCTTCATCCCCGGCGACTACGACCTCGCCCATCTGCAGGCGACCCACCGCTACATCTTCAGTGACCTGTACTCGTGGGCTGGCGAGCTTCGCACGGTGCGGATCGCCAAGGGCGGAGACCTGTTTGCCCTGCCTGAGCACATCGGTCCATATCTGACGACGCTGTTCGCGGAGCTGGCGCGGGAGGATGCCCTTCAAGGATTGGAGCGCGAGCAGTTCGTGGAGCGGCTGACCCACTACTACGCCGAGATCAACGCCGTCCATCCGTTTCGAGAGGGCGACGGCCGCACCGAGCGAGCGTTCCTCGGTCAGATCGCCAAGACCGCCGGCCATCCGATCGCATGGGCTCGCCTCGACGCCGAACGCAACGTCCACGCCGCCCGCGAGAGCCACCGCGGCGACAACTTACCGCTCCGTGAAATGCTCAGCGCCCTTCTGCCGTGAGGAGATGTCTCGTGCCGGACTTCGAGGCGTGTTCTCCCTCCCTTCGAACCTGGCGTGTGGGAAGTATGTGGGAAAACAGTGCTTCGATGGCTCGCGACCACTTCCCTTCTTACGCAAAAAAGCCCCATAATTACGGGGCTTTTTCCAATGGGCGATACTGGGCTCGAACCAGTGACCTCCGCCTTGTCGAGGCGGCGCTCTCCCAGCTGAGCTAATCGCCCTGGGATGCGCCCTAGCCTATCAACGGGCGCCAGTTTGGGCTCGTATCCAGAGTCCTGCCCGGCACCGACACTCACTCGGAAAGCAGATCGTCCCGCGGCCGAGCCAAGCTTCTCTCAGCCACGGGACGTCTGGATCTCAAGCGTCCAACATCAAGGCGCGATCATTACCGGCCCTTCGCGTCCTTCCCCCGCCGATTCGACACCGGCGGATCCAGCGGCGCTCGACCCGACTTCGCCACCCCCTTCGACGCCGCCGCCATTCGATTCGAGGCCGTAGGGGCTGGACTCGCGGCTTTCGCCTTCACCACCCTGACTCGTTTCGGGTCCTTCCGTCTGATACGGGGATTCCGTGCCATAGGGCGATGATTCTGTCCCAGAGCGCTGTACTTGCGATTCACCTTCTGTCCCCTGGGTGCTGCTCCCGCCGCCGGCCTCGATCGTCTTGACCACTTCGGAGACAGTGTCCGAGGAGATCGCGAAGCCCACGCCTGTGCTGCCTGGCTGAGAGCCTTCAGTGCGTGCTGCGTCGCTTGCGATCTGCGAGTTGACACCGATCACGTCGCCTTCGGAGTTGAGCAGCGGACCACCAGAGTTGCCCGGGTTCAGGGGAGCGTCGGTTTGGATCACGTTCTTGATCGTCGCTCCGTCGGGAGCCGAGATTTCACGCTGGAGGGCCGACACGATGCCCTTCGTGAGCGTCTCAGTCAGGCCATAAGGGTTACCAAGCGCATACACGGAGTCGCCGACCTGCAAAGAGCTCGAGCTGACCAGTTTCAAGGGGTGCAGCCCCAACCCGGAGGGGTTGATCTTGATCAGCGCAAGGTCGCTGTCAGGGTCGGTGCCGACCACGCTCGCGGTACGAGTCACGCTCGTGGACTTACCGGGGCTAACCGTAAGACTCGTACCTTCGGAGATCACATGGTTATTGGTGAGGATCAAGCCTTCTTCATTGAGCACGATCCCGGTGCCGCTATCGCCTCCCTCGGCGGTGGTGGCCTTGATCGAGACCACGCCTGAGGCATCGCGCTGGTAGACCTGGGTCGCGGTCGGCGTCGTCGATGACACGTCCTTGGTGACGCCACCCGTAGATTTGGTCAGCGGCACGGCGGCCGTCCGGGCCGGCGCGGTCCCGCCAGACCCACGGGACGCGGCAAAGAACACGCTGGCAGCGACCGCACCAACGAGCGCTGCCAAGACTATGGGGAAGAAGAGACGCTTCACGAGACACCTCCGAGTTAGGGATCTCAGTGTGCGCGCCGGCCATGTGTGAGCGCTAATGCCTCTCGAAAGCGATCCTAACGAGATCAGAAAAGCTTGATAACGAGGCTCGAAGCCGATGGTAAGCAGCCGAACGTCAGGGCCTGACAGGTCTTCGGGCGGATCGCCAGATCGGTCTGCGGCCGCTACGCTACTGGTTGCCCTTGGCGACGTGGCGGAGTGGCTACGCAGCGGCCTGCAAAGCCGTCTACACCGGTTCGATTCCGGTCGTCGCCTTTAGCCCGATCTGGATGTCTCCCGCGACTCCAAGAAACATTTGTTCGTACGCCGTAGGTCACTCCTCGCACCGCCGCCACCATGTCATCGAGGCGCGGACGGTCCAGGTAGGTGTCTGTCGTGCCAAGGTGAGCGTACCCGAGCATGTGTTGAGCGGCGCGCGTATCTGTCTTGCGCGCTATGTGCTCGCGTATGCGTGACGGAGGTCGTGAGGGGTCGGTGCGACGGTCAGCTCAAGGCCCGGTGACTATGACCTTGACGATTTGCTGACCGACGTTGGAGAAGTGGTTGGTGTTGTCGTTGGTCCTGAGCCAGACGGGACCTGTCGTCTGGGACGTGTAGTTCTTCAGCGTGTCGCCCGCCTCGAAGAACCCAGGAGAGGTCGTTCCGCCCTGGCATCCTTCGGAGACGTTGACCGGGGTGCCGCCGATGAAGCCGATCAGCGACTCGACCGGAGCGTTTTCATCGATCTTCCAGCAGTTTTTGTAGACGGACGGGCCGAGGCCGTTCGCGTCGGAGAAGGGGAAGAACTGGGGGTTGCCGCTCCAGCTACCGTCGGTGCGCGTGTCGGTCCACAAGTGCTGCCCGGCGGTTATCGACAAACCCGTCGGCACCCAAGATGCGGTCACTTTCACCGTCACTATCTTCTGGTCGACGATCGTCTGGCCGGCGGAGCCGATCGCGGTCAAGATGCCTGGATCTCTCCATTTGGGCGGTCCTGTCACCGGAATCGGCTTATTCGGCACTGTCACCGGAGTCGGTCTGCTCGGCCTCGTCACCCCCAGCCGCGCCCTGAGTTCCGGCGAGAGCTTTTCTGCGGTGATCGCTCCGTCGCGGATCTTCGCGGCGGTGACGGCACCCGCCCGGATCTGTCCACTCCCGACACTGTTGCTCGGGAGCCGCGTTGCTGCGTAGGACGTGCCGCCGAGCGCCACGAACAGCGCGATGAGCCCTATGTGGTTACGCCGGACGTAGGCCAACACTGCGCGCAGCCTAACAGGCGATCGATCGTCTCATAGGCGGTCAATCGCCTATGCCAGGGCCAGTCCGACCACATGGGTCAGGTCCTCGGCGCCCTCTCACGCGAGGTGAGCCTGTTTCTGAGCGTCTCGAGCTCCTCGCGGGTCACGACGGTGAGCGTCGCGGTTTGCCGCACGCGAAAGCCAAGCTGCTCGTAGAGCCGGATCGCTGCGGTGTTGGTGCTCATGACGTGCAGGAATGCGCGTTCTGAGCGTCGCTGGATACCCGTGATCAATGCGCCCATGAGCTGAGAGGCCAGCCCCTGACCACGATGGTCGGGCTTTGTGCAGACGGCGCTGATCTCAGTCCAACCGTCCAGATGAAACCGCTCGCCGGCCATCGCGACGAGCACCCCGTTGCGCCGGATGCCCAGGTAATCGCCAAGCTCGATCGTCCTGGGCAAAAACGGCCCAGGTTCGGTCTGGGCAACCAGCTCGAGCATCTCGGGCACATCGCCGGCACCGAGCGGAATCGCCTCCGCGCAATCGATCCCGGTGACCCGCTCCTCGATCATCTGTACCAAATCGAACGCTTGAATCGCCCGCCAGCCATCCGGCAGCTCGCCACCGCCGTACCGGCCAGCAACGAAAGCTCCCGGCTCCACCAAATCGGCGGCATCCCGCCAGTCCTGTGCCGACGGCGGCGTGGGCAGAGCAAGGAATGGCGCCACATCCTCCAGATATCGCCTGGCGCGCCCACGCACCTGCGCAAACCGCGCATGCGCGCCGCACAACGACGCGTAGGCCGGATTGTCAAGCGGGGCTTCCTCGATCGAGGGCATGCCCGGGTGAAAATACTACGTGACGTCCACCGCATGCCGGCTGGGCCCGACGGCGAGGACGCCGGGAAAGGAGCGGCCCGGAACCCCCCAAAGCTCTCGCACAGCGCCCCCTCAGCGATGAGCGAGCCGGCATCCGCAACCGCCCGGCGAATCGCCCCTATCGCGAATGCTCTGCGCAACTTACCGCCGCGAGGAACCCTGCACAAGCACGAGCTGTCCATTACTGAGCCGGTAGACAGTGCCGACCACCCGCCCGTGACCACTGGCGGCCGGTGCACTGGACGACGGCGAGGGCAATGTCTGGGCGTGCGAGATGCTCGGAGTGCGCTGTTGCAGACGATGTGTGTGCTGGTCGAGCGTCAGCCCGAGGCCGACGATCAGGAACGCGACGGCAAGCACTATGCCGATGTCGAACAGGTTGACAAGGCCTTCGAGCGGGTCTCCGGCGGCGTCTTCGATGTGGCCGTGACGACCCAGACCGGTGCGGCGACTCATGTGTCGTTCTCCATCGGGATCGGTGGTCTGACCGTGGTCGTGGCGAGAGCCTGTGCGGTGAGCGCCGCTCGTGCAGAGTCCGCCGCTTGGGGAGACACTGTCGGCTGTGCTGAGCCCAAACGGCTATGAACAGGCGCCCCCACGACCGTCGCTCGCTCAAGCGCAGTTAGGTCTTCTGTGTACATGCGTGTGCGGGTGAGCGTCAACGCGAACGCCACGGTGCCTACCAACAGCCCGATCGTAGTGGCAGCAAAAGCTGTACGCAGGTCTGTCGCGAGCGTGCTCACTTCACCATGACCAAGAGCCGCGAGTCCGGGCGCGAGTGGTATGAGCGTGCCCATCAGACCGAGCGCCGGACCGGCGCGTACGAGGATGCGTGTGTGATCCAGGCGTCTTTGCACCGCGAGCTCGTAGTCGGCAAGCGCATACTCCACACCCAATCGTTCACCGGCCAGGTTCGCGCGTGCGATCTCGAGAAGGGCATCTCGGGCAAACGAGCTAGGCGCGCGAGCCGAGAGGCGGGCGGCCTGCTCGGGATTGGCAAGGACTTGGCGGACGAGCGTCCGTAGCGACCCACGTCCAGCGCGAGTGCGTGCGAACAGCTCGATCGCGAAGCGTCCGACCTCGAACGCACAGACGAGAAGCACCAACAGCGCAAGGATCAGGACCGGGATGCGCAGAGACGAGGCAATCCGGGCGAGCGCTTCGGCAAGACCGTCCGTAGCGGCAAGTGCGCTCACAGGATTGCCTCGGGACGCCGCAGCTCGATCTGCATGCCTACCAGGACGGACAGGAGTAGTCCACCCGCGATACCGATCGCCGGCCACGAAGTCCGGTTGACGCCGGCGCTATGCAACCCCGGAGCCCCGGATTGCAGCGCATCGGCAGGCGCTCCGATCAGAATCCCTTTGACATCTCCTCCGCTGGCCTGTGCCCCACCGCCTGTGCCGGTGCCGGTTATCGCGACTCCGCCCGAGCCGTTATGGGTGGCCGGGTCATGTCGCTTGGGATCGGGTCTCTTAGGGTGGTGGGCGCTGGCGCTGGTAGCTGTCGGGATGGGCGTTTTACGTGGAGGGCCAGGGTTGCGACGATGCCTGGTCATGCTCTGGTGCTGGCTCTCGAGCTGCCGCGCGCCGCCAGGTGTATGACCCTTGCTGTCAGGTTGGGGGCGGCTGAACAGGGGCGCGCCCAGTCCACCACCACCGGCGATCACGCCGCTGCCAGATTGGCTGCCCCCGCCGAGCTGACCGGACGAGCTTGGCGGCGTGGGCGCCTCGGAGTTGAGGGGAGGTGGCGGGATCGGCAGCGGCTGAGCGGCGTATGCGGGTCCGGCGTAGGCGGTCATCCAGACGCCGTTGAGTTCCTCGCCCGCGCGGTAGCGGATGTGACCGTCGGGCTGTTGCATCGATTCGAGGTAGTCCAGCGGCCCGTGGCCGGAGCTTGGTTGGACCCATGAAGGTGCTTCGGGATCTTCACCCGCTGCCCAGATGCCTTGGGTCGCCCACGCGGTGGAGCCGGAGTTGGATTCACCTTCACTTGAGAACTCGGGAAAACCGCCGTCGGGCTCCTGGATTTCGTGCAGATATTTGATCGCCTTCCGCTGGGCTTCAGTGTCGGGCATACCGGCGGCGTTGAGTGCCTCGATCGCCGCACCGGTCATGTCGGATTCGCCGAGGCTTCCCTTGTTCTGCCACGCCCAACTACCGTTGGTGTTCTGCTGCTGGATCACCCATTCGGCAGCGTGCTCGACCACACCCTGCACAGCTTTTTCCTTGATCGGGCTGAGCGAGAGAATCGCGAAGATCGTGTCGTTGACTTCGCCGTGCCCGCCCGGCACGAACGGAAAGGAGCCGTCGGGAAGCTTGCGGGCGAGCAGTTCGCTCACGAGATCGACACCACCGAAGTTCTCTGGCGATGTGCCGGAGGCATCGACGATAAGCAGTTCTCGCTCGAACGCGGTCGTGCAGATGACCGGCGCGCACAGTTCCGAGCGGATCGCCTTGGCGACGTGCTCGGCCAGGTACGTGTAGACGCTTGAGCCGCCAGGCTTGGCCTGGTCCTGCGGGTTGATCGAGGCCGCCGCGAGCGCAAGCGCGACCCATGCGCTGAACAGCTGACTTGATTCTTCCCCGGCCTCGCCGCCGAAGCCGCCATCGCTGTTCTGTGCTTCCTGCAGGAATCTCACGGTGCTCTCCAGCCGCTTTTTGTTGAGCTCGTTGTTCGGAGCCGCGAGCGTTGAAGTTGCAACACAGGCCAGGGCACAGAGCGCGACGCCCACGACAAGCAGGGCCGCTCGGACACGCTTACTACGGTTTGATGACCAAGCCATCGAGGCCGGCCTCAACTGCTCCCGCGGCCCACAGACAGGATCTTGATAGCGCTGTTGGCGCCGGCGATGCCGATCCGCAGCCGGTAGCGCCCCGCGGTCAATCGCGGCAGCTTGATCGCGACCTGTCCTGGCTTGGCCACCTTGACCGTGATCGTCTTGACGGTCTGCCAGCGGAGGTTGTGTTTGCTGCCTACCTGACGGGCGATCCGCACATTCAACGTGCCGGATCCCGTGAGTTTCAACAGCAGCCGCTTGGAGGTGAGGCTCTCGAGCGTCAGGAGCGCAGTGGGACCGCTTTCCTGATGCACGGATGTCGGCGTCGAGGTGACTAGGGACGTGACGAGCGATCCGTTGCCGGGCTGCCCGTCCGACTGATTGCCGCCACCGGATGTTTGCGCCGGTGTTTCGTGAGTTTCCACGGGTGTTTCGTGGTGTTCTTCTTCGGGCGCTACCGCCAGGCCGGGTGGTGTGCGAGGGTCGTCTTCGGCTGGCGCAGGTCCACAGTCACTTTCGCCAGGTGCGGGCACGCAGACGTCTATGCGGTTTGAGCGGATCGCTTCTTCTTCACCTTCTTTGTCCAACGGTGTTCCCGCCTTGATCCTGTGCCATCCCGGCGTGGTGAAGGTGATGCTCGCCTTCCCTTCCGAGCTCGTCGTGACGGCTTCGGGGCTCGCGATCTGGACCTGCTCAAAGCCCTTGGCCGAGGTCACCACCGGGGAGACCTCAGCGCCCTTATAGGGGGTAGCGTCGGCGCGGTCTGGTTCGACCGGAGGATTGTCTTCCTTGTCATCGCCGTATGCCTCGACCTGCACTGCGAAGGGCCGATCCAGCTGGGCAGTTGCAGTAAAGAGAGGTCTGGAAGCGGTGTCGCCCACTGGGAACAGCGCGAGGTTCGCCCGTTCTTTGAAGGCGTCATAAACCCACAGAACTTCGTCGTTTTCGTGCAGCTCATACTGGCAGCCGCCGACGTTCGTGAACACGTCGTTGACGAGGATTCCCCAGTAGGCAGCTTCAACAGGGTCTTGTTCGTCCGGCCCCCAGCGAGTGATGAAGTAGTCGTCGTAGCCCGGGTACCACTGTCCGTCAAAGGTTTCTCCGATCAGGCTCATCGCGTCGGCCGATGCGGCTGTCGGGGTCGCGCCCGGCGTCTTGTTCTGCGGGTCGACGGGATTGATCCCGTTACAAGGGCGCTCCTGGGTATCCGAGGACGCCTCGACGTCGTGGCCTTCAGTCCAGATTGGTCCCTCAAACAGCGTTTCGCTCTTGCCCTCGATCCGTACGTTGACCAGCGTCGGGGCTGCCTGCGCACTTGTGGCGAGAATCATCAGAGCTGCGGTGGTCAGGGTCGCGACGGCGTTGCGCATCTGTTAGGGCCTTTCCACGAGAGTGATCGACGATTGCCTAGAGTCGGCTGGTCCCGCGCCATATCTGCTCGCGAGACCAGCCGGCCTATACGGCTAGGTGAACCGCAGGTAGATCGTGTCGCCCAGATGGATTTCGCTTCTGAGCGTCGCTTGTTTTTCAGCGCCTCCGTCGATGCTGTAGTCCCACAGCGCTTTGGCCGGGGAGGGATAGCCGTTGATTTGACTGATCGCACCGCCTTCCACCGCATGTCCGCTCACGCATGCCGCCGGGGCCGATTCGGCTTCGGCTGCCACGAGCACCTTTTCGAGGGTCGTGGTCGTTTCTTTGGGCGCGAAAGTCACTGAGCAGACCTTCAGGGCCGTGCTTTCGTTGTTGATGACCAGCGTCACGGAACTCTTGACGGTTTCGGTGCTGAACCCACTTGCGGCAAACCACTGTTCGAGGCCTCCGGTAGGTATCGGGGGTGTCGCCGTGAAGCCCGCACCCGCGAGCGCCCGGACCGCATCCTGGCTCGAGTATTCGTTCGCGGTCGAGCCGGTGGTGAGATATCTGAACGCGCCGCTACCGAGCTGTTGTGAGATCAGGAAGTCGATCGGCGTCTTTTTCGTTCCCGCTGCCGTGAATTCCGTGCCCTGCGGTTCGATGCCGCAGGCATCGAGGCCCTGCACCGCCCAGGCGTTTGAGTCCGTGTTCGCTCCGAATTCCGAGGAGAACGCGCCATTGGATGCAGTCAGCAATGACTTGAGATAGGACTCCCCTTTTTTGACAACGGCGTTCGAGCTTTCAACGTGCGCGTTGCAGAGAGCCGCCATCGCGGCCCCGGTCATGTCTGGTTCGGCGGCCGCTTTGAGCTTGGCTTCGTTGCCTTCGGCCTTTTCCCAGGCCCAACCGCCGTCTGTGTGCTGATTTTTTTCGATTGCTTCGATCGACTTTTTGAACAACACGTTGGGTACGCGCTGAACGCCGGCGGTCGTCTTCGCGTCCGCGAGCGCCAGGACGGCGAAGACGGTGCCGTTGAAGTTCCCGGGGGGACCGTAATAGCCGGGGCTTTCCGGCTGATAGTAGGAGGCGATCCCGGCGATCAGGTTCTGGGTCTTGGAGACTCGCGCCGGGTCGATCCCGGCCGCGTAGGCGACCAGCGCGGCACGCTCGTATTCGGTCACAATCGCTTCTTTGGGCCATTTCGTGGCGGTTTCGTTGCCGACAAGCTTGCGGTACCACGTCCGCGCGTCGGTTTCGGCGCCGGCCTTCTTCACGTTCGCCGCGGCCACGTGCGCCGCCGCGAGCGAGTCGATGTCCCAGTCTGAGAGAAAACCTCCGCTGGTTTCCTGCAACCCCTCCAGGTAGGTGACGCCTTTACCGACAGAGGCTTCGATTTCGGCTTTGCTCGAGGTCGCCGAGGCTGTTGCGGGCAACAGCAGTCCGCAGAGGCAGGCGCCGAGCAGCGCGAGCCGATAGGTCAAGGTACGCATTGGGGTGGATCTCCTTCTGTAAGGGACGGAAGGACATCTCATTTCCCACCCCGGAGAGTGAGAGCGATGAAGACCTAGCCGTCCGTTCGCGAGAACAGGGTCCGTATGTTTGGTGTCACCCGTCGAGTACTCGGACTCGGGCAGAAGGGCCTCTCGGCTCAATACCCATACCGTTGCGCGTCAGTCCCGGATTCCCACCGGGTTCCCTCGAGCGCGTGACCGACAACACAATAGCCATTCGTCGGACGGCATGAAAAAAGCCCATCGGTCGCTACGACAAAACAGTCCGTTGGCGGCGCAGCAAGCAGTCCGTCGGTCGCCGCGGGCAACGAGTCGATCGGCCGAATGGCGCGTCAAGACGAGTCGGATTCGCCAGTGCGCTAGGCTGCCGCCAAATAATCCACGGATCGGTGGACAGGGAAGCCGGTGAAAGACCGGCGCGGGCCCGCCACTGTGACCGAGCAAACAACCCGCCGCACGCCGATACGGCAGCCACTGGCCCTACCTTTGGGGCTGGGAAGGCGTGGTGGGAAGGCTTGGAAGCCAGGAGACCTCCCTCCGATCCCCACCCATCTAGCACCCTCGTGGAAAGGGGTTTACGGATGTCCCACCAGAACCTGGTCAGGGTCTGCGAGCCGGCGCGCGGACACAGCACGATCCTCTCGGCAGCGCTTGCGATGCTTGTGCTGGCGCTCTTTGCCGCAAATGCCGGCGCCGCTAGCGACGAAACGATCGGCGACACGTTTCCCGTGTCTGTCACATTGCAAGGTGCCTACGCGAACGATGCAGGCACGGTTGACTACGGACCGGTGTCGATCTCCGGCGATGGACGCTACGTAGCTTTTGAGAGCAACTCGACCAACCTCGGCGAACAAGGACCCAACGGCACGATCGAGGGGTACGTAAAGGACCTGCACACCGGCGAAGTCAAGCTCGTGAGCCGTGCAAACGGCGCCGATGGCGAAGCGGCGGGCGAACCCGGCGTCGAAAACGTCAAGCTCTCCGGGAACGGACGCTACGTGATCTTCAACTCAAAGGCCGCTAACCTCGTCGCCGGCCTGCCCGGCGAAGAACCCGAAGAACAACACGTCTACAGGCGTGATCTGCAAACCGAGGAAACCACGCTCGTGGATCGTGTGAGCAGGGCACATGGCGCGATTCTCAGCCGTAGTGCGATCGCTGAGGCGATCTCAGACGACGGGCGATACGTCGTGTTCGCCGCCGACGCAGGCGATCTGGAAGATCCGGCGGGCGCCCACACGAAGACCGGCTTCGAAACCGTGTACGTGCGCGACATCGATACCGGGACGACGACCGCGGTCAGCCGCGCCAACAGCCCCACGGGAGAAGTGGCTAACGAGGAAAGCCAGGCCTATTCGATCTCACCCGACGGGCGCTATGTCGCCTTCGTATCCCGGGCGACCAACCTCGTGCCCGGCATGGACTCGAATATCTATCCACAGATATACCTGCGCGACCTGCAAACCGGAACGACGACGCTCGTCAGCCAAGCGCCAAACGGTGAAGCCGGCGAACGTCGCTCGGAAAACCCGGTGCTCGTGGGTAACGATGGCTGCGAGGTGGAGTTCAGCTCCGAGGCCGAAAATCTCCTGCAATTCGTCACGATCGACAGTGAGGAGATCCAGATCAGCGGAGCGCAGATCTACCTGCGCGATCTCTGCTCGAAACCGGCAAGCACGACGCTCATAAGCCAGGATGCGAACGGCATCGCGGGCGCTGCGTACGGCTCCTTCGGCGCGAGTGCCGAGGAGAGCGACGTCCTGTTCGCGGGTGGATTCACAAGTGGATACCACCTCTTTCTGCGTGAGCTGAGCACAGGACAGACGACACAACTCGATCGCGCCAGCGGAGCCGAAGGGGCGTCGGCCGACAACGAAAGCCAAGAGGCCGCCATCTCGACCAACAGCTGTCGAGTCGTGTTCGATTCCCAGGCCACCAACCTCTTCGGCCAGACGGGCCCACCCGAAGGGCCAAATGGGGAAATACCGACAGAGGTGTACGTTCGCCAACTGGCCTCGTGCGAAGAAGAGCCGGCCGGCGATAAGTCACCCCCCGAAGAGACAACGCTACCGGCCGGCGAAGAAAGTCCACAGGACAAGCCAAGCCGGCAAGGCCCTCAAGGCCCGCTGGGTCAAGTGGGACCTGGTGGCGTCACAGGCACAACCGATGCTCAGGGAAATAAAGGCACAAAGAGCGCGAATGGACATGCTGTGCCTGAGGCGAGGGTGATTTGTCGATTCACAAAGAATCGCCGTAAGCTCACATGCTCTGTTACGCACGCAGGCAAGACGATCAGGAACAGCGCGCGTGCGCGGCTCACCAGGGACGGTCGTACCTATGCCCGTGGCACACTCGCAAGCTTGCGCGCCTCGAGAGCGATCCCTTCGGGCACATACACGCTGCGCCTGAAGATCGGCGGTCACGCCCTGACCATCCCGGTGCGATTGTGATGTTGTTCCAGTCGGCGCATGCGCCGACTGGCATGGCCGCACATGTGCGGCCATGTTCCGGGTCGTGCATGCACGACCCGGACGGACAGGCACATGTGCCTGCCGGGACCGTGCCGCATGCGGCACGGTCTTCCCTAAGATCGTCATAGGGGAAGGACAACCAACGGAAGGATGCCAGCTGATGGCCAAGGTTCTATGCGTGCTCTATGACGATCCGATCGCCGGCTACCCGCCGAAGTACGCGCGTGACGGCATCCCCCAAATCGAGCATTACCCGGATGGGCAGAGCACGCCGACGCCACAGGCAATCGACTTCACCCCTGGTGAGCTCTTGGGAAGCGTCTCGGGTGAGCTCGGCTTGCGGCGTTTCCTTGAGGAGCGCGGCCACGAGCTCGTCGTCACCTCCGACAAGGACGGTGAGGATTCGGTCTTCGAGCGCGAGCTGTCAGACGCCGAGATCGTTATCTCCCAGCCATTCTGGCCGGCTTACCTGACGGCCGAGCGGATCGCACACGCACCGCAACTGAAGCTCGCGTTGACAGCCGGGATCGGATCCGACCACGTCGACTTGCAGGCCGCGATCGAGCGACAGATCACCGTCGCCGAGGTGACCTATTGCAACAGCATCAGCGTCGCCGAGCACGTCGTGATGATGATCCTCGGGCTCGTGCGCAATTACATCCCCTCGCATCAGTGGGTGCTGGACGGCGGCTGGAACATCGCCGACTGCGCGACCCGCGAGTACGACTTGGAGGGCATGCAGGTCGGCACCGTCGCAGCAGGACGCATCGGCTCGGCGGTGCTGCGCCGGCTGAAGCCGTTCGACGTCGGTCTGCACTACACCGACCGCCATCGTCTCCCACCAGATGTCGAGCAAGAGCTCGGCGTCACGTTCCACGAAAGCGTCGAGTCACTGGTACAAGCGTGCGATGTGGTGACGATCAACGCCCCGCTTCACCCTGAGACCGAAAACCTCTTCGACGCAGAGCTAATAGGCAAGATGAGGCGCGGCGCCTACCTGATCAATACCGCGCGCGGCAAGATCTGCAATCGCGAGGCCGTGAGAAGCGCATGCGAGAGCGGCCAGTTGGCGGGCTACGCGGGCGACGTGTGGTTTCCACAGCCCGCGCCGACAGATCACCCGTGGCGCACGATGCCCAATCAGGGCATGACCCCGCATACCTCAGGCACGAGTCTCTCGGCACAGGCCCGTTACGCGGCGGGCGTGCGCGAGATCCTCGAGTGCTACTTCGAGGGCAGGCCAATCCGCGAGGAATACCTGATCGTCGACGGCGGCAAGCTGGCAGGCGCGGGAGCGCACTCCTACAGCGCGGGCAACGCCACGGGCGGAGCAGGCGAGGCGGCGCGGTTTAAAGCCGTGTGAACCCACGCGGTTGAGCTGCGAGGCATAAGCGCGGGCTAGACATCTTCGACGGTTATCCCGAGCTCTTGTGCAAGATTTCGGGAAAGCTCCATGAGCTGC
Organism: uncultured Solirubrobacterales bacterium; assembly: GCA_963757995.1. Lineage (GTDB taxonomy): Bacteria > Actinomycetota > Thermoleophilia > Solirubrobacterales > Solirubrobacteraceae > Palsa-744. The sequence goes on from CAVWTS010000002.1 coordinate 87,681, forward strand.
AGGGGATCAATGATCGCGCCACGCAGTCCGAGCACGGACCCTGCAAGCGCAAGCCCTGAGCCGCGCATGTCGACACGAGAGAGCTCGGCCTTGGAGAAGTCGGCTTCCAAGAGCTGACAGCCGGAGAAGACCGTGTCCTTGACCTTGGCTCCCTGGAAGTCCGCTCCGGTGAGCACACAATCCTCGAAGGACACATGCTCGATCTCGCTATGGCGAAAATTGGCATAGTCGAGCTTGCAAAGCTTGAAGCGCACATGCTCGATCCGAGCCTCGGCAAGACCAAGACCGGTTAGGCGTGCATCGCTGAATAGCGTGCGCCGCAATTGCGCACCGCCCCAATCGCCGTTGGCGGCATCGAGCCCCTCGGCGATGACATCGACGAGCTCGACCCCGCGCAGCTTGGACTCGCCGAGACCGACATCGACGAGTTGCCCCCGTGCCAGGCGCCCAGAGCCTGCCTCCAACTTGGGCGAGGAGACAGAGCAGATCCGAACGTCTTCCAGATCGAAGCGTGAGACAAGCCCATCTAGATCGATCGACTCGAGCTCCTCGGCGAGGAGCTCGGGGGTCTGCGTGGCGCCGATCGGACTCGGCTTCATCAGTTGAGAGCCCGCTTCGGCGCCAGCCACTTGAGCGTCTCGTCGTCGGGATCTCCGTCGAGCTGCGCCGTGCCCTCGCCGCGCAGCGCACTGCGCACACATAGAAATTCGGCGACATCTGCCACATCGTGGACGCGCACGATGTGCGCTCCGGCGCCGACGCCAAACTCGACGGCGGCCAATGTTCCGGCCAGACGTTCGTCCGGCGGAGCACCGGTCAGCATCCCGATGAAGTACTTGCGCGAGACCGCAAGCAGGATCGGGCGATCGAGCTGCCGCAGCTCGCCGAGGCGGCGCAGCACCTCGACCGACTCTTGCGGCGTCTTTGCGTAGTCGAGGCCCGGGTCGATGACAATCTGCTCGCGCGCGACGCCTCGACTCAACGCCAGCCGCATGCGTTGCTCGAGAAAGGCAAGGATGTCGGCTGTCGCGTCCTCATATCCGGGAAAGTGCGCCTGCTTTGGAGCAGCGCGCGTGTGCATGACCACGAGCCCGGCACCGCTGGCAGCGACAACGTCGGCGAGCCGCTCGTCCACTAGCCCACCGACGTCATTGATCAGCACCGCTCCAGCCGCGATCGCGGCCTCGGCGACCCCAGCTCGCCAGGTATCGACCGAAACGACAAGCTCACGCTCGGCGAGCGCCCGCACCAGCGGCACCAGCCGCTCAATCTCCTGCTCCTCCGGCAACACAGCTGTGTCGGTTCTGCCCGACTGGACGCCGATATCGAGGATATGCGCACCGGCGTGGCTTTGGCGCATCGCGAACTCCAGTTGCGCCTCCAAGCTGTCGAGCGAGAGCGGATCGGCGACGGAATCGCTGCCGATGTTCACTATCCCCATGATCAGCGGAGCCCCGTCGCGAAACTCAAGGCATCTGTCCTTGAGCTGCAATCTCATCGCAGACCGCCTGCGACGCGGGAGAGCGAGAGCATAGTGGCGAGCATAGTCGCCTCCTCAACGACGACGTTCGCTCGCGGCATTTGCCCTCGCCCATCCCACTCAACACCCTCTTCTTGCAAACACCCTCTTCTTGCAAACACCCTCTTCTTGCAAACACCCTCTTCTTGCAAACACCCTCTTCTTGCAAACACCCTCTTCTTGCAAACACCCTCTTCTTGCAAACACCCTCTTCTTGCAAACACCCTCTTCCTACAAACACCCTCTTCCTACAAACACCCCCTTCCTACAAACACCCCCTTCCTACAAACACCCCCTTCCTACAAACACCCCCTTCCTACAAACACCCCCTTCCTACAAACACCCCCTTCCTACAAACACCCCCTTCCTACAAACACACCCTTCCTACAAACACACCCTTCCTACAAACACACCCTTCTCACGATGCTCGCCTCAAGAAGCATCCTGCGCGCCCGAATAAAGCAGCGAGCCCGGGGTATCGAGCGACTCGCCGGTCTCAAGCAGCGTCTTTAGCGTCGAGAGGATCATCGGCCAGCCTCCGTACAACTGTTCGTTGGCGCCCTCGCGCAGCTGATCGTGGGTGACTGTCAACCGGCACGAGCTGCCGACCGGCTCGATCTCGTAGGTGACGCGCGAGGTCGCCTCGCGCTTGACGTCCTCGCCCCACAAAGCGTTGAAGCTCTGAACGAGCTTTCGCGGCGGGTCGACCTCCAGGTTCTCGCCTTCCATGAGCAGGTCGGGTGCTTTCGCACTACCGGCAACATAGGTCGAGCCGGGCGTCCAGTCGGAGGTGACGCTGGCTCCAAACGTGTACTTCCCTCTCATCTCACCATCGGTGAGGGCCTCCCACAGACGCTCGGGTGTCGTCTTGATGTAGATCTCGAAAACCTTCTCCATGAGTTTCTCCTCGATTTCGTGCTTGAGCTCGCTCAACGTTGCGGCCCACGGCTCTGAGTACTTGCTCACCCAGCGGTCGTGGACGAGCCGGATCGGAACGGGGTTCAAGAAGTGCAGCTTCTCGCGCCCGCGCTTGCGCGCGATGACGAGACCAGCCTGCTCGAGCACCTTCAGGTGCTTCATCACGCCGAAGCGCGTCATCGGCAATCGCTGCTCGAGCGCACTCAGCGTCTGACCGTCCCGCCGAAACAGCTCGTCGAGCAACTCGCGCCGCGTGGGATCGGCCAGTGCCTTGAACACCTCGTCCATGTCGCCAATTATAGGTGACCATTAGGTCACCTGTCAAGCCTCCCGGCGGATCACGTTTGAGCCCGACGTAACGTCTCCCCCGCCCCAGCGACCGCCGGTTGCGATTAGACGACCCTCTTGACGGGAAAACATCTCCCAACCATGATTGAAGAAATCTCACCCGGGCTGTTTCACTGGAGCGCTTTTCACGAAGGCATCGAGCAGCCTGTGTACAGCAGCTTTGCCCTGGACTCAGGCACACTGATCGACCCGATGGAGCCGCCCGAGGGCCTGGATGCGCTCGCCGAGCTCGGCAGACCCGAGCGGATTGTGCTCAGCAACCGCCATCACTATCGCCACAGCGCGCTCTACGTTGAGCGCTTTGGCTGTCCCGTGCTTTGTCACAAGGCTGGGCTCGCGCATTTCTCCGAGGATCGGCCGGTTGAGGGTTTCACTTTCGACGAGCAACTCGCCCATGGTTTGCGAGCTTTGGAGCTCGGCTCGATCTGCGCCGAGGAGACCACACTGCTATTGGAAGCGCACGCCGGCGCATTGTCCTTCGGCGATGGCCTCACGCGTGACCGCGACGGTGCGCTTGCCTTCATGCCCGACTCGCTGCTCGGCGAGGACCCGGGGCGCGTTCGTGCGGGCCTGCTCAAGAGCATGCGTCGGATGCTCGACGAGGAGTTCAACACGCTCCTATTTGCCCACAGCGAGCCCGCCAAGGGGACGGGGAGAGACCTGTTGAGCGCCTTCCTCGCCCAAGAGCCAGCTGCCCAGCCTGGTTGATAATCGGTAAACAAGGAGACAGGAAAATGACAGCCGACGAGTCTTACGAGCAGGAAGAGGCAGAGCTGGCCGCCAGCGAAGCGGCTCAGATCGGCGGCCAGGCCGGCGACGAAGATCTCGACCCGGCCCAGCGC
>CAVWTS010000003.1:0-88957 GCA_963757995.1 uncultured Solirubrobacterales bacterium
GTGGTCAAGGGTGGCCGGCGCTTCTCCTTCACCGCGCTCGTCGTCGTCGGCGACGAACGCGAAGTGGTCGGCATCGGCTACGGCAAGGCCAACGAGGTCCCGCTTGCGATCCAGAAGGGCGTGGAGCGTGCGAAGAAGGACCTCTTCAGGGTGCCAAAGCACGGCAGCACGATCACCCACCAGACGACCGGTGTGTTCGGCGCCGGCCGCGTCTTCTTGAAGCCCGCCGCTCCCGGTACTGGGGTAATCGCCGGTGGTGGCGTGCGCGCGGTACTCGAGCTCGCCGGCATCCACGACATCCTCTCCAAGAGCCTTGGTACGCAGAACCCGATCGACCTCGTCAAGGCGACCGTCGCCGGCCTGCGCGGCCTGCGTACGCCAGCCGAGGTAGCCGAGCTGCGCGGCCTATCGATCGCAAAGGTGCTCGGCTTGACTGAGCAGCCTACAAATGGCGCGGCCGACAAACTCGATGACGGGGCGCAGGGGGTACGGCCGTCGCTGAGGCCATCGCTCCCGAGTCCGCTGCCGCCAGCGACACCGTCGAGGCGCCGGCTGATGATGCGCCCACCGAGGGTCTGGTCGAGAAGCCGGTGGAGGCGCCGACCGACACACCCGCGGAGGCGTCTGCCTGATGGCGACCATAAGAGTCACGCAACGGCGCTCCGGCGCAGGCTCCGATAAGCGTCAGCTGGACACGCTTCGCTCGCTTGGACTGCGACGCATCGGCCAAACGGTCGAGGTCAAGGATTGCGAGCAGGCACGCGGCATGGTTCACGCTGTGCGCCACCTCGTCGAGTCGGATCCTGAGGTGCGCACGCCGAAGGGTTCGAGCAAGGGTGGGCAGAGCCGATGAGCGCCGTCGCCAAGGGTGCGGTGGCCGCCGAGGAGGAGCAGGAGCGCGTAGGTCTGCACTCGCTGAAACCCGCCCCCGGCAGCCGTCGCCCACGTAAGCGCATCGGTCGCGGCGAAGGCTCAGGCACCGGCAAGACATCCGGCAGGGGCCAGAAGGGCGCGGGCTCGCGCTCGGGCTCCAAGAGTCGTGCACGCTTCGAGGGTGGGCAGATGCCGATCCACATGCGCATGCGCAAGCTGCGCGGGCCGCACATGAAGAAGTCGATGCCCTTCGAGATGTTCCGCACGCATACTCAGCCCGTGAATGTCTCCGACCTAGAGGCTCGCTTTGACGCCGGCGCGGAGGTCACGATTGAGGCGATGCAGGCCAAGGGTTTGGCCACACGCAAGGGCGTGGCGGTCAAGGTGCTCGCCAAGGGCGACTTGAGCAAGGCGCTCACGGTCCACGCTCACGGCTTCAGCAAGACCGCACGCGAGCGCATCGAGGCCGCTGGCGGCACTTGCACCGTCATCGAGAGCTAGAATCGCACGACCGACGCTTGCGGGGTAGTCCCCGCTTGACCGGCTAAACCAATGCTCTCGACGATTCTCAGCGCGTTTCAGGTTGCGGACATCCGCAAGAAGCTCCTGTTCACAGCGGGCATGCTTCTCATCTACAGGCTGGGCTCGCACATCCCGGTTCCAGGCGTCAACCTCTCGGCCGTCAACAACCTGCAGAAGCAGTTCAGCGGCTCTGGCATCCTCGGCTACCTCAACCTCTTCTCCGGAGGCAGCCTCTCGCGAATCGCGCTGTTTGCGCTGGGCATCATGCCCTACATCACCTCCTCGATCATCCTGCAGCTGCTGCAGGTCGTAATACCTTCGCTTGAGAAGCTCTCCAAGGAAGGCGAAGTCGGGCAGGCGCGCATCACGCAATACACGCGCTACCTGACCGTCGGCTTGGCCTTCGCCCAGTCGATCGGCTACGTCTTCCTGTTCCACTCGCTCTCAGCCTCGGCCAACGAAGCGGTCGTGTCCAAGTTCGACGCTCCGCACATCTTCCTGATCGTGATCTGCCTGACCGCGGGTTGCGTCTTCTTGATGTGGATCGGCGAGCTCATCACCCAGCGTGGGATCGGCAACGGCATCTCACTGCTGATCTTCGCCTCGATCGTCTCGCGCATGCCGCAGGGCATCGAAGCGTGGTGGACGACCCAAGATCAGGTCTTCAAGGTGATGATGCCCTTCATGGTGCTGGCGGTCGTCGCCGGAATTGTGTTCGTGCAGGAGGGCCAGCGGCGCATCCCAGTCCAGTACGCCAAGCGCGTAATCGGCAGGCGCATGACCGAAGGCGGGCAAACCTACCTGCCACTGCGCGTGAATATGGCCGGAGTGATCCCGGTGATCTTTGCCGCAAGCATCATGGCCTTCCCACCCACCGTCGGCCAGCTGATCAAAACGCCCTGGGCCAAAGACGTGTCGAACTTCTTTAGCCCCAACGGATGGCACTACGTCGTCGGCGAGTCGATTTTCATCGTGATCTTCGCCTACTTCTACACGGCGGTCACCTTCAACCCGGTCGACCAGGCCGACAACTTGAAGAAGTACGGTGGGTTCATCCCGGGCGTGCGTCCAGGGCGCCCGACCGCTGAATTCCTCGACCGGATTCTTGCGAGGCTGACGTTCCCGGGTGCTCTGTTCCTAGCTGCGGTCGCGGCGATACCGGCGATCCTGATCGCCCGCACACACCAGAACTTCTACTTCGGCGGTACCTCGATCCTGATTGTCATCGGCGTGGCGCTGGAAACGATGAAGCAGCTCGAGGCGCAGTTGATGATGCGCAGCTACGAGGGCTTCTTGAAGTAGCAGCGCTGTAGGTGTGCCTATGGCAGGCGCAAGCTTGAAGCAGCGGGTAGGCTCTTGTCGTGGTTGAGACGAACCTCATTCTGCTGGGAGCACCGGGCGCCGGCAAGGGCACTCAGGCTGAGCGCCTGCAGGCCGACTTCGCTTTGGTGCACATCTCCACTGGCGACATGTTGCGAGCGCAGCTAGCACAGGGCACCGAGCTCGGTCGCGAGGCGCAGAAGTTCATGAAGGCCGGCGAGCTGGTCCCCGATGAGGTGATCCTCGGGATGATCGGTCAGCGCATCGGCGAGCAGGACGCTCGCGAAGGATTCCTGCTCGACGGCTTTCCCCGCAACACGGCTCAGGCCGACGCGCTCGGCAAGACGCTCGCCGACTCCGGGCGTCGATTGACGGCAGTCCTGTTGATCGACGTGCCCGACGAGGAGGTTGTGCGTAGGCTCGCCGGCAGGCGCGTGTGCAGCAAGGGGGGACACGTCTATCACGTCGAGTTCGATCCCCCCAAGCGCGAGGGCATCTGCGACCAAGACGGCTCGCGGCTGATCCAGCGCGACGACGACCAGGAGGAGACGATCCGACGGCGCCTAGAGGTCTACGCGCGCCGACCGCTCCGCTGATCGACTATTACGAGCAAGCGGGTCTGTTGCGTCGCTTCGACGGACAGCGCGATCCAAACGAGGTGCACGACCACATCAGGGCGACGATCGCGACGCTGCGGCTGGAGGATGAGCTTTAGCGCAGTCCCGCCGGTCTGACCCGCGCTCTCGCTCTGGCCAGAGAGCGACGAGACAGCTCTCGCATGTGGTTCCGTCCCAGACCGCCTGTTGTGAGGAGCGGGACGGCAGGGCGGGGAAGATAAGCTCCTGGGGTGATCATCAAGAAGTCGCCCGAGGAGATCGAGAAGATGGCCGTCGCGGGCCTCATCCACGCGGCGACGCTTGATCTGATCGCCGGCAAGATCCGCCCAGGCGTGAGCACTGAGGAGCTCGACGCTGCCGCCGAGCGCTTCATCCGCTCCCAGGGTGCGACCCCGACATTCAAGGGCTACCGCGGCTTTCCGGGGTCGATCTGCGCCTCGCCCAACACGATGGTGGTGCACGGCATCCCCGGCCGCTATCGACTCGAGCGTGGCGACATCCTCTCAGTCGATATTGGCGTGACCTTTGAAGGCTGGGTGGCCGACGCCGCACGCACATTTGCGGTGGGCGAGATCACGCCGCTGGCCGAGAACCTGTTGAGCGCGACCGAGCAGTCGCTGTACGCGGGCGTCGAGCAATGCCGGTCAGGCAACCGCATGGGCGACGTGTCGAGAGCGATCCAACGGACCGCCGAGAAGGCAGGCTTGTCGGTCGTGCGCTCGCTGGTCGGCCACGGCGTTGGCAAAAACATGCACGAGGATCCGCAGGTGCCCAACTACGGCAAGTCCGGCAAGGGCCCGTTGCTGGAGGAGGGCATGGTGCTGGCGATCGAGCCGATGACCACAGCCGGGCGCGCCGCTGTGCGGGTAGCCGGCGACGGCTGGGCGATCTTCTCCCAGGACGACTCGCTTGCCGCGCACTTCGAGTTCACGGTGGCCATCACTCGTGAGGGCCCGCGTGTTCTGACCCCCTGGCATGTTGCCCCTGAGCGGCGTGGTGCCAAGGGCCTCGACACGCAGCCGGCAGCTACGGCGGGGTAGTTGCGCAGCTCATGTGCACCGCAGTTTCCGCTAGGACAGAGGAGTATCGAGTCGCTGTTCATTCGAGCGGCGGTCTGCGAGCGATAGTTGCTACCATCCGCTGTCCTGCTCGAATGCGCCGAGGCTTGGCGCGTGAGGGCAACACCACGACGCGGTAGCGGCGGCCGTCCCGGCAGCCAGAGCCGGGTCGCAGGGACCAGCCGAAAGGGATCATGAAGGTAAGACCGTCGGTCAAGCCGATGTGCGAGAAGTCCAGGATCATTCGCCGCCACAAAGCGGTTCTCGTCATCTGCCAGAACAAGCGTCATAAGCAGCGGCAGGGCTAAGCGCGGATGGCACGTATCGCGGGGGTCAATCTGCCCTTGAACAAGCGCTCGGAGATCGGGCTCACATACATCTACGGCATCGGCCGCTCGACTTCCAACAAGATTTTGGAGGAGGTCAAGGTCAGCCCCGATACTTACATCCGCGATCTCACCGAGGACGAGGTCTCGCGTCTGCGCGACGCGATCGACCGCTCGCTGACCGTCGAGGGCGATCTGCGCCGCGAGCGCTCGCAGGACATCAAGCGCTTGCAGGAGATCGCCTGCTACCGCGGCCTGCGCCATCGCCGCGGGTTGCCGGTGCGCGGACAGAAGACGAAGACCAATGCCCGTACGCGCAAGGGCCCCAAGCGCCTGCAGGTAGCCGGCAAGAAGAAGGTCCGCTGATGGCGGCTCCAAAGCGTCCTGCTCGCGGTCGTCGCAGGCAGAAGAAGAATGTTCCGGTTGGACAAGCCCACATCAAGACGTCTTTCAACAACACGATCGTCTCGCTCACCGACACCCAGGGCAATGTGCTCGCGTGGGAGTGGGCCGGCGGCGCGGGCTTCAAGGGCTCACGCAAGTCCACTCCATTCGCCGCGCAGGTCACGGCCGACGCGGCGGCTCGCAAGGGCATGGAGCAGGGACTGCAGAAGGTCGAGGTTTACGTCAAGGGCCCAGGCTCGGGACGCGAGACCGCGATCCGCTCGCTGCAGGCCGCCGGACTCGAGGTGACCGGAGTCAAGGATGTAACCCCGCAGGCTCACAACGGATGTCGACCGCGCAAGCGCCGGCGCGTCTAAAACAACTTGATCGCAGAGAGCTAGGTCCATGGCAAGAGACACAGGTCCACAGTGCAAGCAGTGCCGTCGCGAGGGACAGAAGCTGTTCCTCAAGGGTGAGCGCTGCCTGACCGACAAGTGCGGCGTCGAGCGACGCTCATATCCGCCCGGAGAGCACGGCCGCGGTCGCCAGAAGCAGAGCGAGTACCGCCTGCAGTTGCGCGAGAAGCAGAAGGCACGTCGCTATTACGGAGTGCTCGAGAAGCAGTTCCACGGTTACTACGAGAAGGCTTCGCGCCAGCCCGGCATCACCGGTGAGAACCTGCTCGCACTGCTCGAGTGTCGCCTGGACAACGTGATGGTGCGCCTCGGCTTCGCGGCATCGCGCAGGCAGGCGCGTCAGCTGATCCGTCATGGCCATTGGACGGTCAACGGTCGCCGGGTGGACATCCCCAGTTATCAGGTGCGTCCTGGCGATGTGATCGCCATCAAAGTGGATACGCCGGCAATGCAGGTGGTAAGGGACGCCACCGAGCTGACCGGCCAGATCCCCGCGTGGCTCCAGGCCGACCACGAGTCGCTCACGGCCAAGGTGCTGCGCAAGCCGGAGCGCCGAGAGGTGGCCGCGCCGGTGCAGGAGCAGCTCATCGTCGAGCTGTACTCGAAGTAGAGGCTTTCCCCGCGCCGGCGCCCGAAGGCGGCGGCGGCGCGCAAGAGCCGGCGCTGCTCCAGGCGCCGGTTTCACACCAACACGACGTTAGGACCCCGATGCTCGACTTCCAAATCCCCCGGATCACCAGCGAGTCCGTGGAGCAGAACCGTGGCACGTTCACAATCGAGCCGCTCGACCGCGGCTTTGGCTACACGTTCGGCAACTCGCTCAGGCGTGTCTTGCTCTCTTCGCTCGCCGGCGCCGCCGTCACGAGCGTACGCATCGAGGGCGTGGCGCACGAGTTCTCGACAGTAGAGGGCGTCAAGGAGGACGTGACCGACATCGTGCTCAACCTCAAGGGCATCGTATGTCGCATGCACTCCGATGCAAGCGAGGTCGAGGCGCCGCTCGTTGTGACCGGGCCAGGGGAGATCACGGCCAAGGACATCGACCTGCCCGCCGGCGTTGAGATCCTCAACCCGAACGTGCACGTGGCGACGCTCGAGAAGAAGACCAAGCTCGAGCTGTACATGACGATCGGTCGCGGTCGTGGATACCGTCCCGCCGAGGAGAATAAGTCGGCAGACCAGCCGATCGGTGTGATCCCAATCGATTCGATCTTCTCGCCCGTGCGGCGTGTCGCCTATGCGGTCGAGCAGGCTCGCGTCGGACAGAAGACCGACTTCGACAAGCTCACGCTCGACATCGAGACCGACGGCTCGATCGAGCCACAGGCCGCGCTGCGCGAGGCGGCTGAGCTGCTCATCTCCCAGCTTGCGATCTTCACCGACGCGGACCGCATCCAGGAGCTGCGCGCGGTGCCCGGCGGCCAGCTCGACGGCCATGGCCTGGCGGTCGGTGGCGGCGGTGCCCCAGCGGCGCTACAGGGTGAGGAGTGGAGCATCCTGATCGAGGAGCTCGAGCTCGGAGTCCGCTCCTACAACTGCCTCAAGCGCGCCGGCATCCAGACCGTCGGCGACCTTATATCCAAGTCCGAGGCCGAGCTCAACGCGATCCCCAACTTCGGCAAGAAGTCGATCGACGAGGTCATCGAAACCCTCGAAGCGCGAGGACTGCAACTGCGCCAGGACTGACTAGGAGGGCTGCGGGGCGCGGGGCGGCGTCCTCGGTCGCTCGCGTGCTCAGCACGGCACGCGGGCGGGTGGGCCTCCAGTCTTGCCCCGCTTGCCCATCGCCCCTCCTAGACGGCTAGACTCCAGCACAACCATATGAGACATCAGAAGACACGCAACAAGCTCAGCCGCGATTCGGCACACCGCAAGTCGCTGCTCATGAACCTCACCAAGGAGGTCTTGGAGCACGAGCGGATCAAGACGAGCGAAGCCAAGGCCAAGGCGGTAAAGCCTGAGATCGAGAAGCTGATCACGCTCGCCAAGCGCGGCGACCTGCACGCTCGTCGCCAGGCGCTCTCGGCGCTCTCGCAAGACAAGTTCGCCGTGTACAAGCTGTTCGAGGAGGTCGCTCCTCGCTACGCCGACAGGCCCGGTGGGTACACGCGCATCCTCAAGCTCGGCCCGCGCCGCTCAGACGCGACCGAGATGGTTTACCTAGAGCTGGTTTAGTCGGCACCGCGCCTAGCGTGGTCTCCAAGCTGACGCTGCAATACGACGGGAGCGAGTTTGCCGGCTGGGCATTGCAGCCGCAGTTGCGAACCGTGCAGGGCGAGCTGGAGCGGGCATTGCGCACAATCCTTGGCGAGCGGGGAGCGGACGGAGACCCCTTGACGGTCACCGTCGCCGGTCGCACCGATCGTGGCGTGCACGCCTGGGGACAGGTGGTCAGCTACCGCCACGAGGCGCTCGATCCTTTGCGCCTGAACTCACTGTTGCCGTCCGACATGGCCGTGCTCTCCTGCGAACCCGCCGGCGAGACGTTCGACGCCAGACGCGACGCTACCAGCCGAACCTACTGCTATCGCGTTCTGGCGCGCCGCACGCGCGACGTGTTCGAGCGTGGGCGCGCGTTTTGGTGGCCACGAGCACTTGATCGCTCACTGCTGGAGCGGTGCGCCGCGCTACTCCCAGGAAAGCATGACTTCACCGCCTTCACGCCCACAGAGACCGAACATACCCGCTTTGAGCGCAACGTGCTGAGGGCGGGATGGCGCGAGCGCGGCGACGTGCTGGAGCTATGGATCGAGGCGGACTCGTTCTTGCGCCACATGAACCGAGTTCTGGTTGGCACGATGCTCGAGGTGGCCACCGGGCGAAGCGCGCTCGACGATTTCGCCGAGCTTCTGCAGGGAAGTTCGCGCTCGCACGCGGGTCCCACCGCGCCGGCTTATGGCTTGGCGCTTGTGTCGGTGGCATATCCCGAAAGCTGATCCGCCAGGCACAGCTGCAACAAAGCTCTAGAGGGGCTTTCGTTATACACCCCTGTTTGCGGACAGTGCGTTTTTCGAGAAAGTCAGGAGGTCGCGGCGAAACACATCTGAGGCGTTCGAAATACACCCACCTGTGCGGGAAGTGCGTTTTCGATAAGGCAAGGGCCGCAGCGAACCCTATGCTGGGAGACGGCGATGCTCAACGTGCTGCTCACCAACGACGACGGGATCGAGGCCGACGGTCTGCAGGCACTGCGCTGCTCGCTGCTCGAGCTGCCTGGCGTGCGCCTCGTGACGATCGCCCCGGACGGCAACCGCTCGGCGATGGCCCGCTCGATCACCACGAGGCGTCCTCTGTGGGTGGAGGAAGTGTCGTTCGCGGACGGGACGGTTGGCTATGCGACCGACGGCACGCCCGTCGATTGCGTGCGCCTTGCGCGCCTCGGCCTGGTTGAGGACTTCGATGCGCAGCTGGTTGTCGCCGGCATCAACCATGGCGCCAACCTTGGCGATGACATCACCTATTCGGGGACCGTCGCGGCGGCGCTGGAGGGTGTCGTGCTCGGTTTGCCGGCGATTGCCGTCTCCCAGCAGTCGCGCGCACGGGCACTTGACTTTCGCTACGACGGTGGCTTTGACTTCGAGGTCGCCGCTACGTTCGTGGCGCGCCTGGTGGAGCGTATCGAGGAGCTGCCCATGCCGAGCGGAACCCTGCTCAACGTGAACGTGCCCGCCGGCGATCCCGGCGGAGTCGAGGTGACAAGCCTGGGCAAGCGCATCTATCGCGACGAGCTGAAGGTGGCTCCGCACGCGGACGGCTCCGCCAAGCGCCAGCGCTACTGGATATACGGGTCGGACCCTGGCTTCCACGACGAGCCCGGCACCGACCTTGCGGCGGTGGCCGAAGGGCGCATCGCTGTGACGCCGATCCATTTCGACCTGACCCACCGTGGCGGGCTGGAGGTGTTGCGCGGGTTCGATCTGCAAGCGCTGCTCGCGCCGGCTCTCGATGGCGGGAGCGCGTGAGCAGACCGTCGAAGCAGTCATCCCGAGGGCAAGGGCCGGCTGCGCAGAGTCCTGAGGATAAGGGCTCATCCACTCAGGCCGCAGCCGAACCAGCCACGCAAGCTGCGTCCGGAGGACAGCCGCCCGAGCGGGCTAGCTCCGGGGCGCGACCGGTCGAGCAAATTGTTTCCGAGACGCCCCCTTCCAAGCAACAGCTCGCCCGTGCGGCCGAGCTGCGCGCACAACTGGAGCATCACGCTCACCGCTACTACGTACTCGATGACCCCGAGATCACCGACGACGTATACGACGCGCTGCTCAACGAGCTGCGTGCGCTGGAGGCCGAATATCCGGAGTTGCGAACTCCCGACTCGCCGACCCAGCGTGTTGGCGGCGAGCCGGTCGGCAAGCTCGAGAAGGTCCAGCACCTGGAGCCGATGCTGTCGCTTGACAACGTTCGCAACCAAGAGGAGTTGCGAGCTTGGGTGACGCGCATGAGGACGCATCTCGCTCGCGAAGGGATCGAACGCTCGAGCTTTGAGTACGTGGTGGAGCCGAAGGTCGACGGGCTGGCGATCAGCTTGCTCTACCGCGACGGTGTGCTCGTGCGCGGAGCCACACGTGGCAACGGCGAGGTCGGCGAGGACGTGACGCACAACCTGCGCACGATCGGCTCGGTACCGCTGCGCATTGACGATGCACCGCCTTTGTTGGAGGTGCGCGGCGAGATCTACATGTCGCTGAAGGACTTTGCCGCTGTCAACGAGCGCCGCGCCGAAGCCGGCTTGTCCACCTTTATGAATCCTCGCAACTCGGCCGCCGGGGCGGTGCGCCAGCTCGACCCTTCGCTGATGGCCGAACGTCCGCTTTCGATGTGGGCCTACCAGGTAGGTGTGGCGCCGGAGCTCAAATTCGAGACGCACTGGGAGGCGCTCGAGTGGTTGCGCGAGCACGGTTTCCGCGTCAACCGCGACATCAAGCTGCTCGACAGTGAGGAGCAGGTCATCGAGCAATGTCTGCACTGGCAGGAGCGTCGTGGCGATCTGGACTTCGAGATCGACGGGGTTGTGATCAAGGTCTCAGACCTCGAGCTACAGCGTCGGCTCGGTTCGGTCGGTCGCGATCCGCGCTGGGCGGTGGCCTGGAAGTTTCCGCCGACCACAGCAGTGACACGCCTACACAAGGTGATGTGGAATGTCGGCAAGTTCGGCGACCTACGCCCCTACGCGATGCTCGAGCCGGTGGCAGCCGGCGGCGTCGTGATCAAGCTGGCGACGCTGCACAACGAGGAGGACATCGTCCGCAAGGACATCCGCGCCGGCGAGGACGTGATCGTGCTGCGCGCCGGCGACGTGATCCCACAGGTAGTCTCGCCCGCTCCGCACGTCGCCGAGCACAAGGATCGCCCGCCGCCGACACACCCGCCTGAGCGCTGCCCGTTCTGCGAGACCCCCACCATCAAGCCGGAGGGCTCGGTCTTCACGAGCTGCCCAAATCGCGACTGTCCAGAGCGGGCGTGGCAGCTGCTCAAGCACTTCGTCTCGCGGGGAGCGATGGACATCGACGGGCTCGGCGAGAAGCAGGTGGCCCTGCTGCAGCAGCAGGCCTTGGTTCATACAGCCGCCGACTATTACCGTTTGCATGAACACCGCGAGCGTTGCTCGAGCTGGAGGGTTTCGGCGAACTGTCGGTCAACCACCTGCTCGACGCGATTGAGGCTTCCAAGCAGCGCCCGTTCGCACGCGTCCTGTTTGCGCTCGGTATCGAGGAGGTCGGCGAGGTTACCGGGCGCAATCTGGCACTGCGCTTTCGCAACATCGACGCGCTGCTAGCTGCAAGCGCCGCCGAGATCGCGGAGACCCCAGGGATCGGCGAGAAGATGAGCATCCTGATCCACTCACAGCTGCACGACGAGCGCATGCGTGCTCTGGTCGATGATCTGCGCATGCTCGGCCTGAGCTTTGCCGAGGAGGGACCGGCGCCGACCAGCGGCCCTTTGGTGAACAAGACGTTCGTGCTTACGGGAACGCTGCCGACGCTCTCGCGCGAGCAGGCCACCGAGCGCATCCAGGCGTCCGGCGGGAGGGTGACAAGCGGCGTGTCGAAGAAGACCGACTACCTGATCGCCGGCGAGTCCCGGGATCCAAGCTCGAGAAGGCCGAGCGGATGGAGGTGGCGGTGCTGGACGAACGCGGCTTGCTCGACCTGTTGGCGGAGAACTAGAAGCGGCTCACGATTTTGGGATTGAGGGTCGTTCCCTCGATCTAATGGCGCCGCTCGCCAACGCCGCGGCCGGCGGGGGGTTGTTCAGTAACGGGCGAGCGTGATCGCCATGTTGTCCTGGATGGTGTGCGCCTCATACGTTTCGATGCCATCGTTGAAGAAAGCAAAGGCAAGGATGTCCCCGCCCGTACTCCCGCAGTAGCCGGCCAGGTTGGATACGCCGTTCAGGGTTCCCGTCTTAGCCTGACAGCGACCTGAGGCGGGCGTGTGTCGCATCCGTTCTGAGAGCGTGCCTGTTTGCCCGGCGACGGCCAGGTCGTCACGCAGGGTGGTGCCCAGGGGGCTATGGGCAAGCGCGGTCAGCAGTTCCACCACTTGCTTGGGAGTGGTGTGGTCGGAGTGTGACAGGCCCGAACCGTCGATCAGGTAGGGGTGCAAGCCGAAGTCCTTGGCGATTGTCGAGCGCACCACGGCAGCACCAGTGGCGGTAGTGCCGGCACCGCCGAAGCGCGCGCCGATGTCCTTGATCAAAGTCTCCGCGAAGTAGTTGTCCGAAGGTGGCAGGGTCAGTCCGAGCAGGGTCGCCAGGTTCGGCGAGGTCTCGCTTGCGATCGTGCTCGCTCCGGCCGGGGTCGTGGCAGCTGTGCCCCCGTGCACTTTGACCCCCTCGGCCCGGAGCGCCCCCCTCAGCTGCAAGGCGGCATAGGCGGCGGGTGCGTGTGTGCCGCCCTCGGAGCCTGTCGCGCCGCGGTTGAAGGACAGTCCGCTGAGCTCCCCTTCCAGTTCGGGGTCGGGCGCGTAATCGCTATAGGGATCCCCGCGCAGGGAGTCAAACCAGGAATCGTCCCCGTCCACATTACCGGTGACTTCTTTGATGCCTGCGGCTTTGACGAGTGCCGCCAGCTTGGTCACGGTCGCGCCTTGGCCGTCATAGCGGGCACTTACATAGGAGGCGCTGCCGAAGGTCGGGTCGCCGCCGCCCTTCAGGTAGAGGCTGCCTTCCCAGCGTCCGCCCGCGCCCAAATGCCCCGTGCCGAATACGCTCGTGGTGAGCGTTGCTTCTGGGCCCATCAGCTCTAGGGCGGTCGTCGCGGTGTAGAGCTTCTCGACCGAGGCCGGCGGGTGAGGGACTTCTGCGCGCTCGCTGAACAGGGTCGTGCCCTTCGTCAAGTCGTAGACATAGGCGCCCGACTCAGGCCCGGCAAGCCTCATCTCGCGAGCAAGCGACGCTTCAAGCGAGTTCTGGGCGATGGCCGTGGACGTGGCGGCGAACGTGGACGCGAGCGCCGCCACGAGCGCCACCAAGATCGTGCGTCGTCTCCGCGGGATCGCGCGTGGCCCCGCCAAGCGTGTGCGCTGCCCTGCCGAGATCGATCCCCACAAAGTGCGTGGTATGGACAAGTAAAGGATGTGTGTGAGGTCCATCGTCAGTAGGGTTTCGTGTCTTCGATCCGGCCGGCGCCGGAGTTACTGCGTAACAGTACGTACAATCAGTAGCTATGGGCGAGGTTGTCAACTTGAAAGCAGCCGCCAAGGGGGCTTCGGGCACTAGAACACGCTCGCCCTCCAAGAGGAGCGCTCCCGCGCGAACCTCAAAGCGCAGCGGGCCACGACGGGACAAGACGGCGCTAGTGCTGGGCGGTGGCGGCTTCACCGGCGGCGTATACGAGATCGGAGCGTTGCGCGCGCTCGATCTGCTCGCGGCCAATCGCACGATCAACCAGTTCGACGTCTACGTAGGCACCTCCGCCGGCGCGTTCGTCGCGTCGCTGTGCGCCAACGGTGTCACCCCGGAGGAGATGATGCGCGTCGTCACCCACCAGGGCCCGCAAGCCTTCAGGGATATCGACCTTGGCGATCTCTTGCGCCTGAACCTGCCTGAGCTGGCGCGCACCAGCGTGCGGCTCCCTTTGAGGATGGCTTTACTGGCGCGTCAGCTGCTGCCCCAGCTGGGCCAGGTATCGCTGATCGACATTCTGCTCGGCATCGCCGAGACCTTGCCGAGCGGCGCCTACACGGGCGAGGGTATCGAGCGCTACCTGCGGCGAGTGCTTGAAGAGGACGGTCGCCACGACGACTTCCGGGCGCTCCAACACGAGCTGTACCTGGTGGCGACGGATCTCGACTCGTGCGAGCGGATCGTGTTCGGCGCCGACGGCTTCGACGACGTACCGATCTCCAAGGCTGTGCGCGCGTCGGGCGCATTGCCGATGGTCTACGCCCCGGTCAAGATCGGCGACCGCGAGCTGATCGACGGGGGCATCGTCTCGACCACGAACCTCGACATCGCGGTAGAAGCGGGCGCCTCCTTGGTGATCGTGATCAACCCGATCGTCCCATTCGTGAACCAACGCGAGGACGGGGAGGCTGGCCCTCCGGCGCGCAGGATCTCCGACATGGGCTTCTCCAAGATCGGCTATCAGGCCTTCAAGCTGCTCGGCCACCGACGTCTGCACGAGCTGGCCAGCATGTGGGAGGAGCGCTATCCGGGCGTGGACATCGTGTTGATCGAGCCCGAGCCGACCGACGAGCTGATGTTCGAGACCTCGATCATGAGCTTCTCCTCGCGCATCGAGATAGCACGTCACGGCTTCCAGTCGGTGACCTACCATCTGCTTGACGAATACGAGCGCTACAAGGAGATCTGGGCGCGCCACGGCATCGAGATCTCCGAGCGCCGCGTGCGCAAGGTGGTCGCGGCATTTCGAGGCCGAAGAAGAGGAGGTCGGCGCCTGGCGCAAAATCCTCGAAGGCACGACCGGCGCTTTGCTGCGCCAGTCGGGCTCGGCTGGTTAGCGGTTGCGGCGCGGTCGCGGGCTGGGCACGCCCCGCCGGATCATCTGTGCCGTGTGATTTGCGAGGGCCGCTCGAACGCTAAGGGAACGAACAAATCCCAAACAGTCCCGATCGCTCAGGCCAGCGCGCGGTCGATCGCGTTCAGCAGACGCGTCGAGGAGGCCTCATCGCGTACTGCGATGCGCACATGATGCGGCTCGCCGAGCGCGTCGCCGGCCGCCACGAGGATGCCCGAGCGCGCCAGGCGCGCGGCCAGCTCGCCGCCGTCGAGGGTGGGATGGGCAAGCCAGAGAAAATTAGCCTGGCTGTCTGAGAGCTCGAAGCCGCGCTGGCGCAGCGCCGTGGTCAGGCTCTCGCGCTCCTTGCTCACGCGCCGCACGCGCTTGGCGATCAAATCCGAGCAGTTACGCAAGGACTCGAGCGCTCCGGCCTGGGAAATCTCGCTGACGCCAAGGTCGGGTTCGAGCTCGGCAAGCAAGTCCTCCGCGCCGGGCGCCGCCGACCGCGTAGCCGCAGCGCAAGCCGGCCAGTCCCCAGGCCTTGGAGAAGCTGCGGAAGACGAGCAGGCGAGGGTTGCTCTCCAGCAGCCGTAGCGATGAGTCGGTCGGCTGGGCGTCGGCGAACTCGACCAGCGACTCGTCCAGCAGCACGCCGACATGGTCGGGCAGCGCCGCGAGCAGTCGCTCCAGCTCGGCCGTTGGCAGCAGCTCGCCGGTGGGATCATTGGGACTGGCCAGTGCGACCACGCGCGTGCTCTCGCCAACAGCCTCCAGTAGCGCGTCCACACCGCCACTGACCGGCACCGCGCGCCCATGTGCGCGGCGCGCCATGATCGGGAAGAGGGGATAGGAGGGCCAAGAGGTGATCAGCTCCTGTCCAGGCTCGATCAGCGCGCGTGTAGCGGCGCTAAGCAGCTCGGCTGCACCATTGCCGACGATCAGTCGGGCCTGGTCGACGGAATGGCGCTCAGCCAGTCGTGCCCGCAGCTGCGAGCCGCGCATGTGCGGGTAGCGTTGCATCCCGCGCCGCGCAACGAAAGTGATCGCGCTGACCACCTCGGGATGTGGCAGATCAGGCCAGGTAGTCTGTGAGAGGTCGAGCGTCTCAACGCGCGTCAGCGCCTTGCGTTTGCGCTCGTCTGCCTCCTCGCGCAGCTGGCTTTTGACCTCCTCCTCGGTCATCCCCTCGAACTGCTTGTAGTAGTCGAGCAAGCCCATCTCGCTACCCGTCTCTCCGCCAGCTTGGCGTGCGGGTTTCTCGCCTGCGCTGATCCCTCGCCACGAATTGTGCGCGGTTTTCTCGCTCGCGTCCTTGCTCACGGCGCGTTGCCAGGTGTGGTGCTCGATCCCGGGCCGTGGATCACGACGAACCAGAACGAGAAGGCCGCGGCGCAGATGGCGGCTGTGACACCGAATATCCGCCCGAGAGCGCCGCTGCGCTGGTCGTGGCCGGCGGCGCGACGTACCAGGATCCAAGCGTTGTCAAGACGCCTAAGCAACATCAGCATGCCGAACAAAAGCGCGAACAGGGCCACCAGCGCGATCAGCACCCCGAAGGACACGCTGCCGGTGAGGTAGTTGGCCTGTGCGCTGAGCCAAAGGCAGGCGACCGGTATCGGCCCCCAGCACAGCAGGCTGCCAACGACCATCGCCAGCGAACAGAAGCTTGGCCAGCGTATTGTCGATGCGCTGCCTGGATCTGCTGCCGCGCTCGGGTAGCGCACGGAAGCGAGTAGGCGCGGTGCCAGGTCTGCGCCCTACAAAGAGGCCGCCGGTCTCGCTGGGATCGGTACGCATCGTCGCTAGCTATGTTCGCAGCTAATGGCGAGCTAGCCCGCATACAGGGCATCGAGGACGTCGGCATACTTCTCGGCCACGATGTTGCGCTTCACCTTCAACGTCGGCGTGAGCTCGCCGGTCTCCTGGGTCAGGTCGTGCGGCAGGATCGCAAAGCGCTTAACCTGCTCCACGGGCGCATAGCGGAGGTTGGCACGCTCCACCTGCTCGCCGATCATCTCGCGCACCGAGGACTCCTCGCAAAGATGTGGCAGTGTCCTCGGGCAGGTTGTGCTCGCGCGCGTAGGTCGGCGATCTCTTCCTCGTCGAGCGTGATCAGCACGACCGGATAGGGACGCTGGTCGCCGTGCATGACGGCTTGTGAGATCCAGCGGCATTGCTTGAGGTCGTTCTCGAGGTTCGCGGGCGTGATGTTCTTGCCGCCAGCAGTGATGATGATGTCCTTCTTGCGGCCGGTGATCGAGAGGTAAGCCGTCCTCATCGAGCGAGCCGAGGTCGCCGGTGTGCAGCCAGCCTTGGTCGATCGAGCCGAAGCTGGCGTCAGCGTTGTTGTGGTAGCCCTGGAAGATGTTCGGCCCCTTGATCAGTACCTCGCCATCCTCGGCGATCTTGATCTCCACGCCGGGAAACGGCCTGCCGACGGTGCCGAACTTGTGGTCCTCGACCGTGCAAACGGTTGCGGCCGTAGCAGTCTCGGTCATGCCGTAGCCCTCGAGCACGGGCACACCGGCGGCCCAGAAGAATTCAAGAATCTCCTTGGCGATCGGCGCGGCGCCGGTGACGGCGTGGCGTACGTTGCCGCCGAAGATGGCGCGGACGTTCTTGAACAGCTTCTCGTCAGCCTCTTCGAAGGGCGCCATCAGCTCCGCGGGAACCTCTTCGCCCTTGGCCTGTAGCTCGCGCACCTTGCCGCCAAGCACGATCGCCTTGCGGGCCTGCTCTTGCTCCTCCTCGGACTTGGACTGCAGCGTGCGTTGGCGAGCGTGTAGATCTTCTCGAAGATGCGAGGCACCGAGGGAAGGTAGGTTGGTTTGACCTCCATCAGCTCGCCACGATCTGCTTGGTGTCGCCGCCGAAGTAAGCGATCGTCGCGCCAAGGTCGAAAGCGCCGAGCTGGATCAGCAGCGCGAAGGCGTGGGCAAGCGGCAGGTAGAGGTAGATGACCTCGTCGTCCTCGATCTGCCCGACACTGCGCAGCATCTCCATCATCGAGGCGTAGTTACCGTGGCTCAGCACGCACCCCTTGGGCGGCCCGGTGGTGCCGGAGGTGTAGATGAACGTGAAGGGATCCTCCGGGCTTGACGCTCTCGCGCCGTGCCTGTAGCTCGGAGGCGTCGCGTGTGCGACCGCGCTCGCGAACCTCGTCGAGGAAGATGCCGCGGGATCGCGGGGTCGCCGGCGGAGGGATCCATCACGATCACGGTGCGCAGGTTGGGAATCTGATCGCGGATCTGCGCGATCTTCTTCAGCTGCTCCTCGTCCTCGCACACGATCGCGCTGGCGCCCGAGTCGGAGATGACCCACAGGCACTCCTCGGGCGAGTTGGTCTGGTAGATCGGCACGACCACGGCGCCAACCGAGGTGATGGCCATGTCGGCATAGGACCACTCTGGACGCGTATTGGCAAGGATGCAGACGCGCTCGCCGTGCTCGACGCCCGAGATCGATCAGCCCGAGGGCGATCTCCTCGACGATGTCCGCAAGCTGCTTATAGCTCACGTCTTGCCAGGCGCCGTCGTGCTTGTAGCGCACGGCAGCATGGTCGCCGTGCTCAAGCGCCGCGCGCGAGATCAGGTCGGCGATGGTGTGCGACGCAGTACTCGGCTTTGTGGCGCTGGCCTCCATGTTGCGACTCCTCCTCGATAACCCCTTATGAACCCTTGAGATGTTAGGGACTTTGGGTGCTCGAGGCCACGGACAGCTGGCCGCCGAGCCAGCCGCTTTCGCTCAGCCGCTGGCGTGGGCTGCGCGCTGCTGCGATCCGCCCTGCCGGATGCTTGCCATGAACAGGCTCTTGTCGATGCGTCCTCTGAAGATCGGGTACACCGTTTTCGAGACACTTCAGGAGCACTTCCTTGCGCTCCAGACCGGCTTCGCGGGCGAGCTCGCTGGGCGTCAGGTGATTCGCCATTTCGCTAGATCCTCCTATCGCGGGGTGGTTTCTAGCCAGTACATATACCCCTGTGCTCGGACATATGCAACGTGGGATTGCCGCAAGCTGGGATGTTTGCGAAATGGGCGATGCCCCGCGTGCGCGCGCGGGGCATCGAGGTTTTGGAAAGGACCGCGTCCGTGATATTTGGTCGAGCATGTCCCGGGGCATTGTGGGTCTCGTGAGGTCGCGGCGGCTGCCATGGTTTGGACGTGCGGCAGGCCGCTAGATCGGGTTGGGCACGTCGATGAACGTGTGCTCCAGCGCGAAGCGCTCGCTCAGGTGCTCGCCAAGGCGCTTCACGCCGAACGTCTCGGTGGCGTAGTGGCCGGCCGCGATGAAGTGGATCGAGCTCTCCTGAGCTTCGCTCATCACGCGCTCGGCGGGCTCGCCGGTGAGGAAGGCGTCGGCGCCTGCCGCGATGGCGTCCTGGAGGTAGTCGTTGCCGGCGCCGGACACGATCGCCAGCTTGCCGATCTGCTCGGGGCCAGCGTCGAAGACGAGCGGGGTCCGTTTTGTGAGCACGTTACTCGCGCGAACAGGTCTTTCGCGTCGATGCCTTCGCCAGGGAAGCGCGCGACGAAGCCGATCGGCTCGCCGTCGTGCAGGGCGAAGGGCTCGAGCGTGTCGGCGCCGAGGGCACGGGCGATGAGGCGTTGTTGCCAGACTTGGGGATGGGCGTCGAGCGGAAGGTGGTAGGCGGCGAGGCTCATGTCCGAGTCGAACAGCAGCTTCAGACGGCGCTTCATGCGGTAGTCGATGGGCGTGGCGGTCGAGCCCCAGAAGAGCCCGTGGTGGACTACGAGCAGGTCGGCTTGGGCGGCGATGGCTCGCTCGAACAGCTCCGCGCTTGCGGTGACGCCGGTGGCGAGCTTTCTGATCTTCGCTTTTGCCGGGGAACTGAAGGCCGTTGGGGCAGTAGTCCTTGAAGCGCTCGGGCTGGAGGAGTTTGTCCAGGTCGGCGATGGCGTCTTGAAGCTGGCAGGGCATGGGGCGAGCGTAGCCGCTCGGGCTCTGTCGGTGGGGTCGAGACAGTCTGGTCGGAGCCTCGGTGCGCTGTATGGGATACTGCGTTCTGCGTCGGGGCGTGGCGCAGCCTGGTAGCGCGCGCCGTTCGGGTCGGCGAGGTCCCCGGTTCGAATCCGGGCGCCCCGATATTTATTTGGGTCTTCTCTTAAGGAAGTCGTCCGGGGGGCTTGCGGTACAGCCCCGTCCGAACTAGCTTTTTTGGGGGTGGTGTCCTCGTCTCATGCGGGCGCCTGGTCCACCCGGTGGATCATGTGGCGCCGCGCTTGAAAGCCCGAATTTACTGGGCTTATCGATGGGTTGCTCGGACTAGCAGGTGGTCGAACGTTTGCAGATCTATTGCAGGCGCCCAGCGGTTCTTTTGTAGAGCTATTGCAGTGCGATACCGAGCGCGATGTCCCGTTTGAAGTATCTGACGGACGCTGGTAAGCGTTCATGGCTCGTTGCGTACGGGCGAGAGCGCGTCGTTCGGCGAGCTTGGTGTAGACGGTGGCGATGAGGTAGCCGCCGTCGTCGTGGCCGGCCATTTGCGCGACAGTCTGGAAGTCGAGGCCCAGTCCTCCGTCATCAATGGGGTCGATCATCCATTGGATCGCTCGGTGCTTGAGCTCGCAGAAGTCTTGGCCGGGCATTCCCGCCGAGGCGCGTACTGAGTGCCAGTGTGTGGACCAGGTGCTGCGGCGCATGTAGCCTCCGCGTGGTGCTGGGTAGACGATCTCGCCCATCGATGGGTTGATGACCTTGCCGATGCGAGGCATCCGTTCGAGGTGTTCACGTAGGGTGGGGCTCATGACGATCCAGCGTCCGTCGTCGTCCTTGGGCCATGTGATGCTGCCGGCGGCTAGGTCTATCTGGCGCCGTACATGAATCATGTTCATATCTAGGTGAATCTCTGGGCGATGCAACGCGAATATTTCGCCTGGCCGCATCGCGGTCTCGCCAATGGCAAGGATCGCCCCCTCGATGATCAGCCCGTAGTCGTCAGTGCGGCTTTGGCGTGCGCAGCAACGCAGGCGTTCATATTGCTCGTCACTCGTTAGCTGGAAGTCTGGCCGGTCGATCCGTCGTTTACGCTTGCTCGCGCCAAGGCGAGCGAAATGGTTACAATCGACCAGCTCACGGTCGAGAGCGTGGTTGAAGAACTGGCGCACCGACTGTTGGACGTGGCGGCCCTGGGGTAGCGCCCAGGTGACAGCTTCATCTCGCGTGAAACTATCAAGACGGCGTTCACCGAAGTCGCATAGGAAGGGCTTCAGGCCCTCACGCAGTCGCCTCACGCTCGAGTCCCTACGACCGGTCTCCTTCTGTGCGCGCTGGCCGTCTGGCCACCTCATCACGATTCGACCACCTGCTTCAGTGACCGCGCGCGCGAACTCCATCACGGTCGGTACTTGCAATCGACTCGCGCCATCGACCTCCTCGCGTAGCTCAGCGAGCCGCTGCCATTCAGCAGTCTTGTAAGCCGCAAGCGTTGAGTGCGTACCTACCCACTTGGTGTGCCCCTTATAGGAAGCAATCCCAACGTACTTCGGTTTATGGCGTGTACCCCGGTTGTGTGGCACCAGATCATCTCCTCAAGCTCGTACAGGTCTGCCGAGCTTGAGGGTGCCTCAAGAAGCGCCGGAGAGCGCTTGATGGCTATCGACCAGGCTCAGCAGGGTGCACGGACCGCTCTCTATGCATTTGAGCGTGTGGTTCTGCTGCTACGCGTCGAGGGAGCAGCCGATGTAGAGCCGTGTCATGAGATGCCGCGTGCTGTCGTCCTGTCCTGTCCTACATAAGAGCTTTTATCAGTGTTCGTGACTTCGCCTGACGAGCGTACAGTCGCCCCCACACGGCGTGAGCAAGTCCGCTGCGTTCGAGCTGATCCCTACCTACCTACCTACGCCGTGACCGCCGCATGCGCTGCCCAACCGCCGCCGAACGCTTCGTCGTCGTTGTCGCCGGTCCCAGCTCGAGCATCCTGCCGCCCTGCCATTCCCGCTCCCACCGCTCACGTTCGTCGGCCACGAGCTCGCGCGCGCTCAGCAGCCACCCACGCTCGTCGCCGAGTGCGCGGGTCGCGTCGCCGCGGTGGGCTAGCAGCGGGAAGTTGGTGATCGCCGCCAGGCGGTCGTCGAGCACCAGCGCGTTTAGCTTCAGCGCTCGCAGATGAGACAACCTAAGCTTCGGGTAGTCGCCCGCGAGGCGCCGCAGCCGCTCGAGCGCGCTGTCCTCGACACCGGCATCGGCGTCTCGGCTGATCCCATAGCCCAAGCGGATGCGAACACCGCGGTGCAGCGCACGACGCATCTCGGCGAGGAAGTCCTCATTCATTACTGCGCCGGTGATTCGCGGCGAGATCAAGAGCAAGTCCTGTCGTGTGCTCCTCAACGCCAGCTCCAGCAGCAGTGGGTGTTCATGGCACTCAAGTGTGCGGACCGCCAGGGACTGTAGGCGCTCACGCGCTGCCCGCAGCGAGGCGATCGACTGCTCGCTGGGCTGGTCCTCACTCTCAAGCCCCTCCGTGAGCATGCGGATCTGCGCACGCGCTCCGTGCTCGGCCTCGCCGTCATAGGCCTCGCGGGCCGGCTGCTCAAGCAACGCGGGATGGCGTGCGCGGCTGCGAACGCCGCGTGCCAGGCCTATGCGATCGAGCAGGCGCGCCTGCGCAAACGCGTGCTCGTGCTGCTCGCTGATCTGCTCATCCAACACGAAAGCAACGCGCAGCTCATTGCCCTGCTGCGCACGAAACAAGAGTGCCGTGGCTTCGCGAAATACACGCTCGCGACGTACGATCTCCTTAATCGCAAGGAGGTCGACCTCGCGATCACGGCGCTTGCCGAAGGAGCGGACCAGCTGCTCGATGGAGCCACGGTGCTCGCGTAGCTCGACCTCGTCCGGGCGTGCGACCGGAAACGGCGGGATCTCACGCGCTCCGAGCGCCGCCAGCTGATTTGGCTCCCGGGGTTGCTCGACGAGCACCGGCAGACGTAGCAGTCCGTCGAACTCGAAGCTGATCATGCGCTCTTCGCTACGTTCTCCCACCGCTTCGCGCTCTGCGGCGGCACCCTTCTCAGTCAGCGCGACCTGCTCGCTGCCCACCAGCTCGACCCAGTCCTCGGCGAGCAGCGCTCCCACCGTCGCATCGAGCACGACATCGTCGAGGCCGAGCATGATCGAGAGCTGCGCTCGCTGATCAATCCCGATCTTCAATGCGCGCAGCACGAACTCGTCGATAGGTGAGATCCGCTTGCGCGCCTGAAGTTCACAGCGCGTGCGTAGCCGCCAGAAGGGCAGACCGACGTCTGCGTACGCGATCAGCTCGAAGTCTGGGCGCTGGGCGAAGCGGGCGGCGACGTCGGCAGCGCTCACTACACGCTCGCCTTCTCAAGAGCGCATTCGTCAGGCGAGGCTTCGATGTGATCGAGCACGCGGCGGATTGCTTGGCCCTGCTCTGCCTCTCGCGCAAAGGCGTGGTCGCCGACGATTACCAGCAGCTCGCGCGCTCGTGACAGTGCGACATTTAGCCGCGGGCGCTCGCGTAGAAAGCCGATCTCACCGCGCCTGTTCGAGCGTGTCATCGAGTAAAGCACGACGTCGGCCTCGCGACCCTGGTAGGAGTCGACCGTCTGGCATTCGATGCTCAGGTACGGCCAGGTAGCGATGTCCGCCTCCAGGCGCTGCTCGAGCAGACGGCGCTGCGCGCCGTAGCCTGCGAGCACGGCCACCGAGAGGTGCCGTCGGTTATCGCCCGCCAGACCGTTTGCCGCGCTCAGGAAGCTGCGGATCACGCGTGCCTCCAGATCGTTCGCCGCGCTTGACCCCTGCTGGCGCTCAAAGCGATCCGCGAGATGCGAGGTCGTAAGCCATGTTACCGGGCGCGACGTGAGCGCTTGTAGGATGCGAAGCTCTTCGCGCGGCTCTGAGCTCAGCTTGCCCTCGTAGAAGCACTCGCTAATCAGCCGCCCGATCGCCGGACTCATCCTGTGCTGGTGGGACAGCTCGACCACGTTCTCGCGCGGCAGCTCTTGGGCAAGTGTTGCAAACAGCGAGCGCTTGACCTCCTCCTTGCTCAGCTTGTGCTGCGCGAGCACCGCGGGCCTACTGATCGCCTCCTCCACATAGGGTGGCAATTGGCGGTCGTCGCCGACCAGCACGATGCGCCGCGACAGCGCCAGCGGGATCAGCACCTCGGTCGCTGTTGCGCGCGAGGCCTCGTCGACAATGCACAGGTCAAACGGAACGCTCTCGACGCCGCGCACGCCGCCCATGCCGACGCAGGTCCCGGCCACAACTTGGGAGCGCAGCAGCGCCGCTGCGGCAAACGCCGGTCCGGCGCCAAATGCCGCGTGCCAGTCCGCGAGCAGGGCGATCAAGGCCTCACAGCGCTCGGCGTGCTCATGATTGCTTGGCAAGAGCGCCGCGGCCTGTGTTCGCAGCTGCTCGCTTGAGAGTCTGCGCACGCGGGCCCCTTGGGGTAGGTGCCCGAGCTCGATCAGGCGTGCGAGCTCGTCGCGTGCACCGCCCTCGGAGCTGCGCACTCCGTCGCGTAGCTCCTCAAGTTCCGCGGCCTGCTCGCGGAGCGTCGTCGAGGCCGTCGCCGAAGGCGACGCACGTCGCATCGCCGCGCGCAGGTTCTCCAGGTGAGTCTCGCCCTCGGCAAGCGGGACGGTTAGCTCGCCAGCGCGGTCGAGGTGCGCCGCCAGTTCGCGAAGGCGCATCGCACCCTCAACGTCTGAGGCGACGACGCCAGCCTCAGCGGCCCACTGGCGAAGCCATGCGTTGCCCTGCATCACCACGTCGCCGCGCCAGCGATCGAGGTTGCGCTCGAGCAGAATGTCGGCCACAGCGGGATCGACGCGCTCGTCATCCGTGCGCGCGAGGCGGAGGAGCCTGATCGTCGGGTCTGTGACCTTGAGCTCGACCAGGGCGTTGTCCAGCGCGGCATGCCCCTGGGATGAGATCAGGATGCGGGTGTCGGGCTCGCGGTTGAGCGTCTGCAGCACGAGCTCACGGATGAAACGCGTCTTGCCCGTCCCTGGAGGACCCTGCACGAGCAGGATGTCCTCGCTGCCGAGCGCCGACTCGATCGCGTGCTGCTTGGCCTCGTCAAGACCCGCGCTGAACCGGACGCCGAGGATCGCCCTCGGTGCGCGCACCGAGGAGGGCTCGGTCAATAGCGTCCCGAGATCGGGGCGCAGTGCGCGGCCGTACTCGACCGCGTCGAGGCTTCGCTGCTGGCGTTCGATCGCCATACTCGCCGCACGGGTGTCCAGGCGCAGCTGGCCGCTGGCCAGAACGTCGCGCTGATCGCCAAAGACTGTCCGCATCACGAGCTCCCGCGCGTTGACGGCGACGACCTCCCCGACGAAGTCCCCGCCAGCATCCTTAGGGGCCAAGCGCTGCTGGCCGATCAGCTCGCGCGAGGCTGGACGCGCCATCTCAAACGCGATCCCATGCTTTGTCACGCGCACCGATCGATAGCTCAGCGGGTCCTCCCTGTCGCTCTCTAGCGAGCGCAGCAGGCTCAACAGAGTGCGCCATACCAACAGCGGCCGGGCCCGGCGCGCGCGCTGATCTTCGGCACGTCGCTCGGCCGCATGGACCGCGACCTCCCTGCGCAGATGACTGATCGCGTCGCCGGCTGCGGTGTGATCAGCGATCGTGCGTGTGCCGAAGCGCACCGGCCCGGGCCAGCCGCGTACGCGGTCGCGCTCTAGTGCTGAATCTGCGACGGTCGCTGCGTTGAGCACATCAAGTGTCTGACCGCCCGCCGCGACCGCGACATGCAGCGACAGCTCGGTACCGACGATTACATAGTGGTCTTGCTCGCCGCGGTACGGCAGCACTGCGTGCTCGCCGTCAAGATCCTGTTCGACCAGATCATCCACCTCGGCGGAATAGAGGTCGCGCTCGGTCTCCAAGCTTTCGCGCGCACGTCGCGTCATGCGCAAGTGCACGACCGGCGCATCGACGCCGAGCTTCGCCTGGCGCGCGCGCTCCTCCACCGTCACAGCGGCCTCGACGTCGGCCAGCAGCACGCCGCCGGTCGCAGGGCGCGCGCTGGGGGCGACCTGCAGGCACCGCGCGACCGCGCCCGCGACGGCTATGGGTAGGCGCGGGCGCGCGTGCTCAAGCGCGGCGGCCAGCACCGCCTCCGGTGGGTGCTGGCCGCTGGGGTAAGGATCGTCGCCGCTTACCGCAAAGACGGTGAGCGCGCCCCACGCGTGGACATCGCGCGTGGGCATGTACTGCGCCGGAGTCTGCGCCTCCGGTGGCGTGAATGGCAGCGACTCCCCGCCGACCGTCTGCTCGGGCGCAAGCGCTCGCTGAAGCTTGGCGATGCCAAAGTCAATGATCACTGGCGTGCCGTCGTCGTCGAGCATGATGTTTGCTGGCTTGAGATCGCGGTGGATCACTTCCTGACGATGGATCAGCTCCAGCGCGCTCAGCAGCGGGCGCCCGAAGTCCTCCCACCAGGCGCCCCAGGACAGCGCACCGACGCTCTTCAGATGGTCCTGCAACCGGGTCGGATACCAGGGAAATACGAGATAACGCTGTTCTGTCTTTCGATCACGCCCCGCTGCGAGCAGACGCACGATGTTCGGATGCAGCAGTCGTGCGAGCGCCTGCTGCTCGTGTTCAAAGCCCGCCCGGCGCCAGTGGTCATCGCTGGTCGCGGGGAGTAGCTTCAGCGCGACCTTCCCGAACGCGCCGTCGAGGTCGAATGCCTCGACCACTGAGGCCATCCCGCCAGCGACGGGGGCCCCGACCACCGCCCACCGGCCGTCAATCTGCTGGCGATCGTCACGCTCGCGCTCAGTCATGCGGGTGATCCTAAGGCGAGAACTGAGGACCGCGGCCCGGCACGGCGATCAACGATCATTATCGCACGCCGATTGAATGTCCAGTCTCTCGCCCGATTGCGAGGACTGTCCGGGTGCCTCAGTGAGTACTTGTGCAATGAATAAACATACGCACGTTCGACATGGCATACACCGGGTTTCGGCTGGCGTGAAGTCTGGCATAAAGATGGTCAGCGGGACGTAGATGGGACGCTGAGGGCCAAATCCCTTGTATCCAAGCTGACTCGAACTGGTCGCCCCGATTTCCTTAGAGAACCGCGAACAGCCGCGAACACGGGCGAATATCCCCGAAAACGCTGGACATTGGGGGAGCGTGTTCGCTTGTGTTCGCGGCTGTTCGGTGGCTCGCAGACCGCAAAGGACCGCAGCGGGAGCAAAAAGGGACCGCAAAAAGACCGCAGGCGCTCCCACCGAAGCGGCCGAGCGCGGCGGTACGCTGAGCCGCCATGGTTGACGTGAAGCCCATTGATGCCCCGGCAAGCGTGACGCTGCCTGACGAGTTGCCTGTCATTTGACCTTCCCACCCTCTGCCGAGGGATGTCAGAGACGGGCGCGACCCCTCTATGACGACTCCGTGGTGACGCTGGCAAAGCAGGTTCGCGACGCTAGGGCGGCGGCCGACTCCCAGCACGACGCCAGCTCGCGCACATGAGCGACCCGGGCGTCGACGGGCAACAGCGGGCATTCCTGCCCCCAAGGTGAACGGCGCCTCGCTTTCGCTGTTCAAGTAGTGTTCAATTGTGCCGATGGGGAGCGATGATGCTTGATCTTCCGACGGCGG
The DNA here is from genome assembly GCA_963757995.1 of uncultured Solirubrobacterales bacterium. Taxonomy (GTDB): domain Bacteria; phylum Actinomycetota; class Thermoleophilia; order Solirubrobacterales; family Solirubrobacteraceae; genus Palsa-744. The sequence goes on from CAVWTS010000003.1 coordinate 27,080, forward strand.
CCGAGGCGGTATCGACGCGCTCATCCGTCACGATGGCGATCTGCCAGGTCCGCTTCGAACAGCAGCCGGCCATCAGCACCGGTCCCGCCGCGGCGGCCTTCCATGGGACCCTCGGCGGCGCCGACGGTCCATATCCGAGCATCGATCAGGTCGAGGGCGCCAGCCGGATCGTCATGGGAGTTGGGCCCGGCGGCCCGATCTCAGAGACGACGCGCACCAACGGGTGGAGGCTCGCCTCGGCTGACGAGGGCTGGTCCCTCGCGCTGCTTCCGGACAATATGGGCCTCCAGACGGAGGAGGGCTACGAAGGGTGGGACGACTATGCGGAGCGTCTCTCGAACGCGCTTGCTGCTCTCGCTGAGGTCGCCTCGCCAACTTTCGAGCAGAGGCTTGGCTTGAGGCTCGTCGACCGTCTGCGGGGTGGGGAGCTCGGCGTCGACTCGCCCGCCGGCTGGGAGGCATACATCGCGCCTCCCTTTCTGGGCCCGTTGCTCCAGCCCGGCCTAGCCTCGGCGATAAAGGGGGTCCATCAGCAGCTCGTGATCGATCCCGGAGGTGGCGTGACGTGCAACATGCAGCACGGCCTCGCGCTCGTCCAGGAAAAAGGCGGTTGCGACTACGTGATCGACTGTGATTTCTTCCGAGAAGGCGGTCGCGCGTTCGACGTCGAGGCTATCCTGAAAGCTGTGACCGACTTCAAGGATCAGGCTGACCGCCTGTTCCAGGCGTCGGTGACGCCCGCACTCCTCGAGAAGATTTAGTCCAGTGAACCTCGCCCTCTACGCAACGCCGGTCACGAGTCTGTCCGAGGCGACGGTTGATGTCGGGCTCGACGAGTCGCACTGGTCCACTTGGTTCGGCGAGGAAGCCGGCACGCGGACGATCTTCGATTCGAGCGCAAACAGGGGCTTCGATGATCTCTATGGCGATGGGGTTTGCCGGAACGCCACGCAGCTCATGGTGCTGGACTTCATCGGTCAGCGCGGAGCGTACGGAGAAGAGCCGAATGAGTTTGAGTTCTCGGGCAACGGCGTGGTCATTTCGCTGGGATCTCGCGTTCGGCGTCAGGTCACGTTGGAAGGCTACGCGGCAGCGAGTGGCATGGAAGGGACGCCGTTCATCGAGAGCTTTCATGGGCACGCCGTCGTGAAGAACACCGACGCCGCCTTCATCTCCCCCTATGACTGGTCAAACAGCATCTTCACGGTCAAAGGGCATGTAGCTCCAGCGAGGGTTGCCCGCCGACGAGCACGACCACATGAGCCTTCGCGCGCCTACCAGTCATGCAAGGATCTGGCTTCATGGCTGAATATGACCGACGAGGAGGTCGCCGCGATCGTCGGAGTGGGACGGACAACCCCGTATGCGTGGAAGCGCGGCGCAGAACCGCGCCCAGCGGCTGCGCGTCCACTGTACCAACTCCATGCCGTGGTTCGAGCGCTGCACAAACGTTTGGGCCAAGAGCAGATGGAAGATTGGCTGGGGCGCGGCAAACCGTATCCGCGCAAGCTGCTTGAGCAGGGCAACATCGACCGGTTCGAAGAACTCGCCGATCCGATCATCTTCCCGCGCAGCGAGGCGCCGATGCCACGGCTTGATGCGGCGTGGCCGCCGAGCGAGCCTGCCCCCGACCGGGCGCAGACGGCACGTCCCACCACGCTCAAGCGAGCGGGATCGGTTCGGAGCAGGCGACTCGGAAGGTGATCGACGAGGGGCTACCTGATGAGTGGCCCCCAGAGGTCATCGAGGCCATCAACAAGTTTGAGCAGGGACACCTCGTCAAGGTCCCAGCGCTTTCCTATGCGGCCCGGCTGAGCTATCCAATCTGGGACCTGACGCGTCAAGAGGCTGAGGCGGAGCCGGACACCGGCGACGTTCTTGTGCAGCTTGCGCTAGACGAGTCCGATCGGCCGCCGTTCGGCATCATCACAACGCAGACGTGCGACATCGCAGAGGATCGGCCGGAGCCGTGTATGCCATGGATTCAGGTGTCGCCGGTTTACGCATGCTCGGACGATCCTCTGTTGGGCCGCGACTACGTTCAGACGCTCGACGCTCTACAGCCACCTGAGCCCGGTAAGCGATGGGTACCCGACCTACGGCTCGAGTGCCCCCTTGAGAAGAGTGCTCTCGTCGACAGCGAGCCCATCGACCCGTTCCCGTCTGAGGCTGAGCGAATCGCGTTCGGCAGGCTGCTCGGTGAGCGGTGGGCCCGCGCCGCACTCGCTGAGAGCATCCATGAGTTCGTCTCGGAAACGATGAAGAAACACAAGCGGAAGACGGGCAAGCGCGTCGGGAAGCGTGTCTACAAGATCCTGCTCGAGATCGAGGGCCTGAGGCTCGGGCCCCAGGCTGTGCGGGTGCACGTCATCACGGTGCCCGGAGAGGGGATCGACGACAAAGAGATCCAGGAGTGGTTTGACTCGTGGTGGGATGAGGCCCGCCTCCGAGCTGAGGAGCATGGTGTCAACTTGCTCAAGACCCGCTTCCACGAGGCCACAAGCATGGACGTGAGGCTCTACGACTCGCTGGCCGAGATTCGCTGCCCGCTGCACTAGCAGGACTTGGCGAACGACTCTGTCGCGCGCGCACTCTGCTAGCGAGTGTACCCCAAGCCCGAGAAATGACATTTGTAGATCGTGAACGATTACGCACAACGCTGGCACCGATCGGTCGGATCACCGGAGCAGCATACGTGTGTGCGGGATGGCATACACCTGGTCTCGATGGTCGCAAAGCCCGGTATGGACGCGGTATGAGGACCGCAGATGGGACCGCAGACGCCCCGAAAACCGCACCAGAAAGCCAACTCTAACCGTTCGCCCCGATTGAATTGCTGTTGGCAGCTTGAGGCGTTCGGGGGCCTCTTGAGCTGTCGAATCCCTTGGCTGGGAGAGGGATTCGCGAGGATGGGCGTCAGCATCGGCGGGAGTAACGGAATATGCGCTCTGGCGGCGGACCGCACACAGACCGCACACGGCGGGGCGGGTGTGACCGCACACACGGCGAGGTCATTGCAGCGTTTCCGCGCGCCCGCGCTGCACTCGCTGCTGCCACCCACGTTTGCAAAAGGCCGGTCGGAGAGCGGCGCTGGCCGCTCTCCGACCGGGCGCTGATCAGGCAGCTACTGTGATCGCTGCCTCGGCGTTGACCGCACGGTCGCTTGAGCGCGCCCAAGATACGAGGCTCGCGACCAGGGCGTTGATGTTGCCCTGGCTGGCCTGCGGCGCGCTCGTACCGGGCATGAAGGCGCCGGTTGACATCCAAAACTGCTCGTTCTCGGTGATTGGAATCTCGCGCAGCTTGGGAGCGAGCTTCGAGAAAAACACCTCGACTTCTGAGCGCTTCAGCGCCATCGGATCGCCTTGCGACACTGGTGGCTTTGTCAGGTCGTGATAGGCGCCGGCGAGTGCGCGGAGCATCGTTGCCGACGCGATCATCGAACGTTCCGGCGAGTTCTCCGCACGGAGCTCAACGGGCTCAATTTCCTCGTCGACCAAGTGCTGCAGCTCGGGAGAGCTCGCCACCAGTACGTCCAGGAACGCTACGACCTTCGCCACTGCCGCCGGCATGTTGCGCGTCAGCTCGTCTTCCACGCGCTTACCGATACGGCCAGAGACGCCGATGTTCACCGCCCGGACTAGGTCGGCTACGGTCTTCGCACCGATGAAGTTCGGATTGGTCGTCGACATGCGTGTTGACTGTCCGATCTCGACGCGGTCTATGAGTAGAGGGTGGTTCTCCATCAGGTCCACCGCGATGCGGTTGATCACATCACGCTGATCGAGGATCGTCGTGAAATCGCGGTTCACGCCCTTAGCGTTGCTCGCGATATCCACGAACATTTGCTTCCCCTGGTTCGTCGACACAAGGGCTAGGTCGACCGCGATGTGTTCCTTGTTCAGACGCTCGCGTGTGGCGATGAGCTTGTTCAGGGAGGCGTTAAGCTCGGCGAGCACTGGTGCATTCTCGTCGTTGGCCGCTGCCTGCACGGCGTCACGCTTCGAGCGGATCTGTTCGTTGATTTCGTCGATCGCGATAAATGCGCCCAGAGTGCGGTGCTGTCCATCGAGGAGCAGGATCTCGGTTAGCACGTGCAGCGGGATCTTGAGGATTCCCCACGCGGTGCCGTCGTCGAACGGGTGGATCACATCGAAATCGACCTCACCGGAGGGGGCTCTGACGATGATCGCCGGGGACACCCAGTCTTCCTTGGCGAGCACGTACTGGGCAAACTTTCCTGCGCGGCCTGGGTCAACTCTCCTGTTGCCCTCCATCGGCTGGTTAGGGTCGGGACGCTTTGGGATGAGCTGCGTCAGCTGAGCCAAGGTGAGGGTGACGTGGAACATCGTCCTACCGCCCTGGTGATAGCGGGTTGCCGGGACCTCGATGGGCTTCGGGGCGCCGATGTTGCTGAGACGGGATGCGTCGAGTGCGATTGACATATAACTCCTAATAAATTGCTTAAAAGATTTTTAGCTACCTTATTAAGGTAGCATATGGGGAGGGTCGGATCTGACACGCCAGGACCCGTCCGCCGTACCGCCGCGTCCGTAGCCGCTCTTAGACACAGCAATCACACAGCGCTCGGAAGGCCGTGCATATACGGATGAAAAGTCAAGGGCTGCGCGAAGTTTTCTTCGGGGTTGCTGAGGGTGTTGTTCGACCTTGAGGGTGCGGCCCCGGCGGCATAGCGATCGCACAGTGCCCGGAGAGCCGTGCATATGGTCTGTACTGGCTTTTTTGTCGTGCCGACGGGCGTGTCGTGGTGCAGGGGCGAGCGTCGGCGGTGGGGTCGCGCGCCCGGACTTCGGAGTGGAATGATCTGTCGTGGTGTGGGTGACTGACGTAGCGAAGCGCAGGCGTCAGGGGCTTGTGGCCTGCCGCGCGGCTTTGCCCTTTACGGGCCTTTGAGATGCGCGCCCCGGTGTCGCGCCCGCACCACCTTTTGGTGGCGTTGTTCGCCAGTCATCGATGAGACGCCGATAAGCGAGCTCGGCCTGGGCTTGTAGCTCGCGCTCGGCTGCGCGCTGGCTGCTGGTCGGCCTGACGTTTGGCCCGCTGTGGCCCCGCGGCAGCGGCGGTGCGCCAGCGAGCAGTTCCAGGCGGCGGGTCTTCTGTCGTGTCAGCGATGGGCGCGCGAACGCATAGTTCTGATCCTTGGTGAGTAGATGCCAGCAGAGAACGACGAGCTTGCGCGCGACAGCGACTGCGGCGACCTGCGCGTTTTTGCGGCCGCGGACACGCTCACCGAACGCTCTGAGCGGACCAGGCGAGCGGATCGAGATCCACGCAGCCTCGACCAGCATCGAGCGGGCCTGCGGGTCGCCGCGCTTTGAGATGTGCCCATAGCGAGCTGGCTCTGACCCGGACTGGCGGACCTTGGGGTCAAGGCCGAGATAGGCGACGAGCTGCCCCGGACTCTGAAAGCGCGTGATATCCCCGATCGCCGCGATCACTGCCGCGCCGGTCCCGACGTCGACCCCAGGAATCGTCAGGAGCCGCTGAAACCCGGGGAACGCGAGGGCCTGCTGGGCGATCCGCTGGTCAAGTCCGTTGATCTCGCCGCCCAGGAAATCGATGTGGCGCAAACAGCTCCTCACCGTCTCGGCCTCCTCCTCGGATAGCTGTTGCTCGGCCAGCCACACACGTCCCTTCTTCCCGAAGAGGTCGCTCACTGGGGGACGGCCGATCAGACACCTTGCAAGGACCGCGTGCACCTCGTTCTTCACGCGCGTGCGTGCCCTGACAAGCCCTGCACGGCGAGCGACACGCCGACGCAACGCGCTCGTGGCCTCATCGGGTACCCACACCGCTTTGAGCATCCCGGCAGAGAGAAGCTTGGCGAGCATCGCCGCGTCGAAACGATCGGACTTCACCCGCGCGTGAGAAATCGCCCGTGTCTCAGCGGCGTTGCACACCACCACTCCTCCCACCCGACCCTCGGCGAGAAGCCGGGCGATCATCATCGCGCCGCAGCTCGCCTCCAACACCACCTGATCGCTGCCCTTCAGATCGGCCGCGAACTCCCGGATCGCCTCTGGTGTGCTCGCGATCCGACCGACCCGCGAGACCTTGCCTGCCTCGCTGACCGCAACCTCGCAGAAATCGAGGTGAACATCCAAACCAAAGAACCGCACGAGAAACCGCCTCCCTTCACGAACTGAACATATGAAATGGAAGGCACCGCGGGCAGCGACAACTACGGATTCGGGCTCTCGGCCCACCCGGGTGAGTCGCAGGGGCGGCCATCTAGTCATTGACGGGCTCTCAGCCCAGATGCACGGCGGCCTGCCCACAAGCGTCCTTCCCACGAAGCCCCTGTCCCGGTCAAGCGACCTTAGGATCGCCACCGGACAGCAGAGGCCCAGGCGGTATTTCATACCCGTAGTCTGTGCAAGATTTTTGGGTGCGCGGTTTGGCGGGCTGCGCGGCTCGCGAGGGGGAGCCGGTGGTCGCTGCTCAGGGAGTGGTCCAGCGCTTCTGTGTGGGGTTCCAGCGGCCGGTCGTGGTGCCGGCGAGGATCGGGTCTAGGAAGGTGGCGGCTTCGGCGTGCGCTGTTCCGAGGTCGGCTGGCAGCCCGACGTCTGTGGCGGCACTGGTGTAGGGCCTTGCCCACGATGGCTGGCGGTGGCGGGAGCGCGGTAGGGAGTGGCTGCCGTTCGCGGGTGCTGAACGTCGTGGCGAGGCTCGCATTAGCCGGTCGGCGTGTGGGGCGGCGAGGTCGGCGATCAGGAGGATGTCGACGAGGTCCTTGATTCGGGTGCTGTGCTGTTCTTGTGGGCCGTAGGTCGCGGTGTATGCGTGGACCTTCTCGGCGATGTGCTGCTCTAGGGCGATTACGGGCATCTCGACCGGCTGGATGTCCGCGAAGTCCAGGAGGCTCGGGATTGGCAGTCGTTCGAATGGGGCGGTTGGCTGCTCGTTGAGCGCGACGTCTACGGGGAACTGCTCGAAGCGTCGTCCGGCGACTTCGGCGGTCACGCTGTAGCGGACGGCTCGGAATGCTTCTGCTTGGTCGAGTGCGGCGGTGCGTGCTACGTCGAAGCTGAAGTGGTCGTGGAGGTCGATCGCCTGTGCGGCGATGAGTCTTGTGGTTGCGGTCTGCTCGTCGTCGGCTCCCGCGAGGTCGATGTCCTTGGTTGCTCGTGTTCGCACGCCGAGTCGCAGCTCAAGTGCGAATGCTCCCTTGAGCACCCAGCTTCCTGGCTCCGCGATGGCGAGCCTGGCGAGGAAGCGCTCGAAGGCGACGCGCTTGCGTAGCCGCATGACGGGCAGGCCGGTCGTGGTCGCTTCGTTGCGAATGCGCTGGTCAAGCGCGGCTCGGAATGCCTCGGCGGTGTCGTACTTCACGCGGCGGTGGCTTCCTTGGTTGTTCGCTTCACGAGTGCGGCGACGTGTCCGCCGTTTCGCTCGGCGTGCTCGGCGAGCTGGTCCGGCGTGATGCGGCCTTCCTGGAGGGCCTGGCGGATGGCCATCTGGATCTGCTCTGGCGCGGTACCTGAGCGTGCCGCGTCGATGATCGTCCTCGCCGGGGTTGTGACGCGGATGCCGTGGCGGGTCGTGATGTCGCCGTCCGGTATGGACGCGGTAGCGGTGTGCAGGGTTACGCCGCTGGGTGCCCGGACTCCCCGGTGCTCGCGGGAGACGAGCAGATGCACTGTGTTTGGCAGGACGTCGGAGAGTCCATGCAGCACGAGCGCGCTCTCGTGCGAGACGACGGCCCTCTCCATCCCGACGGTGAGCCATGCGGCGCGTATCTCATCGTGTTCGCCTGTTGGGTAGTCGCTGAGGCGGTAGAGCCCCTGTCGCATCCGCTGGAAGCGGCCTGAGCGGGCGTGGTGGGCGAGAAGCTGTGCGCTGACGCCTCGTTCTTGGGCCTGTCGTGTCGTGAAGAGGCCATCCTGGGAGTAGGCGAGGCGGTGGAGTGCCGGGAGATCGGGCTTTTGTTCTACGTCAGACATTTCTATAGCATTCTTTTAGTGTATGCTGACAAGCAAGTGGTCGTGCTGATCGCATCTTGGCGCTCAGCTTGACGGAATCCCAATCAAAAAGTGCCCCGGCGCAGCTCGAACTGCCCGGGGCGTGGCAAGGAAAGGAAGGACCTTCCCATGCAGGATGAGATTAGCCGGATGCCCGCCGATGACGAGGAGCGGGCAGAGAAAGGAATCCTCAGTCTGTTGCTGGCTTCCGATTCGCAGCGGCCTTGGTCGATTGCCGAGCTTGAACGCGAGCGTGGCGAGCATCTCGGGACTGTCGATGCAGTCGCAAGTCTGCACGCTGCGGGCTTGATCCACCGCTGCGGAGAGTTCGTATTCGCGACCCGCGCTGCCGTGCGTATGGACGACCTTTCGCTCTGACGGTGGTTCGCCTGGCTGTGCCGGATCGTTCGGGATCGACCCACCGGGTTCACGCGGCGATCCGGCGCGCCACCAAGGGGTGCGTCTCGCAATGGGGCAGCGATTGGTCGTTTCGGGAGCCAAGCGCAAAGTCGGTGGCCGTTTTCGGCCGCTCACGGTCATATACCCGTGTGAGGGGACAAAACCCAAACCCGGAGACCCGAGCAGCCGCCGTGCAACCCGTAGCGCCTGAGCGCTACGTGGCGCGCGCTGAGCTGGCCGCGATCATGGGCGTGAGCTTGGCGACGGTAGATCGAATGGTCGCCGAGGGGATGCCGTCAGTGACATGGGGGCGTCGCACGCGCCGTTTCCGGCCGTCTGCGGCTATCTCCTGGGCTCAGAACGGGAGAGGGCGGCGTGAGCGTCACACGGCTCCCATCGGGTCGCTGGCGAGCGCAGGTCTACGACCCCGCGACCGGGAAGAACCTCAGCGTCTCGAAGGTCGTTGGCGGCCCTGGCACGTTCGCGACCAAGACCGAAGCAAAGCGGGCGCGCGAGAAGGCGCGCGAGCGGTTGGGGACCGTCCGCGCAAGGGACGTGACCGTTCATAGCTTCTGGGAGCGCTGGACAACCGATCCGCTGTTCGCGCGCCCAAAGGAGTCGAGCGACATCCGCCGCCGTGAGCTGACCAAGAGCTTCGCCGAGCGCTACGGCGATGTCCCGATCATCCAAGTCGGGGATGAGATCGTCGCCGACTGGCTCGCCGGTGGTGGCCGTGCCGGGTCGGTCCAGGGGCTGTGTTCGATGTTCAACGACGCGGCATCGGTGAAGGCTGGTCGGCTGATCGACCGCAACCCGTTTCAGAAGCTCGGCATCTCACGCGGCAAGGGCCGACGCGACCAGCAACCACCGACCGAGCAGAAGGTATGGGAGATCATCGCGCACGCCCGCAAACTGGCGTGTCCGTCGTTTGCGGCGTGGTTGCAAGTCGCCGCGTTCACCGGCCTTCGCCCCGGCGAGCTTGACGCGCTGCGATGGGAGCGGATCGACTTCGACCGCGCCCGCATCGTCGTAGCCGAGCAGTTCAGCGCCGCGACCCGCACGTTCGACACGCCGAAGAACCATTTGCGACGCGAGGCTCCGCTGACCGCACACGCCCGCGACGCGCTCTCCAGCCTGGCGCGCGAGGGCGAGTTCTGCTTCGTCTCGCTGCGCGGCGAGCACTGGACTCCAAGCTCCCGCGCCTACCACTGGAAGGCCGTCAGAGCCGCCGCAGGCTGGGAAGGCAGTCTCTACCTCGCCACGCGACACTTCGCGGGCTGGTACATGGTCAACGAGCTTGAAATGTCATCCGAGGACGTAGCCATCGCGCTCGGCCATCAGGACGGCGGGAACCTCGTCCGCCGCCTCTACGGTCACCGCGACAAGGGCCGCGCCCTCGACCGCATCGTCGGCGCATACGCCGACGCCGCCAACGGACACGCCGTCCCTCCACCAAGCGCCACCGCACGTCGGACGGCTCGGCATGCGCGACACGAGCAGCCCACCCTGTTCGATCTGCCGCAGACCGCACCCGAAACCGCACACGACCCCATCAATCGCCAGCAATGAAGCCAAGCACCATCATTCGCCCCGATTGGTTAGAGAACCACGAACAGCAGCGAACACGGGCGAAAACCCCCGAAAACGCTGGACATCGGGGGAGCGTGTTCGCTCGTGTTCGCGGCTGTTCGTTGGTCTGGAGACCGCAAACGGACCGCAGCGGGCGCGAAAAGGGACCGCAAAAGGACCGCAGGCGCAGACAGGGTGCCGCGATACGCTGAGAGTCATGGGCCAGCGAACGGCCGGAGACGAAGTCTTCGAGGCTTACTTCCGGGAGCGCGGTATCTCCGTCCCCGAGCACGAGCCCGACCTGGGGATCGGCAGGCGACCGGACTATCTCGTCGTGCTTGGCGAGGACACCTGTCTGTGCGAGGTCAAGGAGTTTGCCCCCGGCACGAACTCGATCCCCGGCTCGGGGTCGTGGCCGATGACGACCGTACTCAAGCCGATCCGCTCGAAGGTGCATGAGGGCGCTCGTCAGCTTCGACCGGCCGCCGAGCTGGGGCACCCGCTTGTAGTCGTCCTGACTAACCCGCACCACGCGCCGGTTATCCTCGGCGAACAGGAGTTCATCTGGGCGCTTGAGGGCGATCCCATCGTTCGGGTGCCGGTTGGGCAGCACGGGAGCGGGTCGCCGCTCCATACAGTCGGGCGCAATGGCGAGCTTCGCCATGACCATCCTTATCTGACGGCAGCCGCTTTCGTGTACGAGAACGCCTGGGAACCTGGGCACTACTCGGCTACGGTCTTTGTCCCTAGCTCCATGGGGGCTGTGCCGCTGCCGGAGGTGTTCTTTCGAGGTCCAGGCGACCGCGTACTCGAATACTCCTTTGACCGGCAGGCCTATGTCGCCGTCCACGAGCCCGTCGTGGCTGTGTGATCCAGGCTTCGTGTAGTAGCGATCAGGCACCGACGACGTGCAGGCGGGGTGCCTCGGCGGTCACGGCGGTTTGCCGTTCTTGATAGGCCGTCATAGCTTGCTGTGCGCGTGCGAGCGCGCGGCGCTGGCCTAGCTTGGTGTAGACGGTGGCGATGAGATAGCCGCCGTCGTCGTGCCCGACCATCCATTGAATCGCGCGGCGCTTTAGCTCGTAGAAGTCTTGGTCGGGCATCCCTGCGGAGGCGCGTATCGAGTGCCAATGCGTGTGCCAAGTGCTTCTGAACATATAGCCGCCTCGTGGCGCCGGAAAAACTATCTCGCCCATCTTGGCGTTGACGATCTTGCCCATGCGAGGCATCCGCTCCATGTGCGCGCGGAACGCGGGACTCATTACAACCCAGCGCCCGTCGTCGTCCTTGGGCCATGTGATCTTGCCCGTGTCGAGGTCGATTTGACGCCGTACATGGATCAAGTTCTCGGTGAAGTGAAGCTCAGGGCGATGCAGCGCGAATATCTCGCCGGGGCGCATCGCCTCCTCTCCGACTGCAAGGACTGATCCCTCAAGGACAAGCCTATAGTCGTCTGCACGACTCTCACGCGCGCAGCGGCGCAGCCGCTCGTACTGTTCGTCGGTGATGATCTCGAAGTCGGGCCGGTCTACCCGCCGCTTGCGCTTGCTCGCTCCAAGGCGAGTGAAATGATTACGCTCGATCAAGTCGTGGTCCAGTGCGTGATTGAAGAACTGCCGCACCGCTTGTTGGACATTTGCGCCCTTCGGGCGAGTCCACGTCACTGCTTCGTCACGAGTGAAACTGTCAATAGGTCGGTCGTGAAACTCACGGATGAAAGGTCGCAATCCCTCGCGCAGTCGTCTTAGGGAAGAGTCTCGCCGGCCCGTCTCCTTGTGGCAGCTCTCCCCGTCCGGCCAAGTCATCCTGATCCTGCCGTTCTCGTGGATTTCCGCGCCCGCGAACTTAAGTACGGTCGGAGTCACGCGCCGGGTTGGGTTATCGACTTCCTCGCGCAGTTCCGCTAGGCATCGTTCCTCGGCTTTGCGGTAGTCCTCCATGTTGTCGTGACTGCCGACCCACTTCTTGCGGCCTTTGTACTTGACGTGCCCGACCCATTTGGGTTTGTGGCGTGAGCCTCGGTTGAACGGCATCAGGAGGCCTCCGGGGGAGTCGAGGCGTACTGCTCGCGTAGCCATGCCTCGACATCGGAGAGGATGTAACGGTTCATCCCACGCATCCGCAGGAAGGGGGAGGCCGAGCGGCTGCTGCGACTCGACCCAACGGCGCGTGACTTGCAGGTGATCGGCGAGCTGCTGCTTTGTGACCCAGCGCTCGCCCGCCTCGATGGCGGCCGTCATGTGCCGGCCGTGTCGATACTCGTTGTGCCGACGCCAGTGGCCTGCGCTCGATGCCGACCGAAGAAGGGCCGGCATGGATGTTGCTTGCCGTGTCCCGTGAGTGTGCATCGCTTGCCTCGATCAGACCAGACCCGAGCCGTGATCTCAAGGGCCTGACAGAACAAGGCGATCGAGCCTCCAGAACAAGAGCTTTACCGCCGGCTCACTCGTTCGCTTGCTTTGTGTCCTATTTATGCAATAATTCTAAACCCCGGGATTTACTGATCGTGCGTTCTGCTACAGTCTAAAGGAGCCTTCCACATGGTTATACGAGTCCGGCTCGTACTCCTCAGCCTCATACTTGGCGCATCGACACTCGCAGCGAGTGCATCGTCATCCTCGGCCTCTACGTGGTCGCTTGGGTCGTTGCCTGGTGTGGCTAATTCTGGTTATGCGGTTGGGTGTGCGTCGTCTAGTTCGTGTATAGGTGTTGGTGGTACCGCTCCTGGGTTTGGTTTGGCGTATAGCTGGAATGGGACATCATGGGCTTCTCCTGTCGCGCTTACTGGTCCTGTGGGGGCGACGAGGACCGGCTTGGCCGGGGTTTCGTGCTCGGCGTCTCATGAATGTACTTCTGTTGGTAGTTTTACTAATAACGCTGGAGAAACGCAAACACTGGCTGAGCGGGGACCGAGTGAAATACTAGGAGCATGGTCTGTTCAGACGACGGTCAGTCCGACGAGCGATAGCTCTTTCGCGGCTGTGTCGTGTCCGTCTTCGAAAGCGTGTACGGCTGTCGGAAGTAAGGAAAGTAGTACGGCTCTGGCCGAGAGTTGGAACGGAACGGAATGGTCTGTGCATACGGTGCCTACGCCGTCTGAAGGTGAACACCCTCATCTCTACGGGGTATCGTGTTCGGCCGCCAGTGAATGTACTGCGGTCGGCGATTACTTTTAAAGGCTCTGTAAGTGATGCGTTGGTAGAGCGGTGGAACGGGACGGAATGGGCTGTTCAGACGGTGCCCTCTCCGGAAGGCGCGGAAGATACTACGCTGTTTGGCGTGTCTTGTGCATCGGCGATGGCTTGCACTGCCGTCGGTGATTACAATGTCGGCACTTCTAAGCATGCGTTGGTTGAGCGGTGGAATGGCACGAAATGGTCGCTTCAAAAAGCTGCCGTGCCAAGCGAAGAAAAAAATAGCGAATTTGAAGCAGTGTCATGTGTGGCGGTGGAAGAATGCACTGCGGTTGGTGGGTACGACAACAAATCGGAACATGTCACGCTGGCGGAGCATTGGAATGGCATAGAATGGACGGTGCAGACCACTCCGCACGCGAGCGGAGATAGTGCTCTCGCGGGAGTCTCCTGCACGGCGAGCACGGCTTGCATGGCCTTCGGCCGCGACGTCGGCGACAAAACCGCTCTCGCCGAGCGCATGAGCGCTGGTACGTGGTCGCTTGGGTCGTTGCCTGGTGTGGCTAATTCTGGTTATGCGGTTGGGTGTGCGTCGTCTAGTTCGTGTATAGGTGTTGGTGGTACCGCTCCTGGGTTTGGTTTGGCGTATAGCTGGAATGGGACATCATGGGCTTCTCCTGTCGCGCTTACTGGTCCTGTGGGGGCGACGAGGACCGGCTTGGCCGGGGTTTCGTGCTCGGCGTCTCATGAATGTACTTCTGTTGGTAGTTTTACTAATAACGCTGGAGAAACGCAAACACTGGCTGAGCGGGGACCGAGTGAAATACTAGGAGCATGGTCTGTTCAGACGACGGTCAGTCCGACGAGCGATAGCTCTTTCGCGGCTGTGTCGTGTCCGTCTTCGAAAGCGTGTACGGCTGTCGGAAGTAAGGAAAGTAGTACGGCTCTGGCCGAGAGTTGGAACGGAACGGAATGGTCTGTGCATACGGTGCCTACGCCGTCTGAAGGTGAACACCCTCATCTCTACGGGGTATCGTGTTCGGCCGCCAGTGAATGTACTGCGGTCGGCGATTACTTTAAAGGCTCTGTAAGTGATGCGTTGGTAGAGCGGTGGAACGGGACGGAATGGGCTGTTCAGACGGTGCCCTCTCCGGAAGGCGCGGAAGATACTACGCTGTTTGGCGTGTCTTGTGCATCGGCGATGGCTTGCACTGCCGTCGGTGATTACAATGTCGGCACTTCTAAGCATGCGTTGGTTGAGCGGTGGAATGGCACGAAATGGTCGCTTCAAAAAGCTGCCGTGCCAAGCGAAGAAAAAAATAGCGAATTTGAAGCAGTGTCATGTGTGGCGGTGGAAGAATGCACTGCGGTTGGTGGGTACGACAACAAATCGGAACATGTCACGCTGGCGGAGCATTGGAATGGCATAGAATGGACGGTGCAGACCACTCCGCACGCGAGCGGAGATAGTGCTCTCGCGGGAGTCTCCTGCACGGCGAGCACGGCTTGCATGGCCTTCGGCCGCGACGTCGGCGACAAAACCGCTCTCGCCGAGCGCTACTCGTAGGAAGTCGTCACCGAGCGCGCCGGACGGCATGGGCACAAACCAAGCGCCAGCTCGCGCGCGATGGAGGAGATCGCCGTCGAAGTGACATTCGCCGCGCGGTCGTGCGCGCGAGCCCAGCAGCACGAGATGGTGCTAATGCAGGCTCACCGGCAGGCAGCGCGTGATGTTGCCCGCGGCGCATCTGCGGCCTGATGACCGGAAGTGGGCGCCCGACGCGCGCGGGCGCTACTCGGCGTGGAGTTCATCGAGGTAGCAGAGGGATTAGGTGTACCCGCGAGCCCCGAAAGCGACGTTTGTAGATCGTGGAGGATTACGCGCAACGCCGGCACCCATCGCCCAGGATCCCTAGGGCAGCATACGTATATGCAAGATGGCATACGCCGGGTCTCGACGGGCGTGAAGCCCGGTATGGACGCGGTATGAGGACCGCAAAAGGGCCGCAGGCGGCCGAAATCCCCTGTGTTTACTGGTTCTCTAACCGTTCGCCCGATTATTAATCTGGCCTATCTGTATTAAGAGGTCGTTTTTGGAGGGGCTTGGGGTACAGGGTTCAAGCGAGAGTGAGCGACCTCGGCGCGGCGGACTTCTGCTTGTCGTCCTTTGCGCAAGTGTGGCGCGGGGCTGGCCGGTGCTCGCAATCCTCGGCGAGCAGGCGGGTCGCTGGGGGTCGTGTTGCACTTGGCTGCCTGCCGTGATTGTGCGAGCCGCTCTGACGGGGGATGATGGGTGCGTGAGTGTTTCGGCCCATAGACAGTCAGGCCCAAGGCGATCGAAGCGGGTTTCTTGCGATCCAAGTTGCGTGTTTGCAGCCGTCGCTAGTCCGAGTGTGGTTGGAGCATGGGCAGTAGTGTGAGGTTGACGAGGCGCCGGACGGAGTGTGAGTCCTCGAGCGTGATGGTCCCCTCGCGGGTGAGTAGTAGTGAGATCGCGAGGCGTGCGATCACCTCGGCGACACCGTCTATGTCTGGTGTCGTGGCGCGTCCAGCGTTGACTTCGGCTTGGAGTCGCTGGGCGATGAGTGATCGGTAGAGCTCGAGCACGGGTCCGCCGTCGAGGGTGAGTGGCGGTAGCAGGACCTCGGGTTCGCTGCGCAGGAGCCGGTCGAATAGTGGGTGGTCGCGGACGTAGCGCCCGGCGAACTCGAATCCGGCGACGAGTCGGTCCTCGAGTGTTTCCGCGCCTTCCCAGAGGAGGTCGAGCTCTTGCATGCCGCGGCGGATCTCGCGTGCGATGACGATCTCGACGAGGCGTTGCTTGCTCGCGAACCGGCGGAAAACGGTCATTCGTGAGACGCCGCCGCGGCGGGCGATGTCTTCCATTGAGGTGCGGCGGATGCCGTGCTCGGCGAACTCGTCGAGCGCCGCCGCGGCGACGCGGTCAAAGAGCGCGTCCTCTCCCACGACGGGAGCCACCTCGAGAAATTCGGCGATAGGCATCATTGGATACTATGTTACTCTATTTCGTACAGAGTAACTAGAGGGGATGTGGCTCATGGACCAAACGCTCACCGACGTGCCCCGGCTGCGACGCCCCGCAGTCGTCAATGCCGCCCAGTACTGGCTGGCCCCGGAGCAGTTCGCGCGCCACTGCCAGCGGTTCGGCGACCGTTTCCTCGTGCCGATGCCGGCGACGGGGCCGTGGCTATGCCTGACCGATCCCGAGGACATCAAGCGCGTCTTCACAGCCGACACCGGCGTGCTTCGTCTTGGAGCGGCGCTGGCGAAGGCATCCGCGCACCATCTCTTTCTCGGCCCGACGGGGCTCACGAACATCGACGGCGCCGAGCATATGCGCAGGCGACGCACGCAGCTCCCACCGTTCCATGGGGACGCGTTGAGCGGCTACCACGAGACGATGCAGCGCAAGACCGAAGAGGTTCTCGCACGCTGGCCCTACGGGCACCCCACTCCCTCCCAGCCACACATGGAAACGATCAGCCTCGAGGTGATCATGGCCACCGTGTTCGGGGTAACCGACCCCGCGCGCGTTGGACGGTTGCGCACAGCGACGCTAGCACTGCTTCGCGAGGGCCACTCGCGGCGGTTCTTCCTGCAGACGATCATCGCGACCAGCCGACAGAACGGGTGGGACAGACCATTCCCCCGAGTCCGCCGCGCGATCGACGCGGTCGACGCGATCGTGCTCGAAGAGGTCGCCCAACGCCGCAACAGCGATCAACTCGACGGCCAGGACGTCCTCGGAATGTTCCTGCGCACACCCGATAGCCAAGACCGCCTAATGACCGACGACGAGATCTGCGACGCGATGCGCACCCTGCTGCTCGGTGGCCACGACACGACCGCTTCCACCCTGACATGGATACTCGAGCGCGTCAGCCGCTACCCCGACGCGCTCACACGCCTGCAAACCGCCGCGCTCGACGGCGACGACGAATATCTCGACGCCGTGATCAAGGAGGCGATGCGCTTGCGCCCAGCGTTCCCGCTCACCGCACGACTCGCAACCGAGCCATTCGAGCTACCCGGGCTAACCATCCCGAGTGGCACGATGGTCGTCCCCTACATAACGCTCGTGCACCGCCGCCCCGAGCTCTACCCCGACCCACTCATCTTCCGCCCCGAGCGATTCCTAGACACACGCGCCGGCACCTACACCTGGATCCCCTTCGGCGGCGGACCAAGACGATGCATCGGCGCCGCCTTCTCCCTCACCGAGGCCCGAATCGTACTCAAGACCATCCTCCGCCACGCCCGCCTGCAACCCTCGCGCCGGCGCTCAGAGCGGGTCGCTCACCGCAACGTGTTCATCGTGCCCGCACGCGGCGGACGCATCACACTCCAACCCCGCACACCCCACCCCAACCACCAGCCAAACGCTCTCCCACGCGACCACGCCGAAGTCGCCTGACCCTCAACCGCGAGCCGCTTCAGCAGCTTGCACTCCCGATCGTCTTCGGAGAGCACTTCCTCGCAGATCGCGATCGTCGCAGTCGCACGCAAGATCGCCATCCTCTCTGCTGGCAGCTACTCACCAAGCAACAGGACTACGCCTACCAGCGTCCCGCGCACGTCGCACGCAAGCTCCGCGGTCTCGAACTACGCGCGGGCGCCGCAGCTCAGAAGGGCAAGCCACTGAGCCCTCGCACCGGCACAGCCGCCGAACGCACCGTCGCCGAACGCGCCCTCACGCAGCAAGCCGAGAACGCCTACCGCCGACTCGTCGCCGACTAGAAGGCAACCGCGCCCAACACGAAGAGCACGAACGCCACACCGAGACAGGAAGTGATAACCACAAGTCACCCTTGACTTTCATGCGTAGGAGCAACGAGATTTTGTGCGCTGCGGAGCGGGCCGCGAGGTCGGGAGAGGAGCCTGTGGGCGCTAGTCAGAAAGTGACCCAGCGATCAGCGCGGCCATTCTGAGCGTGGGTGAAGTTCACGTAAGAGGGAGTGTTGTAGGCACGCTCCTCACGTGACGCCGAGGTACAGCGTTCGATCAGCGCGCGATCGGCGGGCTCGTTCAGCCAGCGACCCTCGTACCCCGACGGGAGCGCAAGCGGACGCCGCCCAGGCGGCGCCGAGTGCGTCTCGGAGCCCTTCACGCCGCCATCTTCGCACACGTCCTGTCAGCGTCGATGGATCATCAGATCCGCTCGGGCGACCACGAGTGGGACGCCCGGAGCGGGCAGCAACCAGTGGTGCTCGAAGCTCGCGTCGAGCGTGGAGAGCCACCGCTCGACGGACTCCGTTGTGAGCGTCACACAGAAATTAGGGGGCAGTCGCACGGGAGTGAACGTCTCCGTCACCGACCCGCGGTTGCGCATGGTCTCGACCGCGCGGAGCGCCTTCCAACGGCGGGTCAGTGGTACCGGCGCGCTCCCTGGGGTGCTCATCCATCGCAGCTGGGCCATTACGCGGGCGAAGACCGTCTCCGGCCGATTACCGGCAACCCAATCTATCCGCAGGTCCTCGAGTGGGATGTTTCCGATCAGCGCTCTGCCTCCGACGTCGAGCAGATCCACCACACGCTGAAGGAAGCACGTCGCCTCCGCGTCGGTGCGGGCGTAGTGAAACGCCCCGTACATCAGGACCCTGTCGAATCGGCCGAGCGCCTCGAGCTCCGCCGGAGCAACGCTGAGCACGTCGACACACAGCACTTTTGCACGCTCGCCGAATCCCGCCGCGCGCAGGCGATCGTTGGCGACATCGACGGCCCGGGGCGCGAAGTCCAGACCTACGTAGTGCGCCACACGCGCGGCGACCGGCACACCGAGGAGCGCGATTCCACAGCCGAGCTCGGCGACGCGCATCTCTCGTCCGAGCTTGAGCTTGCGCAGCACGTCGCGACGCATCACCTCGAGTTCGCGCGGGGTGGTCGCCGGAGGGCGAACGCTGGCCTCGACGAGGCTGTCGCTGTCAGCGACGGCGTCGTGGACGTCGCGGGCGAGGTTGTCGCTCACGCCGGAAGCTCCCGCGCAGGGCAACCGAGCGCATGGCGCAACGTGTCAACAAACGCGCGATGGTCAGCATCGCGAACGCCAACGGACGCGAGCGCAGCGAACGACACCGCGACCGAAACCGAGAACAACAGCGCCGCTAAGAAGAGGGATCTCCCCGCATCAGCGTCGCCGCGAGCGTGCGAGCCGAACAGGATCACCTTGGTCGGGGCACGGGCGCGGCGTTGATCAGCACGCGGGCGGCGCGCTCGATCAGCTCCTCAGTTGCAGCACTGCTCATGGCCTTGAGCGTATCGGGCCCGCGGAGCGAAGATGGAATGAGTGGCTGGCACTTGCGCATAGAGTCAGCCCAGACGGACTCAACGATGCGCTCGATGGCTGCTCGCGCCTCAGTCCTTGGATGTCAGCTCGCGGAGGAAGCCAGGGAAGCGGCCGGCGCCGAAGTCGAAGTAACGCGCCCAGTCGGGGACGATGCTGATCCGCGCCATCCGGTCGTAGGTTTCGCGGCAGGCCTTTTCGAAGGCGGCGAGCTGCTCGCCCTCCATCGACTTCGCCGCTGCCTTTAGGTACTCCGGCACCGGGCCGTCGAGGACCTCGATCTCGGCCTCGCCACGCAGCAGCAGGGAGCGCGCCGGGCTCGGGGTGTCGATCGTCAGCGCCACCCGCGGCCGGGCACGGAGCGCTGCGAACTTCGGCGCGGTCGGGTGCGTGGCGAGGACCACCGCCTGGCCGGTCCAGAGGAAGCCGATCGGGATCACGCGCGGCGTGCCGTCGAGTCCGTCGTAGGCGAGGTGGGCAAGCGTTGCCGTAAGCAGGATCTCCTCCCCGGCGTCGAGCTCGGCTTTCAGTTGGGCGGCATTTGCCTGGGTCACTTCGGTCCTCCTTGTCCGTCATCAGGGCTTGGGTTCTGCTCGAAATTCGCGACGAAGGGCAGGTTCGCGGTGCGACCAATCGGTTCGTGTGCGACGCAATATTTCTACCGCTCGCCAAGCATTAGCGCGCAAGTCGATCGGGCTCTGCCCATGCCGATGGACATTCAGACGGAGATCGAGATTGGGCGTCCTCGCGACGATATCTCTGCGTTCGCGTCAAACCCAGATAATGCCATGAGCTGAACATTCGACCTGGGTGCATACCGTAGGAGCGCGTCGTGCGCTCGATTTAAGCTGTGCGTAATCTCTGCCGCCGACAATTTCGGTGTGTCTACCGTTCTTGTCGTTGACGATGAGCCGATCGTGCGCGACGTGGTCGTGCGCTATCTCGAGCGCGACGGGCACAGGACGCTCGAGGCCGCCACAGGCGATGAGGCACGGGACCTTTTGGAACGTGAGTGGCCGTCGCTGGTCGTTCTGGACGTGATGCTGCCGGGAGTGAGCGGGCTCAAGCTGTGCCGCTGGATCCGTTCGCGCTCGGAGGTGCCGATCGTGATGCTGACGGCGCTCGGCGAGGAGGCAGACCGGATCGTGGGGCTGGAGCTCGGGGCTGACGACTACCTGACCAAGCCTTTCTCGCCGCGGGAGCTTGCGGCCGAGTTCGCAAGCTGATGCGTCGCACGGCCCAGCCGGCCGTCGGCAGAGCGCGGGCGATCGCTTTTGGCGACGTCGTGATCGACCCGATGGCGCGTGAGGCTCATAAGGGCGGCGAGCTGCTCAAGCTGACACTGAAGGAGTTGGACCTGCTCCTGTTCTTTGCGTCGAATCCGCGGCAGGTGTTCTCACGCGATCAGCTGATGGACCGTGTGTGGGATATGCGAGCGCCCTCGACACGGGGACGGTGACGGTCCATGTTCGCCGCCTGCGCAAGAAGATCGAGGATGACGCTTCGCGTCCGCGTCACCTCGAGACGGTGTTCGGCGTCGGCTACAGATTCACACCGTGATCGCGTTCGCGCTCATCGTGTCCTTGAGCACGCTCGTCGCGGGTGTGGCGCTGGCCTTGGCATTGCGTCTGCTGCCGACGGTGCGCATGCAGCTCGTGGGACTTGCGCTGTTGGGGGTGGGCCTGCCGCTCGCGGCCGTGATCCTGGGTGGTCTTGTGATGTTTCACATGCACGACGACGTGAAGATCCTGGCCGTGGCAGCAGCCTCAGCCACGACGGCGCTTGCCGCGGCGTTGCTGCTCGGAGGGCAGATCGCGCAGCGTATCCGTGGACTGGAGGTAGCGGCCGACGAGCTTTCCGGTGGGGAGCTGAAGGCTCGCGCGCCGACTGAGGGTCCGCGCGAGCTCGCGCACGTCGGCGAGGCTTTCAACGCGATGGCGGGAAACATCGAGGCGCTCTTCGATGCTCGACGCCAGCTCGTCGCCTGGGCGAGTCACGATCTGCGCACGCCGGTAGCCTCGATTCAGGCGATGCTCGAAGCGGTCGAGGATGGTCTCGCTTCGATCGACGAGTACCTGCCGGCGCTGCACCAGCAGACGCATACGCTCGCAAGCCTGATCGACGATCTGTTCGAGCTCGCGCGCATCGACGCCGGCGCGCTCACACTCGAGCTCCGGGAGGCCCAGCTCCCGCAGCTCGTCTCCCACTGTGTGAGCGGCTTGGAGGCCGACGCGCGAGCGCGACAAGTACACCTGGAGAGTCAGCTCGACGACGCCTTGCCCGATGTTCGCTGTGCTCCGGAGCATGTGCAACGCGTGCTCCTGAACCTCGTGACCAATGCGCTGCGGCACACTCCTTCGGACGGCTCGGTGCTCGTCAGGGCGAGACGGCGCAATCATGAGCTGGAGGTGTCGGTCGAGGACACGGGTGTCGGGCTCAGCAAGGAAGCCCAGCAGCGCATGTTCGAGCGCTTCTGGCGCGATGATGCCTCGCGTACTCGCACAAGTGGTGGCGCCGGGCTGGGGCTCGCCATAGCGCGAGGCTTCGTGGAGGCGCAGGGCGGTCGTATCTGGGCGGAGAACCGGCCCGAGGGCGGCGCGCGTTTCGCGTTCACGCTCCCTATCGCAGAGCCCTCCGTGGTCGCCTGACTCTGGCTCGGTCAGCGGCGAGGTTCAGGGAATGTTCATCTCCGTGCAAGAGGCACTTAGGAGTCCCGGGCATCGTGCCCGTGGTCGGGGAATGATCCCCGCCCGTCCAGGAGGTTCACTTATGAAACTGCCTCATCTCGTTATCCCGCTCGCGCTGGCCTTGGCCGGCGCCACGGCGACATCCGCCGCCGCCCACGAAGGGCGCGAATTCGGCCACCATGAATCCCGGGTCATCGGTCACGCCTACGTCAACGACAACACCGCGGCATCGAACACCGTGGCGGCTCGACCGGCACGCCGACGGGTCGCTCACGCCAATCTCCGGCTCTCCTTTTTCGATCGGCGGCGCAGGGCTCGGTGCCGGCTTGCCCTCGCAGGGCGCGATTCAGCTCTCGAGCGACGGACGCTACCTGCTCGCGGGCAGACGCCGGCAGCAACCAGATATCGGTGCTGCGAGTTGGCTTAACGGTGTACCCCAGCCGGTTGGCGCTCCTGTGTCCTCAGGTGGCGGCGAACCGCTCAGCATCGCGGTCTCCGGCAATCTTGTATACGTCGCCAACGCAGGTGCGAGCGCGCCGAACATAACCGGATTCACACTCGCCCCGAACGGATCGCTGAACCCGCTGCCAGGGTCTACCGTGTCGCTGCCCGCAAGCTCAGGCCCAGATGACGTGTTGATCGACCCCGGGCCAGCCGGCTCGTCGTCGATCTCGACAACACCTCGACGATCGCGAGCTTTCACGTCCTCACAATGGCCTGCTCGTCGCCGCTCCAGGCTCGCCTATCGCGGCGCAAGGAGCAGGACCGTTCGGCGCGGAGTTCCGGCCGAGCAATCCCTCCAGCTGTTTGTCAGCAACGCCCACGGTGGTGCGGGCAACGGAACGGTCTCGGTCTTCTTGGCGAGCGGCAGCACGGGCCAGCTGGCTTCGATCGGCGCATCCCCATTCGCCGATCTTCAGACAGCGGCCTGCTGGGTGGAGATCAGCCACGACGGGCAGTTCCTGTTCACGGTGAACACTGCGTCAGGCTCGATCTCGAGCTACTCGATCAACCCCGATGGCTCACTGGTCTTGCTCGGCAGCACGCCGTTCGGCTCGGCTGGAGCGGGCGCCGTTGACGCCCGTTTGTCTCCCGATGGCAGGACGCTGCTGGTAGACGGAAGCAAGCCAACGTCATCGCGTCGTTTGCGGTGAATGGTGGAAGCCTCACCGAGCTGTCCAGCTCACCCACACCGCTGCCCGTGGGTGCCTTTGCAGCAGGCCTCGTCACCGACTGATGAATAGCTGCCGCCGCCGGCTCGGGATAGGACTTACGGGCCGGCGGTGCGGCTGCACCCTCGATCGATTCATGTCGACGCTCCCCGTCCGCGCGAGCGCCGGAAGATCTGATCGAGCTCTCCATCTACGGGCAGCGCCTACCCCTTCGCCCGGGAGGGTCGGCGAACCCACGCCGCGTCCTACCCAGATGCCGAGCCTGGCATTGGTCGCGAATCCCTCCGCGGAAACGAGTACCAGCCCTTCATCGGTCGGCCAGTCATGTCGAAGACGCGGGTGTGGGGTCGAGCGAGTACCTCATCAGATGCGTCCGGGCCGACGCGGACCATCGAGCTCCCCACCGTTGGAGATCCCGACCGCCATGTTGCCGTGGAGCAGGAACGCCAGCCCACCGAACATGGCCTTCTCGGTTATGCCCTGCTCGTCACCAAGCTGCTCGCGTATTCGATGGGCGAGCTCGTTGTCATAGGTCATCTCTCGTCGCTGGCGCTGGAGTGTCAAGCCTCGAGTTCGAGCTTCAGCTCACACATGTCCACGGAGGCGCGGACACCCGGAGTCTCTGACGCATCCATCGCGCTAAACGCTTGGGCGCCTGCGCTCATGTCCTCCGCAGTGGCAAAGTGCTGGAGAACCACCGCAGTGCCCTGCTCCTCGTCGAACATCATCGTCAAGCCGGTGGCGGGCACGCCCGGAGGTGGCCCGTCTGACTTCTTTATGCGGGCCAGCAATCTCTCCATCCGCTCAGCGTTTACGTCGGTGAATCTCACGACACGCACATACATGGGGATCTCCTCACATCGGTAGGTGCCAACATACACCCACCTAGGCTGTGTAAGCCCTCGAAGCCAGCTTTGATATAGGCAGCTCCTGCCGGATTGCCGGCGAATTGGGAGCCCTGTTCTCGCTGGTCCAGCTAGGTAGGTGACGTGTCTACGGACCTAGAAGCCCGAGGCCAGGACCCCACCAGGAGGAACAACCTCATCAGACATGTCCAGCACCTCCGCGCACGGATAAACGTCAAAGCTGACTGGGATCCTGGCGTATCCATCGAGCAATGCAACAGGCCCTCGACGGGGCGACCAGCCATTCACCGCATGGCTACACGATCACCACAGCTCGGCAACCTCGGCGCGTGGGTGTCCGGTTAGTACTGCATGCAACTGCTCACTTGCAACCAAGGAGAGGTTTCATGCTTGGACGAATACACCGCGGCGCAGGCGTTGCGCTTGCCGTCGGGGCCTTCGCGATGGCCGCTCCCGCGGCCGTAGTCTTCGCAGACCAGTCGGGAGGTCACGGACGACAGGCGGGGGACCACAAAGGACGGTCCGGGGATCACGGACAACGGTCTGGGGATCATGGAGGAGGGTTCGGCGACCACGGACGAGGGTCCGGCGACAATGGACGAGGGCGTGGCGACCACGGACGAGGGTCCGGCGATCATGGTGGACTGCCCGGGGGCCATGGAGGGTCCGGAGATCACGGACGACACCCCAAGAACGCGATCTCCCACGTGCTGCTGATCTCGGTCGATGGCCTGCACCAGTCGGATCTCGAATGGTATGTCAGCAACCATCCTGGCTCGGAGCTGGCGAAGCTCGTCGGTGGTGGCGCCGAGTACTCACAGGCGCAGACGCCGATCCCGTCCGACTCGTTCCCCGGCATGACCGCCCAGGTCACCGGTGGCAACCCGCGCACGACCGGCATCTACTACGACGACGAGTACAGCCATGCGGTGCTACCCGCGGGCACGACCTCGTGCCACGGTCAGCCGACCGGTGGTGAAGTCATCTATGACTCACCGGACGACATCAACGCGAATGCGCTCGACGCCGGTGAGGGTCTTACCGGCCTGCCCGAAAGCATTCTCGAAATGACCGCTCAGCCGCAGTCGCTGATCAATCCAGCCACACTGCCCGTCAACCCGCAGACATGCAAGCCGATCTACCCCCACGAATATCTCGAGGTCAACACGATCTTCGAAGTGGTCCACGATCACGGTCTGAGGACAGCCTGGTCTGACAAGCACCCTGCCTACGAAGCCCTCGAAGGCCCGGCGGGCAACAGCATCGATGACCTGTTCACGCCCGAGATCGACTCGATCGCGCTCGAACCGAACGGCAAACCGTATCCGGGTGAAATCGGCTGGACCGAAGACAACGCCGCGACGATGCAATACGACTCCTACAAGGTCAAGGCGGTGGTCAACGAGATCGAAGGCTACGACCACAGTCGCAAAACAAAGGTTGGCGTGCCGGCGATCTTCGGCATGAACTTCCAGACCGTCTCAACCGCCGAGAAGCTGCACACATCGGATGGCCTCGCTGGCGGTTACCTACCCGGCACCAACACGCCGGGGCCGTTGCTCCAGCGCGCGCTCGACTACATCAACGCGCAACTACAAGCGATGAGCGAAGAGATCCAAGCGCAGGGTCTGGCTGACTCGACGGCGATCATCGTCTCGGCCAAGCATGGCCAGTCGCCGCAGGACCCGGACTCGCTGGTCAAAATCAAGGATGGGCCGATCATCGAAGCGATCAACGCGGCCTGGGAAGCGCTCATCCCGGGTCCGGTGCCTTGATCGTCGCGGGTACCGACGACGACGCCTGGCAGAGCTACCTGTCCAACACCTCCCAGGAAGCTGCCAATTTCGTAAAGGAATATCTGTGGAACCACACGGCAACAGGCGTCGCCTACGACGGCAGCACGCGTACCTTGGCGCACTCGGGCTTGTCCGAAATCTTCGCCGGCAAGGAAGCGGCGAAATACTTCGGCGTGCCGCTCAGCGATCCGCGCCATCCCGACGTGTGGGGTGTGGTGCAGGTCGGTGTGATCTACACCGGTGGCAGCAAGGTCGCCGAGCACGGCGGCGCAAACCCGGCCGACCGTGACGTGCCGATCGTCGTGTACGCACCGGGAGCAGTGCAGCCCGGCACGTACCGCCCGTGGGTCGAGACGACCCAGATCGCGCCGACGATCCTCGACCTGCTCGGCTTGGATCCGGACGCGCTCGAAGCGGTCCAGATCGAAGGCACCCAGGTGCTCCCCGGCGTCGATCGTCACTGATCTCGTTATCGGGTCCCCCCGGCACATGTGCCGGGGGGCCGACCCGTACATGTACGGGTCGGAACGCAGGGCCGCATGCGGCCCTGCGCGGGGCGCGCATGCGCGCCCCGAACGACGGCGCACATGTGCGCCGTCGCCGGTTGGCACATGTGCCAACCGGGAATACATCAATCCAACGCTTCAATCTGCGACGATCATGCTTACCCCCGTCCGCAAAGGAGAAAACCATGCCCGAGTACGCACCAGGCACCCCCTCTTGGGTGGAACTGTCCTCGCCAGACACCGACGCCGCCGTGCAGTTCTACGGCGAGCTGATGAGCTGGAGCACAACCGAGCCGGGCGGTGAGGAGACCGGCGGGTACCGCATGTTCCAGCTCAAGGACAAGAACATCGCGGGCCTGATGGGCCATATGAATGAGGGCCCGCCCACCCAGCCCACCGTGTGGGTCACCTATATAAGCGTCGCCGATGCTGAGGAGACGGCCGGGAAGGTCAAGGCCGCCGGTGGCAGCGTCGTGCTCGAGCCGATGGATGTAATGGATATCGGGCGGATGGCGCTGTTCGCCGATCCAACTGGAGCCGTGTTCGGCGTCTGGCAGCCGAAGAGCTTCACCGGCGCCGATCTGGTCAACGAGCCGGGCTCGCTCTGTTGGAACGAGGTGCTCACCCGTGACGCCGACGCCGGCAAGGCGTTCTACTCGGCCGTCTTCGGTTGGCAGGGTCGTCCCCCCGCGTTCGAGGGCGCGCCGGAGACTTACACGGTCTGGGAGCTGGACGGGAAACAGGTCGGGGGCATGATGCAGATGAGCGACGAGTATTTCCCGGCCGAGATCCCGCCGCACTGGGGCGTGGTCTTCGGGGTCGCCGACTGCGACGCCGTCGTCGCGAAGGCCCGCTCGCTCGGGGCAACCGTCACGAACGAGCCGATGGACATGCCGATCGGACGCTTCGCCGGGCTGATCGATCCTCAGGGAGCCGCATTCACGGTGATGCAACCGGCTTCGTCAGCTTGATCGGGCGCACCCGGTTAGTAGCTTGTCAGTACCTACCCGCAGGGGTATGCTAATCGACATGTGGGCCGGGCCTGTTTTTTGACTGACCTGGGGGGACAGTCGTGATTGAGATGCGAGGGGACGGCGAGGGGCCAGCTCGGCACGCAGCGAGAGCCCGGCGTCCCGCATTCCCTGTGGCGTGCCGGAGAATGCTGGCGCTGTTGCCGATGCTCCTGTTGTTGGGTGTGCACCAGACAGCCGCGGCCTTGGCGGCCGACGGTCTGCCCCCAGGCGTGCCGGTGCCCGCGTGGGCCAAGGGCAAGAAAGTGCATTTCGACCCGACCGAACCTCAGAACCCCCGCCTCGCGGGCGGCGCGGGGGCGGCTGAGACGGCGGGAGGTGAGGCGACGGCGTCGAGCGTCAAGGTGCGTCCGCTCACCTCGTCGCCGCCGCGGCTTCAATACCACGGCGGCACGATTCAGAACGAACCGCACCTGATGCTCGTCTTCCTCGGGGAGGAATGGGAAAGTGGGTCCGCCCTTGCGCTGCGCCACGAACTAGAAGCGACAGCGGAAAGTCTGCCCGGATCGAGCTATCAGGGGATATTGACGCAATACAGCGGCCTTGACGGCCCGATATCCTCGCCGCTCGCGGGCTCGCCCGTGATCGAAAAGTACTACATCAAACAGGCGATCACAACCAAGATCAGTAGTTACGCGGCCCGGCTGGCGGCCCAGGAAGTGATTGAGCAAACCGGCGGGGCTGAAAAGACCGACACCACCTACGCGATCCTGCCCGCGCCCGGCACGGCCGAAGTGGAAAGCCGGACGTGCGGATTTCACGAAGGGTACGGCCCCGACGAAAACGGGCCGTCGATTGCGGTGATCATGGACACCGAAGAGCGCATCGGATGCGGCGACGTGACGCAGACCCTTACTCACGAGTACGCCGAGAGCATCACCGATCGGGACGGTGTGTCCGGATGGAATACCGGCGTAGAGCTGGGCACCGATGAGATCGCCGATATCTGCAACGAGCTGGGCCCGGGGCGGCTTGCCGACGGGGCAGAGGTGGCATGGCTCTGGGACGACTCCAAGGACGCTTGCGCGCTCGAAGACAGCAACCCGGTGCCTGTGCCGATCGGGCCGTATACCGAGACGTCAAACAGGAATCCATCGCTGGAAGGCGCTACAAACCTGACTCCCGAATCCGAGAGGCTCGAAACCTCCATCTATCCGTGCGACCTTGAAGCTCACTATTACCTCGAATACGGCACAACGGAAGCCTATGGGAGCAAGACAGCCGAATCGGCCGTACCCGCGGCGTGGGGCGCCGTCAAAGTGAGCGCAACCATAGCCGGATTGCAGCACAGTATCCCCTACCACTGGCGGGTCATGGTGAAAACCGGCAATGGCACCGCCGATGGCGTGGACCACGAATTCACCATTCCCTACTATGCGGAAGTCAAGGAAGAAAGAGTGAGCGACGTGGGACTCACGGAAGCTACGCTGAACGGCGAAGTGCGGCCGGTCGGGGTGCAGACAAACTACTACTTCGAATACGGCACCACAGCGGCATACGGGTCGAAGACGGCGGAAGCAAGCGTTGGATCGGGGGGTGAGTTTGTCGCGGTGAGCGCTCCCCTCGCCGGCCTCGCGCCGGGCACCCGCTATCACTACAGGCTCGTCGCGACCAACAGCCGCGGGACGACGGTGGGAGAAGGCAAAGAATTCGAAACGCTGGGTGGCAAGCCGGTGGTGTTCACCGAACCGATATATACCCTCGGCTACTCCAGTGCCACCCTCAAAGGAGGCGTCTACGGAAAAGGCGAGACCACCCAGTACTATTTCGAATACGGCGCCACGGAAGGCTATGGCCGGCGCACCGCCGAACACGAAATCGCGGGAGCGGGATACGAAGAAGAAAAAGAAGCCGTCAGTGGCCTCACGCCCGGCACTCGCTATCACTACCGGATCGTTGCGAGGAACAGCTATGGAACGAGCTATGGAGCCGACAAATCGTTCTCGACGCCCCAGGAACCCCTGGCGGAAACGACGGCGCCGGAGGCGGTTGGCTACGACGATGCCACGCTGAGCGGAACGGTAGATCCGCGCGGTACACAGACAAGCTACCGCTTTGAATATGGAACCAGCCAGACCTACGGAGCGCATACAGCGGAAGTCACCGCTGGCTCGGGTACTGGCGATGTGCAAGCTGTGCAGTCTGCCAATCACCTGGCAGAAGACACCATCTACCATTTCCGCCTAGTCGCCACAACCGTCTACGGAACCACATATGGGGCCGACCGGACATTTACGACCGGCATCGAGCCGGCGGTGCAAACCAACCCGCCTGCGCCGCCGGCCCCCTTTGTCGAATCCATCGTTACGCCCCCGGCCACGCCGCTTCTCCCGATAGTCGCTCCTGTGCCGGGCCCGACCTCGACCCCGACTCCGACCAGTCCGGGAAACCGTAGCCCGTCGCTTCGCGTGTCCCGGCACGGGAGCTCGCTATTGGTGGTTCTCGAGCTGGATAGCCGGGTCGCGCGAGTGGAAGTCGATGCCACCGTGCCACCCGCGCAGCTCCTGCCGACCAAGCCGAGACGTCGCAGTGGGCCGGTCGTGCTTGCGCGAGCGATGCGCGCCAACGTCGGGGTCGGCCAGTCGAAGCTGGTCCTACAGCTCGACGCACAGGCAAGACGGGCGCTGAGAAGTCATCTCCATTTGACGTTGACCCTCACCGTCACGATCGCCTCGTCCAGCGGCGAACGACAGAAGGTCGTCCGCGCGCTTGTGCTTGCCTACGGTCGTGCTCGTGCGCGATCGTAGGCCACGATGGGATCGTGAGTCTGCGGCTAATGCTGGTCGCCCAGCGGCAATCTGTTCATGAGCGAGGCCAGCTCATCATTCTGGTAGGGCCCATTTTCATTGAGTCGCTCGACGATCCGCTCCCGCACCGGGCGCGGCATGCCCTGGGATAGCTTGGACTTCGCTTCCACGCGTTCGGCACGGAGCCTGAAGGCGATGGTCTGCGGAGCGATCCTTCGCGACAGCTTCACACCGCCGCCCTCCAGCCGCCATCGATCCTTGCCGAGCACCGCCTCGTGGCGCTCGAGCGTTCGGCGCAGCACATCGAACCGGTCCTCGCCATCGAGTGATTGAGGCGTCCCGTGGAGATGCACAGAGTGGTGATTCATCGTGCTCGGCACGTCGGTCAGCTCCGGGCGGTACCAAGACGCCGAGATGAATCCGTGGGGTCCCTCGAAGATCAGCAGGGCTGGAATACCAGCCTCGATGTCGGTGCATTGCGGGTCCGCGCGGGCAAAGTGCCCGACTACGATCACCTCCTCGCTAGGTCCATCCTCAAGCAGGAAGAATCCGTACGTGGCGCGCAGACCCTCGGTTCCGCAGGTGACTACGCGTGCCCATCCATGCTCGGCTATGACCTGCCGAGCCTCAACCGAGCTCATCGCGTACTTGGGCTGGATGTGCACTGCACCAGCCTAGCCCCGTTTATCGCTAAGGCCAGCCTACGGCCCGCCACACGGTCCCGCCATGCCTTCTTGCGCAAACCCCAACCCCATTCTTCGGGCCAGGGTTTACCCAAGACATCTATGTGGAGCTAGCGGACTCAACCCGACGCCCTTGCGGATACCGCTCCAATCACAAGTTGTTGATCATTGTGGTTGACCTATCTGAGAAAAAGCCCTCCAAAGAACGACTCGGATAGCGGCGAACAACGCTGTCGTTTGGATCGAGCGTCAGCAAGTCCGTGGCGCCTGCCTCAGCCAACGCGCGATGGATGACGCGCGACCCGGGGATCACCGCAAAGTCACGTCCTCGCCTCTTGCAAGCGGCGCCGCGGAATGCGATTACCGTGGCCCCAGTCGGATCAATCGCGTCGAGCTGACGAAGGTCGAGGGTGAGGATCGTGACGCCTTCTTCGCATAGGCACTCGATCTCCTCCTCAAGCTCAGAAGCCGAACGATAGTCCAACTTGCCTGTCAAGATCAGCCTGTGCCTCCAGACGGGCGTACTCGCGAGCGTCAGATGCGGCCGGGAGTGCGCAGCAACTGACAAGTTGGCCTCACCGTCGCCGGCGCGGGTTCGATCCGAGGCTACTTCCACCTCGTCACCTTGATTAGGTGCATGCCAACTTGCCGTTGACGATGTCAAATGATGCGTCATATCAATACAGCTCCTTTCAACAGAACTTCGATCTGGTAGTCAATTGGCCTGGATCAGGGGTGATCCAGGACCGAGGTAGAGAGACCGGGAGGAGCTAGTCCGGTCGCTCTGGGATCAGAACGAAGAACGACGTGCGCCATGACGGCTGCGCAAGGCGCAACCGTCGCATCGCCCGCGGCGCTGCTTGCAGGAGAACATCTACGAGTGTGGAGGACGCCGAAGAGCCAGAGCCTGAACCGCCTCCAGCAGCCGATCCGCCGCTTCCGCCGCCGGATCCAGATCCGGGCGCGGAGGGATGGTTCTCAGTCGTAGAACCATCGCCTAGGCTGCCGGCAGGTGTACCTGTCGCGATCGCTGTCGAGGAAACATCAGCGGTGGTGAAGGGGACGTTCGATAACGACGAAGCGACCGAGATGTCCAACCAGCCATCGGCGTAGTCTGCCGCGATCGATGCTCTGACACAGCTCATCGGCTCAGCGCTGCGTGCCGAGATCGTTTGCGGGCGCAAGGTGAGAGATGACTGGGGCTGCACGGGCGACATCGAGATTTCAGAGGCGGTCGCGGGAGCGACAGAAGTCGTCACGGCAATCGAGATTTCCGGCGCGACTTCGCCCGTCGCGTCTTTGTGAGTCAATCCTGAGGCGCCAACGGGCACCTGCGAATCTTCCCCAGGCCCTGGGGTGGCTTCGGAGCCAGCTTCAGCGGCCACCTCGCCGGCAGTCTGTTCGACGGTCTTTTTTTCGGTCGCAGGGGGTGCTTCTTTGACCACGGGGGGTGCTTCTTGGACCACGGGCGGTGCTTGTTCGACCACGGGGGGTGCTTCTTGGACCACGGGCGGTGCTTGTTCGACCACAGGGGGTGCTTGTTCGGTCACGGGCGGTGCTTGTTCGACCACAGGGGGTGCTTGTTCGGTCACGGGCGGCGCTTCTTCGGCCACAGGGGGGGCTTGTTCGGTCACGGGCGGTGCTTCTTCGGCCACAGGGGGCGCTTCTTGAGCCACGGGGGGTGCTTGTTCGTGTTCGATCACAGAAGGGGCTTCTTCTGGAGGGGCACCGCTTTTCGTTGCCACTTCGCCTATCGGCGTCTCCGAGGCGCCGTCGGGGGCGTTCGTCCCGTCTGCTTGGGCACTAACGGCCAAGAGGAGCGCCGCGAACACGAGCAAGACAACCAGCCAAAGAGCAACGCAACCTTTGGAGAGAACCCGCATCGAAGGACTCTTGACCAGTTCGATCATGTTCGCTTCTATAACCATAACGAGCTTTCGGCTCCAGATCGTCATTCCGGCGCTAAGCTTTGTAGAGAGATGGCATCGCAAAGGGAAGTCGATGTGCCGAAAGTCTGACCGATGCGTAGGCCCTTAAACTTGAAGTCCGACTGAGCTGCATCAAGTCGGGGAACTGAGGCTCATGCTCGTTCTGACGCGGAAGGACAAACAGAGCATCATGATCGGCGACGACATCGAGGTCATGGTCCTGTCTAATGATGGCACAAAGGTACGCCTCGGTATCCAGGCACCCTCGGACGTTTCGGTACACCGAACGGAGATTTATCTCGAGATTAGGGCGCACGGCCGAGAGTCCGCCCTCAGGACACGTAGGGCCTGATCGCGACGCCCTGTGGCCGGGGACCCGCATGCAGCTTTACGGTGGCGCGCCGGCTCCGCTGATCCTGAGCTCGTCTTCCTCCTGGGCAATTGTGTTGGCTTCTGCGAGAACCGAGGTGATATTCCTCAGCTTTAGCCATACGGGCACTATCAGCAGGCTGAAAAGCACCGAGTAGGCGGCGCCGAGCGGGTTGCTGAAAAGCTCCTCGAGCAGTAGCAACTGGCTTCCCGAGAGGCTCGAGGGAGAGCTGGCTGCTTCTTTTGCCAACGCGATGATCGTGCCGTCGGCGAGCGCCGCGGCAAGCCCTGGGCTCGGGGTCGTGTAGAGCAGTATGTCCGGTCCCATCGCCCCGAGTGAGGCGAATGGGCTGTTCGGGAGCTGGGGCCCGTGGGTCGCCGGCCGACATCTGATCGGCGACTTGCTTGAGCGTCTCACGATGGAAAGCAAATCCGGGCATGATTCACATTCTGGCTACAGGATGGAATTTGATTGATCTACGGAACGGCACGAAACCATACAGGATTTGTGCGGAAGGGTAGTTTGCCTCGACTCCTCGATCTCTTCAGCGTCATGAGTTCCCGCTGGAGATCGTTTGATCTCTTCATGAGCCACGGCTCGAGAGCCAGGACGGCATTTGCTCGGTCCTGGAGTTCGATTGGACGAGCCTCTGGGTCGATTATCGAGCTCGCTGCTGGGGTAACCTCTGTCTCATGTGCAGAAACATCCGAACTCTCTATAACTTCGAGCCTTCCGCGACAGACGAAGAGGTACGCGGCGCTGCCCTGCAGTACGTGCGGAAGATCAGCGGCTTCACCAAGCCCTCACAGGCGAACGCCGAGATCTTCGAGCGCGCTGTCGAGGAGATCGCAGCGGCCTCGTCGAGACTGCTGGAGCAGATGGTCACCTCGGCCCCCGCGAAGGATCGTGAGGTCGAAGCGGCCAAGCGCAGGGCACGCAGCGCACAACGGTTCGCGGCCTAGCTGTCCTGCCTACATAGGTTGTGAACGGTTGAGGAGGCATCCGGGGTGTGCGGCGCCCCAGTGACGTTCATGCGCCGTCGGCGCATGAAGCCCCGTCAGCTCGCATCGACGTTGGAGCCCGGCCTTTGGATGCCGGCAAGCACCTCTGCGCCGAGCACTGCGTCCACTTCGAGTTGTGTGGTGGCCATAACGCGGGCGAGCATCATGTACTGGCCTATCACCAGCATCAGCTGAACGATCTCGGCGGGTGTGAAACGTGCGCTCATCGAGTCGAAGGTCGCCTCGTCGGGGGTGGCGTCCAGTACCACCTGGGTCGTGAAGCGAACTACCAGTCGCCCGTCCTCGCCGAGGGCCTCGGCTTCGACATCGTCGGCCTCGAGCGCGGCCACCTGCGCGGAGGAGCCTCCGACGGCGAGGAGGATCGGCGCGTGCTGTGACCACTCATATTCGGCACCTGGCGTCAGTCGCGCTACGCGCAGGATCGCAAGCTCGCGCAGAACCGGGTCGAACAGGTCACCGTCGAGGCAGTCGCGCCCGAACCGCAGCCAGTTGACGAAAGTTCCCTGGGCGTTGGCCACCATGCGGAAGACCGCCAGCGCAGGCAGCCGCTCGAGCGCCGAGCGCACCTGGGGGTTGGCGTCAGCTGGGTTCAGCTCGGGCAGGCGCGCCATCGTCAGAGGACATTACACGCCCGCTCTCTATCCAATCGTGGAAGGGATAGGCGGCATCCGCGGGCCGAGCAGGTGGGCACCCGGGCCGGAATGCACCTCTCGCGCGCCCTCGGGCGCGCGAGCGCCCGGCGCAAGTAGCCCGAGGACGTGACCGCCGAAGCCGCCGCCCATGATCCTCGCGCCGGCGGCGCCCGCCCTGAGTAGCCGCTCGACGGCGGCCTCCACGGCCGGCGTGGATACCTCATAGAGGTCGCGTAGGCTCGCGTGGGAGGCGTTCAGCTGCAGCCCCACCGCAGGTAGGTCCCCCGTCTCCAGGGCGGCGACGGTCTCTCTCACCCGGGCGTTCTCGCCAAGCACGTGGCGTGCGCGTTCCCGCAGGGGCACCGGCAGTAGCCTGAGGCTGTCCTGGCTCGCCTGTCGCAGCGAGTCGAGGCCCAACAACTCACATGCTCTTGCGCACTCCGCCCTGCGCTCGTTGTAGGCCGAGCTCGCGTTCGCGTGACGCTCGCCGGAGTCGAGCGTCACCAGCCGCCACCCACTCTCGATTCGCAGCGGGACCGGATCGATCTCCAGTACTCGAAAGTCGATGCACAGCGCCGTGTCGGGTTCGCCGTAAAGCGAGGCAAGCTGATCAAGCAGGCCGGTACGCGCACCCACCCAGTTGTTCTCCGCGCGCGAGCACAGGCGTGCCAGGTCGACACGGTCGGCGTCTGCCCTGCCGAGGAGTGCGAGCAGAGCGAGGCACAGGGCCACCTCGAGCGCCGCCGAAGAGGAGAGGCCGGCGCCCTGCGGTAGATTCCCACCGATCTCCAGGCGGGCTCCCACGAGCGGGTACCCGGCTCGGCACAGCTCGCCGACCACCCCCCGCACGAAGGCGCGCCAGCCGCTCGCGCCACAGGGCTCGGCGAGCGCGAACTCGTCCCACTCGCCATGGTCGAGCGCGTGCGCGTATATGTGCCCGTCGCCGCTTGCGCTCGCGCGCACGGTAATTCCCTCGGCGATCGTGAAAGGCAGCGCAAGTCCTTGGTTGTAGTCGGTGTGCTCCCCGATCAGGTTAACGCGACCGGGAGCGAACGCCGCGGCATGCTCATGCCCCATCGGCGATCGCCTCGCGTAGCGCCGCGGCGGTGTCCTCGGGCAGCGTGTCTCCGATGAACGTGCCCCCGCCCTGCTCTGAGCCGGCGGGATACTTGAGCTTGGTGGCGGTACGCAACGGCGGGTAAAACTCGACGTGCAGGTGTCCATCGGAATGTCCGTCGGTGGGCGCTTGGTGGACGACCATCACATACGGGAAGGGCCTGGCAAACAGGGCGTCATAGCCGCGGGTGAGTCTCTGCAAGCACCCAGCGAGCAGGCGCAGCTCCTCGGGCACACAGTCGAGCAGGCTTGCGCGATGCTCTCGGATGACGACGTGCGTCTCATATGGCCAGCGCGCCGCGTAGGGGATATACGCGACGACACTCTCGTTCTCGTACACGACCCGCCGCGTGTCCTCGAGCTCGCGGCGCAGCAGCTCACAGGGTGCACAACCATGCAGGCGCGCGTCCGCGGCAAGCTCGAGCTTCGGTACCGGCGGCACGAACGGGTAGCCATAGATCTGACCGTGTGGATGCTCCAAGGTCGCGCCCACCTCAATCCCTCGGTTCTCGAATATGAGCACGTAGCGAACGTCCTCTCGAGCGCCAAGCTCTTGGTAGCGGTGGCGCCAAACCCACATCAGCGCCTCCGCTCGCTCGGGCGCCAGTGTGCCGAGGGATCCGTGGTGGCTGTCGGTGTACACGATCACCTCTGCGGCTCCTTCCGGCGCTTGAAAGGTGGGGAACAGGTTGTCGAAGACAGCAATCTCGAAGGCGGGCAGTGGGATCTCCGTCTCCACGAAGCCCTCGGATCGGGGATCGACCGGGGTGTGGGGATCGACCGGGGGGTGGGGATCGACCGGGGTGTGGGGATCGACCGGGATATCAGGGTCGGCCGATGTATGGGGGTTAGACATATGGGGATGCGCCGACGCGTGGGGGCGAGAAGGTGTGGGGCACAAGGGGCAGTGATCCTCCGGTGGAAGGAAGATGCGCCCCTGCCGATGGATCGCGTATACGACATCCTCTGCGCGCAACTCGTTGAAGCGCTGCTCGCTCATTCGCCCTGGCGTTCTCGACGTGCGTAGATGATGAGCGCCCGACCGTCCTTCTTGGCCAGTCGCTCCAAGCCAAGCGGCCCGTAGAGCTCGCCTTGCTCCTTCGCTCGATCAAGTCGAGGGCTCTCTCCGCGTTTACCGATCTCCGGTTTCTGCCCTGCGCACCCGGCCGCATCCGGGTGGTTGGAAGGGGGCTCTGGGCTGGCGGATGCCGAAGCCATGCTCTGAAGATAGACCCCTTCTCGCGAAGTTCCTGAATACGAATGGATTCAAGGGGGAAAAGTATTGGTGGGTGCTGCGTCGCCCGACGCAGCCTCCCTAGAGGAGGAGATAGAGATGCCAGAGACAGATCAGGTCGATGAGCTAGCTGGGCGGCTGGAGCAGCTCGAGCATTCGGAGATCGGCAGACGAGGCATGGACCGTCGTGCGTTCCTGCGTCGCACCGCGCTCACCGGGATAGCTGCCGGCTCGGCGAGCAGCATACTGGCCGCCTGTGGCAAAAGCAGTGGCTCGAGCGCCAGTGGCAGCGGTAGCGGTAGCGCTGCCGTTTTCGGCTCCCATCCAAGCTACAAATTCGTGGTCGTCAACCACGTGACGACGAATCCGTTCTTCGTCCCCACGCAATACGGGGCCGCCGACGCGTGCAAGCTGTTGGGATGCTCGTATGAGTGGACGGGCTCGGAAAGCAGCAACGTCAACCAGATGGTCAACGCGGTCAACACCGCCATCACAAGCGGCGCCAATGGAATCGCGGTCGCGTTGATCGACCTGCACGCCTTCAACGCCCCGGTCGAATCGGCGTTGAAGGCGGGCATCCCCGTCGTTGCGTACAACGCCGACGCGCCCGGCAACGCGCGCCTGTCTTATATAGGGCAGGACCTCAAACTGGCCGGCGAACAGATGGGTAAGCGGATCGTCGAAGCGGTCGGCTCGGGCGACGTTGCGCTGTTCATTGCGACACCCGGATCGGCCAATCTGCAACCGCGTATCGAAGGCGCCGAAAAGGCGATCAAGGCCTCGGGTAAGCCGATCACGGTGCACACGGTTGCGACCGGCGCAGCGGTCCCGGGCGAGCTCTCCACGATCGACGCCTATTGGATCGGTCATCAGAGCACGAAGGGCATGTACGCCGTGGACGGTGGCAGCACCGAAAGCCTCGCGCGAGTCATGCAGAAGTACGGATTGGCCGCCAAGGGGATCAAGGCCGGCGGCTTCGATTTGACCGAAGGCACGCAGAAGCTGCTGCAGGAAGGCAACATCGAATTCACGATCGACCAGCAGCCCTACCTACAGGGCTTTCTCCCGATCCTGCAGTTGTTCATGTGGCAAGTGTCGGGCTCGCTCACGGGCCCTGCCGAAACGGACACGGGGCTGAAGTTCCTCAACAAGGAAACGGTTGCGCCGTACGTCGAATCCAAGACCCGCTATGAGGGGACGTCAACCGAAGTCAAGGTGGTTCCGATCAAGGCCGGCACACCCGCATAGTGATCGCGACAGCCATGTGCGCCCAGTGGAGGAGGTCGTGAGAATTATGTGCGTCCAGTGGAAGAGCTCCTAAGTGTCCAGCGCGACAGGGGGACCGCCTGCCTCTGAGAGGCAGGCGACCGAGGAGAGCCCCGGACCGCGGGTGCGCTCCATCGATTCGAATGGTCCACTCGCGCGCGTGCTTTCCCTGCGCGAGGGCAGCATCATCGTCGTGGCGATCGTCACGGCGGTGTACTTCTCGCTCGAGACCAGCACTTTCCTGACGGGCGCCAACTTCAAGACGCTGCTGCCGTACTTCGCGCCGCTTACGATTCTTGCGGCGGGCGAGGTGTTTGTGATGATCCTCGGAGAGATCGACCTGTCGATCGGCGCGATGTACCTGTTCTCTCCGATCCTGTTCTACAAGCTGTCCACCGCCGGGATCCCGCTAGTGCCAAGCGTGGTGATCGCGCTCCTGTGCTGTATGGCGGTGGGTGCCGTAAACGGCTTTTTCACCGCGGTCGTTGGAATCAGCTCATTCGTGGCGACGCTCGGAATGCTGTTCACCTTCGAGGGAATTAGCCTGATTATCTCCCACGGCGCGCCGGTCAACACACCAGGAGCGCAAGTTCACCAAACAACGGTGAAGGTGGAACATGTGGTCAACGGCCATCACATCTTCCTCACCGAAACGGTTAACCATGTCGGTACGTTCGCCAAAATCTTTGGTGCCGGCACATATTCGGAGCTCATCTGGGCGCTCGTGATCGTGTTCCTGCTGCAAACCGCGCTCACGTTCACGCGCTGGGGGCTGCATACCGTGGCAATCGGCTCCAACAAGCTCGGCGCGGCCGAGGCGGGCGTCTCGGTGAGGCTCATAACGATCCGCAACTTCGTGCTCTGCAGTCTCACCGCCGGGCTCGTCGGGATTCTCGAGGCCGTCCGCGCCGGGTCGGTTCAGCCCGACCCGTCCGGGGCAAACGAAATCCTCTTCTTCGCGATCGCCTCGGCGGTGATCGGCGGGACACTGCTGGCCGGCGGGTCCGGCACCGTGATCGGCGCGCTGATCGGTGCGTTGTTCCTCGGGATCCTCCAAGACGGCCTGGTCCTCCAAGGGGTGAACGCCAACTACAAGCTGTTCTACCTCGGCCTGGCGATCATCGTGGCGATGACCGTCAACGTCTACGTCCAACGCGCGCGCAGGGGGCATGGCAGTGGCTGATGTGCAACCGATCGAGACTGTCGTCCCGCCGACCTCGGCGCCCGACGATGTGCTCAGGGTCGAGCACATCTCCAAGCGCTTTGGTCCTGTGACCGCGCTGCGCGACGTCAACCTGCACCTGCGCAAGGGCGAGGTGCTCGGTCTGCTGGGCGACAACGGCTCGGGCAAGTCCACCCTGATCAAGACCATCAGCGGCTTTCAAAAGCAGGATTCAGGCGAGATGTTCCTGCACGGAGAGCCCTACCGGCCCCGCGGCGTCGACGACGCCCGCAGCCAAGGGATCGACACCGTCTTTCAAGACCTTGCGCTGATCGACGAACTGTCCGTCTACCACAACATGTTTCTGTGCCGCGAGCACGTGCACCACCCGATCCCACTGCTCGCCAACCGGCGGATGAAGCAGGAGACCCGCACGGCGCTGGATGAGATCGGGATCAACATCCCACGGATCGACGTCGCGGTTGCGCGCCTGTCCGGCGGGCAACGACAAGCGATCGCGGTCGCACGCACGGTCAACTCCGACGCTGACATCCTGTTGCTCGACGAGCCGCTGGCGGCTATGGGCGCCAAGGAGGGCTCGATGATCCTGGACCTCGTGGCGCGGCTGAAGGCAGAGGGCCGAGTGTCGATCATCATGATCCTCCACAACTACGTCCACGTGCTGCAGGCGTGCGATCGCGTGAGCATGATTCAAGACGGAGTGATCACACTCGACAAGCCAACGAACGAGACCTCCGTCGAAGAGCTAACTGAGATAGTCGTAAACGAGTACCGGCGTGCACGAGAGCAGGAGCGCAGCGAAAGGCAAGCTCCTGGATAGCTCGGCTGGATGCGCACGGTCCTGATCACCGGTTCCAAAGGGATCATCGGCTCGGTGCTGCGCCATGGGCTGAGCGACAGGTACCAGATCAGGGGCGTGGATCTGCCGCAGGACATCTCGCGCTATGAGGATCTGTGGGCGCAAATGGTCGGAATAGAGACGGTAATTCACCTCGCGCGTAGATTCTCGCCCGATGACCCGATCGAGCGGCGCATGCGTATTTACCCACAAAACGTGCAGATAGACGTCAACGTCTTCACGGCAGTAGTCCGAGCTGAGGTGAAGCGCCTCATCGTGGCCAGCTCGGTTCACGCCGACAACCACCGCGACCCTGACCTGGTTGAGCTGCTGACCATTCCGGGCAGTTATTCCCCGGCGACGCCATACGGTGCGTACAAGCTCGTCGAGGAGGAGGTGGGTAAGGCCCTCGCAAAGCAATTCGGCTTCGAGTTCATCGGCGTGCGGTTTGGCGGTGTGACGCGAGATAACTCTGTCAAGACGGGAGCAGGGCAGACGGCGACCTGGCTGAGTCACGACGATCTCCTTCGCGCGATCGATGCGTGTCTACGGGTCGAGCCGGTGTCAGGGCGCTCTACCGTCTTCCACGCGGTGTCCAATAACGCTGACCGAATTCACGACACGACCAATCCGTTTGGGTGGAGGCCGGAGGACAACTCAGCAGATCGTACGTAGGGGCGATGTGAAGGTGTAAGCGGCGACGGGTGCCTTTGGGTGACTGGCTAGGCCAAGATAGGTCAGTCCGGGGTGCTCTCGCGGTCGCGCTCCTGTAGATATGGCGCTAGGTACTTGGCGGCGATCTTGCTCGGCGGCGACCAAGTTGGCGTGTCGGTGATCTCCGAGCTGAATCCGTGTCCTCCGGTGATGTGAGCAGTGAGGTATTGAGGCTTCCCGTTAGTCAACAGCATGCCGTGGATCGTGGGGTTGAAGCGCTGGGGCATCACGGATGCCCCAGCCAGAGCCGCGATTGACTGCGCAGCTACGTCGGCCTG
Organism: uncultured Solirubrobacterales bacterium; assembly: GCA_963757995.1. Classification (GTDB taxonomy): domain Bacteria; phylum Actinomycetota; class Thermoleophilia; order Solirubrobacterales; family Solirubrobacteraceae; genus Palsa-744. Next base: position 68,534 of record CAVWTS010000003.1, read on the forward strand.
TTGTGAGCCGACGCCGCCGTGCTTGATGGGAAAATCGGTCGCATCGCCGGCCGCGTAGACACGCTCGACATCTGGAACTCGGCAGTATGGGTCCACCCGGATGAAGCCGTGATCGCCCAGCGGGATGCCGCGCACCTCGGGTCCGAAGAGCTCGGGTAGCGCGATCACTCGGTCCACCTCGAGGTGTCGGTCACCTGGGTTGACCACGACCTCGCGGGCATTGGGAACCTCGGCGTATGCGGAGGTGATCGTCTCGATGCTTGCAAGGGCGAGGAGCTCGGCTATAGAGCTGCTCGCCGATGCGCCAAAGATCGCGAGCGGGCCGTCCTCTGGAGTGACAATTGTCGTCTCCAGATCGATACTCATGTCGTAGGCGCGTCCTGCCGTCATCAGCGCGAGCTCGTACAACGGCAGTGGCCAGGCCATGCGGCCGGGCGCGACAAACGCCAGCTTGTGGATGAAATCGCCCTCGACATCCTGGATCAGCCCGTGCATGGCCTCGTCCAGATCGCGGTCGTCGATCGTCAGGGCGTGCTCGTAGCGCTTGCTGATGCTCGCGCCAAGCGCGAGCACAAGTGCGTCGTACTCGATCGACTCCTCAGCCTTCGTGTGGATCGTCCGCCCGACCGGGTCGATCCAGCCAAGTTCGCCGGGCAGCAACCTCGCCCCGGCATCGCGCACGATCGGGACGAGGGGATAGCGGCGGGCCGCACCGTGGGCGAACGGCTCGCGGACGACCATCGGCCGGTATACGAACTCGGTGTTGGGCGCTATAACCGTCACATCGGTTAGGTCGCGCCCAAGATCGGCCAGGGCCAGCGCGGTCTCAAGCGCGGCCACTCCGCCCCCTACGACGACCACGCGAAGCTGGTCGGAATGCGAGCCCTTCGTGGTCTCTGCGTGTGAAGCGCTGGACATGACTACTTACTGGCGTTGCCGTTTGTGGCGTTGCTGTTTTTGTCGGCCTTGCTGTTTTTGGATGGCCTCGGGACTGGTGCATTCGGCATCTCTTCGTTCGTGCCGATGAGGATCGTGAGCAGGTCGCTGATTCGCTGCACGCGGCCAAGGCGGTCGGGAAGCGGGAGGCCAGATTGGATCGTGTAGTGGTTGCGACGTCCGTTACGTTCTCGCGTGATGTAGCCGCCGTCGGTGAGCTCCGTGACGATCCGGTGGGCAGCCCGTTCGGTGATTCCGACTCGCTCGCTGATCTCCCGTAGAAGCACACCTGGATCGTGGGCGATGCAGGCGAGAACCTGGGCGTGGTTCGTCAGGAACTTCCAGCGGTGGGTTGTGGTCTCAGTCATAGATAGAGACTAGCGTATCTAGATTTCTATTTCCTAGAAATTTATTTCCTAGATCTAGATTTCATGCTATGTTGTTCAAGTCCGCGGTGCTCGATTGGTCGCTGGCGCTCATGCGCACACCAACCGAAATGAGGTTCACCGTGTCCAGCTCAGTAATGCTCCCTCCGTCCGCCGTGACCGCCGGGATCGGCGTCCCACCCCTCGAAACCGCCGATCCCGTTGTCGATGGACAACCCCAGTCCTCGCCGCGCCCGCAGTCACCGCGGAGCCCACTACTCGCGAAGCTCACCAGCCTGACCTCGATCGCCATGGTCGCCGCATTGGGCATCATGGTCGTGGGGATCGTCGCCGTCGTTGGGGGCAGCTATGACAAGAAGGTAGTCCACGACCAACTCGTCCCACAGAAGATCTTCTTCCCTGCTGCCGGCAGCCCCGCGCTGCTACCCGGTGTGAAGCAATACGCAGGTCAGCAACTCACCACAGGTAGCCAGGCCAAGGCATACGCCAACAACTTCATCAACGTCCACCTATCCAAGATCGCCGGTGGACAGACCTATGCACAAGTCAGCACAGCAGCCCTCGCCGCTCCCACCAACGCAAAGCTGGCCGAAGAGAAGGCAACTCTCTTCCAAGGCGAGACGCTGCGCGGCCTACTCCTAAACGCCTGGGGATGGTCACTAGTCGGGACCATCGCCACCCTCGCCGGATGGATACTCATAGCGCTGGGGGCAATTCTGTTCCTACTCCCGCTGGCCAACTGGCAGGTGAACCTCAGAGGCCGAGGCGCCGCGACGGCCGGTGCATGATGAAGGCGCTCGTTTACCACGGTCCCGGCCAGCGCGGCTGGGACACCGTGGATGACCCCACGATCATCGATCAGACCGACATCGTCGTGCGGATCGACACCTCGACGATCTGTGGCAGCGACCTGCACATTCTCAAGGGCGACGTGCCCGAGACAACTCCAGGCACGGTGCTCGGACACGAGGCCGTCGGCACCGTGCAGGAGATCGGCTCCAGCGTGAGCACTCTGGCGGTCGGCGACCGCGTGCTGATGTCCTGCATAAGCTCCTGCGGGCGTTGCCGCTTCTGTAAGGAAGCCCGCTATGGGCAGTGCATCGGTGGCGGAGGTTGGATCTTCGGGCACCTGATCGATGGGCTGCAGGCCGAATACGCACGCGTGCCGTTTGCCGAGAACTCCGTCTACAAGGTCCCGGAGCAGCTCAGCGACGAGCAGGTTCTGTTCCTCGCAGACATTCTGCCGACGGCATATGAGGTTGGTGTCTTGAACGGCAAAGTGTCACCTGGCGACGTGGTGGCGGTGGTCGGTGCCGGCCCGATCGGTCTCGCGGCGATGCTCACAGCCAGCCTCTACACACCCGGACGGATCGTTGCCATTGATCTCGCCGACAGCCGACTCGAGAGCGCCCGGCGCTTCGGGGCCGACGTCACGATCAACAACGGGCGCGAGGATGCCCTCGCGCAGGTCATGGAGCTCACCGACGGACTCGGCGCAGACGCTGCGTTCGAGGCAGTCGGTGTGCCCGACACTTTCGAGCTGGCGACAGACCTGGTCCGACCCGGTGGACGGATAGCGAACATCGGCGTGCACGGCCATTCCGCAACGCTCCACCTCGAGAAGCTGTGGACCCGTGACGTCACGATCACTACGGGTCTCGTTGACACCCGCACAATCCCGCAGCTGATGAGCATTGTGGCCAGCGGCCGCCTCGACCCAACCGTGTTCGCCACACATCACGTCGCACTCGAAGACACGATGAGCGCATACGACACATTCGCCGACGCTGCGAATACGGGTGCGCTGAAGGTCGTACTCAATGGCACTGAGAGTGCTCGTAATTTCGAGGCGCTCGTCGGTGCTACTTCAACCGGATGACGCTACTGCGCGACAACCCATCGGTCGCAACCCGAATGCCGCCAGATCAGGAGAGCGCGTCCGGGCAGGTGACGCACAAGCTCCGCCATACCCGCCCGCCCAAGCTGGCCGACGAGCGCGACGGCCTCAACGATCGGATCGCGAGCTTCATTGCCCAGACCGTGGGCTCAATGTGGATGTTCTACGTCAGTATCGTCGCCTTCACGATCTGGATGGCCGGCCTCGGAGCTACAGTCGCAGGCGACCACTACCCCTTCAATCTCATGCTGCTCGCTGTCGGTGGCATCATGCAGTGGCTCGCGATGATTGCGATTCTCGTAGCGCAGAACGCTCAGGGGAGCGTGCAAGACAAGCAAGTCGAGCACCTTCACGATCTGGGCATGACCACCCACCGTCTGGTCGTCGAGAACACCGCGCTGACAAAGGCGATCCACGACCATTTCATTGCAGCTGACACCGGAAATCCGCTCGCTCGATAGCGAGCAAGGACGAGCGTTGGGGCATCGATCTTCTTGATTTTTCTCTAAGACTGATTCAGACGAACCGCTTGACGAACGCGAGTGCGGTCTCGGCAACCTCACGCCAGCCATTGTCGATCGTGAGCGCATGGCCGCGGCCGGGGATCTCGACGATCTCAGTTACACCCGTGTTCCGCTCCTGCTTCTTAAACGAGGCGTTCGCGATCGCCCACGGAACGGTGTGGTCCTTTTCGCCGCTAATGATCAACAGTGGCCCTCGCTCAGGGTTCTTGGTATCCACCTTCGCCTCGGTCCACGGGTTCAGATTGGCGGTGGCCGCCTGGAAGATCGGCACGCCGGAACCAGGTACCGCGAAGGTCGAAAACAACTCCTTCGCCTCGTCCTCGCTCACGGCATTTGCGAAGGCGTAGCGGAACTGCTCGTAGGTGAGCGGAACCGCGCGATTGCGATTCGCCGGGTTGTGAAGCACCGGCCGGGAGGACTTCAGCGCGGAGAGGGGCAGCGGCAATACGCCGCGAAACGGGGCGGGGTCGATCGCCACAGACACCTTGGCAAGGCCACGTCCGGCGATGATCTGCGTGAGCAGTCCACCGAAGGAGTGGCCGATAACGACGGGCTCCTTCTTCAACTTCCCGATCACCTCGGCGAAGTGGTCAGCAATCTGCCCGATCGTCTTGTGTGCGAACACCTCGGGGTGCTCGTTGGCCTCCTCGACCGTCTGCGGGTCATCCGGCCAGCCCGGCGTCAGCGCGTAGTAGCCGGCTTTCTCGAAGAACGTCTGCCAACGGTCCCAGCTGCTCGGCAGTAGCCACAGCCCGTGGATGAACACGACGGGCGTGAGCCCCTTCTCGTTGGTCTTCTCGATCTGCTTCGACTCGTACTCGTTGATGCTCGCCATGTCCAGCCTCCTCAGCTCGGCGGCGATCATCAATATGTGAGGTCGCGTCCCGGTGTGAGTGTCGCCGCGGACGCTCATCGCCGGTTCTCAGAACCATGCACCATGCTACCCCTACAGTGAAGTCCTCCGAGGAGCAGCCCGCCGCTGGTTCGTCTGCGTGGGCGCCGTTTCGCTCAGGTGTGTTTCGAGCAATGTGGTCGGCGCAGTTCGTCAGCAACATCGGTGGTTGGATGCAGACGGTGGGAGCGCAGTGGCTGATGCTCTCCTTGACGACAGCGGCAGCGCCCGTGGCGCTCATCCAGACGGCGTCGAGTCTTCCCGTGCTCTTGTTCGCGGTACCCGCGGGGGCCGTGGGCGACCTTGTGGATCGCCGGCGCTTCCTGCTGCTCGCACAGACGTTCATGTTGCTTGCGGCACTTGCGCTTGGAGTGCTGGCTCTCGCAGGACTGGTGACCCCGGTGGTGCTGCTGGCGCTCGTGTTCGCTCTTGGCGCGGGTCAGGCGTGGACGTCGCCGACGTGGCAGACGCTCCAGCCGGAGTTGGTGCCCGCCGCCGAGCGACCGCAGGCGATCGCGCTCGGCTCGGTGAACATGAATCTCTCGCGTGCCGTGGGCCCAGCGATCGGAGGCCTGCTCGTAGCCGCCACGAGCGTGGGCTCTGTGTTCCTGATCAACGCCGCGAGCTTCCTGGCGGTGATCGTGGTGGTTCTGCGATGGCGCGGAGGTGGTCGCAGGGAGGGTGCGCTCGCACCCGAGCACGTCGGCGAGGCGATCCGCGCGGGCGGACGCTACGTCGCGGCAAGCCCGGCGCTGCGAGTTGTGCTCTTGCGATCAGGATTGTTCGTCTTCTTCGCAAGCTCGATCTGGGCCTTGCTTCCGCTGACCGCAAGGACAGAGCTTCATCTCGGCTCCGGCGGCTACGGTCTGCTGCTCGGATGCGTGGGCATCGGGGCGGTGGCCGGCGCGGCGCTGTTGCCGCGTCTGCGCAACCGCTTGACACCCGGCGTGATGTTGAGCACTGGCTCGGTGGTGGTGGGTGCGCTGGCAATCGTGCTCGCCTACGTCCATGTCACCGTCCTTGTGGGCGTGGCGCTTGCGATCGGTGGGACCGCGTGGATCCTCGCGCTCTCGACGCTCAACTCCGTCTACCAATCGAGCCTGCCTGGATGGGTCAAGGCACGCGGCATGGGCTTCTACCTGATCGTCTTCCAGGGAGGCAATGCCATCGGCAGCGCCGCAATGGGACTCGCGGCCGGGCAGGCTGGACTCTCGCCCACGCTGCTCGTAGCGGCAATCGGGCTTGTGCTCGGCCCGCTCGTGGGGCTGCGCTTTCCACTCAAGCCGCTCAAGCCAGAGGAACTGCTGCCTGCCGGTGACTGGCCGGTACCGCAACTGACCGGCGAAGAGGCACCGGGGGGACCGGTGATGGTCAGCGTGGAGTACTGGCCCCGGACGGGGCTCGAGGACAGCTTCCTGCAAGCGCTCCACGACGCGCGCTTCAGCCGCCGGCGGACAGGCGCAAGCTCCTGGCGCGTTTGGCGCGACAGCACCAAGCCCAACCGTTTCATCGAGCAGTTCGTCGTTGCCTCCTGGCAGGAACATCTACGCCAGCACGAGCGGGTCACCACCCGTGACCAGGAACGTTTTGATCGTATCCGTGCTATGACCGATCCCGACCGACCGGCGATAGTCACGCACTGGATCGCTCCGTCATTGGACGGGGACCACATCTCCGATCAGCCTGCAGGGACGCCGTCTTAAGTTTCCGCGCGTGGCAAGATCGTCGTGAATGGCGGTAGGAACGCGGAATTACCTGGCCAGAGCGGTTTGTGACTGGGCCGTGACGGGCACGGATGTGCTCCGGTCGTCCGCAGCCGGTACGGACTAGCCAACATTTCGGCAGACTCCCTGCCATGAGACAACGAGTCACCGTGATCACCTTGGGCGTAAGCGATCTCTCCCGATCGCGTCACTTCTACGAAGCGCTCGGTTGGCAGAGCGGCGCTGGTCCCGAGGACGATGTGGTCTTCTTCCAGGCCGGCGACATGGTGCTTGCGCTCTGGGACCGTGTCAAGCTTGCGCAGGACAGCTGCGTCGAGGATGGTCTGGGTTGGGGAGGGGTGACACTCGCTCTGAACCTCGGTTCGCTGAGTGAGGTCGACGCGGCTACTGAGCAGGCGCGCGCAGCCGGCGCAACGATTGGGCGTGAGCCGGCTGAGACATTTTGGGGCGGCTATAGCTCCGTGTTCATCGACCCTGACGGTCATCCGTGGGAGATTGCCCACAACCCACATTGGGTTCTCACCCCTGATGGAGGCGTGAAGCTGTCATAAGGGCCAGTGTCCTGCGCCACACACGATTGCCTCGGGGCTCATCCGGCCTTCGCAATGACTGTGGTGTCCCCAGTCGAGGGGTCGATAACGGTTGAGATCTTGGAGATGCGGTTCGCCGGAAAGGCGCCGCAGCGGGCGTGCTCAAGCAGGATGTCCTCGTCGGGGGCAACGTATACGCAGTAGAGCTTGTCGTCTGTCACGTAGCTGGTGAGCCACATGATCTCCGGGCCGAGCTCGCCGATCACGTGGTTGGACTTTGCTGCCATGCCTTGGAGCTCCTCGGGACTAAGGTTTCCGGCTCCGGGAACCTCACGCTCAATCACATACTTGGGCATCGCCGCCTCCTATCCGATTTTTCAGCTAGCATACTGACGGTATACATGATGCATACTCCTGGTATGGATGTCAAGAGCAAGAAGGTGCAACAGGGCGAGGCGACCCGCCAAGCGCTGCTCTGGGCGGCGCGCGAGCTGTTCGGCGAGGGCGGCTATGCCGAGACTTCGATCGATGAGGTCGCGCACGCCGCGAAAGTCACGAAGGGAGCGCTCTACCATCACTACCACGGAAAGCGTGAGCTCTTTGGCGCTGTCTACGAACAGGTCAAGCGCGAAGTCTCAGAACGCGCGGCTACAGCGTTCTTGGAGCCCGACCCGTGGGAGGATCTATGTGCCGGCTGCGAGGCGATACTCGACGCCCATCTCGATCCGGCTGTACGCCGCATTCTGCTCTACGACGCACAGGCAGTGCTTGACGCAGACACGATCCGGCACGTGGAAAACCGCTACGGCGCAGTCGTGCTGCGCGGCGCACTGCGACGCGCGATCCGCTCCCGGGTCATCCAACCGCTCCCTTTGAAGACCCTGGCACTGATGCTCACCGGTGCGATCCTCGAAGGCTGCATGGCTATCGCCGATGCCGACGATCCGCAACAAGCAAGAGCAGATGTCGCCCGGGTACTCACCAGCATCCTCGAAGGACTACGACCACAAACTCGAGCAAGCGTCGAGGAGATATTGCGCGAATCAAACAGTCAGTCAGTCTCGTCGCGTCGCGCATAGAGCTCGTCTACGTGGGACATGCCCTTCGGCGGCAACATCGCTCCAACGATCCAGAGAAATGGAATGACGAACCCGAGGATCAGCAAGACCCAATGACGATTTTGATACGTCCTGACACCAAGAAAAAGCAGCAGGAAGATGTAGATGATGCCTAGTCCGACGTATAGCAAGACAACCCCATCCCGATAGCGGTCAGGACACCTTAGACCGTCCTCCAATAGTGTGTCACTAGGAGTTCAAGCCTATGAGCGCGCGGCGAGCTGCACGATCGGGATCGTTCTGTTTGCCGCTGCTGCTTCGCGACGGTAGGTCGCATAGGGCGCAAAGACACGATCGGCCAGCATCCAGATCCTTTGTCGCTCGGCCTCGTCGCTGACTACTGTCGCCTGCATCGGGATATCGCCGAAAGTGACGTCCGGATAGGCGCAAAGGTTGTGAAACCAAGCCGGGTGCTTCGGCGCGCCGGCCTTCGAGGCGACGATTGTGACCAAGTCTTTGTCGTGGAAGTAGATGACTGCGTTGCGTCGCAACGCACCGCTCCTCGCGCCGGTGGTCTCGAGCAGAGCGGTGGGCAGCACGAGCCCCATGCCAAGGCGCCCACGCGTAGCACGCAACAGATACGGATCGACCTTCCAAACGACCTTCGCCGAGAACAGCCTGCCGAGGCGAGTGGCGGAAAACGAGGCAAAGGCGCGGCTAAACAAGCCGCGAGGTCGGTTGGGATCGACGTACTTCAGCTGCGTGGGCATGGATCGATTCTCCCACATGCCTCGTCTGGCGCGGACATTTTTCGCGCTAAGAATGTTTCCTCAACGTTGGGTGCTCCCGTACCTCGCTGTATCCAGGTTCGAGACGCGCTCTGCGGCCGAGTTCGATCTCCGGCGAGAGTCGTGTCGATTACGGCGCTGCTCGTTCGACGTATAGATAGAGCCAAGGTGCGAAGCTGTCGAAACGGTCCGCGCCGAGGCGTAACCCCCTACAGAGGAGCAACAAAGATGCGCTTCATGATGATCATGATTCCCAACATCACAGACGAAGCCGACTGGACTCCGAGCGCCGAGGCCGTGTCGGCGATGAGCCGCTACAACGAGGAGCTGGCCAAAGCGGGGATCCTGCTCAGCCTCGATGGCTTGCACCCGGCCGGCAAGGGCGCTCGCGTGTCCTTTTCCGGCGGCAAGGCGAACGTCACCGACGGCCCGTTCACCGAGGCCAAGGAGGTGATCGGCGGCTACTGGCTGATCCAGGCGAAATCCAAGCAGGAGGCGGTCGAGTGGGCCTCGCGCTGCCCGGCGGCCGAGGGCGACACGATCGAGGTTCGCCAGGTCTTTGAGATGTCGGACTTCCCGCCAGAGGTCCAAGCGGCGGCGAGCTAGAACACATCCAGCGGCGGCGGCTTCGATCGGCGCGTTCGAGCGAAATGGTGAGCGCTGCCCGCGAGAAGCTGGCGATCGAGGCCGTCTGGCGGATCGAGTCGCCGACATTGATCGCCGGTCTGACACGGATCGTGCGCGATGTCGGCATAGCGGAGGATCTGGCTCAGGATGCGCTCGTGATCGCGCTTGAGCAGTGGCCCGAGTCGGGCGTTCCGGAGAATCCGGGCGCCTGGCTCATGGCTACCGCCAAGCATCGCGCGATCGACCTTCTGCGTCGCAACACGCGACTGCAGCAAAAGCAGGAACAGATGGCCGGCGAGCTGGAGCTTCAGGGCGACTCGGTCGAAGCGCAGCTGGAAGTCTCGATCGAGGAGCACGTGGGCGATGACCTGCTCTGTCTGATCTTCATGTGCTGCCACCCGGTCCTGTCCGCCCAGGCGCAAGTGGCGCTGACCTTGCGTCTGCTCGGCGGTCTGAAGACCGAGGAGATAGCGCGAGCGTTCCTTGTGCCGGAGTCCACGGTGGCACAGCGGATCGTGCGGGCCAAGCGCACGCTCACTGAGGCGAAGGTCCCGTTCGCGTTGCCCGAGGTGGACGAGCTGGGTGAGCGACTCTCGTCGGTGCTGGCGGTCTTGTACTTGATCTTCAACGAGGGCTATACGGCAAGCGGGGGCGAGGACTGGTTGCGCGCCGATCTCTGTGGAGAGGCGCTGCGTCTCGGGCGCATCCTCGCCGAGCTAATGCCGCAAGAGCCGGAGGTCCACGGCCTGGTCGCTTTGATGGAGATTCAGGCATCGCGCCTGAAGGCTCGCGTCGGTACGGGGGGCGAGCCGGTCCTGCTGGGAGACCAAGACCGCGCTCGTTGGGATCGCCTCCTGATCGCGCGTGGCCTGGCCGCACTGGAGCGTGCCGAGCAGCTCGGGGGCGTCCTCGGCCCATACACGCTGCAGGCAGCGATCGCCGCCTGTCATGCGCGCGCCTCCGAGCCTCGAGAGACCGACTGGGTGCGCATCGCCGCGCTATACGAGGCCCTGGCCCAGATTTCGCCATCGCCGGTTGTCGAGCTGAATCGTGCGGTCGCCCTCGCGAGCGCCTTCGGTCCGGCGGCGGGCCTCGAAGCGCTCGATCCGCTGCTCGATGAGCCTTCGCTTCAGAGCTATCACCTGCTGCCGAGCGTCAGGGGTGACCTGCTGACGAGGCTCGGCCGCTTCGAGGAGGCGCAAGATGAATTCCAGCGCGCCATATCGCTCGCGAGCAACGAGCGCGAGCGTCAGTTGCTGCTTGACCGCGCCGCGGCCTGTGCCTGGGAGGCCGGCCGTCAGCTATAGGAGCCGGCGTTCGGACTCGGAAGGGCGTTCCAACTCGGGCAGGGCGTGCAAATGGACCGGCGCCAGCTGAGCCGTCGTTGAGCCGCTACGTTTCGATCGTGACGAGCGTGCCGATCGGCGTGTAGGGCCACACTTCCGCGGCGGACTGCAGCGGCAGCTCGACACAGCCAAGGCTCTGCGGCGTGCCGAAGGACGCCCGGTCGAAATTGTGGATCGCATCGCCACCGTTGAAGTAGCTGATCCACTTGATTCCAGGGTCTTCGTAATGGGAGCCGTCGGGGTTGGTGCCGCTCATGGTGCCTTCGGGAATGTGCTCGAAGACCGGGAACGTCCCGAGTTCTGTTTCGGCTCCGGCGATGCCGGTGTTCGCGGCCGAGGTGAGCACCGTGTGCCCGTCGTGCCACAGCGTCAGCACCTCTGGGACTTCGCGGTGCACGTACACATAGGTGTAGCCACTGCTCAAACGCTTGCCGGCGATCGCATCGTTGAGCAATGCACGCCAAACGGCCGTCCCGGCAAGACCGTCGACGGTGATTTCGTGGGTGCTCTCGAACTTCATGATCGCGCCACGCGTGATGTTGTTCGCCTGGCCCGGAGACCACATTGCCTGCAGCTGGTGTGGCGTGTCGGAATAGCGCCAGCCGAAGCTTCCGCTTGGCGGTTCGACCGCAGCCTGTGCCTCAGCGCCGGGTGTACGCGCCACCGGTGCGTCAGAGGGCTGCCAGTCGACGGGCAGGTAGCCCTGTTCGGCAAGCAGCTGCTGAAGGCGCAGCGTCGAGCCGGCAGGCACCGTCCATTCGACCTGGCTGGTGGTGCGCAGCGCCGAACCGCTGCCCGCCGTGACCGCAACCTCATGCGGCAGTCGGATGCGCAGCTGCGAGCCTAGCGGCGCTCCGAACCCCGACGGCGTGAACACCAAAGTGTGACTGTCGGTTTCACGCCAGTGCCCCGGCGTGCTCGGCGAAAGTGTCGGGTGACTTGACCCGAGCGCTTCGCTCACAGTCTTTGAGAACGTCAGGCGTATCGGAGTGTAGGGAGAGATCGGTGCGCCCGAGGCGGGGATCGTGGCCATCACGGTGGTGTGTGATTGCGGAAACCAGCTCACCTGCATCGGCTTGCCAACCGTCTCCCAGGAACGCGCGGCCGCGGCGATTTCGGTGCTGCCGGTTGCCGGCTGAGCTCCGAGCGAGACCGAGCTGCGGGGCTTGTGGAGTGTCGCGCGGTGGGTCAGACGGCCGGTGCTCCCATAGGCGACGGCGCTGACCGGCTGGTCGAAGCTGACATGCACAGCCGAGCCCGCGGGGACGGTCATCCATTGCTCGCTCACGTGAGCGACTGGTGCTTGCAGCGTCAGTCGCTCGGTGCGTTCGTGGCCCAATGCCCAGCCGAGCCACCCGGGCCTGCGTACCTGAACCTGGACGGAGACCTGCTCGCCGGGAGTCAGCTGCTTCAACGGAGTCAAGCGCCCGCCTTGCACTGCCAACGGCACCTTCTGACCGTCGGGCCCGAACGCTTCGACGTGCTCGATCGTGCCGCCCAACGGCTGCACAGACACGCGCGCGAGTGCTGTTGGATCGCTTGCCAAGCTCACGCCCGAGAGCATTAGCGCTGCCACGAGGAGCGCGGCGATCACGACGACTAGACCCAGGCCCATGCCTAGCAGCGTGCGCTTGTGGTCGTTCCTCGTCGACACCGCATCCAGATGGGCGGATCTCGTCACCATCTGTAGATGGTAGGACGCTACGGTGTCGGCTATGCCAGATGCACAGATGCCTGCGGAGAGGCTTGCGACTTCCAGCTCCACAGATGCCCTCACGCATACCAACACGAGCGTCGAGACTCTCATCCGGACACGCCGGACCCACAAGGCTTATGGCCCTGAGCCGATCGACCGGGCAACGCTGCTGGAGCTGTTCGAGCTCGCGCGTTGGGCGCCCAACCATCACCTGACCAACCCGTGGCGCTTTCGCGTGCTCGGCCCTCGAGCGCGGGCCATGCTCGCCCGCGAGGCGGAGCTCGAGCAGCCCGGCTCGGCGCGAAAGCTGGAGCGCGCGCCCACGCTGATCGTCGTTGGGGTCGTGCTGCAAGGCGACCAGTCTCAACAGCACGACGATCTGTTGGCGGCGGCGGTGGCCGCGTACATCGTCCTGCTGGGCGCGCACGCACGTGGACTGGCCAGCTACTGGCGCACGCTGCCGATTTTGGAGAAAGCGCCGGTCCGCGCAGGACTTGAGATTCCCGCCGCCGAGCAACCCATCGGCCTGCTTCACCTCGGCCACCCGGTGCAAGCCCAGCGCGCCCCTGAGCGCGCGCCGGTAGAGGACATAGCGCTCTTCCTCGACTGACCTTTCATCCGTATCTTGGGAAGGCAGCGCCGCGCATGCTGCGCTGCCCCGGACCGTACATGTACGGTCCGGCCGGACCGATCGGAGATCGATACCCCATTCGGGGGCACACGGCGGGATCTCCGATCGGCCAGCATGCACGACCCGGAACTGAGAGCTACTGTCATGCAGAACATGTCAGAGCAAGCCGAGCGTCCTGCCCAAGCCGCTGACACTGAGCCCAAGTCGCGCCGTCCCGCGATTGTCGTGGTCGACGACGAGCCGGCGGTATTGGCGGCGGTCAGCCGCGACCTGCGCCGCGGCTTTGGCGAGCGCTTCCGTATATTGCGTGCCGGTTCGGGACCTGAGGCATTGGAGCTCCTGCGCGAGCTGCGCACACGCGGCGATCAGGTAGCGATGCTGATCGCAGACCAACGCATGCCGGGAATGCCGGGCACGGAGTACCTGGTGCACGCACGACAGCTGGTGCCCGACGCCAAGCGAGTGCTGCTGACCGCATATGCCGATACCGAGGCGGCGATCGCGGCGATCAACGAGGTGGCTTTGGACTATTACCTGCTCAAGCCGTGGGACCCACCTGAGGAGCAGCTGTTCCCGGTCGTAGAGGACCTGTTGACCACATGGGAGGCGGGAGCGGCATTGGAGGCCGGCGGCGTGCGCGTGGTGGGTCATCGCTTCTCGCGCGAGTCGCATGACCTGCGCGATTTCCTCGTGCGCAACCGCGTCCCCGCGCGCTGGCTCGACGTGGAACGCGACGGCGAGGCGCGCGAGCTGTTGCGGGTTGCCGGCGTTGATAGTGAGCGTCTGCCGGTAGCGCTGCTCGAGGACGGCACGGTGCTGGAGCGCCCGACGATCCTCGAGCTTGCCGAGCGCCTTGGCGTCAGTAGTACACCTGCACAGGAGCATTACGACTTGGTGGTTGTAGGCGGTGGCCCGGCCGGTCTCGCCGCCGCGGTGTACGGCGCCTCCGAGGGCCTGAAGACGGTGATGGTCGAGCGCGAGGCGCCAGGCGGCCAGGCGGGCCAGTCGAGTCGCATCGAGAACTACCTCGGCTTTCCAGCTGGCTTGAGCGGCTCGGACCTGGCCCGCCGCGCGACGGATCAGGCGCGGCGCCTCGGTGCAGAGCTACTCGCGGTGCAGGAGGCGGTCGGCTTGCGCGCTGAGGGCTCGGCACGTCTAGTGGAGTTGAGCGGTGGTGGCGCGCTGAGCGCAAGCTGCGTGATCGTCGCCTCCGGAGTCTCCTACCGCCAGCTGGATACGCCCGGCTTCCCCGAGCTGACCGGTGCGGGTATCTACTACGGCGCTGCGATGACCGAGGCTCGCGGCTGCGCCGATCAGCATGTGGTCGTGATCGGTGGTGCGAATTCAGCCGGCCAGGCCGCTGTCTACTTCAGCGGCTACGCAGCCAAGGTGACAATGCTCGTGCGCGGTGCAACGCTTGAGAAGTCGATGTCGCACTACCTGATCGAGCAGATCGCGGCGCTGCCCAACGTTGAGGTTCGCACGGGCACCTCGGCGCTTGCCGCCGAGAGCGTGGAAGGGCGCTTGAAGTGCCTGAAGATTAAGACCCCCGACGGTGAGGAGACGCTCCAGGCCGACGCATGTTTCGTGTTCATCGGCGCGTCACCGCGCACCGACTGGCTGGATGGCGTGCTCGCGCGCGACGGGCGCGGCTTCATCCTGGCCGGTCGTGACGCGCAAGCCAATGGCTGGCCACTGCAGCGTGAGCCCTACGTACTCGAGACCACAGTGCCGGGCGTATTCGTCGCCGGCGACGTGCGCGCACGTTCGATCAAGCGTGTGGCAAGCGCCGTGGGAGAGGGTTCGATGGCGGTCTCACTGATCCACGAGTACCTGGTCGAGGCATGAGGCTCGTCCCACCGCCAGGGCGCATCGGCACCGGCGAGCGCGGCGCCCGCTCAATGCGGTGGACCACCTCGGCGGAGAGCTATTCAGCACGGCAGGTGCGGCGGGGTGCGTGGTGAGCGAGCCGCCGGTCACACTGGAGGAGCTGCGCGGCGTCGACCTGTTCGAAAGTCTTGATAACACAGAGCTGGCCGAGTGGGTGGCATTGGCACAAACACGCCACGTCGAGGCAGGTGATGTCATCGCCGAGCAGGGCGAGGAGCCGCCGGGTTTGCAGCTGCTGCTCGAGGGCCGCGCCCAGGCACTGATCCTCGCCCAGGGCAGAAGCGAGCCGGTCGGCCATCACACGGCGCCGACGTGGATGGGAGCGATTGCTGTGCTGACTGGCGGCACGCTCGGGGTGCGCATGCAGGCCGAGACCGACTGTCGCATGGCAATGGTCGCGCCAGAGGACTTCAAGCGCCTCGCGTTCGCTCAGCCGGAGATCCACCAGCGCGTGATGCGCCAGGTCGCGCCAGTGATGAGCCGCGTGACCGAACGCGAGCAGAACAGCGAGCGCCTCACCTCGCTGGGCACGATGGCCGCTGGCCTTGCGCACGAGCTCAACAATCCCGCGGCCGCGGCTCGGCGTGCCGCCGCGCAAATGACCGAGGCGCTCGAGGCGATCAACTCAGCCTTGGCCTCGTTCGTCGAGGCGGGCGTGGAGCGAGAGGACGCAGCGCTTCTGTTGGGATTGCAACAGCAGGCGATCTCGCAAGCGGCGTCGGCCTCGGCGCTCGATGCATTGGACGCCGCCGACGCAGAGGACGAACTATTGGAGCAGATGCAGGCGATGGGGGTGGGGGAGCCTTGGCGACTTGCCGAGCCGCTGGCGTCGGCCGGGGTGGACCGGCAGTGGCTCGAACGTGTGGCCCAACTTGCGGGTCCGGCTGTGGACGCCGCCCTGCGCTGGGTCGCGGCCTCGCTTACCGCGGGCCGCCTGTCGACCGAGCTGTGCGAGTCCACCGAGCGCATGTCCTCGTTGGTGGGCGCCGTGAAGTCCTACGCCTACATGGACCGCGGCGCACTCGTGGAAGTCGATCTGCACGAGGGTCTCGAGACCACGCTAACGGTGCTCAGCTACAAGCTTAAGCACACCACGATCGCGCTCGTGCGCGACTACGACCGTGCGCTACCGAAGCTCACCGTGCGCGGTTCCGAGCTCAACCAGGTGTGGACGAACCTGCTCGACAACGCGATCGATGCGCTCGGCGAGCAGGGCACGATCACGATCGCGACACGGGCCGACGGCGACTGCGCGGTCATCGAAATCGCCGACGACGGTCCAGGCATCCCGGAGGATTTGGCAGGGCGCATCTTCGACCCGTTCTTTACGACCAAGGACGTGGGTCACGGTACCGGCCTGGGGTTGGCGACCGCACGACGGATCGTGGTCGAGCGCCACGACGGCTCGCTCACGCTCGAGAGCAAACCCGGCCGTACAGTCTTTCGTGTACGGCTGCCCTTCAGCCAAAAAGCTTGATCGGAGGATTCGATGTCAACTGGCACCCAAGAGACCTGATCGAAAATTCGATGTCAACTGGCATCCAAGAGACCTGATCGAAAATTCGATGTCAACTCGCTCCCAAGAGACCTGATCGGAGGATCCCATGCCCGCTTGTACACACCTGGATCAGATCCAGATAACTGAGCTGCCCGAGTCGGTCGAGGGCTGCGAGGACTGCCTACGAATGGGCGGCGCCTGGCTGCACCTGCGCATCTGCCTAGAGTGCGGTCACGTCGGCTGCTGCGACAGCTCGCCCAACCGTCACGCCACAGCGCACAGTCAGTCCAGCGGCCACCCGTTGATGCACTCGTTGGAGCCGGGCGAGACATGGTCGTGGTGCTTTGTGGACGAGGTGGCGCTGAGTCTCCCGGAGGTGCGGGGTCAGACGCGGATACCGCCTTCGCCGTTGGGCGGCTGACGCCCGCAGAGTAGAGATCTACATGTCACCGTTGCTCTCTTCGCCATCAATCACAGAATCGATGATGGGTGCGAGCACGAAGGTCTCGACTGCGATGTCCGGATCGATGTGATTGTCGCTCAGGAAGGCGAAGACGCTGCGCCCGGAGTGCCGTTCGATGGCGGCGATCATCTGCGTGCTCATGGTCCTCTGGAAGGCTTTGCGGCTGGTCAGCACCAGGTCTGTCTCCCCGTCGCGAACAAGGCTGCGCTCGCCCATCGTCAGCGTATCCTGCAGGACCACGGTAATGAGGTCCTCGTCAATATAGGTGCGGGCCTTGGTGGGGCCGCGGCCGGTGTACTCGCGCATCAACTGCACCACCGCGCTCGAGATCGCGGCGGATATCGACCCCTTTGGGGTGGTCGGCATGTCGGACAAGGAAGAGCCCTGTTCTCGCCTCCTTCCTGGAACCGGGCCGGGCGAAGGAAAGGAAGGAGACGGAATGGAATCCGTCCGCCAGGCCCGTGTTTCCCCTCCGTGTCGCGTCAGAAAACGACCCGTTACGAATCCACGTACAACCAACTCTAGTTGATCGCGGGCGAGATTGGATGTTTCTCTACGGCGAACTCTGTCGATTCCGACGCTTGTCATTCGTCTTAGCGAGGACAGCTCACCTAAGCTAGGGAGGAAGCGATGAAATACATGCTGCTGATACATCAAGGCACCACGCCGCTGCCGGGAACGCCTGAGTGGGAGAGCCTTTCCGCTGAGGAGCAAGGGGCGGTTTACGGCGCCTATAAGGCAATTAACGAGACCCCAGGTGTCACCTCCGGTGTGCGGATGGGTGATCCCGAGACGGCGACCACCGTGCGGGTCAAGGACGGCAAGACGCTGAGCACCGACGGTCCGTTCGTGGAGACGAAGGAGGCGCTCGGCGGCTACCTCTTCTTCGAGGCCGAGGATCTCGACGCGGCGATCGAGCTGGCAGCGCGCGTGCCGGCCGCGAGCATGGGCGGCGCGATCGAGGTACGTCCGCTGATGGAGGAGGGTTGGTAGTGCGCGTTTTTGGACGAGGTGCGAGCGCTGGCTGAGAGAACCACCCGATCGAGCGGAGCGTTCGCCGCCGGGCCCTCGGTAGAGCAAGTCTTTCGCGAACAGTGGGGCCGGGTGCTCGCCGCGCTGATCGGTTTCCTCGGTGACTTCGACCTCGCCGAGGAAGCCGTGCAGGAGGCGTTTGCGACGGCGGCAGAGCGCTGGGCGCACGATGGCGTGCCGGCAAACCCGGGCGCCTGGCTGATCACGACAGCCCGCAACCGCGCGATCGACCGGATTCGCCGCGACCGAACGCTACTGGTCAAGTACAAGCAACTTGACCTTCAAGAGATGGTGGAGGAGGAGATGCAAGACACGACTTTCTCCGATGAGCGCTTGGAGCTGATCTTCACCTGCTGTCACCCGGCACTTGCGAGGAACGCGCAGGTTGCGCTCACGTTGCGCACGCTCGGTGGCCTTGAGACTGGGCAAGATCGCGCGTGCGTTCCTCGTCCCCGAGGCGACGATGGCGCAACGGCTGGTGCGCGCCAAGCGCAAGATCAAGGCTGCCGGCATCCCCTTCAGGATTCCGCCGGCGCATTTGCTCCCCGAGCGTCTAGACGCAGTGCTGGCGGTGGTCTACCTGATCTTCAACGAGGGCTACGGGAGCCGCGGCGAGTTGGCGGCCGAGGCGATCCGCCTCGGCGCTGCGCTGATCGAGTTGATGCCCGACGAGCCCGAGGCCAGTGGTCTGTTGGCGCTGATGCTGCTGCACGACTCGCGTCGCGCCGCACGCTTCAGCGATGGCGAGCTGGTGCTGCTCGCCGATCAGGACAGGAGCTTGTGGGACGGTCAGCAGATCGGGGCCGGAAACGTAGCGCTGCAGCGCGCGCTGGCATTGCGTGGGCGGACGGGTTTAGGTGCCTACACATTGCAGGCGACCATCGCCTCGTTGCACGCCGAGGACACTCGTGACTGGACACAGATCGCCGCGCTCTACGACGAGCTTGCGCGGTTGGCGCCCTCCCCGGTGATCGAGCTCAACAGGGCCGTCGCGTTGGCCGAAGCACGGGGGCCGGCGGTGGGGCTGGCAAGCATCGAAGCTCTCGATGGGTGGGACGGCTACCACTATTTCCATGCCGCCCGTGCCGAGTTGCTGCGCCGTCTCGACAGATGGGCCGAAGCGCGCGTGGCATTCGAGCAGGCGCTCCAGCTTGTTCGCTCCGAGCCCGAGCGACGATTTCTGCAGAGCCGACTCGCCTCGCTCTAGCGGGGTGGCCTGTGCTCCAAAAGGGAGGTGCCGTGTGGGGTGCGGCCGGTACTGCGCAAATGTCGCCGGGTGCTGTGGTCATTGCTCCAAATGGCGATGCCCCCCGCGCGCGCGGGGGGCATCGCCATTTTGCATAGACAGTTGCAGGACGCCCGAGGCTCCCGAACCGATGGCCAGCGGGTCGTAGCGAAGCTCAAGCAGCGCTGGGCCCAGTCGATGGGGAATGTGCTCGACGTGAGCTCACAAGTTCGCTCGTTCTTGCCGCACAGGGTTGCGCTCGTGCTTGGCTGTACGGTCGTGCTGGCCGTCGCGGGGATGGCTGGCGTGGCCGGTGGGGGCACGGGCTCCTCGGCCGTGGCTGCGACGACCAAAAAGCTGACGGCTGCCAATTGGGACAGCGCCCAGCAGCAACTGGTCCTCGGCGATGGGGTGATGAGCGAAGCGCCCGGCGCGGGTTTTGCCGGTGCGGCCCCGTTGAGCATCCAGGCCGGAGCACTGCGCTTGAGGCGATCGCCACACGCGAGGAAGTTGCGCCGATCGCTTTCCAGGCCAACCTCCCGATCACACTCGTCCGCTTCGACGCGCTGCTCGTCGACCAACTGGGGCTCGGCGACGTCGCCGACACGTCCAGCAGGTTGCCGTCGCGCAGCCGGCCTCACGCCGCCCAGTTACTTTGGCAGCGAGGTGGTTGCTCGTTACGGGGCTTGCGCTACAACCACCCGGCCGGCGAAGACTCTTGGAGCTGTACCCATGGAACGCGATCACGCGCGCCGAAGCTGCGCACTCCTTCGCAGTCGCGCTGGGACTTGAAAGCTGGTCTCTTTCGGGAGCGCGCGAAGCGCTCGACGGCTTCTCTCTGCCGCAGTACAGCGCAGCTCAACGCGAGGTTTTGCGCATCGCGGTGTCCAAGTCGGCATGCCCTACGTGTGGGGTGGAACAACCGACAACACAGCAGACGGGCTGGAACACGGCGGCTATGACTGCTCGGGCTTCGCCTGGCGTGTCTAAGGTCTCGGGTCTGTCGTGGGGTAAGAGCATCCTCGGGCGCACGGCAGCCCAGCAGGCGGGCGAAATATCCAAGAGCAGTCGCATTCATTTGGAAGATGTGCAACCGGGCGACCTGTTGTTCCTTCGGCTCGGCGAGCTTTAACGCGACCGCGACAGAGTCGAACGTGATCCACGAGGGGATCGCGCTCAGCGATCAGTGGGCGATCCACTCCTCCGAGGAGGGTGTCTACGTGTTGCCGCTCACGTCCGGTTGGCTGGCTCAAAGCTTCACCTGGGCTCGTCGGGTCCTGT
>CAVWTS010000004.1:0-349729 GCA_963757995.1 uncultured Solirubrobacterales bacterium
GTTATGTGTGCCTTGCCTAGTTACGTATTGCTCGGAGAAGTTGACTGCGTCTACTGGGATTCTCGAGACGGTCAGGCCCGGGTCGTATTCCTTTTTAGTCGTCGGGTTCACATTCAGTTCGAGATAGGCCTTGATGTTTTCTTCGTTTGCTTCCTTAGTTCTCACGCTGTTGGGGCCGTCGTTGGAGAAAGTGCTGGCCGCGGCGTTGTGGGACCCCGCCTTCGGTTGCCGAGGGGCGCGACTGGAAGTAGCGCGGGTCCGCTTCGGTTACCACGGCACCTTTTTCTTCCTTTACCTTGCCGTTCTTTTCCAGTACGGGCGTGCCGAAGTTCTGGCCGATGATCTTCGATCCGATCAACTTGCCATTTAGGTGAATCTGCTGCCCGTTTGCGTTGCCTGGGAACGCCACCTGACTGATACCGGTGATCGCGAGCGGGTAGACGATCCCCAGCAGGATCGTGAACACCACGATTGCTATTGCCGATGTGCGGATATCTCTTTGCATGTCAGTACAGATGTCCTGTCAGTCCCTGCACGATCGGACCCAGCAACAGAGCCGGGAAGAACGTGAGCGCTCCCACCAACACGATCACGCCGATCAGCAGGATCACAAACGTAGGGTTGTCGGTGCGCATCGTGCCGAGGCCCGCCGGCGTCACTCGCTTGCCGGCCAGGGCGCCCGCTACCGCCAGCGCGAACAAGATCGGCGCGAAGCGGGCGAACGTCATGTCCAGGCCACCCAGCAGGTCGGCGAAAGTGACTCCGTGCGCGCCGAGGTTGCCGGCATTTGGCTGGATGTAGCCCGTGTAACCGGCGAACGCGGAGCCGTTGTTGTTGGCCTGCGAGAGGTAGGCGTAAAAGGTCTCCGAGAAGCCTTGCGGCGTATTGCCACCCGCCTTACTCAGGGCGACTTCCGCTACCGATTTGCGGCCCGAGGCGCTCGCGGTTGCCAAAGCCGTGCAGAACAGCGCGGCCAGCGGCGTGATCAGGATGCCCAGACCCGCGAGCTTTATCTCTCGGGCCTCGATCTTCTTGCCTAGCCACTCAGGGGTACGGCCCACCATCAGGCCACCGATGAACACCGCCAGCAAGACATACAAGAGGATCGAGTACAGGCCCGTGCCGACACCACCGAAGATCACCTCGGAGGCGGACAGATTTGCAAACGGCACGGCGCCACCGATGCCGGTAAAAGACTCGAGCGCGCTGTTGACCGCGCCGCAGGAAGTGACGGTCGTGACGACGTCGAACAGCGCTGAGCCGGCGATGCCGAAGCGTTGCTCCTTGCCTTCCATATTGCCACCCGTGGAGCCATGAATGACTCCCGTGTGCAGACCTGCCGCGTGCTGCGCGGGCGAGCCGTGCGCCTCTGCTATGTAGGCGACGGCTCCGGCGCCGAGAAACATGAACATCACCGCGCCGTAGATCGCGTAGCCCTGACGGCGATTGCCGGTCATGCGGCCGTAGGCGAAGATCAACGCGGCCGGGATGATCAGCACCAGCAACATCTCGAAGAAATTGGTGAACTGCGTCGGGTTCTCGAACGGATGGGCGGAGTTCGTGTTGAAGAAGCCGCCGCCGTTGGTGCCGACCATCTTGATCGCCTCCTGCGAGGCGACCGGGCCCATCGCGATCGTCTGCGTCAGACCCGTGATCGTGTGCGCGACCAGATAATTGGAGAGGTTCTGCAGCACGCCCTGTGAGACGAGCACGATCGCGGCAAAGACCGACAGCGGCGCGAGCACGTACAGAATCGTGCGCACCAGGTCCTGCCAGAAATTGCCGAGGCTCTTGCCACTACGTCCGACGATGCCGCGGATCAGCGCTACAGCGGTGACGATGCCGACGCCCGCAGAGAGCCAGTTCTGCACCGTCAGCCCCGCCATCTGGCTGAAGTAGCTCATCGTCGTCTCGCCGCTATAGAACTGCCAGTTGGTGTTCGTCATGAACGACGAGACGGTGTTGAACGTCACGTTCCAAGAAGCCGAGTGAAATCCGGTCGGATTCAGGCCCGTGAAGTTCCACAAAGTCTGCGTGCGCAGGATGAAATACAGCAGCAGCCAGCCTGCCAGCGAGAAGACGATCAGACTCTTGGCGTAGGCCTTCCAGTCCTGCTCTCTGTCGGGATCGACACAGAGCAGTTTGTAGAGAAACCGCTCCGGGCCGCCGAGGATCGGCGAGAGGATCACGCGCCTGCCGCTGTAGACAGCGGCCATGTAGCTACCCAGCGGGAACGCGAGCGCGGTCAGGATGACCGCGAACAGGACAATCGTCAGCCAGCCCGCCGCGGTCATCTCAGAACTTCTCCCCGCGAATCAAGGCGTAAAAGAGGTAGGCGATGATCAGCAGCGTGACGATCAACCCAAAGACGTCGGCTCCGCTCATGTGAGCTATCAGCGCGGCGGGTTGGAGCGAAGTTCTCATATTCGGTCAATTCCCTCGAGCATGAGCAGCAGCAAGGCGAACATGACGATTCCGATAACGATGGCGACGGCGTCCATGCACACCACTATTAGGCAACGCCCATCACGCTCGCATAACGAATTCGCCACGCGGCATAACGATTTCGTGACGGTCCTAGGCCGAGAAGCGGTAGCCAACGCCCGGGATCGGTGACGATCACACGCGCGGACTTGCCCGTCGCCCTGGACCTTGGCGCGCAGGCGGGCGATGTGTGTGCGCAGCGTTTGCACGTCGTCGCCGTACTCGGGGCCCCATACCTCGCTCAGCAGCGCGCGATGGGTCATCAGCCTGCCCCGATTGCGCACGAGCACCCGCAGCAGGTCGAACTCGATCGGGGTCAGGTGCACGTCCTCTCCGCCGCGACGGACGACACGTGCGGCAAGGTCGATCTCCAGGTCTCCGACCGTGATACGCGGCTCCTCCTCCGAGCGGCCGCCGCGGCGCAGCGCGGCCTGCAGGCGCGCCACCAACTCGCGCGAGCCAAACGGCTTGGTTATGTAGTCGTCGGCTCCCGCCTCCACGCCCGTACCTTCTGCTCCTCCTCGCCGACTGCCGAGAGCACGAGAATCGGCATCTCGCTCCACTCGCGCAGCAGGCGCGTCAGCTCGACGCCATCCATGTCGGGCAGCATCAGGTCGACGATCGCGGCCTGCGGCGGACGTACGGCCGCTCGATCCAAAGCCTCGCTCGCCGTTTCTGCGGGCACCACCTCGAAGCCCGCGTCGCGCAGCACCACACGCAGAGCGCGCAGGATCTGCGACTCGTCGTCTACAACGAGGATCCGCTGTGCGGCGCCGGCTGGTCTTGTGCGATCAACGCGCCTGCTCGGAGCTCGTCGCGACCTCGACAACGTCCTCGGGCTCCTGCGAGGGGGCCGTTGCGCGGCGAGCGGCAGCTCGAACACAAACGTCGCGCCCTGTCCGGGGAGCGACTCGACGTGCAGCCTGCCGCCGTTGGACTCGGTGAAGCCGCGCGCGATCGCCAAACCCAAGCCAGAGCCACGATGCCCTCCTTGCTGCGTTCCTGCGCGGTAAAAGGGTTCGAACACGCGCTCCAGCTGTGCCGGGGGTATGCCCGGACCGCGATCGACGACACGGACCACCAGCCTGTCACCGGCCGGGCCGCCGCTCGGACCTTCCAGCGGAGCGAGGCCGGTGTCGAACGCCGTGCCCGAGTGTTCCTCGTCCGCAACAAGCTCCGCCGGGGGCGCCTCGGCGCACCAGGCTGCGTACCGCGCGCGCCCTGACCGACACCGGATGACCCCCCGAGTGCCGACGCGCGTTCTCCAGGACGTTCACGAACGCGCGCTCCAACTGCACCGGGTCGACGCTCACGAGCGGTAGGTCGCGATCAATCGAGAGGCTGAAGTCTTCCGGCGCAGGCGAGAGCTCCGCGAGCGCGGCGCGGATCACCTCGTCCACCGACGTGAGCGCCGCGTGCGGCTCGGCCGCTCCCGCTTCCAGGCGCGAGAGGTCGAGCAGGTTGTCGACCAAGCGCGAGAGGCGCTGCGTCTCCTGCTGGATGAGCGCGGCCATCTCACGGCGCTCCTCCTCGGAGAGCGAGGGCGAGCCGACTGCGTCGGCCGCCGCGGAGATCGCCGTCAGCGGCGAGCGCAGATCGTGGGAGACGGCTCGCAAGAGGGCGGTCTTGACCACATCGGTGCGCCGCAGCGCCGCCGTCTCGACCACATCGGCCAGCAGCGAGTCTCGCTCCAAGGCGGCGCTCAGCAGCGACTCTAGCGCCGGCACGACACGCTCCTGCAAACGGCGCAGCGTTGCCTCTGGGGTGTCCGCGGGGACAAGCAGCGTGCCCAGCCGGCGCGGACCCTCGCGCAGCGGGAAGGCCACGCGCCGCTCGTCGCCCTCGACCGCCTCCAGCTCGATCGCCGAGGATGGCAGACCGAGCACCTGGGAGAGTCGCGCGGACGCGGTCGGCAAGTCCTCGGAGAGACGCCTACCACCGAGCAGCAGACGCGCCATCTCGGCCGCCAGATCTGCCTCGCGGCGCCGCTCAGCCGCCTCGCGCGAACGTGCGCGCGTGACCTCTGCGACTGAGCTTGCGAGCATCGAGACGATCACGAAAGCGATCAGCGCGACCCAGTTCTCGCCGTTTGAGATCGTCAGGTGCCCCACCGGCGGCAGGTGGAAGTAGTTGTACGCCAGCGCGCTCAGCAGCGACGTCGCCACTCCCAGCCACACCCCCCAAGTGACCGAGACGATCACCACTGCCAGCATGTAGACGACCCCCAGCGACACCACTGGAGCCGCCTGCTTGAGCGGATAGATGAGCAGTGTGCACAGGGCCACCAGCGCGAGCGCAACCAGCGCGCCGACACGCCGCGGCGGTGGTTCTGGGCTCATCAGGAAGCCAAATGTTCGGACCACCTTTTCAGCGTAACGGGCTGCGCAGCGGAGGTGGAGCCCGAAGCGTCGGGCCACCTTTCAACATAAGGGGCTACTCAGCAAAGGTTGAGTTCCGAAGCGTCGGGCCACCTTTCAACATAAGAGGCGCCTCAGCGAAGGTTGAGCCGAAGCGTCGGGCCACCCTTCGACATAAGAGGCGCCTCAGCGAAGGTTGAGCCGAAGACGTGGGCCACCTTTTCAACATAAAGGGTCACTCAACAGGAGATTGAGCCGAAGCGTTCCTCAAAAAAGCCGCTCCCCCCAAGTGCTGGCAAGGAGCGGCTTTAGCTGAGCCTTTGACTGTTTGCTACAGCGCTACAGACGAACCGTCTTCGACGTGCTCGAGTCGCCCGGGATGTCTACGAACAGCGTGTAGAGACCGTGCAGACCCTTGGTGTGATGCAACACGATCGCGGCGCCAAGACGGCCCTTGGCGCTGGCGACGGTCTTGTGCTTGCGCACGAGTGACACCACCGCCCGCTCGCTCGAGCTGTAGCCCACTTGCATGCACGTGATTTTTATGTTGTCGCCTTTGCCGTCGACTTTGCACTCGATCTTCGGCGTCTTCCCGGAGGGCCCTGTGGCCCCGTCGGCCCAGCCTGGACCTTTCACGCCAGCCGGACCCTGAGCGCCTGTCGCGCCTTGTGGTCCTGCCGGTCCCGCGGGGCCTGCCGGACCCTGTGGACCTGCCGGTCCCTGACCGGAAACGGTCCATTCCGAGGACGGGATGATGCTTTGCACCTCACCGGTTGTGTCGTTGAGGATGACCGCCGGCGAGCGTGGCGCGTTCGGTTCGAAGTCGAACATGTTCTCGAGCGTCCCCGCGGTCGTGTCGGCAGACCCGCCGCCGACGCGCCCGAGGTTCCAGTTGTCCTCGATGAACTGCGTGATCGACGCCTGCTCGGTGAACGTGCCGTCGACGAAATTGCTCGCGCCCACGGTGAGATCACCATCAGCGGCATGCGCGGACCGACGCCACAGCGGTCGTTCTGCGCCGGCGGGGTTGCCGCCGTGCCACATTTACCGGGACCGTTGAGCGAGTCGATCGTATCGGCGGACGGCCGCACGATCGGCCCTATCTGATGGTCATACCAGCCGTCAGAGTCGTCGTAGGCAATCACGATCGCCGTGTTGGGCCAGTAGCTGGACTGCTCGATTTCATCGATCATGTCAACCAGGAAACGCTGTTCGTCCAGCGGATCCGAGTTGCCCGCATGACCGTTCTCATATGCGGGCGGCTTGAGGTAAGACACCTGCGGCAGGTCGCCCTGCTGCAGTGCCTGCGAGAACAGTGAGATGTCGTACTGATGGTTGACCGCCTCATCCGTAGGCGTTCCTGTCGGATCGCTGAGGCCGACCTGTGAGACCGAGCTCGGCGAGACGTGGTCGGGGTTGGCCGTGCTGGCGTAGTACTGGAACGGCTCGTGATGCTCGACATAGTCCTGCACTGAGGCATCGCCGATGTTGTCGTGGGATGCGGTGCACGCCACGCGCGATACCGGACCCTCTGCGTATGCCTTGGGAGTGCCGGCGTCGCTGAGCGAGACACTGCCGGTTCCTGCGGGCACTGTTGCCGAAGGAGCGAAAGCCGCCCTGGAACCAACCCCAGGTGACACCCTTGGCGTTCATCAGGTCGCCGATGTTCTTGCCGCTCAGCGATACCGTCACCCCACCCGGGGTACCGTCGGCGTTGATCGCCGTCGTGTTGTTCGAGCACTGGTCGTGGTAGGGCTCGCCGTCGCCGAACAGTGTGCCGTTGGCGATGTTGGTCGAGACGCCTCCATGCGCTTCGGCGCCGTTCGTCTGACCGGAGATCAGGTTGATGGCACCAGGACTGGAGGGCCCGAACTGGGTGCTGTAGGAGTTGTCGTTGAGCGAGAAGTGCTGAGCGAGATTCCACAGCCCGGTAACCGTGTTGCCGTCGTAGTAGTCCATCACGATCCCGTTCGGCCCATAGCTACTGGAGTCGGGGGTCGTGCTCTGGGTGCAGCCGCTGCCGGTCGTCTTCTGGACGAACTCGTTCATGAGGCCGCCGTTGAAGGCTTCCTGCTCGGCGGAGTAGCCGTGGTTCTGGTCACATGTCAGAGCCTGGCTTGGGTTCAGGCGCTGGGGCTGGTTCTCGTTCGGGTTGTTTGTGAGTAGCCCGTTGTTCAGGCCGTTGACTGCGGCGTGCCTGGCAGCGCCGTGAATGACGGCTCACCTGCCGGGTTGGTGGCGTGCGGATAGGTCCCGAATAGTGGTCGAATCGAGATGTTCTCGTCGAAGATTACGACGACATGCTTGATCGGCATGGTCGATGCGGCCGTCGTGGGCGGCGGGAGGCGTCGACATCGAAATGCCCAGCACCGCCGCTCCGGCGGGCAGGCCCCCATGCCGCCCGCGATGAGCTTCTTCCCAGTGCGCAACGGAGTCTCTCCTTTTCGGACTGCTTGGGCGGCGATGGTGCTGCCGCGCGCCGGCCGCCCGCGTGCGGAGCGCAATGCGCGTCGTGGAGTTACGCAGGTCACGGTGTTGTCAACACCAGGTCACAGTCCCGTTGAGTTGTCTATTCGGAGCAGGCCGCACGCCACCAGCGGAGACTGCCACACATGAAGCCATTACATGGAGCCACTATCTGCCGTAGATCGAGTGCTTCCAATGGAGCCCTTTCACGAAATGTAAGCAAACGATCCACATTTCCGTAACAGATGGCCATGGCGATGTTACTTTCACAAAATGAAAGCGCGGCGTCCACGTTTTCGTAACAACCGCTTCGGCCGCAGCTCATACCTTGCCGACGTGCTCAGAGCCCTTGCACGTTCACGCCTCACACGTTCACGCGCGACACGGCGTGCGCTCGGCCTTGCATTGGTGGCGGCGATTCTGCTGCTCGCCGGCGCAGCACTGGCGCCCAGCCCCGCGCGCACCGGCCCAGCCATTTCGGCGTGCTTTCAGTCACGGCACACACAAGTCCAGCCAATCCGCTTGGCGTGCGCATCAGCAAGGTCTACGGATCGAATGTGCCGGCCCGTCGATATGGCACGGAAATAGGCGATCTCGAGGATCAGGGCGAGAACACGCGCGGGGAAATGACGGCCGACTTGTCCCCGCTTCCGGCACGAGCCTTCGTCGGCCCCGTAGCCGCCTACAAGCGCTACGCAGAGCACTGGACAACCGTCGCCGAGCACGAGCGAACGGCCTGCGCGCTGCGCTCGCGAGCGGCAACCGCGCCGGCGCTCGCTCGGCATGGCAGACCACATGGGACTCCTACTTGCACCTGGGGGCCGTGTACGGCCTGTTCGGCGATCTCAACCAGGAAATCGACGGAATGCCGAACGGGGTACTCGCCGGCGTCGCCGATCCCCACTTCAGTGGCCTGCACCGGCTGGAAATGGGTCTGTGGAGCGGCGCTTCGCCACGGTCTCTGCTGCCGGTCGCGGATGCGCTCCTCCGAAACCTCCGGAGCCTGCGCAGGACCTTGCCGAGCGTGCAGATCCCGCCCCTGGAATACGCCACACGCGCGCACGAGATTCTCGAGGACGCCCAGCGTGATCTGCTGAGCGGCACGCACGTGCTCTGGAGCGGGCAGGGAGTCCTCGGCACCGCAGCCGGGCTGGATGCGACCGAAGAGGTCTTCCACACCCTGCAGCCGCTGCTGTCAGGAAGAGAAAACACCGAAGCCGAGGTGCGCAGCGAGCTAGGCTTGCTTCAGCTCGGCGATCGCCCAGATCCACTACAACCACAAAGGCTGGCCAAAGCTCACCCAGCTGTCGATGCACGAACACGAGCTGCTGAACGGGACGCTCGCCGGGGCACTCGCGGCATTGGAGCTGCTGCCTGGCACGCTCGAGACAAAGACGCCCGCGCCGATCCCACAACTCCCGACGCCTTCGCCCGCCGAAAGGGCGGCCGAGCGAGCCACGGAAGACGCGCCATGAGCCTGCTGGGCCGACGCACACTCTCGACGGGTATGCCCACGACGACCGCCTGGGGTCTTCGTGTGAGGCGACTCGACCGAGTCCCCCTCGTCTTGCCTCAGCTTGCGGCGATTCTTGGTGCCCAACCATAGCGAGCTCGATCGTCGTCAGTTCGTGAAGCGCTCGCTTGCCGTCGTCGGCGCCGGCAGCGTCGGCGCGCTGGGTGGTGCGCTTGCGGAGAGCGAGCTGCGCAGCAGCCCCCCGCCACCCAGCGCTGCCGCGCAGTCACGGACGGTAGTGAGCGAGGAATTGCTCAGCAGGGTGCCGTTTGACGGGCCTCATCAGGCGGGCATCCTCACGCCGGCGCCGGCACAGGCGCAGGCGATGTTCGTAGCGCTCGACTCGATCGCCCCCAACCGCGAGCTGCTGGCCGAGGCCCTGCAGACACTGTGCACGCGTGCACGCAACCTGACACAGGGCGAAACCGTCGGCGCCCAGGAGATCGACGATCCCCCACCGGACTCGGGCATCCTCGGCCCACTTGACACGCCAGACGCGCTCAGCGTGACGATCGCCTTCGGTGCCTCGCTGTTCGACGAGCGCTACGGCCTCGCCGCGCGCAAGCCAAAGCTGCTGCGCCAGATGCCGAGCTTTGCCGGCAATGAACTGGACCCAACGCGCAGCCACGGGGATCTGCTTCTACAGGTTTGTGCCGGGCATCGCGACACGGTCGCCCACACTGTGCGCGAGCTGCTGCGCGTGGTAGCGGGGCGCCTCACGACGCGCTGGAGCATCGACGGCTTTCAGAGCGTCAGGCGTGGCCCAAGCCCGCACAACAGTCCGCGCAACCTGTTTGCCTTCCGCGACGGCACCGCCAACCCCGATATCGCCGACGCGGGCCTGATGAACAGGCTGATCTGGGTGCAGCCCGGCTCGGGAGAGCCGGCTTGGACCACCGGCGGCACCTACCTCGTCGCGCGCGCGATCCGCATGCACGTCGAGTTCTGGGACCGCGTCGGCATGTTCGAGCAGCAGAACATGATCGGCCGCGACCGCGTCACCGGCGCGCCCCTGGGGGGCAGCGACGAGTTCCAGGAACCCCGCTACGACATCGACCCCCACGGTAATCGCATACCGCTGAACGCCCACATCCGCCTGGCCAATCCACGCACTCCCGCGACCGTCGATCAGCGCATCCTGCGTCGCGGCTACAACTACGACCGTGGCATCGACGAGGCCGGCGACCTCGACCAGGGACTGATGTTCATCGCCTTCAACCAGGACGTCCGCCGCCAGTTCGAAACGATCCAGGCACCGACTTACCGAAGAGCCGATGATCGACTACATCACTCCCGTGGGCGGCGGCTATTTCTTCGCACCCCCGGGCGCGCTGGGGTCGGGCGACTGGGTCGGCTCACGCTTGTTCGTCTGAGCAAGCGGATACCTGTGCCAGCGTCCGCACTCGGACCGAGGCGCGCCTCGGTACACCCGCGGCACGACCAAAAAATCCCTATAAACCGGCCAATTCCTCAAGCAAGATCCGGTTCGAGTCGATTGGCTGCTCATGAGAAGCGACAACCCAGAGGTGCTCGACATGACCACGGTGAGGTGTCCCCACGAAGCCAGTGAGCGCGAAGCGAGGAGCACTTCGCGAGTGACGTGTCCTGCTCCTCACACTTTTGTGTCTTTGCGTGATGCTGTGTGGCACGACCACATCCCCTGCCGTTGCAGCCAGACAGTCACGCTACTGTCCTGCTCTGCGCAACGCGGCTGCGCTCGCACAGCTGTGCTCGCCCATACGAGCGATAGCGAAGCCGAAGAACCCGAAGAAGAACTACAAGAAGGCGAAGAAGCGGCCACAGCCGAAGTCGAAGCCGAAGAAGCCGAAGGCGGCGAAGACATATCGCCCACAACGGGCTCAGATGGCGCCGACTCGGTCGCGGTCTCCGATCTGAAGCTCACCGCGAGAGCCACGGCCGCGCTGGCGCACCGCCTGCCCACGGCATCGGCGATCGCCTTCTCGTTCACACTCAGCGCCCACCGCAGGCGTGCGCGTCACGATCGTCAGGCAAACAGTGCAGCGGACACAAACACTGGGCCACACTGCCGGATTCGCTGACACTGTCGCTGCATACGAGGCCACGTGGCTCGCTCCCTGAAAGGCCACAACCACCTGTCTCCGGGCCGCTACCGCTTGACCGTGAAGCCGGCCGGCGGTCCGCTCGCGCTCGATCTATCTCAGCGTTCAAGTGTAGGTTGGTGGCCAAATTCGCCCGCGGGCTGCCAAGATGGGCTATGTGGAACACACAGGCCCTGGAGGCGTCGCCCGTTTTTGGCTGCTCGCCGTTCTCTGTCTGATGCTCGTCCTGGGCACATCATCGGTTGCGTCGGGGGCGCCCGTCTCACCGTTGCCGGAATCCGACTACACAATCCATAGCGCCTGCTCTGCGCCGGCGCCTGGATACGCGGGCTGCTTGGCCCTGGAGCTGATACCTCACACCAGTGCAGCAATTGCGCATACGCATCCGCTCGGGATGACCAAGACTCGCCCGATCTCCTCAGTGAGCGCCGCAGAAGGCTCCTACGGTCTACGCCCACAGGATCTGCACGACGCCTACTTCCCGGCTAGCACTGAACTACCCGAAGCCCCGACATCTGCGCCGCAGACGGTCGCGCTCATAGACGCATACAACGACCCGAGTGCCCAAGCCGACTTGGAAACCTACGAAAGGGAATTCGGGTTGAAAAAATGCTCCGCCGGGGCCAGTTCCTGTTTCGAGCAGGTTAACCAGCGAGGCGGATCCGGACTGCCGTTTCCCGAAAGCGAAGCGGCGAGAGGAGAAGAACTGGCGGTCTGCGAAAACCCGCAGAAGAGCCTAAAAGAACGGGAAGCCGCGTGTCAGAAGGTCTTCGAAGCCGAGGAATGGGCAGTTGAGATCTCGACCGATATCGAGGTTGTGCGTGCCGTCTGCCAAAACTGCAAGATCTTGCTCGTCGAGGCCGACGTTCCCTCCTACCAAGACCTCGAAGAAGCTGAGCAGACGGCCGTGAGGCTTGGCGCCACCGAGGTATCCAACTCATGGGACGGTCCCCAGGCAGGATCCAGCGGTCGTGCGTTCGATCATCCTGGCACTGTCATAACGGCCGCTGCCGGCGACGATGGATACCTCAATTGGACTGAGGCCGAAGCAGCCGAAGAAGCCAGGCAGGAAGGACAGATAACCAGCTACTTCGCGGGCGCCGACTACCCGGCAAGCTCGCCCGACGTGGTCGCCGTCGGTGGCACCAGGCTAACCATGGAAGATGGCGTACGCCAGAGCGAAACCGTGTGGAACGAGGATCCCGACGCCGAAGGCAGAAATGCGGGCGCCGGCGGAAGCGGTTGCGCTGAATCGTTTACCGCCCCGCCCTGGCAGTTGGCTGTGCCCGACTGGTCGGAAGTCGGGTGTGGCTCAAAGCGCGCCGTGGCCGATGTCGCTGCCGACGCCGACCCCTATACGGGAGTGGCTGTATACGACTCTGTGCCGACGCTCCACGAAGAAGCAGGCGATGTGGTCAACGCGCCACCAGAATGGTTGCCGATCGGCGGCACAAGCGTCGCGTCTCCGATGATCGCTTCAATGTTCGCGCTCGCGGGCGGCGCGCACGGGGTGGAATATCCCGCCCAAACGCTCTACTCACATCTCGGCTCAGCATCTCTGCACGATGTGACAGTTGGTGGCAACGGCGCCTGCGACGCTGACTACAGAAGCTGCACCGGCTCGATCGACCCACTCTCCCCGCTCGACTGTGGCCAGAACGTATGGATCTGCAACGCCACCACGGGCTATGACGGTCCGACCGGCGTGGGCACACCGGCAACAATCAGCGCGTTCGAGCCGGACGAAGAAGCTACCAAGAAAGGTGCCCCCAGCGAAGAACAAGGCAAATCAGGTCAAGGGGGCGCCATCGGCAAAGAAGAAGGCACAGGCTCTGACGGCGCAGGCAACGAAGGCGGCAAATCCGGAGGAGCCTCGATTGGTGGCTCGACTTCGGGCACGAACGCAGGCGTAGACGGAGCATCCTCAGGCGCAGGCTCCTCCCCAGGCTCAAACACCTCGGCGACCCTGACAGTCCCGCGGATATCCGCTCTGACGCTTACCGCCTACGCACAGGCCGCCTTGAGACACGGCCATCCCGCGATCTCGAAGCTCGACTTCTCATGCACCCTGAGCCACGCGACTTCGGTCAAAGTCACGCTTGCCGTACAGGTTCGCTCAGCCGGTGGAGCACATTGGCGCACGTTGCACAGCTCACTCACATTTGCCGCGATCCGAGGCGTCAACCGCCGCCGGCTGCACAGCTCGGACATATCGGACATATTGCCGCCTGGTATCTATCGTCTGACACTCACACCTGTCGGCGGCGCGGCGCGCTCGCTCACGATTCGCGTCCCCTGAGCTCGCCCCTCTACCTTCGACGTCTACCGCGCCGCGATTCGGACCCTCCCCCTCGCGGCGAGCCGAATCCTGAGCGCCGAGCGGACGCTGTCCAACTTCGCGCTCGAGCGCTTCGCCGCGCTCGGTCAGCCACCAAGAATTGGGTGTTCCGCGGGCCGTGCTTGCGCCGCTGCGATTGGCCACCAGCCCCTGATACTCGAGGCGTGTGAGGATCTTCGATATCTGGCCCTGGTCGACGATGCCAGCGCGTTCGGCCACCTCGCGATTGCTCGCGGCCGGAAGCTCCCCTATCGCCCTGAGCACACGCACCGTGCGATAAGTCAGACGAGCCGCGGGTTCCTCCGGCGCAACGCGTCCGATCGGCCGCGCCGTCGTCGGGCTGGTATTCCGCAGAGGCGGCGGTACCGAGCGGCCTAGTTCCCTGGCGGCAACTGCCGCCCCCAGATAGGGAAGCACGATCAGATTCATCAGCTCGCCATACAGCTCAACCAGCGCCGGCTCACTTTCGGCCGGTTCGCCGAAGCCCCCGACCGCATCCATGTCGCGTGCGAATAGACGCGCGTAGAGCACTGCCATCACTGCGCCTACAACCCCTTCGGCAACGATACGACCAGGGGGACGCGCACTCGAGGCCGCAGCGCGCCCGCGGTCGATGACTTCGCACAACTCAGCCATCGCCTGTGAGCGGCGCTCGAGCACACGCCTGCCACCGCCCGCTGCATGTACCACGCAAAGCTGCGCCAGCAGTGGCTGCTGGTCGAAGAAGCGCAGCAAAGCAGCCAGGCCGCTACGGATTTGCTCGCGCCAGCTTTGCTCAGCGTTGGCGGCCTCCACGACTGTGACCCGCGCCTGGTCCACCCCCCAATCGAAGCTGGCCAAAAAGCAGTCCTCGATATCGGCGAACTGTTCGTAGAAAAGCCGGCGCGACACGCGGGCACGAGCGATCACGCGCGCAACCGTCAATGACGACGCGTCACGGATGGCCACCTCCTCGACCATCGCCGCAAGGATCCTTGATCGCTGAATCTCCTCCACGTTTGGACGCGTCGCTCAGCCAGACCACCCGATCCCTTTTCGAGCGGACTCCCGATGCGACGCGTGTGCTTGATATTACCCGTGCTCGGCATCTGTCTACTGTCCACCTGCGCTTGGCTGCAAGCGCAGGGAAAATCGGCTCGACCGATCAGCCCGACACGGCGCAGCCAAGCCGATTTGCGCGCGTGCAAGTCCCCGTGCAGGCACCCCCACGGACTTGTGATCGGCAACCAGCGTGGCTAGCTTGGCCAGGGCGGCAACCGCCCGACCGTGCGCCAGGTGCGCCAGGTCGGACGCTTGCGAACATCGAGATGAGCCACTTTAAACCCCCACATGTCCGTCTGCGCTACGCGTTCGCGCTGCTTGCGCTGCTCGCCGCTGCCGCGGCTGCGCCTGCGCTGGCCGGCCAGTCGCAGGGCGCTCTTGAAAGCGGTATCTCCTCCTCGACGGCCAAAGCAAGTGCGCTCAGCGCGGAAATCCAGGCCGACTCCAAAAAGATCGACGGCTTCCAGGGCAGCATCGAAGACCTCAAAGCGCGACTCAACGCACTGGAAACGACTCTAGGCGTGGAGAAAGCTCTGCTCAACCGGCTCAAGACGCAGCTTGCCTCAGCGCGCTCGCACCTCACGTCGCTAAAAATCCAGCTCGCCCAGGACAGAAAGGTACTTGTCGCCCAGGTGATCGCCGCCTACGAGGACCCACCGCCGAGCATCGTGACGGTGATCCTCGAGGCGCACGGCTTCGGCGATCTGATCGAGCGTGTCGATGACCTCAAGGCGGTCGGCCAGGAGAACGCCACGGCGACCGTGCAAGTCGCCGACGCGCGCAAGGCCGTCGCCAAGGAAACACAGCATCTGACCGTGCTGACCGACAGCTCTCAGCGCGAGACGACGGCCGTGCTCGTGCAACGCGACGAGGTCGCCCACCTGCACCTGGCGCTGCTCGACCATCAGCTCGAGTACATCAAGGCGCGCGACCGCAAGAGCGCACAGCTTGGGGAAATCCGCTCGCACCAGCGCTCACTTGAAAAAGAACTGGTATCCATCGCCGTCAGCGAGTACGCCTCGCAGAACCAGTCGTTCGCGACCGGCTACGCGGTCGAAGGTGGCGGCTCCTCAGGCGACTACGGCTTCTTCCAGGCATCCGGCACCAACTACAGCGTCGGCGTCGAGCCGATCCTCGTGCAGCGCCTGAACACTCTCGGCAAGTCACTGCACCTGCATCTGATCGGGATCTCCGGCTATCGCACCCCGCAACACTCAATCGAGGTCGGCGGCTTTGCCAACGACCCGCACACGCGCGGGGAAGCATCGGACACACCTGGTGTCGAAGGCGTGCCCGAGTCGATCCTCCAGAAGTTCGGCCTCACGCGCCCCTTCCCCGGGCCGGCCGAGGCCGACCACATCCAGCTGCTCGGCAGCGCCCCTTGATCCAAGGAACGCTGCCAAAACATCCCGCGCTGTAGGCTCTCGGCTTCCAAAACGTCCCGCGCTACAGGCTCTCGAACTGGGACCGCAGGAGATGTCTCAGGTACTTGGCCTTATGTCTATCCCGTATTTCCCAGGATTTTACGAACAACGGTTTTGAAGGCAATAGGCAGGCTACGATCGCTTTCAGGCACCCAGTACCGCCGCGCCCCAAAGGCCGTAAGGACGTCCGGCAGCGCCACACTGCCATCTTCGCGCTGCCCATTCTCAAGGAGCGCGATCAGCGTGCGCCCTACCGCCACGGCGGTGCCGTTGAGCGTGTGCAGCATCTGTGTGCGCTTCTCGTGGCGCACGCGAATGTTCAGGCGCCGCGCCTGATAGTCGGTCGTATTGGAGCACGAGGTCAGCTCGCGATAGCGCCCCTGGCTCGGCAGCCACGCCTCGCAGTCGTACTTCTTGGCGGCCGAGTTGCCAAGGTCTCCCACGGCGATGTTCACGACCCGATAGGGCAGCTCGAGCTCTGAGAGGATCTCCTCCTCGATCGCGAGGATGCGCTCATGCTCTTCAAGCGAGTGCTCGGGCTCAACGAAGCTGAACATCTCGACCTTGTCGAACTGGTGTACACGAAAGATGCCGCGCGTATCCTTGCCGGCGGCGCCGGCCTCACGACGAAAGCAAGGCGAGAAGCCGGCATAGCGCAGCGGCAGCCGCTCGGCCGGCAGGATCTCCTCATCGTGCAACGAGGCCAGCGCCACCTCGGAGGTGCCGACCAGGTAGAGGTCATCGCCTGAGAGCCGATAGATCTGTTGCTCGGTGTCAGGCAGGAAGCCGGTGCCATACAGCGCCCGCTCGCGCACCAACACCGGCGGGATCACCGGCTCGAAGCCGTGACCACGCAGCTTCTCCAAGACGAAGCGCACAAGCGCCAACTCGGTCATCACGAGGTCGCCCTTGAGATAGGCAAAGCGCGCCCCTGAGAGCTTGGTGGCGTGATCGATGTCGATCATGGGACCGGCCAGTTCCAGGTGGTCGCGCGCCCCATCCCCATCCACACGAGGCTCCCCGACGATCTTGAGGAGCTCGTCCTCGGGACCTGGCGCAGCGGTCGGGTCGGGCAGATTGGGCAGTGGCGCAAG
The DNA here is from genome assembly GCA_963757995.1 of uncultured Solirubrobacterales bacterium. Classification (GTDB taxonomy): domain Bacteria; phylum Actinomycetota; class Thermoleophilia; order Solirubrobacterales; family Solirubrobacteraceae; genus Palsa-744. The sequence goes on from CAVWTS010000004.1 coordinate 16,799, forward strand.
CGCTGCCTGCAGCCGCTCTTCGATCTCGGAGAGCTCGCGGGTCAGCTGCTTCTCACGTGCCCCGACCTGGCGCTGCGCCGCGATCGCCTCGCTCGCGTCCTCCCCCGCGCGCTTGGCCTGGGCGATCGCCTCGACCACTGCGTTGCGCTCGGCCCGCAACCCCTCCAGACGCGGAATCAGCGCGCGCCGCTCCCCGTCGAGCGCAAGCACAGCATCGAGGCCCGCCCCCGCCTGCTCGCCGCGCCGAGCCAGCGCCGCACGCACGCCGTCGGGATCTTCTCGGATCAGCTTGAGGTCAAGCACAGTCAGGGAGCCTACCCGCCGGCCGCGGCACCCATAGTTCAGCTACGCAGGTCGGAGTGCTTCGGCCGGTTTAGCCCAGCGAAGCGACTTGCCGGACGGGGCGAAACGCTCAGACCGGCACCGGCGAGACACACTGCGGGCGAGCTATTTGGTGGACAGCGTGATGTTCACGGTGGGCACCTTCTGCGCCTGCAGCCCGGAATACTGAGCCAGGAACTTGGCGACTTCCTGGGCGCTGTCGCCGACCACGAGGTTCTCCGGCATGATCGCGCCTGAGAAGCCGCCGTTGCGGATCGCGTAGAGCACCTGTTCGACATTCTCCTTGCGGATGTTGAAGTTCGGCCCGTTCGTCTTGAGGCGGTCCTTGATCGACGTGGCCGAGCCCTGGGCGCCGACGACGGCAAGCGTGTGGCAACCGGAGCAGTGGTCGCGGAACAGCACAGCTCCCCGGTAGTAGGGACTGGTCTTGGCCACGGAGATTCCCTGTGAGCCACAGGCGGACATGCCAAGAGCTGCGACGAGCAGAGTCGTCGCGAGGGCGAGCATCTTCATCGGTGGCCTCATGCGCGCCGGAATATATCGGTTGCGCTCCACGCCCGAACACGTCGAGCGTCACGGACAGGCGCACGGCTGTCGCGGAGCCGCTTCAAAACCCGTGAGCGGTTTCAGCCGCACGCAGCGCCAGGAACACGACAACAAGCGCCGAGAGGCACATAACGCCCATCTCACGGCGCACGATCAACGCCACGATCTGCTGCTGATCCTCCTCGGACAGATCGCCGACCGCCTGGGCGTTTGGGATCTCGCGCTGGTCGAGGATCGTCTGCGCGGAGGCGACGCGCAGCTGCTCTGCAACGAAGGCGATCGCGATCGGTAGCAGCGCATAGAGGTAGAAGAGACTTTCGCTCGAGGAGTGTCCCGCCGCGGCGAGGGCACCGACCGCGACCGCGTACACGATCGCTGCCACTTGCGCGACCCGCAGCAGCACCCAGAAGCCGCGGCTGCTTTCGTGGCGATACCAGCGCCAGGCACCAAACAACCCGGGTATGACGTTCAGCGCGGCCAGTACGAAGGCCCCCCACATGACCGCCGTGGTCATCCGACGGGCCCCAACGACATTACGCCCGGCCTCGCAGGCTCGACTCGAACCTCGATGTAGGTCGTGGGCGACCTTGACCGGACATCCATCCGGCCGCAACCCCCGCCGACGTCCACTCGACCGCAAACGGCACCCTCTCGAGGCGGCGCCTCATCGAGGCAATCGTCACTATGTAACAGTCTGTCACAAGCGGTGATATAACAGCCCCCCGTGCTGCGCAGCTATCTTCCCGCGATCGTATTCCTCGCCCTCGGCGGTGCCGTCGGCGGGATCTTCACGGTGCTCAACACAATGGTCGGCCCGCGCCGACGCACAGAGCACAAGCAGGACCCCTATGAGTGCGGCCTGCCCTCGGAGGTCAAGCGCGGCATGCGCTTCGGGATCAGCTTCTACCTGATCGCGATGCTGTTCATCCTGTTCGACATCGAGGTCGTCTTCCTCTACCCGATCGCCGTGCAACTGAAGGCATACGGCGGCTTCGCGCTGGCCGAGACGGTGACCTTCATCGTGCTGCTCACCGTGGCCTTCGTATACGTGTGGCGCAGGGGGGCACTCGAGTGGAGATAAAGCGCGAGCCTGTAACACGCGGCGCGGGCCCAACCGGCCCGGGCCAGGGGGGCGTGGAGATCGACTCGAGCGGCTTGCGCGTCAACAAGCACGACTCCAAGGAACTGCTACGCGGCGCCGAGCTGCTCGGTCCAACGGCTCCCGCGAGCATGGATGGCGAGGAGCTCGAACGCTACGTCCATGAACGCGTGCTCACAACGACGCTTGAGAAGGCCGTCTCCTGGGGACGCTCGAACTCGTTCTTCCCGCTCGCTTTCGGCTTGGCCTGCTGTGCCATGGAGCAGTTCCAGACCGCCGGCCCACGCATGGACATCGCGCGCTTCGGCTTCGAGGCCTTCCGTGCCTCCCCGCGCCAAGCCGACCTGATCATCCTGGCGGGACGCGTGTCGATCAAGATGGCGCCAATCATCCGCCGCCTCTACGACCAGATGCTCGAGCCCAAGTGGGCGATCTCGATGGGCGCCTGTTGTAGCTCGATGGGCGTCTTCAACAATTACGCGCTGGTGCCGGCCGACAAGTTCATGCCGATCGACGTCCATGTGCCCGGCTGCCCGCCGCGCCCCGAGAGCCTGATGCACGGCATCCTCAAGCTGCGCAAGATGGTGCAGGACGACCCCGACGCCGGCTGGCGCGAGCGCTACGACGCACGGGGCACCGAGGAGATCCTCCCCGGTGCCTGACGCCACGGGGCTGGAGCTGCTCGCCAAGGAGCTGCGCGAGAGCGGGGATATAGGCGCAGAGGCGATCCTCGGCACGTTGTACTTCCGCTCTCACGCGACGCTTGAAGTGCAGCCGCAGCGCATTCGCGCCGTGCTCGCCCAGCTGCGCGAACGCGGCTACGCATCAATGATGAGCGTCCACGGCGTCGACTACTACCCGCACGAGCCGCGCCTTGGCGTGCACTACGAGCTGCTCGACATGAGCAAGGTCGACCGTGTGACCGTCACGGTGCGCGTGTCAACCGAGGCACCCGATCTCGACTCGGTCACACCCGACGGCGAGGACGGCAAGGGCTGGCCCACCGCCGACCATCAGGAGCGCGAGATCTATGACATGTTCGGCGTTGCCTTCCGCGGCCACCCAGACATGCGACGCATCCTGATGCCCGAGGACTACGAGGGCCATCCGCAGCGGCGCGACTTCCCCGTCGGCGGCGAACCGGTGATCTTCACGCACAGCGAACACGAGTCCATCGGTGTGAAGCGATGAGGCACATCTCCGCAAAGGCCCCTCCATCACGGGTAGCCTCGATCAGTGTCTCGATGCCATGGACGACCCTAAGCGTTGTCCGTCTACCAGGAGCGATCGTGAGCTTTGTGGGGTTGTCGCGATGACCGTCGCAGACCAAGAGCTGTCGGAGTATCGCCGTCGCGAGCAGAGCATCACGCTTTCGCAAGTCGAGCAGTCCGGCGAAGACACGCACGACGAGCTGCTGACGCTCAACTTCGGCCCGCACCATCCCGCCACCCACGGCGTGCTGCGTCTGCTCGTGACGCTGCAAGGCGAGGTCGTGCGCTCGATCAAGCCGGTCATCGGCTATGTGCACACCGGCATCGAAAAGACCGCTGAGGACAAGGCCTACTGGAAGGTGATCCCGGTCGTCGAGCGGATGGACTATCTGTCCTACTACTTCAACTCGATGGCCTACGTCGGCGCGGTGGAGACGCTGCTTGAGGTCGACGTTCCCAAGCGCGCCCAGTATCTGCGCGTGATCCACCTGGAGCTCAACCGCATCGCCTCGCACCTGATCTGGCTGGGCACGAGCGCTCTGGATCTCGGCGCGGTGTCGATCTTCTTGTACTGCCTGCGCGAGCGCGAGCTGATCCTCGACCTGTTCGAGATGTCCTCGGGAGCACGCATGCACACGCGCTACTTCCAGGTCGGCGGCGTGATGGAGGACATCCCGGTCGGCTTCATCGAGAAGGCGCGCGAGTTCACGAAGGTGATGCCCGCGCGTGCCGACCAGTACGGCGCGATCCTCAACGCCAACCAAATCGTGCTGCAGCGCCTGCGCGGCACCTGCCCGCTCGACGCCGACACTTTGCTGAGCCTCGGCGTTACCGGCCCGCTGTTGCGCGCCGCCGGCAACCCATGGGACCTGCGCAAGGCCGCCCCTTACAGCTCCTACGACGACTTCGACTTCAAGATCCCTGTTGGCACGGTCGGCGACAACTACGACCGCTTTGCCGTGCGCGTAGCTGAGATCTACGAGTCGGTGAAGATCATCGACCAGGCGCTCGACGGCCTGCCCGAGGGGCCACATATAACGACCGACCGCAAGATCGCGCTGCCGCCGCGCCACGAGCTTGCCACCTCGATGGAGGCGCTGATTCACCACTTCAAGCTCGTGACCGAGGGCTTCAGGGTGCCGCCGGGCGAGATCTACTACCCAATCGAGAGCCCGCGCGGCGAGCTAGCCTGCTTCGTGCGCTCCGACGGCTCCTCAAAGCCCGCACGTGTGCACATGCGCGACCCCTCGTTCGTGAACCTGCAGGCCCTCTCACACATGGCCGAGGGCTCCTACATCGCCGACATGATCGCGACGCTCGCGATGCTGGACCCAATTCTCGGGGGGATCGACCGATGAGCACACCCGAGCAGATCGAGTCGGTAGCTGAGCGACGCGCGCCAATCGAGGTGCCTAGCGCTCTGCGCGCCGACATCGAGGCACACATGGCGCTCTACCCTGACAGCCGCTCGGCGGCGCTGCCAGCGCTTGAGGCCGCACAGCGCGTTCACGGCTGGTGCTCGCCCGAGGCGATCGAGCAGGTCGCGGAGGTGATGGGCGTGACTCCCGCCTACCTCGCCGCCGTCGCAACGTTCTACGACATGCTGGAGACCGAGCCCGTAGGCAAGCACAGCATTTACGTCTGCACGAACATCTCCTGCTCGCTGCGCGGCGCCGACGCTCTGCACGCGGCTGTCAGCGAGGCAGCCGGAGACGATCCGGAGTTCAACGTGCGCTCGTTCGAGTGCCTGGGCGCCTGTGACATCGCACCAATGGCATCTGTGGATGGCGTGTTCGTGGGACCGCTCACGCTCGAGGACATTCCCCAACTGTTGGACGACACGCGCGCCGGGCGTCCTGTGTTGCCCGAGAAGCAACTCTCGACGCGACTGGTGGCCGACCCGAACGCCAACTCGCGTGAGTTTCCTGCGCACCCGATCGAGGCTGGCTCGACAACGGACGCCTCCGGGGGCGGCGTCTCAGTAACTGCCCAGACTCCCACCGCCGAGTCGATCGGAGGCAACGGCGCATGACCGAAGCGCTGCTCTTCAAGGACATCGACGAGCCAGGTCTCGCGACGCTAGAGGTGTACGCCAAGCGCGGCGGCTACGAGTCGCTGCGCAAGGCGCTTGCGACCACGCCCGAGGACGTGCTCGCACAACTCGAAGCCTCCGGCCTGCGCGGACGCGGCGGGGCCGGCTTTGCGATGGGCAAGAAGGTGTCCTTTCTGCCCAAAGGCACGATCGACAAGTACCTCGTTTGCAATGCGGATGAGTCCGAGCCCGGCACCTTCAAGGACCGCGAACTGATGCAGAAGTCGCCGCACATGCTGATCGAGGGGCTGATCATCGCCTCCTACGCGGCCGGTGCCACCCGCTCGTTCATCTACATCCGCGGCGAGTATGTGCACCAGGCCGACGTGCTCGACGCGGCGCTTGCTGAAGCGAGGGCCGCCGGGTACATCGGCGAGAACATCCTTGGCTCAGGACACTCGCTCTCGCTGGTCGTGCACCGCGGCGCGGGTGCCTATATCTGCGGCGAGGAGACCGGGCTGCTGGACTCGCTGGAAGGCAAGCGCGGCAATCCGCGACTGAAGCCTCCCTTCCCGGCCAACCAAGGGCTGTATCAGGGGCCGACACTAATCAACAACGTGGAGACGCTTGCCACCGTGCCGGCGATCATCCGACTCGGCGGCGAGCAGTACGCCAAGCTCGGTACCGAGACATCTAAAGGCACGAAGCTCGTGTCCGTCTCAGGGCATGTGCAGAGGCCCGGCAACTACGAGATCGAGCTTGGCACCCCGTCGCGCGAGATCATCTACGGGCTCGCCGGCGGTCCGCCCGAGGGGCGCGAGATCAAGTGCTGGTTCCCAGGCGGCTCATCCTCGCCGGTGCTGAAGGCCGAGGACCTCGACCTTCCCTACGACTTCGAAGCGATGGCCAAGGCCGGCTCGATGCTCGGCTCCGGGGCGATCATCGTCGTTGATGACTCCACGCCGATCCTCGACGTCGCGCTGAAGGTCGCGAAGTTCTACGCCCACGAGTCCTGCGGCAAGTGCACGCCCTGCCGCGAGGGCACCAACTGGACCGTGAAGATGCTCGAACGCATCGACGCCGGGACCGCGACGCCGATGGACATCGAGATCATGGCGTCTGTCCAGGAGCACATCATCGGCAACTGCCTGTGCGTGCTCGGCGACGCGATGGCTATGCCGATCGGCTCGCTGATCGCCAAGTTCCGCGACGAGTTCGAAGAGCACATCGAGCAGGCCCGTGCCCGCAACGGCCTTGGCGCCGGCCCAGACACGGGCACGTCCGAGGCCGCGCTCGTCGCGGGAGCAATCAGCTAATGCCCAGACCGGAACCCAAGACAATCACCTTCACGATCGACGGGCGTGAGGTGCAGGCGCCGGAAAACGCGATGCTGGTCGACGCCGCCAAGCTCGGCGACGTCGAGATACCCGTCTTCTGTTACGAGCCGAAGCTTGGCAATCCCGTGGGCGCTTGCCGCATGTGCCTAGTGGAGATCGAGGGCATCCCCAAGCTACAGACCGGCTGCTCGACCCCCGTCAAGGACGGGATGGTCGTGCACACACAATCCGAACGCGTGAAAGAAGACCAGGAAGCGGTCGTTGAGTTCCTGCTCGTCAACCATCCGCTGGACTGCCCGGTGTGCGACAAGGGCGGCGAGTGCCCACTGCAGGACATCACCTTCGGCTGGGGTCCCGGCAAGACGCGCTTCGTCGAGGAAAAGCGCCACTTCGTCAAGCCGCTTGCACTGTCGGAGACGATCGCGATTGACCGTGAGCGCTGCATCCTCTGCTACCGCTGCGTGCGCTACAGCCAGGAGGTGGCCGAGGACTACCAACTCGTGCTGCTCGAGCGCGGCGCACACTCCTACGTCTCGACCTTCGACGGCAACCCTTATGTGGCGCCATTCAGCGGCAACATCATCGAGCTTTGCCCGGTCGGCGCGCTGACCTCGCGCAACTACCGTTTCCGGGCGCGCCCTTGGGACATCGAGGACTCCGGCTCGGTTTGCACGCTGTGCGCGGCGCAGTGCAACGTGTCGCTGACGGTGCGCGACGAGCGCGTGCTGCGCGTATTGGCGCGCGACCATCCCGAGGTGGACGACGGCTGGCTGTGCGACCGCGGGCGCTTTGCCTATCCCGCGCTTGGCGAAGACCGCATCACGCAGCCGATGATCCGCGACGGTGGCGAGCTGCGTGCCGTGTCCTGGGAGCGGGCCTTGGAGGAAGCCGCCACCCGCCTGAAGCGCGCTGGGGCGCAGACCGGAGCGCTCGTCGGCGGCGGCGCCACCAACGAGGAGGGCTTCCTGCTCGGGCGACTGTTGCGCGAGGGCCTGGGCTCGGCGAACATCGACTCGCGCGTGGCCGGTGCACTGCCGCTGGAGCTCCACCGGGCGCTGGCCGAGCCGGGGCTGCAAGCGAAGGTCTCAGACCTGGAGTTCGCCCACGCCGTACTTGCGCTTGAGTGCGACCTCGTACCCGACGCCGCGATTCTCGACCTGCGCCTGCGCAAGGGCGTACGCCGCCACGGCATGAAGCTTGTGCGTGCGAGCACTGCAGATCTACTTGACGGAGCTGACGAGCTGATCGCAAAGTTGAAAGAGGCAGGTGAGGAGATCGTGGTGCTGTGGGGCGAGCGGCTCACAGCCGGCCCCGACGGTGCACGCGCGGCACAGGCGCTGCTCGATTTGGCGACAACACTTGGCATCGCCGACACCGACAACGCCGGCCTGCTGGAAATCCCAGCGCAGAGCAACGGGCGCGGGCTGCGCGAGGCCGGTGCGCTACCCAACGCCGGGCCGGGCCTGAGCTCGACAGACGAAGACACCCTCGGGAGCGCAAGCGGTCTCGACGCCCACGCGATTGCCCAGGCACTGAGCGACGGCGAGCTGAGCTGTCTTTACCTGCTCGGCGCCGACCCGCTAAGCGGAGCAGCGACCGAGCAGGACCGCGAGTTGTGGACGAGGGCGCTTGCAAGTGCGACAACCGTTATAAGCCACGCGATGTTCTTGTCCGACGCGATCCGCGAGCACGCCGATGTCGTCTTCCCCGCCGGGGCCTATCCCGAGAAGGAGGGGACCATCGTGCACCCCGACGGGCGCATCCAGCGCCTGCGCCCGGCCGTCGCAAAGCCTGGCGAGAGCCGCGCGGAGTGGCAAGTGATCGCCGACGTCGCCGCACGGGTTGGGCTCGACCTCGACGTGCTCAGCGGCGGGATGGCCTCCCAGCAACTGTTCGACGCCGTGCCTCAGTACGCGGGTCTCACGCTCGAGGAGATCGGCGGCAAGGGCCTGCGTCCGCACGAGCGCGCGACGGCGGTGGCCTCGTGATGCCCATCTCGACTCCAGATGGTGCCGACCCCGGGACGCTCGGCAAAGACACCAGCTTGATGACGTTCCCCGATGCCTCGAGGGTCAAGCGATGAACACACTCGCCGTCGTCGGCTTCTACGAAGAATGGTGGATCCAGATCCTCAAGGCGATCGTGATCTTCGCCGTCGGGCTACAGCTAGTGCCGATCGTGCTGCTGGCCGAGCGCAAGCTCTTGGGTCGCATGCAGGCCCGCTACGGCCCCAACCGCGTCGGCCCTTTCGGAGCGCTGCAGCCACTGGCCGACATCGTGAAGCTCCTGACCAAGGAGCAGTTCCGGCCGAGCACCTCGACCGGCTTCCTGTTCGCGCTGGCCCCGTGCATCTCGATCGTGACCGCCGTCGCCGCCTTCGCGATCATCCCTTTTGGCAACGTGCAGCACATCTTCGGCACACCCGTCGGGCTGTACGGCGTCGACGTCTCGATCGGGCCGCTCTACCTGTTTGCTTTCGGCGCCGTGGCCTTCTACGGGATCATGCTCGGCGGCTGGTCATCGGGCTCGAAGTACTCGTTCCTCGGCGCTATGCGCGGGGCCGCGCAGCTGATCTCCTACGAGGTGTCCCAAGGCCTGGCGCTCGTCGGCGTGATCTTCACTGCCGGCACGCTGTCGCTGACGGGCATCGTCGAAGCCCAGCAGGGCATGTGGTACATCGTGCCTCAGTTCTTTGGCTTCCTTGTGTTTCTGGTGGCCGGCTTTGCCGAGACCAATCGCGCTCCCTTCGACCTCACCGAGGCCGACGCCGAGCTCGTCGGCGGCTACAACACCGAGTACGGCGGCGGGCGCTTTGCCTCCTACTACTTCGCCGAGTACCTCAACGTGCTTGTCGTCTCCGGCATCGTCACGACCGTCTTCCTCGGCGGCTGGCTGCTGCCCTTCGGAATCCATCCGCCCGGCTGGGTCGATCCCTTCGTGGTGCTCTTCAAGATGGGGCTGATTACGTTCCTGTTCATCTGGGTGCGCGCCACCCTGCCGCGCCTGCGCTACGACCAGCTGATGAGCTTCGGCTGGAAGATCCTGCTGCCGCTGGCGACACTCAACGCACTTGTCACAGCCGTGCTGGTCGTGGTGACGCACAAATGACACGTGCACCGCAAAGCCCCTCTGTAGCTGACACGCACTGGAGTAACACAGGGGACGTCCTCCGGAGAGACGCATGACCTGGACTCCCGGCGACGACGTGATCCAGGTCATGCGCACCCCTGCGCCGGGAGCCGCGCGCGGCACCTACCGGGCATTCGGCGAAACCCTGCGTGGCATGAAGACCACGTTCGGGCGCATGCTCGAAAAACCCGTAACGCTCGAGTACCCCGAGGAGAAGACACCCGTATATCCGCGCTTCAGGGGCAGGCACAAGTTGCACAAGTTCGAGGACACCGGCCTTGAGAAGTGCGTCGGCTGCTCGCTTTGCGCTGCCGCCTGCCCCTCCGATTGCATTCGCGTTGTCGCGGCGGAGAACACACCAGAGCATCGCGTCTCCGCCGGCGAGCGCTATGCCGAGGTGTACGAGATCAATCTTTCCCGCTGCATCTTCTGCGGCTACTGCGAGGTTGCCTGTCCCTTCGACGCGATCACAATGGGACACGACTACGAGCTGTCCGACTACACGCGCAGCGATCTGATCTTCACCAAGGAGATGCTGCTTGCCGAGCCGTTGGAGCGCACTCCCCTGCGCCGGGAGGGCGAGTAGCGATGAACGTGCGACAGCCGCGCTGGCACTACGGGCACGCCCAATCCATCCCCCAAAACCACAAGCGGCGGTGCCGTGTCTAGCGTCCTCTTCTTCATCGCGGCGATCGGCGTCATTGCGGGCGCGATCGGCGTGGTCACGTTCAGCAATCCCTTCTACAGCGTGCTCGCGCTCGTCGGGCATCTGCTCTCGCTGGCCGTGTTGTTCCTGCTGCTGCGCGCCGAATTCGTCGCCGCCGCGCAGGTCGTCGTGTACGCCGGCGCGGTAATGGTCCTGTACGTGTTCGTCGTCGCTTATGTCGGGGACGAAGAGCAGTCGCTGGACGGTGTGCTCTCGCGTCGTCCGCGCTCGCGCGGGGCAGATGGGCGCAAGCTCACCGGCGCGCTGTTCGCCGGCGTGCTGCTCATCGAGCTGTTGATCGCGCTGCTCGGCAGCGGGCTGAAGGCCGTGTCCGGGGACGGCGCGCCCTACGCTCCTGGGCCAAAGACGTTCGGCACGCCTGCCTACATTGGCAACCTGCTGTTGACGCGCTTCTTGCTCGTGTTCGAGGCATCCTCTCTACTGCTGCTGATCGCGGCGGTCGGCGGCGTGGTGCTCGCGCGCCGACGTGGCGGCCTCCAAGACGACGACGAGCGCAACCGACTCACGCCGCTCGACATCATGCGTCCGCGCGGCACCGGCACGATGGTCGAGGGCGTCGAAGGACTTGCGCTCGCGCACGCTCGCTCGGCGGGCGACCTGGACGACGAGCATCCCGACCCAGACGGAGGCGGCTGGTGAACATCGGCTGGTACCTCGCCGTCTCGGCGATCGTCTTCTGCACGGGCGCGTTTGGTGTGATGACGCGTCGCAACCCGCTTGTCGTCTTGCTCTGCCTCGAGCTGATGCTCAACGGCGCCAACCTCTCGCTGATCGCCTTCTCGCGCATGTGGGGCAACGGCGACGGCCAGATCCTCGCGCTGATCGTGATGACCGTCGCGGCCTGTGAGGTCTGCATCGGGCTCGGCATGATCGTCGCGATCCACCGCAGGCGCCTGCCCATCGATGTGGATGAGTTGAGGGAGCTTCAAGGATGAGGATTTACGGTTCGTTCCGCTCGGTCTTCGAGCGCCGCTACCCAACGCGGACGGCTGAGCGATGAGCACTACGACTTTCGGCTGGCTGGTGCTGGCGTTCCCCCTGCTCGGCACGATCGTGATCGGGGCCGGCTTCAAGAAGCTCCCTGGGCGCACGGCGGGCTGGATCGGCACCGCCGCGATCTTCCTGGCCTTCCTGGCAGCGCTGGGAACGCTGATCTCGCTGCAAGGCCACGCCGACCACGACCGTCAACTCACGTCTTCGCTGTGGAACTATGCGAGCACCGTCGGCATCGACGCGCAGATGTCGATTCTGGTCGACCCGCTGTCGGTCTTCATGATCCTGATCGTCACGGGAATCTCGACCACGATCCACCTGTACTCGGTGTCCTATATGGACGCGGACAAAGGCTTCGCGCGCTACTTCGCCTACCTCAACTTCTTCGTCTTCTCGATGCTGCTGCTGGTCTTGGCCGGCAACTTCCTGCTGTTGATCGTGGGCTGGGCTTTCGTCGGTGCCGCCTCCTACCTGCTCATCTCCTTCTGGTACCGGCGCTCGACCGCCACCAAAGCCGGCATCAAGGCGTTCGTGATCAACGTCGTCGGCGACGTCGGGCTCGTGCTCGGTACGTACTTTCTCTTCAAGCACACGGGCACGCTCGATTTCCTCAAGGCATTCAAGGCCGCGCCGAACGTCTTTGCGAGCGGCGAAGGCGACGTGACCGCCGGCTGCCTGCTGCTGCTCGTCGGGGCGTTCGCGAAGTCGGCGCAGATCCCGCTGCACACATGGCTTCCTGACGCGATGGAGGGCCCCACGCCCGTCTCCGCCCTGATCCACGCCGCCACGATGGTGACCGCCGGCGTGTACCTGATCGCGCGCATGCACCCCTTCTTCGAACTGGCACCGGCCGCGCAAGATGTTGGCGCGATCATCGGCTGCGCAACGCTCGTGATCGCCGCCACGATCGCGATCACCCAGACCGACATCAAGCGCGTGATCGCCTATTCGACGATGTCGCAGATCGGGTACATGATCATGGGCGTCTCCGTCGGCGCATATGCGGCCGGAATGTTCCACCTGATGACCCACGCCTTCTTCAAGGCGCTCTTGTTCATGAGCGCCGGCTCGATCATCGGCGCGATGGGCGGCGAGCAGTCGCTTGAGAAGATGAAAGGCTTCAAGAAGGCGATGCCGTTCACGTTCGCCTGCTTCGTGATCGGCGGCCTTGCCCTCTCAGGCATACCCCCCTTCTCCGGCTTCTTCTCCAAGGACGAGATCCTGCTCGTGACCGGCGAGCGCGGTGGCTGGCACTGGGCGCTGTACGTGTTCGGCTACATAGGTGCGTTCATGACCGCGATCTACACCTTCCGCATGATCTTCCGCGCCTTCTACGGCGATCCGGTGGAGCAGGCCTCCGAGCTCGAAGGCGGCCACCTCTATCACGCACCTGAGCCCACCAACCCGGCAAATGGCGAGGTGGAGGACACCGACGTCGGTTTCCCCGGCCCCACGCACGCGATCGCCGAGCGTGAGCTGCCGATGCGCGTGGCGATGGTGATCCTCGCGATCGGCGCTGTTGGCGCTGGGCTCGTGCAGATCCCCAACGTCGACTACGTGATCGACAAATTCCTCGAACCAAGCTTTTACGGGTCGTCGTTGTACACAGTGCACACACGCGACGGCCTGCTGTGGTTCGGCCTGGCCCTCGGCACCGTGCTTGGGCTAAGCGGCATCGCGATCGCCTACCGCATCTGGGTCAAGCAGCCCTCGATCGCCGTGGCCGCTCGCACACGCTTCAAGCCTCTTTACACGCTGTTCGTCAACAAGTGGTACTTCGACGAGCTGATCGACGCGGTGATCGTGAAGCCGGCCGCCGCGGCCGGGCGCTTTGCCAGCACCACATTCGAGCGCGTCTTTGTCGACGGAGCAATCGTCGGCGGTGCCACGGGCCTCGTCAAGGCCGGCTCCGCGTCGGTGCGCGCTGTTCAGACCGGCCTCTTGCGCTACTACGCGGCGCTTGTCGTGCTCGGCATTGCGGCACTCGGCCTCTATTTCCTTTTGCAGGCATGAGCTGATGCCACCTCTATCGATATTGATCTGGATTCCCGCCGCCTGCGGATTGATCGGGGCTCTCGTCTCGATCCGCAACGAACGCCTTCCGGGTTTCATCGCTCTGGCTGGAACGCTCGCGGCACTCGGGCTGGCGATCGGCTACATCGCCCAGTACGGACCCGGCTCGCACGGGCTCAAGGACGTAACCGACATCGTGTGGATCGCCGAACTGGGCATCCACTACAAGCTGGGAGTAAGCGGGCTGAACGTACTGCTCGTCGGGCTCACGGCGCTGCTGTTCTTCGCCGCCGTACTCGCCTCCAACCTGAGATCGACGTCCCTCCCACCCGACCGTCCCCGCCTCTTCTACTTCCAGTTCATGCTCGCCGAGTCGGCCGTGCTCGGCGCTTTCCTCGCCCAGGACCTTGCCCTGTTCGTCGCCTTCTTCGACCTGATGCTGATCCCTTTCTACTTCTTGATCGGCTCGTGGGGCGAGGGTCCCGATCGCGTGAAAGCGACGATCAAGCTTGTGATCTACACGCTCGTCGGCTCGCTGCTGATGCTGGCCGCCGCGATCGCCACCGGCGTGCTTGCCGGCGAGCAGAACGGCGGGCACATCACGTTCGTGCTTTCCCAGCTTCAAGGGCTGCCGCTGAGCAAGGGCTCACAGGAGTGGATCTTCCTGTTCTTCGCCGCCGCCTTCCTCGTGAAGATGCCCGCCTTCCCCCTGCACGGCTGGATGCCCGACGGCTACCGGGCGATGCCGATCGAGGTGCTGATGGTCTTCAGCGGCGTGCTCTCAAAGGTTGGCGCCTATGGCTTCCTGGCGATCGTGCTGCCGCTCTTTCCCCAAGGAGCTGCCCACTTCCAGACGCTGATGCTGATCATCGCGCTGTGCTCGATCATCTACGGGTCGGCGGTCGCCTTCACGCAAACCGACGCGCGCCTAATCGCCGGGTATTCCTCGGTGGCGCAGCTCGGTTTCATCACGCTTGGCATCTTCGCTTTGAATCCCCAAGGTGCTCAGGGCGCGCTCCTACAGATGGTCAACCACGGGCTCGTGGTCGCGCCAATCTTCTTCATCATCGCGCTGCTGGCGCAGCGTGCCGGCGGCTCGCAAGACATCCGCCAGATGGGCGGCATCGCCTTCCGTGCCCCAGTGCTAGCCACGATCTTCCTTGTGGTAGCACTCGCCACACTGGCAATGCCCGGCTCGGCCAACTTCGTCGGCGAGTTCTTGATCCTGCTGGGCGTCTTCAAAGCCAAGCTGGCGATTGCCGTAATCGCGTTCAGCGGTGTCGTGATGGCCAGCGTCTATGCGCTGCGGGTGTTCATCCGCGCGATGCACAATCGCGTCGGCAAGGACGTGAAATCGCGTGACCTGACACGCACCGACGCGCTCGTGCTCGTGCCCCTGCTCGCCGTGATCGTGTTCCTCGCGCTCTATCCCCAAGGCGCGCTGAAGCGCTCTGAAAACTCGGCTAGCGCATCTGTGGCGGCGGCGCATGCGGCGCTTGTCACTGGTCCCGCGGCCTTGGCATCGAACGAACCATGATCTTGCTCGCGACACTCAAAGGTCCGCACGTCGACTTCGCGGCGCTCTCGCCCATGATCGCGCTGCTCGGCGGGGCGATAGTCGTGCTGCTCGTCGGGCTCCTCGGCTCGCGCTGGGTTCGCGAGCAGCTCGTGCCCGCGCTTACGCTCGTCGCCCTTGGTGCCGCGCTCGGCCTTACCATCTGGCGCTGGAACTCGCCCGAGTCAATCGTCTCCGGCGCGCTGCGGGTCGACCGTCTGTCGCTCACTTTGAACTTGATCCTCGCTGTCGGCGGGATGGCGACCGTACTGCTTGCTTGGCGCTCGCGCGCCTCGCGCGAAGCGGCGCACGGCGAGCTGCACGCGATGCTGTTGACGACGATTGGCGGCATGGCGCTGCTCGGCGCCGCTCAGAACACTGTCGCCCTGTTCCTTGGGCTCGAGCTTTTGTCGATCCCGCTTTATGTGCTTTGCGCGACCGAAATGCGCAACGAGCACTCGCTGGAGGCAGGGCTCAAGTATCTGATCGTCGGCTCGGTCGGCAGTGCCACACTGCTGTACGGGATCGCGCTGCTCTATGGAGCCACGGGCGCAACCGACTTCAGCGGTATCGCAAGCGCGATCTCCAGCAGCGGTTTGGCGAACAACGCCATGCTGCTGACCGGGATCGCCCTGTGCGTGGCCGGACTCGCCTTCAAGGCCTCAGTGGCGCCCTTCCACCAGTGGACGCCCGACGTCTACGAGGGTGCGCCCACCCCGATCACCGCCTTCATGGCAGTCGCAACCAAGGTGGCGGCGCTAGGCGTGCTGCTGCGCCTGTTTGACGTGGCGCTGATCGAAGCGCACGGTAGCTGGGGGCCGGCTCTGGCGGCGCTCGCGACAATCACGATCCTCGTCGGTAACGTCGGTGCGCTTGGGCAATCCTCGCTGAAGCGCATGCTCGCCTACTCCTCGGTCGCCCAAGCCGGCTACATCCTCGCCGGCGTGGTTGTCTCCACCCAACTTGGCGCCCAAGCGCTTGTCTTCTACTTGGCGGTGTACCTGCCTATGAACATGGCCGCCTTCGCGGTGATCGTCGCCCGCGAGCGCGAAACACGGGCTCTGGCTCAAGCTCGCAATCCTGAGGAGTGGACGAGCGAGGACGAGGACCCCGACGGCTGGGTCGGCGACTCCATCCAGACGCTGGCCGGTCTCGGCCGCGAGCGGCCCCTGCTGGCTTGGCCGATGACAATCTCGATGCTCGCGCTCGCCGGCATCCCTGCGACCGCAGGCTTCATCGGCAAGTTCTATTTGATCGACGCGGCCGTGGCCGGTGGCTACACCTGGCTCGGCGTCGTGATCGTGATCGGCTCGATGATCTCGTTGGGCTACTACCTGCCGGTGATCGCCACGATGTGGATGAGCCCCTCCCCCGCCGCGGCCGCTATGCCTCCGAGCGCGATTCCCGCGATCGCCGGCGGCTCTCCAGAGCTTGACGACGAGGCCGACAGCGAGGCTCTTGGCGGCCGCTCCGTAGCGGGGGGGTCTGGCCGGATCGGCCAGGGTGGCCCCGGCACACCGGCGCTGGCCGGAACCAGCGGAGGCGGTGCGCATACAGCCCTCACGGTAAGTGCCCCGCGCCTGCAGCCCGAGGTCGCCTTCGTAGCCGTCCTCGCCGGCGCCGCCACGATCTTCTTTGGGATCGTGCCGCAGCCACTGTTCAACCTCGTGCACGGGGTCGGCAGCGCGCTGGGGCTGCTCTGAGCTTTTTCACGCTACTCGAACACTTGTTGGACACACCGAGGCGCGCTGAACGTAGAACGATCGTTGCCGATATATGTCCCGGTGACCTCGATGCACCGACAAATACAACTAATCCGAGAACTCATACGCGATTCGCAGTATGTGGTCGATTCTGAGGCAGTGGCCGACGCGATCGTCACGCGTGCGATGGCGCGACGTGCGGTGATCGGCACGACGTTCCGAAACGACACACGCTCTACGGGTACCCAGGTGCGATCGTTCCGTCCGACACGCAAGGCGCGGTCCTTTCGTCCTTGCACGGGCGCCGAGGACGCGTCGATGGACCCTTGGCGGCGTAGGTAGCGTCTACACGCGGCCCGCGTCGCGAGCCGCCTCTTCGGCCGCCTGCAACTGGCGCTCGACCAAGTCAAGGCCCGCATCCCAGAAGCCCGGATCAGCCAGATCGATGCCCACGATCTGGCCTAGCTCCTGCGGCGAGCGTGAACCACCGGCAGCCAGCAGCTCCAAGTAGCGCGGCACCAGGTCATCGCCCTGCTGCTCATAACGTTGGTAGACCGACAGCGCCAACAGCTGCCCGTAGGCATATGCATAGACGTAGCCTGGCGAGCCGATGAAGTGCGGGATGTAGGACCACCAGCTGCGATAGCCCTCGGTGATCTCGACCGAGTCGCCGAACATCTCCTCCTGGCTCTCGAACCACAGCTCACCGAAACGCTCGACCGACAGCTCGCCCTGCTCGCGGCGGGCCGTGTGGACCAGCTCCTCGAAGCGGTTCATCGCCACCTGGCGGAAGACCGTGGCAAGCGCGCCCTCGATATTCTCAGCCAGCAAAGCCAGGCGCGAAGACGGCGAGGAATCCTCTTCGAGCAAGCGCCCGAAGACGATCGTCTCGCCGAACACCGACGCGGTCTCGGCCAGCGTCAGTGGGGTGCCCTGATGAAATACGCCCTGCTTCGCAGCAAGTGCGAAGTGAACGCCGTGGCCCAGCTCGTGGGCCAGCGTTAGGACGTCGCGACGGCGCGAGGTGTAGTTGAGCATCACGTACGGGTGCACCGAGGGCACCGCCGAGGCGCAAAAGGCTCCCCCCCGCTTGGCCGGCCGCACCGGCGCGTCTATGTAATGCCCGTCGAAGAAACCCTTGGCGACCTCGCCGAGCTTCGGGGAGAACGAGGAATAACAGTCGAGCACCAGCTCACGCGCATCGGCGTAGGAGTAGCTGACTTCGTCCTCGGTGACGGCGGCCATGCGGTCGTAGTCGGCCAGCCGCTCGATGCCGAGCAGCTTTGCCTTCAGGCGGTACCAGCGCCGCGGCAGCTCGTAGCGCACGCGGACCGCCTCGATCAGCGCCGCCACGGACTCGTCGCTTGCCTCGTTTGACAAATTGCGGGCCGCCAGCCAGTTCGGGTAGCGGCGCAGGCGATCGTCCGTGGCCTTGTCGGCCAGGAGCGTGTTGAACAGAAAGGCGCGTGTACGTAGGCCCGGGGCTAGCGCCTCGGTCACGGCCTCGGCCGTCGAGCGCCGCAGCTCGCGATCGGCCAGCACGAGTCGGCTAAGCGCGACATCGAGCGCAACCTTCTCCGCCGCGACACCTCCCCCGTCTCGCTCGACACCCCCCTGTTGCTGAACACCCCCGTGTTGCTGAACACCCCCGTGTTGCTGAACACCCCCGTGTTGCTGAACACCCCCCTGTTGCTCGCTTTCGCTCGCACTCCCTGTTGCAGCATCGCCCGCGCCGCCCGGCAGACGCACCTCAATCGCCGAGGTCAGCTCATCGAACAGGCGCGACCATGCGCCGGCTCCGGTCACCGCCTTCTCAGCAAGAATCTTCTCCTCCGGTTCTGAAAGCAGATGCTCGCGGTAGCGGCGCACGTTGCGCAGATGATGCGAGCAGAACGAAAGCCGCTCGTCATCGAGCAGTCTGTCCGCCTGCTCGTCCTCCAGAGCGGCCCATTCCAGCTCGAAGAACAGCAAGGTCGTCTCAATCACGGTGCCTCGCTCCTGCACCTCCTGCATCAGCGCGCCCGCCGCTGGATCGGCTGTGTCGACCGAGAAATGTAGCCCCGCGTAGGTGCCGGCGCGGCCGACCAGCTCCTGAATCTCGCCTAGCTCGCGCATCGCCTGCTCGAGGCCGACGCTGTCAAGCTCATTCAGCTTGCCGGCATAGCGCGCGGCAAATGCTTGCGAGCGATCGAGTGCCTCCGCCAGCTGCGCCCGCGCGCCGTCCTGGCCTTGACCATTGACGAGCGGTTCGAGATTCCAGGCTGTTTGCTCGAGCTCGAGGTCGCTCGCGGCTGAGGTTGGCGGGCACATCCGTGGCGGACGGTAGCATCGCCGACCCGTGCACGAGACGACGCCCAAGGTATTCCTGATCGCACGACCCTCGATCGAGGTCGAGGGGATGCGCGGTTACCTGAGCGACGTCGGCGGCGAGTCGTGGCTCGAGCGCCGTTTGGAGGAGTCAGATGGGAAGCCCAACGGCGGCGAGTTGATCGTGGAGTTCGGCGGCAGGGCCTGCTATCGCAGCTGGGAGCCCGGGCTCAACCCGAACGTCACCCGTGTGCGCACCGACCAGCGCGAATACTTCGCCAACATCCTGCGCAGCGCTCATGGCAGCGTGCTCGAGCATGCCAACTGGTCGTTTGCGCTTCGCAACGTGAGCCGCGTATTTACGCACGAGCTTGTCCGGCATCGCGCCGGCTCTGCCTTCAGCCAGGAGAGCCTGCGCTACGTGCGCCTGACCGACATCGGCTTCCGCGTGCCGCCGGCGCTCGAGCCCGTGCGCGAGCAAGTTTTGAGCATCGTCGAGCAGCTCGAGGAGTTCCAGGTGAGCGCTGCCGACCAGCTCGGCATCGACAAGGAAGGCGTCCCCTTTCACGTCAAGAAGGAGGTCACCTCCGCGCTGCGCCGCCTCGCCCCGATTGGGCTCTCAACCGACATTCTGTGGACCGCTAACGCCCGTACCCTGCGCCACGTGATCGAGATGCGCACGGCCGAAGGGGCCGAGGAGGAGTTGCGGCTCGTATTCGACACGATCGCGCGCATCATGCAGGCCGAGGCGCCCGGCCTGTTCCAGGACTTCACGCGCCAAGACGACGGCGCGTGGGTCCCGGAGTACCGCAAGGTCTGACGTTACGCGTCCATCGTGCGCGTGCGCCAGGCACCGAGCGCGAGGAACACAACTACCCAGGCCAGCAGCACGATGAAGGCCGTGCCGCCTCCCATCATCACTGTGGCGCCGTGACCTCCGCCCGTGTCGACCGGGCTGAAGTGCGCGGTCGCCTGGCTCAACAGGCCATCGCGGACGCCACCCAGCCCTTCGATGTTCGCGAGCACCGGACTTGCCACGACCAACCACGCGATCAAGGCAATGATCGCTCCGGGCTTGGATGTGGTGAGCGCGGCGAAGCCGACGGCGACCACGCACATCATGCCTGTGGAGAGCAGGAAGAAGCCCAGGCCGTCGAGGATCAGAGACCCGCTTGGAGTCGGCAATCCCGAGGCAAAGGCGAAGGTTCCGATCAACAGGATCGCGTAGCCGCCGAGCATCATCGCAAACGTCACAGCTAGAGCAGCAGGCACACGTGAGGCGAACAGCGCCAGGCGCGAGCGACCGGTGACGACGAGGTCTCGGAAGACGCCTGCCGCGGAGTCCCCTGTCCCCGCCTCGACACCGATCAACAGCGCCGCGAGCGGACCGAACAGCAGTGCGATCACTCGCATTCCATCTGAGAAATTACGCAAGCCGCCCGCCGGCCCGTATTTGCCCGGGTTGGAGGCATGCTCGATTACCGCCGCGATGAAGTAGATCAATATCGGCGCGAGCGCCAACACCAGCGACCAGATCAAGATCCCACGTTTCTTGCGCAGCTTGAGAATGTCCGCGCCCGTCATCTGGGCTGCGATCGTGGCGTTCATGCCCTCACCTCCTCTACGGTCGAGTCGCTAAGTCGGGATGTCACCTCGAGGAACCGCTTCTCGAGGCTCTGGCGTACAGGCTCCAGACGAGATACCGCTAGGCCGGCACCGACGAGCGCGGCGTTCACCGAAGCGGCCTGTTCGGCGGCGGAGATGTCCGCGAGGTCGCTGAAAATGACGCGTAGTCCCTCGTCGGAGCGCTGTGCCTGGGCCACTTGCGCGCTTGTTTCGAGCACTTCCAGCGCACGTAGCGGATCGTCCACGTTGACGATCAGCTCGTGGCGCGCGCCTCCTTCGGCCAGCTCGGAGATGGCTCCCTGCATCAGGATTTTTCCGCGGTCGACAATCGCCGCGTGGTCGCAGATCTTCTCGACCTCGTCGAGCAGGTGCGAGGAGATGAATACGGTGCGGCCCTCCTGCTCGACCATGTCGCGGATCATTTCGCGGAACTCCTGGATACCACCCGGGTCGAGCCCGTTGGTGGGCTCGTCGAGGATCAACAGCAGCGGGTCTGCGAGCAGGCAACGGGCGACACCAAGACGCTGACGCATGCCAAGCGAATACTTCTTGACCTTCTCATCGGCACGCTCGGAGAGGCCGACGCGTCGAAGAGCCGGCACAATGCGCGCTTGCGTCTGCGGACCGCGTACTGCAGCGACGATCCGCAGGTTCTCGCGACCGGATAGTTGCGGGTGAAAGCGGGGCTCCTCCACAATTGCGCCCACGCGTGCGAGTGCCTCGGAGCGCTCGGCGGGCACGGGGTGCCCGAGTACGCTCATACTGCCGGTGCTGGCGCGTGTGAGCCCAAGCAACATGCGGATCATCGTGGTCTTGCCGGCCCCGTTGGGGCCGAGGAAGCCGAAGGCGCTGCCGCGCGGCACTTGCAGATCCACGCTGTCGATCGCGGCGCGCTCGCCGAATCGCTTTGTGAGACCCGTCGTTTGAATCGCCGTCCCGGTCGAATCTCCATTGGGCAGCGGCGGACTGTGGTCGATTTCCTCGATTGCTGACATCGGTCTCCTTGTCGAGCTTCAGCTTGGCCGGCGCGGCCCGATCGCGGTCGAGCGGCGCAAGGCGCGGTGTTCACGGCTAGTTGGACTGTTCCGACACTGTGATCGAAGCGAGCGCGGCACACCATAGGGAATTACCCGTAGGGCGCGCGCCGCTCGGGCAAGCGCGGCGATTGCGCCCACGCGAACCTCGGCCAAGGCCGTCGAGGCTCACGACCCGGCTAGGCTCAGGGCCCGTCGAGGCTCACAAGCTGTCGCTGCATTGCCCAGCGACTCAGCTCATGGCGGCTGGAGAGCTGCAGCTTGCGCAGAACCGCCGAGACGTGCGCCTCGACCGTCTTGACCGAGATATCGAGGCGCTGGGCGATCTCCTTATACATGTAGCCCCTGGCGATGTGCTGCAAGACCTCGCGCTCACGCGCGGTGAGTTGATCGAGCTCTGCCCGTTCGCCCGCCGAAGGGCCACGGGCGAACGCGTCGAGCACGAAGCCCGCCAGGCGCGGAGAGAACACGGCGTCCCCTTCGGAGACTCGCACGATCGCCTCGGCTAGCTCAACGCCTGAGATCGTCTTGGTCACATAGCCACGCGCTCCAGCGCGGATCACCGTGATGACGTCGCTTGCCGCATCTGAGACCGACAGCGCGAGGAAGCGCACCGAGGGCTGCACCGGAAGGACTCGGCGAATCACTTCCACTCCTCCCCCGTCAGGCATATGGACGTCGAGTAGCACCACGTCGGGAGTGGTCTGCTCGATCGCGCGCACAGCGTCGGCCACCGTGCCGGCGTCCGCGACGACCGTGACGCGATCGCCTAGCTCAGCGCGCACACCCGCTCTGAACAGGCCGTGGTCGTCGACGACCACAACGCGCGGTGGGGAACTCACACGGCTGGATGTATCTCGCGCCGGTTCCTCGGACACGCCCGCGCGAGTGCGAGGAACCGGCACGCCCGCACCCATGAGCGACCGCTGTGTAGCGTCATCTTTGCGTCGGCCGCTCACGCCGGTTGCAACTCCATTTCTAGCTCCACCTCTGTGCCTTCCCCAAGAGCGCTGTGCACAGCTGCGCGGCCGCCATGACGGCGCATACGCCCGATGATCGAGTCGCGTACACCGCAGCGGTCAAATGGAATTGAATCCGGGTCGAAGCCGACACCGCGATCGCGAATAAACGCCACCACACGTGTAGCCTGGATCTCGGCGTACAGGTCGATGCGCTCGCTGCGCGCGAACTTAGATGCGTTGGTCATCGCCTCGCGAGCCGCCTGGACGAGCGCCTCCGCTCGTGTGTCGATGCGGCCGTCGCCGACGACGACAGCCTCGATCGGGACTCCGTGAAGCTCCTCGACTTCGCCTGCCGAGCGCTCCAGCACGGTCCTGATCGTGTCGCGCTGGCCGGCGCCCGCATCGGGCCGCTCAAACAGCCAACGCCGCAGCGCTCGCTCCTGGCCACGAGCGAGCGTCGCGACCGCTGCTGCGTCGCCCGAGCGTGTTTGGATCAGAGCCAGCGTTTGCAGAACAGAGTCGTGCAGATGAGCGGCCAGCTCGGCGCGCTCCTGCTCGCGAATGCGTGCTGCGCGCTCGAAGGAGAGGTTGCGCGCTAGGCGCAGGAACCAGGGGCCGGCGACGACCATGAAGGCCACGACGATCACGGCTGTGTGACCGACGACGCTCCTGCCCGGATGCAGCACTCCCACGGCGTGAAGGACCGCGAGCGCGAACACGATCCGCAGTAGCGAAGCTGCGACTCTCACAAGGGCGTGGCGGCGCCCGAATCGAGAACGGGGAGGCTGATTGGACAAGCGCGCCCAAGTGCGTGCCAGCACTCCTGGGAGGGTGCTCTCGCCGCCCGAGAGCCGGCCCGTCGACGTGTGCGCTGAAGCCATCTCCTCCAATGATGCCAGCCGCTGAGTCATGGCCCTATAGGGGATGACCCTAGGTGACCCTCGAGCCAGTTGCGAAGAAGCTGGGTCGTTTTGATGGGTCAGCGTGCGCGGACCACCGAAGTGATGCCGTAGGACCGGATCACGCTTCTTGGGCTTGCAACTCCTTTACCCGTCCCTCTAGCTCGCCCATAACGGCAGGGTCGCGTAGCGTCGTTACATCGCCCAGCGCACGCCCCTCGGCGATATCGCGCAACAGGCGACGCATGATCTTGCCGGAGCGCGTCTTTGGTAGATCGTCGGCCCAGATGATGCGCTTGGGGCGTGCAAACTTGCCGATCCGCTCGGCCACCGTTTCGCGGATGCTGTCGACCGTTGCCTGATCTCCGTGGAGCTCTCCCTGGAGCGTTACGAACGCGACGATCGCCTGTCCGGTGTCCTCGTCGTGCTGGCCGATCACCGCGGCCTCGGCCACATCTGGATGGGCCACGATCGCCGACTCAACCTCGGCTGTTGAGAGCCGGTGACCGGAGACGTTGACGACGTCGTCGATACGTCCAATCACCCAGATGTAGCCGTCGGAGTCCACACGCGCGGCATCCCCCACCAAATATGTCTGCTTGCCGAAGCGCTCGAAGTAGGTACTGATGAAGCGATCGTCCTCCTTGTAGAGCGTGCGCAGCATCGACGGCCATGGGTGCGTCAGCACTAGCAGTCCCTGACCCTCGCTCACCGGCTCCCCCGTGGACTCGCTCAGCACCTGCGCCTGCACACCCGGAAACGGGCGTGTCGCGGAGCCTGGCTTGGTGGCCGTGATACCCGGCAGCGGCGTGATCATGATCGCGCCCGTCTCGGTTTGCCACCAGGTGTCGACGATCGGGCAGCGTTCACCGCCGATCACCTTGTGGTACCAGAGCCACGCCTTCGGATTGATCGGCTCGCCCACCGATCCGAGCAGGCGCAGCGAGGAGAGATCGTGCTGCTCGGGCCATTGCGCGCCCCACTTGATGCATGCCCTGATCGCTGTCGGCGCGCAATAGAGGATGCTGACTTTATAACGCTCGATCAGCTCCCACCAGATGCCCTTGTTGGGATAGTCGGGAGCGCCCTCCCACATCACCGACGTCGCTCCATTGATAAGCGGCCCGTAGACGATGTAGGAGTGGCCTGTTACCCAGCCGACGTCGGCCGCACACCAGTACACGTCGCTGTCCGCCTTCAGGTCGAACACGTAACGGTGCGTCGCGCTGACACCGGTCAGGTAGCCGCCCGTCGTGTGCAGGATTCCCTTCGGCTTGGCGGTCGAGCCTGAGGTGTAGAGGATGTAAAGCGGATGCTCGGCGTCCAGTGGCTCTGGCTCGCACTCGGCATCCGCGGCAGCAAGGATCTCGTCGTAGTAGACATCGCGACCCTCCTTCATCTGACAGGCCGTGCCCTTGCTGCGCACTACTACGATCGTCTCGAGCGTCGCCAGGTCTCCCATCACCTCATCGACACGGTCCTTGACCGGCGCGGTCTTGCCCTTACGCGCGGCACCGTCGACAGTAATCAGCGCCTTCGCCTCAGAGAACTCCATGCGCTCGCGCACCGCCTCCGCGGAGAAACCTCCGAAGACGACATTGTGCGGCGCGCCGATTCGTGCACAGGCGAGCATCGCCACAACGACCTCCGGGATCATCGGCAGGTAGATGCCGACTACGTCGCCCTTGCTTACCCCCTGATCCTTCAGTGCACTGGCAAAACGCTTTACCTCGGATAGCAGCTCGGTATAGGTGATATCGCGCTCCTGCCCATCCTCACCGCGCCAGTGGAACGCGACGCGCTCGCCTCTACCAGCCTCCACGTGGCGGTCCAGACAGTTGTAGGACGCGTTGATCTTGCCACCGACAAACCACTTGTAAAAGGGCGGGTTGGAGTCATCGAGGATCTGCTCCCACGGGGCGAACCAGTCGAGCTCACCCGCCTGCGCGGCCCACCATGCCTGTGGGTCGCGCGCGGCCTGCTCATAGACAGCCGGATCGTTCAAGAGGGCGTGCTCGCGGAAGTCTTGCGGAGGCTCGAAGCGCTCCACCTCCAGCATCCGCGCCAGCTCAGAATCGAGCGCATCGGTATTGATTGCCATGACTACATCTCCCTCCCGGTCCTCGTCGCTGCCCCTCTTCGCGGCATCGCTCCTCCGTTCCCCATCGTCTTTCGCATCCGCCTGAGATGACTTTACTCGCCGCCGAGTGGCATCACCGGCAGGACAGTTCGTTACTCGCTTCGTTACTCGCCGCCGAGTGGCATCACCGGCAGAACCGTTCGTTTGAACGTCGAGTTGGTTACGACAGCAAACGACGCATACCAAGCGGCCGCCGCGGTCGCGAGACCAAGGTAGCCACCCCAATGGGTAACGGTCGTGTGCGGTCCGATAGCGCCGATCGCCAGCAGGATGAACGTGATCGTCAGCAGCACGAACACAAGCAGCACAGCTGCACTCACCCGAAATGCGGCAACGGTCATGTACGCGGTGAAGATCGCCCACGCAGCCAGGTACACCCCAACCGCGTGTCCCGCGTTGCCGCCGATGCTCTTGGCGTAGAACACGTTGAGCGCCCAGAAGGAGATCCAGAAGGCGCCGAAGGAGCAGAACGCCACCGCACCAAAGGTATTACCCGTGCGGAACTCCCACATACCGGCGAGCAGTTGCACGATCCCGCCATAGGCGAGCGCGAGTCCCAGCACGACAGGCGTTCCCTTTTCGTTGACGAGGTTGGAATTGAACATCGACAGCACGAACGTCGTCATCGCGAATGCAGCAAGTCCAAGTGGCGCCGGGTTCGCCGGAGACCACGAACCGGCGACCGGTCGCTCGCCTGCGTCTGCCTGAGCAAGCGGCGGGCTTACCCCTTGCGCCGCACGCGGATGGATAGAAGCGGCCTCCATGGGACCCTCCCTTCACGCCGCCCTTTTCGGACGGGCATTTGATGCTTGTCAAAACTCGCGATCGAGGTGGCCAAAGGCCAACCTGCGGTCTCTTCTATTTATTCCCGCTCCAGCGCCGTGCCAATCCTCAACATCAGCCGCCCGTGTGGCCTACATCGCTTGTGCCCATGGGACATGGCGTCCAAGCAGGTACGCGGGAGCGCGCTGCGAGCGAGGACCGACTGCGCTGCGGCGTGAGCCACCGCTAACAGACGTCGATAGTTGTGCTTACGGCGCCTGCAGCGTAAGCCGAACAGACGTCGATCAGTTGCGCTTACGGCGCCCGCAGCGTAAGCCGAACAGACGTCGATCAGTTGCGCTTACGGCGCTTACGGCGTGAGCCGCCGCTAACAGGCGTCGGTGGCGGGGCAAGCTCGGCGGCCGGCTCACCTCCACCCACGGCGCCCCTTAGCTTCTGCCCGATACCTGTCTGCGGTTCGTCCTTCGTCTCCTCCTTCGCGCCCCGCCTTGACTGCGTCGGCCAGGGTATTGCCTCGCCGGCGGCCCAGGCCGGGGGGTCGCCGCTAGGCAAGCGTTCCCACAGCAGGAACGCTGTCGCCACCAGCCAGAACGCTGGGATGAATGCGGTCACGAAGCTGGAGCCGAAGAGGGGTAGGAACAGTAGTGCGGCGAGCATGCCTATTACGCTGAGCCAGCGTGGAAGCAGGCCCGCGCGTTGTGTGCCGACCATCGTCGCGATCATCCCAACGGTGAGCGCGAACGCCGCCAGCAGCCCCAGCAGCGTCAGCAATATTCCCAGCGAGCCGGAGGTGAGCAGCGCGTGTTCGACAGCTTTGCCAGAGAAGTCGTTGCCGCTGGCGAACTTGTGCGCCTCGATCGCGAGGATCACCTCGTGGATCAGGTTCAACACCGCGTAGCCGATCCCCCCGACCAGCACCAGCGGGCGGCCCAGCGGCCAGGTCTGCGAGCGGCGAAAACGAGTGCAGTCCTGCAGGAACATCAGCACGAGCGTGAGCGCGAGGATGCCGACGGCCATCAGGAAGTTGCCGGCGATCAGGCCAAAGGCATGATGGTCGATGTAGGAAACCTCCGCCGCTCTTGGGCTGATAGCCGGTGCGGCTTCGCCGCGCAGTGCCGGTTCCAAGCCCTGCACGAGACCTACGGTTGGCAGTTCCTTCAGCGCTGCGTTGAGGATGATGGCGCTCAGCAGGGCCAGCACGCCACCCGCCGCGGTGGGGACGGACAGGCGCGCGCGCCTGTCCGTCTCGAAGGCTACGCGCTGCTTGATCTCTGGGGCCAGGGCCATCGGCACGGCAGTGTATGAGTTGCGGGGCTTACGGGGAGCCTGCCGCGCGGTGAACGCTAGGATGACGATATGGAGAGCGAAGGCTTTGGCGACCTGTTCGGCGACCCGGACGAGCTTCAGCGACGCATCGCGCAATTTGCCGAACAGATGCAGGGCCAACAGGCGCTGGCCTGGGCCGACAATGCGATCAAGCTTGCGGTCGACATGACTGTCGCCGCCGTCAACCGCGTGAACTTGCAGGGCGACGCCGAGGCTCAGGCTCGGCAGATTCGCCAGGTGATCGCGGTCGTGTTCCCCGAGGCCGTCACGCTCGTGCGCGAGGCGCGCGAGGGATTGCAGTAGGCGGCTCCGGTCCGCCATCGCCGCGTTCGGACTCGCGCTCGGCCTCGCGTGAGGCGCGCCCGGCCGCGATGACTTCTTTGAAGGAGCGGAAGCGGAAGATGAAGACGACCGCACCGAGTCCCACGATGGCCGTGAAGGCAGCGATCGCGATCTGCTGACCGACCGAGTAGGCGGCTACCACGGCAGTCGGAGCGCTACCAGTGAAGACCTTCACAAGTAGCGCCTGCTGCACTCCAGCGCCGCCAGGAGTGAAAGGCACGGCGCCCGCCACCTGCCCGACGCCGAACACAAGCAGCACGTTGCCAACCGAGCCGCCCACACGAAACGCGTCAAGCAAGAACCAGAAGGCGATGAAGCGGCACACCCAAGCCACTGCCTGCCAGGCAGCTACCTCACGTAGATAGCGGCGCCGATCGCTGAGGATCGTCAACCCTTGACGGACGCGGATCCAGAACGCCTTGACCCGGACTGACAGCAGCGCGAAAGCCACGAGAGCGAGGACCGCCAGCAGCGTGATCAGAAAGAGCGTGAAGCGGAAATGCTCGGCCAGATATGAGATGTCGAAGGAGTTCAGCTTGGAGAAGTCCGGCGGCTTGGGAAAGACGCCCTGACTGAAAGCGAAGATGAGCACGAACACGCCCACGCTCACGTCGAAGACCGCCTCGACGAAGAAGGCCGCGGCGACCGTTGGATAAGAGGAGCCTGGTATCGAGCTCTTGGCGAGGAACAGCTTGATGATGTCTCCCCCGCGCGCGGGCACGACGTTGTTGAAGCCGACGGCCGCGACATATGCGCCCCAGATGCGCCGCCACTGGATGCGAACCGCTGGGTAGGCTGCCCGCAGACTGTGGAAGAAGGCGCGCGAGCGCAGCGTCAGATTCAGACCGAAGAACAACAGGCCGAGCGTAAGCGCGCCCCAGTGGACCGCCGCCAGATCGGAGAAGAACTGGCCGGCGGCTTCGACGAATGAGTCGAAGCTGCTCGTGATCGAGGTCGACGCGATGGGCACAGACCAAGCCTACGGTCCTCCGCACCCAGACCCGCTAGAACTCGTCGTCGTCCTCGGGCTCGAGGCCTTCCTCGTCGAGATCCTCGTCGAGCTCGTCGCTATCGAGCTCGTCTGCATCATCCCAATCCTCGTCGTCGAACTCGCGCTCGGAGACCTCGAGGATCGCACTTGCATGCATGTCGCTCTCCCTTCTAGAAGCGAACGTTGATGGTTCCCATATATACCCCAGAAGGCGGGTGCACGACAGTCGGATGAGACGACAGCAAACGCTCGTACTTCTGACTCAGCGCGTCGTCAGTGGCGTCCAAGCGGTGGCAAGCCCGCAGATCGAGATTGTGTCGCCTACGCGCAGCTGCTAGATGAGCCGGCGACTACCGCCGCCTGGCGGCTGGCTGCAGCTCCGGATTCGCCCAGCCGCCGTCGGTCGGGTTGACGTTGACGCCGGGTGGCACGATCTCGTCGATCCTGTCGAGAACCTCCTCGCTCAGCTGGACATCGGCCGCGCCAAGTTGGGACTCCAGGTGCTCCATCGTCCGCGGGCCGATGATCGCCGCGGTCACCGCGGGGTGGCGAATCACGAACGCAAGCGCCAGCTCGATCAGGCTGATACCTGCCTCCTCTGCCACCCGGCCAAGCGCGTCGGCGGCGTCTAGCTTGCGCTGATTGGCTGGGATTGACATGTCATAGCGTGCGGGGATCATCTGCGCGCGGCGCGACGTCGGGATCTCGACATCCTTGCGATAGCGGCCCGAGAGCCAGCCACCCGCGAGCGGACTCCAAGGGATCACGCCCATATGGTGGCGCCGAGCACTCGGCAACACGTCGTTCTCAATCTCGCGCACGAGCATCGAGTAAGGCGGCTGCTCGCAGACGAAGCGCTCGCGACCGCGCTCACGTGCGACCCATTGCGCCTCGACGATTCTGCTTGCCGGGAACGTGGAGGAGCCGATGTAGCGCACCTTGCCGGCGTGCACAAGGTCACTCAGAGCACCGAGCGTCTCGTCGATGTCCGTGTCGAGCTCGGGGCGGTGGATCTGGTAGATGTCGATCCAGTCTGTTTTCAAACGGCGCAGGCTGTTCTCGACCTCTTTTACGATCCAGCGGCGCGAGTTGCCGAACTCGTTTGGGTCGTCCCCCATCGTGCCGTGCACCTTGGTGGCCAGCACCACGTGCTCGCGCTTGCCACCAGCCAGCGCCTTGCCGACGATTTCCTCGGACTCTCCGCGCGAGTAGACGTCGGCGGTGTCGATGAAGTTGATCCCAGCGTCGAGCGCGCGATGGATGATCTTGATCGAGTCCTCATGGTCGGTGTTGCCCCAGGCGCCGAACATCATCGCGCCGAGGCACAGAGGGCTGACCTTGACGCCGGTGTGGCCGAGTTGGCGAAGCTCCATGCCAGGACTGTAACGCGCAAAGGCCGTCCTTTGGGCGTCAGAGGCTCGGCCAACTCCGAACGAGATGCGCCCTCAGCCGCAGAACCCCGCGATCCCGTTTGCGCATACACCCAGGGCGCCATGCGTCTTGGGGCTGCCTACGGTGTAGCGCCTGCTGGAGTCGTCGTCGTCCCGGTGGTAGACGGCTTGCTGGTCGTCCCCGTTGTTGTTGTGGTCGTCGTTTGAGCAGGCGTGGTGACCGTCTTTGCCGGGGTCGTCACAGTCGTCGTGGGGGCCGTGACAGTCTTCTGCTGAGTTACTGTCGTCGGGTTGACCGTCGTCGAGTGGCCGATACTGAGCGATTGATTTGTGACCGTCGGGGTTGATTTGGAGCTTTTGTTGGAGACCAATACGACGACCAGGACAACCAGCGCGATGACAACCGCGACTGCAACCGCTATCGCCCAGCCGTTGCCACCGCCCTGGTTGTCTACGGGCGGATAGCCGGTTTCGGGCGGCGGGCCGCCGGGACCGGACGTCGTGGGCGGGTAGCCACTGCCGGGTGGAGCAGGCGGATATCCCGCTCCCGAAGCAGGATCGCCCGCGCCTGGGATCGGTGGCGGCAGTGGTGGTTCGCCTGCGGGACGGTCATTGCCATCGTTCAAGGCCGACTCCCCTTCTCCGTGTCACGCCGATATATGCACCAGCTTAGAGCTCAGGCTGGCCGCCGCGCCGAAGTCAGCGCTTGCGTCAACGTCGGAGCTCCACAACCACCCTACCCGGGACTCACCGCGGCTACACAAACGGCGGATTGCGGTCTCCCGGCCCGGGGTTTGCCGCCTCCCGGCCTAAAGCAACTCGACAAGGCGTCGAGCCGCGCGGGCGGCACCATCAACCTCCACGTCGCGGTAGTCGACTTGACGGCCGATCTCCTGTGCGATCGCCGCCGCGATCTGCTCGGGCGGCGAGTCGTCGTAGTCCATACGCCTGCCCGCACCGTAGCGTTCGAGCCGGTGGCGGACATGGAAATTCTGCTCGAAATGGTGGCGCAGCGGGAAGTAGAGGAACGGCCGCTTCTGTGCCGTCAGCTCCATCGAGGTGGTCAAGCCGCCCTGCGCGACCGCCAGGTCGCAGGCGGCCAGGTGGCGGTAGAGGTTGTGCACGTAGGGGACCACTTCGAGGCCCTCATGCGTGGGAAGCGATGCCGGATCGATGCGAGGGCCGGCGACGACGATCATGCGCAGATCCGGCACTCCTTCCTTGGCCTGGGGGAAGGCGGCGATCACCCGGCGCAGCAGGTCCGCGCCGACGCCGGAGCCGCCGACGGTAACGATGCACACCTGCTCATCGTCTGAGTAGCCGAGCTCTGCGCGCAGCTTGGTGCGCTCGCCGAGATCGGCCGGACTGAAGCCGGTGACATAACCGGTGAAGTCGAAGTGGCGCTCGGTCCAATCCCTGATCATCGGCAGCTCCGGGCCAAGCCGCTCGGCGACGATGTCCTCAGGGTTGCCCACGAACAGGGCCATATCGCGCACCTCGGGGTGCTCGGCGATGTGGTCGACCATGTCGGCGTTGTAGTCGGCGGTCAGGTAGCGCTCACGCTCGTCGCCGTCGTTCATTGGCAGGAAGCCCACGAAGTCCGTCAGCCAAGCAAACGGGACCTTCTTCTCACGTGGGTTCTCGTGCAGGTAGTAGTCGAGCTCCCACGCCTCGTCGCCGATCCACAGGTCGTAGCGCTGCTCGCGCACGATGTCGTGGAACAGCATGAAGTTGGCCGCCAGGATCTCGTCCATGCGCCGCAACGCATGGAAGCAGTGCAGGTCGTGCTCGGCCGACTCCGACTCGATGTGCTTGGACTCGTTGGCCAGATGCGCGCTGGCGGGATGGATGCGCTCGCCCTCTGACTCCAGGACCCTGGTGACCGGATCCTGGGCGAGCCAGTCGATCTGCAGGTCGGGGTGCAGAGCGCGCAGCTCGCGCGCGATCGCAACGTCGCGCTGGGCGTGTCCTAGGCCGATCGGCGAGCAAACGAACAGGGCGCGCGGGCGACCGTCCGGGCGGAACACGGTCGGGTCGCGTGGCGTGCGTCGGCGCTTGAAGGCGTCCTCCGCGAACTCGCGCAACAACAGGTTGAAGCCAACGGGCTTGCGGCCATGCTGGATATGTCCGGCGCCTTTGACTGTCACGAACCGGCCTGCGCTGAGACGCGCGAGTGCGCGAGCGTCGCGTGGTGGCGTGATCATGTCGCGATCGCCGGAGACCACCAGCACCGGGCAGTCAAGACCCTGTGCGAGCCCGCGCAGCTCCCGCGGCGCGTTGGCGCGGTGGGCGGATTGCTCGTCGAGGACCGTGGCTGCCAATGTCTTCGGATCGGTCTCGAGAGCCCAGCCCACTCCATCCTCGATCGCCTTGGTGGAATGCGGCTCCGGTAGGGCTCTGGAGACGAACCACTCGGCGAACACTGGGTATTCCCGACGCCAGTGGACGGCGCTGAAGCGGCCCCACCAGCGGTAGAGCTGGGGACTGATCGCCGGTCGTGCGAACGCCCACCAGACGAGCTTGCTGCGCATGGGCCACAGGTGCGAGGGGGTGTAAGGGAACATCGGGCCGGTGAAGACAGCGCCGAGTACCCGCTCAGGGGCAAGCCGCGCGAGCTCGAGCTGGTAGCGGGCGCCCGCAGAGAGGCTCACCGTCACTGCCGACTCCGTGCCGGTCGCGTCCATCACCGCCAGGCAGTCGCGGGCGAACTCGACGGCCCTGTAGCGGCGTGGATCATGGGGACGGTCAGAGCGCCCATTGCCGAGACCATCCATTACAAGCACCCGGAAGTGGCGCGCCAGGTAGGGAATCTGCATCTTCCAGTGACGCGAATGGAACATCGACCAAGTCGGCAGCAGGAAGACCGTCTCCTCGCCTTCGCCGTAGACCTCGTAGAACAGCCGCTGCCCGCCCCGCTCGACGAAGCCTTCGCTGTCGGGATAGCGCGCGCGACTCTGCTCGCCGTCGCGGCCGACGATTCGACCGGTCCCCTCGTCCCCGACCGCCGCGACGGTTTGTACCGTCGCGGCGTCGATGGTCGTGTTGCCGGGTCTCGCCTGCCTGTTCTTGGTGTCCATGGTCGCGCTGGCTTCTGCCAGTCTGCTCCTGGTCTCCACGGTGGCATTGCCGGCTTCCGTCTGTCCGTTGGCGGCGCTCACGGTCGCGCCTCGAGCACCAGGTTGAAAGGCGTCTCGGCGGCGCGGCGCACCCGGCTGAAGCCGCCTTCGCCCAACACCTCGGTGAGGCGCTGCTCGCCGGCCTGAGCGCCGAGCGCCAAGCCGACCTCCTGGCTCAAGGAGGCAGGCGTGCAGAGCATCGTCGAGCCGCCGTAGAAGATGCGCCCGACGGGGTTGAGATTCTCCTCGATCGCGTCGCCTGCCAGCGGCTCGACGACCATCCACGTTCCATCAGGGGCGAGCTGCTCGCGGACGTGAGAGGTGGCGCCCACCGGGTCGCCCATATCGTGCAGGGCATCGAACACGCACACCAGGTCGAACGGTCCGCCGCCGAAGTCCTTGGCTGAGGCCACCTCGAAGCTAACGCGATCTGAGACCCCGGCGTGCTCGGCGGCGGCGCGTGCTGCCTGCACCGAGCCCTCGTGGTAGTCCGATCCGACGAATCGCGAAGCCGGGAATGCCTTGGCCATTAGGATCGTCGAGGCTCCGTGGCCGCAGCCGATGTCAGCGACCCGGGCGCCGGCAGTGAGCTTGTCGAGCACGCCGTCGAGCGCCGGCAGCCAGGCGTCCACCAGGTTCGCCAGATAGCCGGGCCGGAAGAACCGCTCGGTGCCCGCGAACAGGTCGTGATGGTGCTCGTGCCAACCAAAGCCCTCGCCCGAGCGGAAGCGCTCGGCTATCTGCGCCTCGTCCTTGACGGTGGCCGCCACCAGCTGAAAGGCGCCCGGGATGAACGCCGGGCTGTTTTCGTCGGCCAAAGCCATCGCCTGCTCGGGAGGCAGCCTGAAGGTCTGAGTGGCCGCGTCGTACTCGACGTAGCCGCTGGCCGCCTGCTGGCACAGCCACTCGCGGATGTAGCGCTCGTGACAGTCGGTGCGCTCGGCCAGCTCCTGGGAAGTGACCGGCTCGCTGTCGGCCATCGCCTTGTACAGGCCGAGCTTGTCGCCGATCAGAACCAAAGGCGTGGTGATCGCCGCGCCCAGATCGCCCACGAACTGACCCATGAACTCTTCGAGCTTTGCTTCATCTATTTCTACTGCGCTCATTGTGCTTCCTCCGATTGGTTGATTGGGGGGGATGTCTTGTTGTTGTTCCCGGTCTTGCGCTTCTCCAGCGAGCTGAGCCACGCGTCGATGTCCGTGAGCAGAGCCTCGTGGCCGCGGTCGAAGCCGAGCAGCCGCTCGAACAGGAGGCCCTGGTTGAACTGCGAGACCAGCGCCGCCCAGCTCTCGGCCGAGAACGGGCTGTCATCGAGGTCGTACTCCTCGATTGCCTCGGCGAGCGCGTCACGAAGCACGGTGCGCCAGCTGTCGGTAACGCCCTGCAGGCGCTCGCGCAGCTCCGGCTTGTTCCAGGCAAGAGCTTGCAGCTCCGCCCAGATCTTGGGGTAGCCCGAAGCTAGGTCCTCATCGATGAAGGCCATCGCGGTGCGCCACTTCTCGATGAAGGGTGCCTCGCTGCCATACATCGCTCGTTGACGCTCGAGGATGCGTGCGGTGAACCGCTCCAGCGTTTGCAGTAGCAGCTCGTCGACCGAGCCGAAGTAGTAGTGGACGAGGCCATGATTCTGGCCTGCCTCGCGGGCAAGCTGACGCGTCGAGATGCCCGCGGCGCCCTCCCTCACGAGCAGCCGCTCGGCCGCATCGAGAAACGTCTCGACGTTTGTCTCCCGGATCGATGGAAGGCCAACGGCAGCAGGCGGATCTTTGGTTTGAATCGACTTAGTCATTCGCCTAAGTCAAGTATCTAACCATCCGCGTAGGCCGCTGTCAAGCGGGCGACGGGACCTATGCGCGAACGGGCAAGACCGAAGGTGCTTACACGGCAGGCGGCGCTGCATGGTCCAGCGCCTCGAGCACAAGCGCGTCGTGCTCGGCCGGCTTGACCTTGCGCAGGACCTGGGCCACCTTGCCATCGGGGTCGATGACGAACGTCGTGCGCTCGTTGCCGAAATACGTTTTGCCGTACATCGACTTTTCGACCCAGACGCCATAGGTGTCAGCCACGTGATGGCCCTCGTCGGCCAGCAAGGCGAAGTCCAGCTCCTCTTTCTCGTGGAACTTCTTGACCTTGGCGACCGGATCCGGAGAGACCCCCAGCACGACCGCGTTTGCCTGCTCGTAGTCAGCGCGATGGTCACGCACGCCGCACGCCTGGGTTGTGCAGCCAGGGGTCGATGCCTTCGGATAGAAGTAGACGACGACAGGCTGCCCGCGAAAATCCGAGAGCTTTACCGGCCGGCCATCCTGATCGGGCAGCTCAAAGTCCGAAGCTCCATCTCCTTGTTCGACCATGCGTGGAATCCTAGCCACCTCTGCACCCCACCCAGAGCGAGCCGAATCCCGCTAGGACGAAGGCAGCGTGGCCACGATGATCGGCGAGCTCGTCGGATGGCTGCTCCCGCCCAGTGGCTCGGCGGTGACCATCACCTGATGCACTCCGACCAAGGGGCCGGGCACGTTCACCGAAGCGTCTCCGGCGCGGGTCACCCCGAACAGGGCGCTCGTGGGCTGCGGCGCGGCGCCGGAGCGGGCGAGCCACAGCTCGTAGATCTTGCCGCGCGGCGGCTGTGAGACGCCCGAGACCACCAGTTCTGCGTGGCCACCGGTCTGGCGCAAGACAGCTTTCGCCCCAAGCGGCAGCGAAGTGAGCTGGGCAGAGGTGACGCGCGTCGTGGGTGTTTGCGAGCCCGTGTCAATTACCGCCACGCCGATCAACAGCCCGACGCCCAGCGCGACCGCCGTGATCAGAAACTGTGGACGACGCATCCGCCAGCGGGAACGAGCCGGCTCGGGACGGTCCGCCGCGGCGCCGGCCGCATGCAAAAGCTCGGCCTCCGAGCGCACGCTTGTCATCACCCGCGCGCGCAACTCCCGGGAGGCAGCCGCGTGCGGGACACCGGTGGCCAGCGAGTCGGCAACCGGCTGCAGTCTCGCCACGTCCGCGCTGCATACGGCGCAACTGTCGAGGTGCTCGCGGTAGCGCTCGACCTCCTGCTGCTCGAGTGCTGAGAGCACATAGGCCGCAGCTTGACCGCGCTCGGTGCAGTCGCTGTCGAATCGACTCACCTCAACACCTCCAGCGTGTCCAGCCGACCACGCATCTTCTCCAAGCCAAGACGCATACGACCCTTGACGGTTCCAATCGGCAGATCGAGCATCGCGGCGATCTCAGTATGGGTGAAGCCGCTGAAATATGCCAGCTCGATGACCTGAGTCTGCTCGGCCGGAAGCTCCCCCAAAGCGCTGCGCACCTCGCGGGCCTCGTCGCGACGGACCGCCTCGGTATCGGTGCGCTCCGGCGCCTCCAAGCGTTCGCCGAGACCCTCGTCGCTGATGTTCTTGCTGGTGCGCACGCCATCGCGACGCAGCGCATCGACCGCCCGGTGGTGAGTGATCCCGAGTATCCAGTTGCGCACGCTCCCGCGCGAGCGGTCATAACGAGCCCCCGTGCGCCACAGCGACAACAACGCCTCCTGCACCACATCCTCGGCGAGCGCACGCCGGCCGATCATTCGATAGGCCAGCGAAAAGGCGGCATCGACGTGGCGCTCCATGACCACCTCGAACGCGACGGCCTCGTTGCGACAGACAAGCTCCATCAACTCCTCGTCGGCAAGCTTGCGCAGCTTCGAGGGCGAGAGATCGATCCATGGTTTGGCTTTTAGTGATTTGGGCATTTATCGGCGTTTGTCGAAATCAATATGGGTGGATTCGCGGCAGACGCGTAAACGGATCAGCGAAGGATCAAAAACCGAGCAAGGTCAGTCTCGCAGCGGTCAGCAAGTGATCCAGGCAAGACGCAAGCGCGAAGACACCCTGACCGACGGCCAACAAACCAGAGGAGCCGACATGATGGGTCTCGACAATCCAATCCACATCGCATTTCTACTTATCGTTCTCTTGCTTGTATTCGGTGCCAAGCGGCTACCCGAGATGGGCCATTCGCTCGGCACCGGCCTGCGCGGCTTCAAGGACGCGATCGGTGGCGAGTCCACCCATCTGCCCTTGGGTGCCCATGAGCAATCCCAGCCACAAGCGCAGCCTGTAAACGCACAGCCAGTGCAAGCGGTCGAGGCACAGCCCAACGTCGCACAGCCGACGGGCCCGCAGCCGGCTGCAGCGCAGCCTGTGCCTGTCGTGCCCATGCAGCCGGTCGTCCACGTGGCGAGCGTGCCCGACAATCGCGCAGCCTGAGCTCTCCTGGAGTCCAGATCGAGCTGAGGGACTGACATGGCTGTTGCCATCGGTAGCGTCGGTTATGAGGAGCGGCTCAGTCTGGTCGACCACCTGAGCGAGCTGCGCACGCGGCTGATTGTCTCGATCGCCGCGATTGTGCTGGCGTTTGGGTTCTGCATGTGGCAGAACCATGCGCTGCTGAACATCATCAACGCGCCGCTGGCCCACCAGACCCAAAAGCAGGTGAGCGCCGGCGAGGGACCGCTCGGCGCCACCTACACCGTCCAGCAGAACACGCGCGACGTTGCCAACCAGCTTGCGATCGTGGTCGCTGCCCTGGAGCGACCGGGCAGCGGCGCGAGCGCCGCCACGCGCTCGTCGATTCAAAGCGTGGGTCCGCACCTGCGCAAGGACATCGCAAAGCTCTCAAAGGCGCCAAGCGGCAACAAGCCCGTGACGCTCGGGATCGGCGAGCCATTCAACACGACGATCGGCGTGGCGCTGATGTTCGCGCTGATCTTGGCTTTGCCGGTCATCCTGTACGAGCTGTACGGTTTCCTGTTGCCGGCCTTCAGTCCCAGAGCAGCGCAAAATCGCCGCGCCGCTGATGCTCGCGATCCCCGTGCTGTTTGCGGTCGGTGTGACCTTCGGCTACTTCGTCGTGCTTCCGGCGGCGGTGCGCTTCTTCCAGAACTTCAACAGCGGCCAGTTCAACGTGCTCGTGCAGGCCAGCCAGTACTACCACTTCGCGGCCGTCGTATTGCTCGCGATGGGCCTCATCTTCCAGGTCCCCGTCGGCGTTCTGGCAGCCACACGTGCCGGCATCGTGACGCCGACGCAACTGCGCCACAACCGTCGCTACGCGATCCTCGCTTGCGCGGTGGTGGCCGCTTTCATACCCGGCGACGCGCTTACGCTGCTACTCGAGACTGTGCCTCTGTACCTGCTGTTCGAGGGCAGCGTGCTACTGGCAAGCATTGGCGAGCGGCGCTCACTTCAACAGGCGTGACAGACGCCGGTCCTTCAGCGTGCGTCCACCGGTCTGACAGTTCGGGCAGTAGGCGATCGTGTAGTCCTCGAAGTGCACGGCCTCGAGCGTCGTCGCGCAGCGCGGGCAAGGCTCGCCCTCGTGGCGGTGCACCTTCAGCGGCATCGGCAACTTGTCCGGGATCGGCAGCTTGACTTTCTGCTCGTATGAGTCGATCGCCATGCCGAGCGTGCCCACGATCGCCTGCTCAAGCGCGGCTGTCTCCTGCTCACTCAAGTCGCTCGGCACGCTTGAACGGCGATAGCTGGGCCTCCCACAGGATCTCATCCACCCACGAGCGGCCGATACCGGCAATGACGTGCTGGTCGCGCAGCACCGCGTGAAGTGGCCGCGCCCCTCCGAGCAGCTCGGCAAGCGGCGGCGGCGCCGGCCACGCCTCCGGGCCCAACGTCGCAAGCGACTCGTCCTGCTCCAGTTCCTCGCGACGCAAGAGCTTGACCCAGGCGGCCTGCTTGGAGCCGAACTCGCGCAAGCGCAACTCGTCCTCTCGCGCAGCGCCGGCGGCCGCCTTCTCATCGCGGGCACGCCCCTCCTCCCCCTCATCCAAAAGCACTCGCACAAGCAGGCGCGAAGTTCTGTCGCGCAGGCCGGCACGACGGTCGTACAACTGCAAGCGTCCCGCCGACATCAGGTGGATCAGCAGCACCAGCGGGTGGGCGGGCCCATCAGTCTCGATGACGAAGTGCTTGCCGCGCCGACCCACACGCTCGATGCGCTGCCCCTCGAGCGCCGACAGCGGCGGGTCGAACGTGCGCATCACCTTCACTCCAGGCGCAAGCACCGAGACGATCTCCGCGCCGCGCAGCGCCTCGTCCAATCTCCGCGCCGTTATCTCAACCTCGGGCAACTCCGGCATCGCCTCTCATCCTAGGGCGATGCCGGAGAGCCGGAGGGCCTCAGTAAGCGCCTATCGGCGGCCCGTTGTAGGCCACGCCGGCCGGGCTGCGCCAGCTCACTCGCCAGTGCGAGCCTTGCACCGAAGAGTTCAGCGACCAGTAGCCGAGCGAGTTTGTGTGCACTGTGCTCAGCGTTCGGTAGCTTTTCGAACCCTTCGGCTGCACCAGCACCTTCAGCGTGGTGGGCCCGCTCGTCGGGCGCACGAGTCCCCATAGCGAGAAGCCGTGTCCGTGCTTTGCGACGACCAGCGGTACCGGGAAGCCGAAGTACAGCGGCTTGCGCGCCCCGCTTACGGTCTCAATGCCCGTCTGGAAGCCGACATAGCCGCCATGCACGCTCGAGCCAGCCGGCCCCCCAAGGGGGTCGTCGCGCAGCAGGTACTGCGAGAACGCCGCCACACGCGGGTTTTCCCAGGCGATCTTCTCGGCGATCGCGTCGTATTCGGCCTGCTGTGGCAAGGACACGCCAAGTTCCCTGTTGGGGTAGCTCTGGATGCCGAACTCGGTCAGGTAGATCTGGGTGTGCGCCGGGATCGCGCGCGCCCTTTCGGCCTTCGCGAGCGCGCTCGACAGGCGCGAGAGCACACCGATCATGACGTTGTCCGCCCCAGCCGGCTTGTAGAACGGGCCGGCACCGGTCGTGTAAGCGTGATGCGCGTAGCCGTAGGCCGGCAGCATTTCGCACGTGCTGGCCTTCTGGTATTTCGAGTTCAGGCAAAGTGTTTCGCGTAGGAATGCGAGCGGCGCTATGTCATGCAGTAGCGCCTTGGCGCCTTCCCTGCGTATTTCGCTCTTGCTCACCCGTGTCGTAGCCGACCGGCGCGGTTTCTCCCATCAACACCTTCGGCTTGGCGATCCCGGAGGCCTGCAAACCTTCGTAGCCGGCCTGGAACAGGCTGCGATAGATACGCGGCGATTCGGGCAGGCCTTTCGAGTTGAACTGGGGCTGCAAGAAGGCGGGATGGTTAGGCTCGTTCCAAATCGCATAAAGCGAGACAAGGCCGGCGTAGCGCTTGCCCACCGCCGTCATAAATTCCCTGAAGTCAGCGGCGTTGGGCCGTGTTACGCCGCTCTTGTCTTTGTGACTGGCGGTCGCCCACTCCGGCACGGGCGATGTCACGGTCAAGAGCACCTGCCATTTCAGGCGTGCGGCTTCGAACAGCAGCCCGTCGTAGGCGCCCCAGTTGTAGCTGGCGGGGTTGGTCGCTTCAAAGGTTGGCTTTTTCGTGCTGTGCGCTCCCGGAGCGACATTGGCCCAGCTCAGCTCTACGCGCAGCGCTTTGACGCCAAGCGATTGCAGCTGGACAAGCGCCTTGGTGCGGGCGGCTGGGGTCACTTCGAGCAGGTCGCGTGGGGCCTCGAAGTACATCGCCTGCGTATGAGATGCGCTCGCCGTGGCCGGCGCCAGGGCGCCGAAGACGGTTGCGATGCAAGCGAGCAGGATCGGCGTGAACGTCTGGATTCTTTGGGTGATGAGTCTATGAATGTTGGGCATTGAGGGCTTAAGACACGTTGGCCGGAGCAATGTTGCGGTCGGGCAGGCTCGCTTTTCCGACCGCCGGGGTCTGCCCAGCAAATTGTCCGCCGAAACCGCGAGCGCGACTCGGGCGACAGCGCAGGCTGCCCCGCTTTCGGTGTAGCGTGCGAGCCGATGAGTGCAGCAGTCGCACCGGACGACATTGTCGAGCGCCATGCGGACGTGGCGCCCGGCGCACGCCCGCCACTGCTCGTGCTGGAGCCTCTGCTCGCTTTCCTGGACGAGCATGATCTGGGCGCGGGCGAGATCAAGGCGCAGCCGATCGGCGACGGGCACTCCAACGTTACCTATCTGATCGAGCGCGATAACGGACTCGAACTCGTGCTACGCCGGCCCCCACGCCCGCCACTGCCGCCAAGCGCCCACGACGTGCTGCGCGAGGCACGCCTGCTGCGGGCTCTTGAGCCGACGCCCGCGCGTGTCCCACGCGTGCTTGCTGTGTGCGAGGACGAGACGCTGATCGGCTGCCCCTTCTATGTGATGGAGCGTGTGCAGGGCGAAGTGATCGTGTGGGAGACACCCCCGGCGCTCGACACGCCCGAGCAGCGCAAACGGATCGGTGAGCAGCTGATCGACGCGCTCGTGGAGATCCACGCCGTGGACTGGCGTGCGGCGGGCCTGGAGGGCTTTGGTAAGCCAAGCGGCTATCTCGACCGTCAGCTACGGCGCTTCGGCGGGCTCTGGGACCTGAACAAGACGCGTGAGATCCCCGCGGTGGAGCGCGTTGGCGCGTGGCTGGCCGAGCACAAGCCCGAGTCCGGACCCGCGACGATCGTGCACGGCGACTATCGCCTTGGCAACACAATGTTCGCAGCGCTTGCTCCAGCCGAGCTGGTTTCGGTGTTCGACTGGGAGATGGCCACGATCGGCGACCCGCTCGCCGACCTCGGCTACCTGTGCATGTTCTGGACGGAGGCATATGACCCAGAAGGGGGCTTGCGCGAGCATCTCGGCAAGGTCACCCGCGCCGAGGGCTTCTCCACTCGCGCGGAGTTGATCTCACGCTACGAGGATGCCTCGGGCCGCTCGATGCGCGACTTGCGTTGGTACACGACGCTTGCGATCTGGAAGTCGATCGTGTTCATGGAGGGCAACTACAAGCGCGCTGTGGCCGGTACCACCGACGACCCCTACCTGAAGCAGTTTGGCGAGGGCGTGCTCGAGCTGGCTCGCCAGGCCGAGGCGGTGGCGCTCGGTGACTGATTCCTCCAAAAGCGCCTCCCCCCGCGCGCGGGGGGCATCGCCCACAAACGCACACACCGCACGCACAGACACGCCCCCCGCACCGCCCACGCAGGAACAGGAACAGGCACAGGCACAGACACAGACACAGGCGACAAGCACGTCGCGGGACACCGCTGCCAACGGCCGCAGCGGCCTGCTGATCGACTGGGGCGGGGTACTCACCACGAACCTGTTCACCTCCTTCCACGAGTACTGCGTGCGCGAAGAGATCGATCCAGCCGAGCTCGGCAAGCGCTTCAGCGCCGACCCGGAGTTCCGCGAGATGTTGATCTCGCTGGAGAAGGGGACGATGGACGAGGTCGCCTTCGAGCAGCGCTTCGCCGAGCTGCTTGGCGTCCCCTCAGACGGACTGATCGACGGGTTGTTCGCCGGGGTGCAGCCGGATGTGGCGATGGTCGAAGCAGTCAGAGCAGCCCACGACGCGGGCATTCGTACAGCGCTCGTCTCCAACTCGTGGGGGGTGCACCGCTATCCACACGACGTATTGGCCGAGATCTTCGACGGGCTCGTGATCTCGGGCGAGGAGGGCACACGCAAGCCGGCCAAGCGCATGTACGAACTAGGAGCCGAGCGCGCGGGCGTGGCCGCTGAGCTGTGCGTGTTCGTAGACGACCTGCCCTTCAACCTCACGCCCGCCGAGGAGCTTGGCATGGCAACGGTCCATCACACGAGCGCCGAGACCACGATCCCAGAGCTTGAAACGCTCCTCGGCGTGTCCCTCAGCGGTTGACAGAGCGCTGTAGTCGAGCTGCACCTACGCCCGTTTGCCGCGCCCGTACAAGAACTTGAAGAAGCGTGTGATCAAACGTGAGGTTCTTGCTTTGTAGGGGAACATGTGAACCTCGCGCTTTAGCGCGAGCTTTGGCGTGATCACGATCGCCTGTTGCGAGCAGTACTTGCGGATGCCGCCGGCGCCGTGGCGTGAGCCGAGACCCGAGGCCTTGGCGCCACCCATCGGCAGCTCCAAAGCCGTGTAGTTGACCATCGCATCGTTGACGTTGGCCGCGCCCGCTTCCAGACGGCGCGCGACGGCCTCGCCGCGGTCGACGTCGCGTGAGAACACCGACGCGCCGAGCCCGTAGGGCGACTCGTTGGCCAGGCGCACAGCCTCGTCGGCGTCGGCGACCTTCATGATCGGCAAGGTCGGGCCGAAGGTCTCCTCGGTCATCACCTTCATCGTGTGGTCCACGTCCACAAGCAACGTCGGCTCGTAGAAGCGGCCGCTGACGTTCTCCACTGCCTTGCCGCCGACGAGCACGCGCGCGCCCTTGTCGACCGCGTCGTCCACATGCTCTTTGATCGTGTCGAGCTGCGGCGGGAATGTGATCGCTCCGACGTCCACCGAGCCGGGGCCGTGAGGGGCACCGACGCGCAGCTTGCGCATCTTCTCTGTCACCTTGCCGACGAACTCGTCGTAGACCGGCGCCTCGACGTAGACGCGCTCGATCGAGATGCACGTC
Source organism: uncultured Solirubrobacterales bacterium (assembly GCA_963757995.1). Taxonomy (GTDB): domain Bacteria; phylum Actinomycetota; class Thermoleophilia; order Solirubrobacterales; family Solirubrobacteraceae; genus Palsa-744. The sequence goes on from CAVWTS010000004.1 coordinate 60,827, forward strand.
TGCCCCGCGTTCTGCATCGAGTAGTAGACAGCGATGTTGGCGGCACGCTCCAGGTCGGCGTCGGAGAGCACAATCATCGGGTCCTTGCCGCCGAGCTCCAGCGAGCAGGGGATTAGCCGCTCGGCGGCCGCGGCGGCAACCTTACGGCCCGTGCGGGTGGAGCCGGTGAACATAATCATGTCGACCTGCTCGATCAGTGCCGCGCCAGTGCCGCCACGGCCCGTGGCGACCTGGAAGACGCCATCAGGCAAGCCGCACTCGCGCAAGCCCTCGGCAAGCAGCAGCGATGTGAGCGGCGTGACCTCGGAGGGCTTGAGGATCACGCTGTTGCCGGCCGCCAGCGCGGGAATACAGTCGCCGAAGGAGTTCGTCGAGCGGATAGTTCCAGGGGCCGATCACGCCAATCAGGCCGAGCGGGCGGTAGCGCAGCATCAGCTTCTTGCCCTTGAGCATCACCGAAGCCGATTTGATGCGCTCGTCTGCGAGGTAGTCGGGGGCGTTCTTGGCCCAAAAGCCGAACGCGTTGCCGGCATAGGCGATCTCGGCGAACTCCGCGTCCTCGTAGGTCTTGCCGGTCTCCGAGACGATCGTGGCGATCACCCGCTCTGCGTTCTCCATCAGCCACTTCTGGGCGCGCAGCAGGACACGCGCGCGACCCTCGAAACCGAATGCCTCCCACTGCGGCTGGGCGGCGCGGGCGCGCTTGGCAAGCTCCGCTACCGCGGCCGCGTCGAGATCGGGGACCGTGCCGGCGATCCCACCTGTCGCCGGGTTCTCAACAGATATGTCCACCCCGGAGGTGGGCGCTCCATTCGATCCGTTGTGCGCGTGGGGTGTTTGCTGCTCGACGGTCGCCATATCGCTGTCTCCCTGCCTCGTTTCGCTCTTGATTGCTAGAACAAGGCTGAGGCACCCGGACTGGTCGACAGGCTCGATCATGCTGTCCAGTGCGATGCAGCATCACCCTGCTGCATGTGCGTCATGTTCGTGGCGCTCATGAGCGCCACGGTAGGCCGCATGCGGCCCTACATCCCACCCGTGCATGACGGGTGGGCCGACGTGCATGCACCGTCCGGGACCATGCCGCATGCGGCATGGTCCTCCTCGAGGGTTGTTAAGACCGATCGTCGGCGATCCCGACGGGCTCGACCGGTTTGTCGCCGCCGTCAGTCGACACGCCCTCAAGCTTGTCCACCACATCCAACCCGCTCTGCACCTCGCCGAACACCGTGTGCTTACCATCAAGCCACGGGCACGCCTTGGCCGTGACGATGAAGAACTGCGAGCCGTTCGTATTTGGCCCGGCGTTGGCCATCGCAAGCGCGCCGCGCACGATCTTGTGCGAGTTGATCTCGTCCTCGAAGGTGTAGCCGGGGCCGCCCGTGCCGGTTCCCTGCGGGCAGCCGCCCTGGATCATGAAGTCGCTGATGATGCGATGGAAGTTGAGCCCGTCGTAGAAACCCTCGGAGGCGAGTTTGCGGAAGTTCTCGACTGTCTTGGGCGCGTCCTCGTCGAACAGCTCGAAGACGATCGTGCCCTCGGTGGTTTGCATTGTTGCTGTGGACATCCAGGTGGCTCCTCTGCTAGTCGGCGGCTGGAACGGAGGGGTCACGATAGCTAAGCGCCTACGCCATGGGCCCGCAACATCGACAAAGACTCAGAAAGCCGGTCATCGGGCGCCTACTGTCGAGTTCCAACTGTGATAATTTTTCGGCTGACGGCGCTGCGCTGTGCCGGCGATTCAAAGGTGCAGATTGTTAGCGAGGCGACTGGCTGCGTTTGGGGGCTGTCTTGCCGGGCGAAGGATCGAGTTCCGGTCAGCGGAGCAGCACAACGGGGCGGATCGTATTCGGGGACTACACCCTTGAGGTAGGCGATGCCGCGGGGAGCAGGCTGGCGCTCGCTTCGACCCCAGACGATTCAACAGAGAGCAGACTCGCGCTCGCGTCGACCCAGGATGATTCGACCGAGACCGGGCTCGTACTCGCGTCGACCCAGGACGATTCAACGGAGGGCAGGTTTGCACTTGCTTCGACCCAGGGCGATTCGCGTGCGCTACGCCGCGCCGTCGCACGGCGCACAAAACGCAAGCAACGAATCCCCTCCGAGGAGATCGAAACGGCTGTTGAGAGCGCCTCTGAGGTGACGAGCAAGATCGAAGACGCGATCGGCCTCCTCAAGGATGTCGCGAGCGGAAGCATCGACATCGATTCGCTCGGCGAGGAGGCCGACGCTCTGTTCGGACTACTACAGCGGCTGAACCGGACAAAGCGCTGGGACGACGTACTCCGAGTGGCACGCTGCCTGTCCGCCCTGCTGGCCTTGCTCGGGCGCTGGATCGAGCTGCTGCGCTCGCTACGCACCGCGCTCCAAGCCGCCGAACAACTCGGAGACCCACTCAGCGAAGCGTGGGCGCTGCACGAACTGGGCACTCTCCATCTCCTCGCCGGTAGGCACGCCGACGCCGATCACAAGCTCAGCAAGGCCCGGGAAATTCGCGAGCGATACGCCAGCCGGGACGTCACGGCTACGAATAACAATCTTCAAGTTCTCTGCCAGACGTTGCGCCAGCTTGTCCCCCGCAGGCCCATCGAACGAATGCTCGATCGGCTCGCGCGCAGACCAGTGCCGGCTCTGATTGTCGCCGTGACACTTCTCGCCGCGGGCGGTGCCGCCGGCGCCGCGCTCGCCCACTCAGGCGGCCGAGAGAAACCCTTCCACGTGGCGGCTGTGGCGTTCTCCTTCGTGCCGAGCGCTCCGCATACTGGGCAAAGCATTGTGTTCAGCGCCACCGCGACCGACGCACAAGATCCCGCCGCGTCCTACAGGTGGCAATGGGGCGATGGAGATCCGGCGACGGAAAGGGTCCAGCGGCACGAGTATCGGACAGCGGGTAGGTACAAAGTCCTCCTGACGGTCAGAGATGCGAGCGGAAGAACGATAGGCGAAACTGCCCGGTCGGTAACCATCCGACGACCGCCGATAGAAAGCGGACCCAACGCCTACTTCTCGTTCCAGCCCCATTCCCCCGCGGTGGAAAAGCCCGTCCTATTCGACGCCGGCTCCTCCTACGATCCTCACGCTTCGATCACCAGCTACGAATGGAGCTTTGGCGACGGTCTGACTGCGAGTGGCGTGACAGCGTCCCATTCGTTCGCGCAGTCTGGGATCTACAAGGTTGCGTGACCGTCACCGCCGCCGACGGACAGCACGACACGCTGGTACAGATGGTCGCGGTGACGGAGGAAGAGAGCAGCGAAAAAGGAAAGAGCGGATACACGACAGCACCTCACAACCGCCGACGCAAAACGCAAAAGGAACAGCAGACCGCTATGACTCTGCGCTGTCCTGCCGGCCATTCGCTGCTCAACGAAGCGGTGAATGTGGCGGGATCGATTACGCCAGCGCGATCGGGCGTGCCGGTGAAGGTCATCTACCGCAGCCCATCGGGCGAATCAACCACGGTCGAATCGATGAGTGAAAAGACGGCTTCTACAAAAGAGCTTTGCGCAAAGGAAGAAGGTTCTTGGAGCGTCGAAAGCTCGCAAGCGGAAAGAGCGAATACCAAGCGAGCACCTCAGAACCCTGGACCTTCACCGTCACGAAACGGCAAGCGAATCCCTGCATGGAATGATGCATGCCATCAGCTGTCCCAGCAATCCGACAAGTAGGTGAGCCGGTGACGATGTTCGGCTGTCGCGCCGGGACCACCGGCGTGAAGGTGAAGGTCATCTTCCGCAGCCATCGCATGAGGAACTTCAACCTCGAACAAGCAACGCCGAAGGCGCCTACAACACGAACTTCACGCCAAGGGAACCAGGCACCTGGACTGTCGAAAGCTCGCAAGCGGAAAGCAGCGAATACCAAGCCAGCAGCGCAACCTGCACCTTTACCTTCTCCCTCCTCCTCCTCCTCCTCCTCCCCGCCGAAGTCCCACTCGTCAGCCCCGGCGAAATCGACTAGCCCTTGACGCGCTCCAGGCGCAGGGCCTTGCCGCGCAGCTCGCGACCGTTCAGCGCCTCGATCACGCGGTCGGCCTCGGCGGATGGTACTGAGAGGAAAGAGAAGCGCTCCAGGACGCTGACGTCACGCACAGCCTCGCCGTCAAGCCCGGTCGCCGAGGTGACCGCGCCAACGATGTCGGCGACCTGCAAGCCCGCGGCGCGGCCGCCGCCGAGCACCAGCTTGGCCGACGGCTCGTCAGCGTCGCGTGAGATTTGCGGCTTGGAGTGGCGTCGCGGGCGCTCCTTTACCGGCGTGGGTGCCGCCTCGACGTCCTTGGACCATGCGGCGATCTTAGTGCCAATGTGGCGCTCGATCGCCTCCAACTCGCGCGTTGAGGGACTCGACGAACGTGATCGCCCGTCCTGAGCGTCCCACACGGCCGGTGCGGCCGATGCGGTGCACATAAGTGTCCGGTGAAGTCGGCACGTCGTAGTTGACGACGTGGGTGACGGTCGAGATATCAAGGCCGCGAGCGGCTACGTCGGTGGCGACGAGGATCGGCACACGCCCACCCTTGAAGGCGAGCATCACGCCGTCGCGCGAGCCTTGGGACATGTCCCCGTGCAGCGCACGCACGTTCATGCCCCCGTCGCGCAAGGTGCGAAACAGCTGGTCGCAGCGGACCTTGGTGCGCACGAACACGATTGCCTGCTCAGGCCGCTCGGCGCGCAGCGCCTCGACCAGCTTGGCGGGCTTGTCGCGCGTCTCCACAGAGAGCTGGAACTGGGCGACCGTATCGATCGTGAGCGTCGCCGCCTCAACCTGGATTACCTCCGGGTCGTACATGTACTTGTCGGCGAGCTTCGGATCGGCGGGGGCATGGTCGCGGAGAACAGCGCAGTCTGACGTCCGGACGGCGTCATCGAGAGGATCTTCTCGACGTCTTCCAGGAAGCCGAGGTCGAGCATCTCATCCGCCTCGTCGAGTACCACGAAGCGACAGTCGTGCAACACGATCGGTATCGCGAGATCAGATCCAGCACGCGCCCGACGGTCCCGACGACGATGTGTCCCCCGGCGCACAATTGCGCCTGCTGGGTGCGGATCGGCGGCCGCCGAACACCGCCACCACGTCCAGCCCACTATGTGCGCCATAGGTCGCAGCGCCTGGTTAACCTGGATGCACAGCTCGCGCGTCGGCGTCAGCACCAGCGCCTGCACCTCGTGCACCTCGGGATCGATGTATTGAACGATCGGCAGGCCGAAGGCGGCGGTCTTACCGGTGCCGGTCTGCGCCTGGCCGATCACATCGCGCCCTTCGAGCGCGGCGGGATCGCCTGCTCCTGGATCGGCGAGGGCGACTCGTAGCCGACGTCGCGCAGCGCTGCACGTCTGCTCGGAAAGGCCGAGCTCGGCGAAGGTCTTGGTCATGCGGCCAGCAGCACGTGCTCGGGCGCTGCGGCCGCGCAAGGGTGCCTCCGCTGAGCAGCTGGGAGGACCGTGCGAACCGGATCGGCGCCCAGCGGACGCGATCCGCTCATGCCTAGGCCTGGAGCGCTCGAGGCGGAGGGGTCGAGCAACAGCTTGCCGGTGGTCCACCGCTCCGCGCAGATCGATATGCGATTGCGCTGCGTTCTCCAGGGGATATGTCCCCCCCACGCCACCATGCTCAACTCCTCACGCGCGACTCGCAGGAAGAGGTCTGTCAAGCGCGTCGGCGACCATCGCCGGGCGCTCCAGGCAATGGAACAGGTAAAAGCCGACGACCGAGCGCGAGTGGCGCAGCAATGAGCCTGTGCGCACCTGGTTGGGGCTCTTGCGAAGCGATTCCACAAACGACGATCCGACCGAAGTGGGCGAGCGCTCGATATGAGCACTAGAAGACTCTACCGCCAGCCATATCGAACACGACGTCCACCTCGCGCCCCTCGGTTGGCCTCGACCAAACGCTCGGTGAGGCCGTCTGGCTCCGGAGTCGATCGCGACGTCGGCGCCAAGCTCGAGCGGCAAGCCGGCGCTTCTGTTCGTTGGAGGCCACCGCGATCACGCGCCCGGCACCCAAGGGCCGTCCGAGCTGGACAGCAAGCGAGCCGACGCCCCCCGCCGCGGAGTGGACCACCACGCTCTCGCCGTCGGCCACACGCCCAGCGGTGCGGTACAGGTGCCAGGCCGTCGAGCCCTTGGATGAGGACCGCCAGGGCGCCGCCGCGTCATGGACCTCGTCTGGAATCGGGAAAGCTGTGTTCAGCCGGGGCGAGCGCGTATTCGGCATAGCCCCCAGTCCCGGTGAGCGCAACCACCCGCTGTCCCTCGCTCAGGCCACTGTTGGGCGGCGCCGAGACAACTACACCCGCGGCCTCTCCTCCCGGAACCAGCGGCAAGCTGGCCTTGCGCACGTAGGAATTGGTGCGGGTGTGCGTGTCGGCGAAGTTGATCCCGGCGCGGGTGACGCGGAGCAGGACCTCGTCGGGACCGGGCTCGGGCGTGGGCGGCTCGGACCGAGCTTCAAGACCTCCGGACCGCCGAATTCGCTGATCTGGACGGCGCGCATCGGCGCTGAGGCTATAGGAGGATCGGACCGCCCCGCGACCATGCCGACCCGAAGGTCGGGTCAGTGGTGAAAAATCGGCTTCGGGTTCCCCCCGTTAGGTAGAGTTGCCTTGCTCAGGCTCACGGTGCCGAGGATGACTGATTCGTGGGGTGCGCCGGCCGAGGGGGCCTGTCGTTTCAGGTAGGTGACTTCGAACCCCTCGCGCGATGCGCAGGAGGGCGTGAGCACGAACAGCCCGAGTGAGGTGGTGTTGATTGTTTCGTGCGCTCTGACGTCGCGGTATAGGCCCCAGCTTTCCTCAGGGCGGCCACCTGCTTTGCATGTGGCGAACCCCTGGATGGAGTAGAGGGCGGCCGGAGAGGTGACCGCGTAGGGGGCCGTGAAGGAGACCTCGCCCTTGTAGCACGGGTAGAGCAGGAATGCGGCGTTGCACGCTGCGTGGGGCTGGGGCAGGAGCGTGAGATGAATCCTCGCTTGCAAGCTGCGCGTCGGGTGGGACCGCCTCTCCTCTTCGACAATGTTCCTCGGTAGTGGTGTGGGGTGCGTGCCGGGCGGCTCGTGGATCGTGATGCTGCCCAGGGGCGTGGGTCGGGGCAGACCGCCCGCAAAACTGGCGTATTCGACCTTGAACTTCACCGCCCGGCCGCACGCCTCGGAGAGGACTCTCCCAACGGGTATAGTCACGAGCCCGCCGCGCGCGACGTCGGCCTGTGAGCCGTTTCCGGCGAGGCCACGATGGCAGACGGTGCGCGCTCACCGAGTAGTTCTCGCTCGGCGTTCGTAACGGCGTACGGCGCGTGAAAGCTGATCTGCGCGCTCGTGATCACGTGGTCGTGGATGTGCAGGTGCGCGTGCAGCGGCTCGTGCACGATCGGGCAGCGCGGCCGGGCGCTGGTGGCGGCACTTCCGAGAGTCCGCATGAGGCCAGGCGCAGGTTGCCCCGGTCGACGCACGGCCGTCCCGCGTAGCTGTAAGTGATCGCGGTCAGCGCCCCGTTCGGGCCGGCCGGTGAGCTGTAGTTGCCCGGTTCGTCTCTGCCGTCGGTCTCGCTGACGCTTCCCAGCGGCCTGCCGCTGGTGTAGCGCTGCACGATCAGATACGCGCCCAAGCCCGGGAGCACCGGCTGGGTGCGCGTCTGCGAGCCTTCGCGGTAGGTGACGCTCACCGCGTGCACTCCGAGCAGCCCGAAGGAGATCTCGCGGCGGTCGGCGGGCACCCCGGCGCCCCGGCGGGGGCTGGCGGCCGCGCTGGGCTGCGAGCCCCACGCTGTCCCCGGCGTAGATGTCTCCCGGACTCGCGCAGTTTCCGGCGCATCCATCCGGCTACGTTCGCGATGTCGCCCGGGAGCGCGTCTGTGGGAAGCGGGTGGAAGCGCCCGTCGTCGTGAAACGCGCCGTCGACGCCGAGCTGCCCGAGCTGGTCGTCGTACGACGCGGCCGATCTGCACGCAGATGATGCCGCGCGTGGTGTGGATGATCCGCATTCCCCACGGCAGGCCGCCCGCCGGGTCTGGCGCTCGCAGGGGCAGCAGCCGCGCGCCGCCCGCCACCGGGATGCCCTCGCCGGCGGTGGCGATCGGATGCACGCACCGTGCCGACCGGCGAGCCCGTGAGGATCACTCCGGTCGCCGCGAGCGTGATCGCGGCAGTGGCGAGCACGAGCGCGATCGCGACGAGCGCGACGCGCACATGCGCGGATACGCGGCGTCGCGACGATGTGCGCGCGAAGCGTGTTGCGAAGATCACAGGCAGCCGCCGCGCGTGCTGGCGCCGCCCGGCCCGCACCAGCTCCTGCCCGAACCTGTCCATCGCGTCCATCCCTAGGCCTCCTTCATTCTCGTGCGCAGCTCGGCGAGCCCGCGGCTGACGCGCTTGCGGACCACCGACTCCGAGCACTTCAGGCGCCGGGCCAGCTCGTCGTATTCGGTTTCCTGGAGCACCCGTCCTTCGATCGCGCCGCGCTGCTCGGCCGACAGCCGCTCAAGCTCGAGCAGCGCCGCGCCGCCGTCCGCCGCGCGCCGCCCGCTGCTCCACGCGCTCGATGTCCTCGTCGCTGAACACCAGCGGCTCGAGGCCCAGGCGCCTGCGCGCCCGATCCTCGACCTGTCCACGGCGGATCGAGTCCGCCATCTTGTGATGTGCGATCGTGAACAGCCACGCGAGCGCCGAGCTGCGCTGCGGGCTGTAACGCGGCAGGGCCGACAGCGCCGCGGCGAACGTCTCCGCGGTCAGGTCAGCGGCCAGCTCGCGGTCGCCCGTGCGGCGCAGGAAGAAGGCGAGCACGGCGTCCACGCGCCGCCGGTAGAAGACGCCCAAACGCCTCCGCGTCGCGCCTGCCCGCAACGAGCAGCGCCTCATCGGCACGATCGTCATCGACGCCCACAACCACTACATCGTGAAGGCCGGCGGTTTGTGACGCAAAGGTGCTTTTCGGTAGGGTCCGCGCTGATGCCAATCACCGTTGTCGGATCGATCGCATATGACGCAGTAAAGACGCCGTTCGGCGAGCGCGAGCGGATGCTCGAGGCGCCGCCTGCACTTCGCTTTGGCGGCCTCCTTCCTTCGAGGAGGATCGCGTGGTGGGGCCCGTGGGCGACGATTTTGGCGAGGCCGAGCTCGAGGTGATGCGCGGCCGTGGCGTCGACGTCTCGACGTCGAGCGCATGGCGGCAAGACGTCTTCTCGCGCAGGGCGAGTACGGCTGGGATTTGAACTCCGCTGGACGCTCGACACGCAGTTGGGCGTGTTCGACGGCTTCCGACCCGAGTTCGGAGGGCTCGCGCGCAAGCGACGTGCTGTTCCTGGCGAACATCGTGCCCGACCTGCAGATCGAGGTGCGTGAACAATTGCCGAATGCCGATTCGTGGCGCTCGACTCGATGAACCTGTGGATCGACATCGCCAGGGACCAGCTCGTGAAGGCGATCGAGAGCGTGGACTGCCTGATCCTCAACGACGCCGAGCTGCGCGAGCTGACGGGCAAGCCGAACCTAGTTTCGGCCGCACGGGAGATCCTTTCCTGGGGCGGGAGCGCAGCGGGTGAGTCGAGTGACGACGAAGCTTCGCCCGAGGAGCCGTCCACCCGGCGGCGCGGGCCGAGCGTGATCGTCGCCAAGCAGGGCGAGTACGGCGCGGCGCTGATCACGAACGAGAGCTTCTTTGCACTGCCCGCCTATCCGCTGGAGAGCGTGATCGACCCAACCGGCGCCGGCGACAGCTTCGCCGGCGGCTTCGTCGGCTACATCGCCGCCCATCCAGAGGAGGACCTGTCAGACGAGCTGCTGCGCCGCGCGATGGCGCACGGCACCGCACTTGCCTCCTTCAACGTGGAGGAGTTCGGCACCGAGCGCATCGAACGGCTGACGGGCGAGGAGATCCACGCCCGTGTGGAGGAGCTACGCGAGTTCACCCAGTTCAGCGGAGCCCCGCTGCAACTGCGTGGTTAGGCGCTTGGGAAACCGGCGCTTCCAGCCGCGGGACCAGATTGGGGATGAACGTCGGAGACAGTGCTTTGGCGGCTTCGGCGACCGTACCGGTCGCGGGCAGCGATGGCAACACGGCATTGTCTTCGAATTGGTCCTTGATGAAGCTGAGGTGACTGGCCTCGTTGGTCGCCACCTTCGCCGCGATGACCTTAGTTCTTCGGCTGAGCGTTTCCACCGCCCCCAGGTATGTCTGGACGAAAGCCGTCTCGAGCGCGACGCCGGTCTTTAGCAGGGCGTGCCCGCTGGCGAGCGCGCTCGAAGGAATCTCGAGTTCCAGCCCGGTGGGGGTCTTCGCGCCGAGCGCTTTTGCGAGGAGGGCCTTGTGGTCTTCCTCGTTCTTCAGCGCCGCCTTGAAGTAGTCGATGTCTTCGAGCTTGGGGTGCTTGAAGGTGTGGAAGTTCTTGATGATCGCCGAGTAGACGAACACGGCAAGGCTCTCCGCCCCATAGGCGGCTTGAAGTGTTGAGTTGTCACTCAACCACCAGAGGCGGCGAAAGAGATGCCGGTCACCTGGCCGAACATCGCGCCGCCGGCCACCAGCGCGATGCCGCCCTTGGCGCCGTTGCGCAGGAACTGCGAGCGGCTGAGACCGCCCACTGACTGCGCTCGCTCGAGCGCGATGTCTGGGTTATCGAGGAGATTCGTTTGCTGTCCATGGATCCTCAATTCTCGAAGTTGACCGGATCGACGATGAAAGACCCGGAGGCTTTGTCATCTCGGGGGTACTTCGCAGAGGGTCGCGCGGCGGATCAGCACACGCCTTAGCTTCCGCGATTGGAAGGTTCCACCTCTCCCCGGACCCGGCCCAGCTCCCTCTCACGGGCTTGTACCGGCAGTCAGGCGGGTATACGATCAAAGAGAGGTGGATGCCTGGACTTTCATCTGGCTGATGTTCATTCTGAAGATCCCGATCGTCGGCTCTATCTAATCGTGCGTTGGGCTGTGCGCCAGACGCCCGAGGCTCGGGCGAGGACGGCGGGATCGGCCCACGTCCAGACTCTTCACGCCCGCACGATCCGCGCCATCCACGCACCCACTGCCGCGTTCTCCACGCCGCGGCCCACACGGAGACGCACCGTTCGCGCCCCCCGCGCGCGTGCGCACCGTCGCGGTGCGCAGCCGGTAGTCAGCGTTAAGGCTCAAACAAGCCACTTCACAGCTTGCGCACGAGTCCCCCGGCCATCTGTCGCATAATCGGGTAGACAGCAACGTCGACTGGAGGAAAGATGGGCGCCGAGACACAGACTCAGCATGGGGCGACAAACGGTGCTCCTGCCACTGGAGAGACCTCGCAGGGAACTGCCCCCGAGGCACAGACCCGAGCGTCACCGATAATCGCACCGGCAAAACCTACGAGCGCCCGTCACCAACGGCACCGTGCGCGCGATGGACCTGCGTCAGATCAAGACCGACGCGGACGACTTCGGCTTGATGGCCTACGACCCTGCGTACATGAACACCGCCTCGTGTCGCAGCGCGATCACCTACATCGACGGCGAGGCCGGCATCCTGCAGCACAGGGGCTATTCGATCGAGCAGCTGTGCGAGCACTCCACCTATCTGGAGGTGGCCTACCTGCTGATCAACGGGACGCTGCCGACACAGAAACAGCTCGACGACTGGGTCCACGAGATCACGATCCACACGTTCGTGCACGAGAACGTCAAGGACTTCATGCAGGGCTTCCGCTACGACGCAAACCCGATGGGCATGCTGGTCGCCTCCGTCGGCGCGCTGTCGACCTTCTACCCGGACGCCGGCCAGATCCACGACGAGCAGGTACGCGCGATGCAGATCACCAGGCTGCTCGCGAAGATGCCGACGCTGGCCGCGTTCGCGTTCCGCCACAACATGGGGCAGCCCTACGTGTATCCCGACAACGACCTCGCCTATGCCGGCAACTTCCTCGGGATGATGTACAAGATGACCGAGCTGAAGTACCAGCCCGATCCCCGCTTGGAGAAGGCGCTCGACGTGCTCTTCATCCTGCACGCCGACCACGAACAGAACACATCCACAGCGCCGTGCGCTCGGTCGGCTCCACTCAGGTAGACCCCTACTCGGCGGTGGCGGCCGGCGTCGCGGCGCTGTACGGACCGCTGCACGGCGGCGCCAACGAGCAGGCGCTGAGGATGCTGCGCAGGATCGAGTCGCCGCGCAACATTCCAGACTTCCTTGAGAGCGTGAAGGCGGGCAACGAGCGCCTGATGGGCTTCGGCCACCGGGTGTACAAGAACTACGACCCCCGTGCCCGCATCATCAAGAAGCACCTCGACGCGGTGTTCGAGGTGCGCGGCACAAGCCCCTTGCTCGACATCGCCACCGAACTTAAGAAGCGGGCCCTCGACGACGACTACTTCACCTCGCGCAAGCTCTATCCGAACGTGGACTTCTACTCCGGCCTGATCTACGAGGCGCTCGGCCTGCCCGTCGCGATGTTCCCCGTTATGTTCGCGATCGGGCGCACCAGCGGTTGGATCGCCCAGTGGCTTGAATGGTCGAGGACCCGGAGCAGAAGATCGCACGTCCACGCCAGATCTACACGGCGAGCGCGACCAAGACTACGTGCCGATCGCCAAGCGGAGCTGAGCGGCGCGCGGGCTCGACTACTGGAGTCGAACGTTTAATTCCAAATTCTTGGAGAAATTTGGAGTTATTTGGAGTTAAAGGTGGCTTCTCGTCGAAGCGCCTCCGACAGGTTGCCGACCGGGCTAAAGACGAATCGGTGCCCCTCTCGACGCCGCGTCAAAAGTCCGTGCTCATGGAGCTGGAGCAGATCAGTTCGGGCGGTCTCGTGCGTGACACGGTGCTCGGTGGCGTGTGTTTGATAGGCGTATACGCGCTCTGGATGACGAATTGCGTCTCCTAGCAGCGCGAGCTGTCTGTGGTTGAGGCCGTCTGAGCCTTCGATCAGCCGCTCTACATCACGGATCTCGCTCGCCTTGCGGTTGAGATAGACGTGCAACTCCTCGACGGCGCGCCTGATTGTCTTCAGTTGGTGCAGGAGGAAGTAGGTGGTGTCGTCTTCGTCGGTCTGGTGAAGAGGAACGCGCGGCTGTACTGCGCCGGCGCCTCGCGCAGGATGCGTGAGATCGACAAATACTCGGCCAGCCAATAGCCGTTGGTCCGCATAGCCCAATAGAAGAGTGCGCGAGCAGTGCGTCCGTTGCCATCTTCGAACGGGTGATCGTATGCCAGGAAGAAATGCAGGAGGATCGCCCGAACCACAGGGTGGATGAAGCTATCCGACTCGTCTTCGCCTTGATTGGCAAAGTCGCAGAGCGCCTGCAGTCGAGCGGGCAGCTCTGTGGCTGGGGGAGGCGTATGGATGAGACTCCCGTCTGTAGCGTCTACGACGGCAATCCGCTCCTCATCGGGTCTTTGCAACCTTCCAGCTGCTGTGGGATCGTCGAGCGTCCCCTCGGTCAGTATGCGGTGCAATTCGAGCACGGCCGCCGGCTAAGGCACTCACCAATCTCCTCCCGCATGAACTCCAGGGCACGGTAGTTGTTGAGGATCATCCGCTCGCTGCGGTCAACCGGCTCGCGGCCGGTTCGCAGAAGCTCCTTAGCGACTCTGCGGGTCGTCGTGGCGCCCTCGAGCTGGCTCAGCGGATCGCCTCCTCCATGAGGGAGTTGACAAGGTAATGGTGGCGCGCTTGCTCGTCCGAGGCCACGAGCTCGCCCATAGCTATCTCTCCGGCGCAATGCTGGTCGACGTAGTGGAGCAGTCGCTGGACACCGTCGGGAGTGCTGTATGAAAAGCGTTTGCCGACGATATCCCGCACCGGGAGAGCGCGAGATGTGGTCAGCCTGGCGGTCCTGATTCCCAACCACCACTCCTCGCGAGTCAGCTCACCCGGTGGATCCAGATGACGAAGCTTGTCCCAGTGGACGTAACCATCGCCAAGCCCACCCTCAACACCGACCCTCATCATCTCCATGAAATTCTTGCTCTCGACGATTTTCGACGAGAGCTTTCCGTAATCTGGCGGGATCTCTACATGCATATTTCCACCGGCGGTAAGCCGAAACTCCAAGCAATTCAAGTTCATCCAACTTCTCGAAGTTTAGCAGGCAACTCCAGATCCTTGGATGAATTTGGAGTTATTTGGAGTTGGCGATCAGAGCACCAGCGTCGCCCCATACCGCCGCAGCCAGTCGCGCTGCTCACGCCAACCGGGACAGCGGCGCTGCACCAAAGCCCAGAAGCGCGGCGAGTGATCGCGGATCTCCAGGTGGCAGACCTCGTGCCAGACGACGTAGTCGAGTACCGGCTCTGGGGCCAGCAACAGACGCCAGTTGAAGCTCATCGCGCCCTTGGCCGAGCACGAGGCCCAGCGCGTGCTCTGCGCTCGGATCGAGAGGCCACTGTAGGAGGCGCCTATTTGCTCCACAGCGCTCGTCCAGGCGCCTGGCGATCTCCTCACGCGCAAGCCGACGGTACAGGCGCTCCACGGCCGGCCGATGGTCACCAACGGGCACGAACAGCTTTTCCCACGGCGGTGAGCACGCGTACGCCCAGGCTGCGGGACCAACTCGAGCGAGGTACCGAGGTAAGGGACAGTTCCGGCTCGCTCGGCTAGGAGTGCCAGGGCTCGGCGACCCTCTGACAGCCGGCGCTCGATCCACGGGGCGAGCTCGCGCACAGCCGCCGCGGCCGCCTTTTCTGGGGCGTGCGCCGGCAGGACCACCTCGACGTCGGTGTGGGCGCGCACGTTGACGCGCACTCTGCGCGCACGCTTGGAGCGGCGCACCGTGTACTCGATCTGACTGGAGTGTCCACGCCACCAGGGTACGGACGGGCGCGGGCGGACGTGTTCAAAAACGGCGATGCCCCGCGCGCGCACGCGGGGCATCGTCCAAACGAATACAACAACATCCCGAGAGTCTGTCGGATCCAGGCCATGGCCAAGTCGATCGTGCAACTGCCCACCGCTGTGCGCGAGCCCTACGAGGTCTTCGTCAACGGCGTGCCTCAGCGCGAGGGCGTCGACTTTCAAGTGAAGGGGCACACCCTGATGTTCGACAGGGAGCTACGCAAGGACCACATCTCCAAGCGCCGCTGGTTCCTTGGCGCCTGGGGCGTAGGAACCTACAAACAGGACGACTCGGTGGATGTGCGCTATGAGGCGGCCGACGGCTCGCCGCGCGTGGCCGAGGCGCTGGATATAGAGACCGTGTAACGAGCGAAGCCTGCCAGCCTCCCGACGTATCTCATGCGTTCATGGACCAAGCTGGTCGTCGCGGGACATCGCAGCGCGTACTGGTGGTACGTGCAAGACGTCACGTGGCGTCCAGCGCCGCGTCCATGGACGCATGAGCTTCAAGGCGCCGAGGATCGCGCGCGTCGCCGGAGAGCGGTTGAGCGTGTAGAAGTGGATGCCGGGCGCGCCGGCCGCAAGCAGCTCGGCGCATTGCAGCGTGGCGTAGGCGACGCCGAAGTCGATCACGGCCTCGGGCGAATCCTCGCGGGCATGCAGCTCTTGGCGCAGGCCGTCGGGGATCGACGCGCCACACATGCTGGTCATGCGCTCGAGCTGCCCGATCTGGGTGATCGGCAGGATGCCTGGGATGATCGGCACCGCGATCCCAGCCGCGCGCGCAGCGCGGCGACGAAGTCGAAGTAGAGCGCGTTGTCGAAGAACAACTGCGTGATCAGGAAGTCGACGCCGGCGGCGACCTTCTCGGCTAGGTATTCGATATCGGCCTCGGGGCTCGCGGCGTGGATGTGTGTCTCGGGGAAGCATGCGGCCCCGATCGCGAACGGATAGTCGGTCTCTGATCAGCTCGCACCAGCTCGCACGAGTACTCGAGCCCGCCCTCGGTCTTGACCCAGTCATGCTCGCCGGCCGGGGGATCGCCGCGCAGCGCGAGCACGTTGTCGATGCCGGCGGCTTGCATCTCATCGAGCGTCACGCGTAGCTCGGGCACGGTTGCCGACACGCAAGTGAAGTGGGCCATCGCCTCCAAGCCGTACTCATCCTTGATGCGCTTGACGATCGCGATCGTCTTCTCGCGCGTGGAGCCACCGGCCCCATAAGTGACCGACACGAACGCGGGGTCTGAGCGTTTGCAGCTCGGCGAGCGCCGTATATAGGTTTTGCTCGCCCTGCTCGGTCTTGGGGGGAAAGAACTCGAACGAGAAGACTGGCTCGTCCCGAGCGAGCAGCTGATCGATCCGCATCGGCAAAGCCTAACACGAGCGTGTCAAGGTTTGGGCGATTTTGGAGGCTTGTTTGAGGCGTTTTAGGCTTGGGGCTCGGGGTTTGGGGGATTGGCTGCGGCCCTGCGGGCCTACGCTGTGGCGTGCGTGGTCGCGCGCCAGCGCTTGGGGTCCTCCCCCACGCCCTCGGCCTGGCCCACCACCTGCAGGTGCGTGAGCATCGCGAGCGTCTCTGAGAGCAACCACGGGCCGCCGTGAGTCGCCAGCTCGTCGCTGAAGATGCGCGGCACGATCTCGAAGGCCGTGAGCGGCTCGGCCACGATCGCGCCGCGCACCTTCTCCAGCCGCTCGGCGACCAGCTCGCGATTGCCGTCGATGTGCGCGCGCACGTCGGTGAACGTGCGCCCATGGCCGGGCAGGCACAGGCGCGCCCCGAGGCGTTCCACCACGCCCAGCGACGTCGACGAATTCGCCGACCGGATCTGGCGAGTAGCCAAAGTCGAAGAACAACGAGATGCGCCCGAGCAGGTGATCGCCGGAGATCAACAGGCGCCGCTCGGGTTGAAACAGGCATACGTGCGACGGCGCATGGCCGGGCGTCTCGTACACGCTCCAGGGACCAAGGTCGGTGTTCACAACGACACCGGGGAGCAGCTCGCGGTCAGGCGCGATCACTGCCGAGATGCCAGATTCATGATGCTCGCGCTCGGCCGCAAGCGACGCAGCGGCTCTTCGGGAACACCCGACTGGCGTGCCACCTCGATGCGCCGCTCAAGCGTCGCCTCCGGGTCCTGCTGCTCGATCGACATGTGCTCGTATTTGGGGTGCATCCACAGCTCGCAACCGGTGCGCTCGACGATCGCGCCAGCCTGGCCGTAGTGATCTGAATGGGCATGCGTACAGACAACCAGGCGGATGTCCTCGACGGCGAGCCCACACATCGCAAGCGCGCGTTCGAGCTGCGCCATCGAGCCGGGCTCGCCCGGCCCTGGCGGCATGTAGTAGCCCGTGTCGAACAACACCACACCGTCGCCGCCTTAACCGCCCAGGCATTGCCATGCGGCACGCCCGGCCAGGGCAACGGCAGGCGCAGGCGATAGACGCCCGGCAAGGACGCGCTCGCCCCTTCCAAGCTCGCGTTTACGGGCCGGCTCGCTCACCGCCGCGGAGACTACAGCGAGACTCGCGTTTGGAGGTTGTGCGCCCTAGACTCTTTTGTCAGGTCTGTCTCCGCTGCAGGGGACTGACTCTGGCCGTGGGCGGGGCGGCTTGGCCAAGCTGGCGCACCCGAAGGGCATATCCCGAAGGGGCATCCCAAAGGGCATACCCTCAAAGGCACAGGCAGGCAAGTGGCAAAGGAGACGAGATGGCTGACGACGGGGCCGAGAAGGACAAGGCGGCAGCGAAGGTGCAGGAGGCCGCGGAGCACATCCACAAGGCGAGCGCCAGTAAGAAAGCGACTGCGAACGGTGCCGGCAGCAGTGGCACTGAGGCGGTGGCGCGCCGTTACTTCGACGCGATCGCTGCCCGCGACGTGGAGGCGGCTGTAGCGCTGTGGGCCGACGGTGGGCGCGAGCACGTACGCGGCCAGGTAGACGTGTTGGCCCCCGAGGGCGTACGCGAGTTCATCGGCGGGCTGATCGAAGCGATGCCGGACATGAAGATGGAGGTCCTCGAGACCACCACCGAGGGCGAGCGCTGTGCGGTGCGCTGGACGATCACAGGCACGTTTGCCGGACCGGGAGCGTTGAACGGCGTGCAGGCCACCGGCAGCCCGCTGAAACTGGAAGGCGTCGACGTGCTGACCGTGCGCGACGGAAAGGTGCAGGCTAACGACGCATTCTCGGATGGCATGACGGCGGCCCGCCAGATCGGGTTGATGCCGCCACAGGACTCGAGCGCTGAGCAACGCCTGATGGGTGCTTTCAACGTGAAGACAAGGCTCACCGGCATGGCCGCGCGCGATGCCGAGCTGGTTGCCGAGGGCGTGTGGGTCGTGCAGGGTCAGCCCGGCCGCTGCAACGTGTATCTGATCGAGGATGAGAGCGTGGGCGGCGTGACGATGTACGACGCGGGCGCACGCACGATGATCCGTGCCGTGGCTTCAGCCGGCGCCAAGCTCGGCGGGATCAAGCGGATCGTGCTTGGCCACGGCCACACCGACCATCGCGGCACCGCGCCCGCGCTGGGCGTGCCCGTGCTGTGCCATCCCGACGAGGTCCAGGACGCCGAGGGCAGCGGCGGCTTTCGCTACTGGCCTGAGGGGCTCGTCGGGATTGCCGACGCCGCAACGCCAGATCCATCGGGCGATGCACCGTCTCGCTTGGGACGACGGTCCCGTGAAGATCTCAGGCACGCTCTCCGAGGGCGACGAGGTCGCCGGCTTCAAGGTAATCGAGCTCCCCGGCCACGCCCCAGGCCAGATCGGGCTGTGGCGCGAGTCCGATCGCCTGGCACTCGTCAGTGACTGCTTCTACACGCTCGAAATGTGGGGCCGTAGCTGCCCCCCGCATGTGCCGGAGCAGACCTACAACTACGACACCGGCCAGGCCAAGGCAAGCATCCGCAAGCTCGCGGAGATGGAGCCGGCGGCGGCGTGGCCAGGGCATGCCAAGCCCGTCACGGGCGACGTGCGCACGCAGCTGCTGAAGGCCGCGGAGACGATGTAGGGCATGGCCAAGCGCCGGCATGCGCGTGAGCCGAAGCTGAGCGCGCCCACCAGCGACTACAGCGACGCACAGGGCAACGTGCTGACGCTGCGGGGTTCGTTCACCGCAGGCGCCCGGCGCGAGTACGCCGAAACCCTGTCAGGCATGAGTGCCCGTGCCGCTTCCACACAAGAGGACTCATGGCAGCGCGCAGTGGAGCTGCTTTTCGAGCGCTTGGCTGTGCGCTGGAGCATCTCAGGCGCCCCGATCGAGCGCCAGAAGGAGTTGCTCGCCCGCCTGCGCGTGGCGAGCGCCGAGGAGCGGGCTTGGGTGCGAGACACGCTGCGCGAGCACTGCGCCGAGTGGTTCCCGGACGTGCGGACCCCATAGAAGGTCCTTAAAAGTGACCTACACGTATCGACACCCCTCGATATAGACCCGGGGAATTTATTTTGGTACCTAACCTTTAGGTAAGTGTTCGCAAAAGTGGGTGTTGAA
Organism: uncultured Solirubrobacterales bacterium; assembly: GCA_963757995.1. GTDB lineage: Bacteria > Actinomycetota > Thermoleophilia > Solirubrobacterales > Solirubrobacteraceae > Palsa-744. The sequence goes on from CAVWTS010000004.1 coordinate 80,115, forward strand.
CAGACCCTTCAAAAGATGAGTCATACACACAGCGTGCGATGCACCATGAACACCCCACCGCAGTGTTCATTTGAAAGACGTTCTTAGGGCGGTTAGCGGACTCGTCAGCCGGACTCGCCGAGCAACTCCAAGCGCGGACCATGGGCGTCGCCGGCTGAGACGAAGCGCGCGTTGGCCGGGCTCAAAACGAACTCGTAGGACTCGCCGTCATCACCCTCAACGCTCAAACGGCTGCCCTCGTCGTCGACCGCGACGATCACGCCTTGCTCGACGCCGCCGCCGAAGTGCTTGATGCGCGCAGACGCCCCAACGCGTGGTAGCGGTCTTGTCGGGCCAAGCCTCACGACTGAGGCATAACACAAACGTCACACCCGAGGGCGGCGTGCGCCCGCCGCGACCGCTACCGTGGCGAGACAATGCGCCGCACAAAGATCGTCGCCACCATCGGCCCCGCTTCACGTGAGCCAGAGACGCTGCTCGCGATGGTGCGTGCCGGCATGGACGTGGCGAGGCTGAACTACTCTCACGGCACGCTGGCAGAGCACGAGGAGACGGTACGCCGCGTGCGCGACGCCGCCGGACGCGCGGGACGTCCGGTAGCGATCCTGCAGGACCTGCCGGGGCCGAAGCTGCGCATCGGCCCGCTGCGCGACGACGTCGTCGAGCTCAAGCCAGGCGACTTAGTCACGTTCAGCTGCGGCGAGGAGCAGATCGGCGACGCCGGTCACATGTCGATCACCTGGCCGGGCCTAGCCGCGGCGCTAACGCCGGGAGAGATCCTCTACCTGGCCGACGGTTCGGTACGCCTGCGCGTGCGCGCGGTGCGCGTCGAGCAGGGCGAGGTCGACGCCGAGGTCGAGGTCGGCGGCGCGGTGGCATCGCGGCAAGGCCTGAACATCCCCGGCCCCGCGCACACGTTGCCGTCGGTGCCGGAGGAGGATCTGGAGCTGCTGCGCCACGGCGAATCGATCGGCGTGGACATGGTGGCGTTGTCGTTCGTGCGCTTCCCCTCGGACGTGGAAACGGTGCGCGAGCACACGCGCCTGCCGCTGATCGCGAAGATGGAGAAGCCGCAGGCGGTCGAGCACGCCGAGGCGATCATCCGCGCGGCGGACTGCGTGATGGTCGCGCGCGGCGACCTGGGCATCGAGATGCCGATCGAGCAGGTGCCGGCTGTGCAGAAGGCCCTTCTGAGACAGGCCGGCTATCTCGCGCGTCCGTCGATCACCGCGACGCAGATGCTCGACTCGATGGTCACCTCTTCACGCCCCACGCGCGCGGAGGTGGCGGACGTCGCCAACGCGATCCTCGACGGCACCGACGCGGTGATGCTCTCGCAGGAGACGGCGATCGGCGCATACCCGGTGGGGGCGGTGGAAATGATGGCCGCAGTCGCGATCCAGGCCGAGGCGATCGCACCGTATGAGGACTGGAACGCCAGCCGCGTGCGCCGCTCCGAAAGCGACCCCGCCCACACGGTCGCCCACAGCCTGTGCCTGGCCGCGCGCGAACTGCAGCTCGACGCTTTGATCGTGCCGACGCTCTCGGGCCGCTCGGCGCGTTTGGTCTCGGCGCACCGCCCGACGGTGCCGATCTACGCGCTCTCGCCCGGGCGCGAGACGGTGCGCCGCTGTGGCTTGATGTGGGGCGTGCAGGCGAGCTCGATGCGCCGCCACGAGACGACCGAGGAGCTGATCGCCGACTCGGCTCGGCGCGTGGTCGAGCTGGGCTGGTGCGAGAAGGGCCAGCGCGTCGGCATCACGGCGGGCTTGCCGAGCGGCCGCCCGGGAACTACGAGCTTGATGCAGATACAGGTGCTTTAGGTCAAGCTTGCCGGATTACGAGGCCCGCCGTTGCAACCGGCCTCGAGGAGACCTGTTCGACCGTAGCGGCGAATCTTGTTTCCCAAAAAAAGAGCCGCTACGCCGCCCCGACGCCCGTACGCTCGTAGAACTCCGCCTCCTCGCGCCCCAACTCGGTAACAGGCGGGTCGCCGTACATCCACTCGCGCGCGATCCGGTGCCAGTTGTTGCGCGCGCGCAGCTGTGAGAGCACCGCAAGCGTCAGCATCTCCATGCGCCGGCCGAACAGGTGCTCGGGCTGGATCGTTTGATGGCGCATCTCGCGGAAATGGGAGGAGCGCGGGTCCGAGCTCTCGATCATCACCTCCGTCGCGATCTCAGGCGAGAGCTGCACGTCTTCGTCGGCTGTCGTGTACCACCAGATCGCGTCCTCGATGAAGGCAAGCAGGTGGTCGGGGTCCACGCGCTCGGGTTCAGGCAGGAAGCGCGACTCGGACAAGAGCCTGTGCAGCGTCTGCGCATCGCCCTCGACCACGGCACGCTGGCAGGCAAGCTCCAGCTCGACCGGCTCTCTATCGAGGCGCTTGAACAGGCCGAAGTCCAGGAAAGCGACGCGACCGTCCTCGAGCAGCATGAAGTTGCCGGGGTGGGGATCGCCTGAGAACTGGCGGTGGCGGTATAGGCAGCCGAGAAAGAAGCGAAACACGATCTCCCCGATACGGTCACGCTCGGCCTGCGGATACTCCTTCAGCTGCTCGAAGCCGACCCCGTGCACGAAATCGGTGACCAGCACATGCTCGTGCGAGAGCTCGCTGACGACTTCGGGCACGACGATGAAGGGATGGCCATTGAAGATGCGCGCCAGCGAGCGCTGGTTCTGCGCCTCGAGCTCGTAGTCGAGCTCCTCGCCGATGCGCTCGCGGATCTCATCCGTGACCCCCTTGACGTCGAGGCTCGGCGTCATGCGCTTGAGCAGCCGCATGATCATGCCAAGGTTCTGCATGTCCGCGCGAACCGCGGCCGCCACGCCGGGATACTGCACCTTGACGGCGACCTCGCGGCCGCCATCCTTGAGTCTCGCCCGGTACACCTGCCCGATCGAGGCGGCGGCGATCGGCTCCTCGTCGAACTCGGCGAACACGTCTGCGATCTTCTCTCCGAGGTCGTCCTCGATCACGCTCTTCATCTGCTTGAAAGACACCGTCGGCGCCGCGTCGCGCAGCTTGGACAGCTCGCGTTGGAACTCCTCGCGGTGCTCCTCTGGCACGAGCCCGACGTCCAGGAACGACATCACCTGGCCCAACTTCATCGCCGCACCCTTCATCGTCCCCAGCGCCGCCACGATCTGCTTAGCGGTCTCCAGCTGGCGACGGGCGCTTGCCGCCTGCGCGCTTTGCTCGCTGCGCCCGACGTTTGCCGCCTTGGTGCCGAGACGCTTGACTGTCTCGCCGGCGGCAAGCCGGCCAACAGTGGCGGTGCGACGCACCCTCGATGTTGGGATCTTCTCCTGCGCCACCCCTAGAGTTTAGGGTCGCCACCGCGGCATGCCGCGGATGAGTCGATGCGGGTGCGGTACTTTGCGCCGGATACATCGCAAACGAGCTATGCCCCCCGCGCGCGCGGGGGGCATAGCTCGTTTAGGAAGACAGCTCGACGCGGGAGCCGGGGACGATGTCGTCCTTACCGTCCGGCCAGCGAACCCATGCCTTCTTGCCGCCGTCGTAGTCCTCGCCGAGCAGGATCAACGTCGCCGGCTCGCCGAGCGCCATACAGGGCTCAGAGCCTTCCGGGTCCAGACCGCGCCACATCCTGATGAACGAGTTCTGCTCCCACTCCCGTGCGACACTCGTCGCATCGGTGTGGCCCGGGTAGACGATCGTGTCCCCCGGTAGCTCCATCAGCGTGCCCATGATCGAGTCGCGCAGGTCGGTGTAGGTCGTGTGCCCCGGCGCCCTCACCCCTCCAACAGACCCCTTAAAGAGTGTGTCCCCGGTGAAGACAACGGCCTCGCCCCCTTGAAAGCCGCCAGGGCCCGCGCCGGCGCCGGGACGCGTGCTCCCGCTGAGACGCGCCACCAGGAATGACAGCATCCCGGCTGTGTGCCCAGGGGTGCGCAATGGCCTGACCTCGAGCTGCCCGAACTGCAGCATCTCGCCCGCCTCGATCGTGCCCACCTCGACGCCCTTGCCAACCGCATCGCCCATCTCGGTAAGTGCCTCATGCTCCAACGGGTGGATCAGCACCTTGAGCTTCGGCCAGCGCTTGCACAGCGCACCGACCTCGCTCACGTGGTCGAAGTGATGGTGGGTCAGCAACACATGAGTCGGTTCGACCTGAAGATGCTTAGCCGCTTCGATCAGTGGCCTGACAGGGCCTCCCGCATCCACAAAGAAACCCGGCCCACCCGCCCCGTCAGCGACGAGGTAGGTGTTCGACAGAAACTGCTCATTGAGTGCGCGCTCGACAATCATGCCCAGATCCTCCCAGGTTCCCGCTCGTGCCGCCGCCTCCGAACGAGGAGCGCCTCACCGTCCTCTGGTCCGACAGCACGAACATCGCCTCTGCATACACACCGATGTGTTGCGCCGCGAGGCTAGCTCTTTTGTCTAGCAAAGCCACAATTGCCCCGCTTTCCGTCTTGACATACACATCGCTGTATGGTTTGGTGGGAGGCGCTTATATCAACACTTGAAAGATACGATGGGGGAGGGCTTTAACGATCATGACCCACGACCTTACGTGGTCCGGCAGGCTGCGCGCCAAGCGCTGGAGTAGCACGACGGCGCCACTCGGATTTCTGCTCGCATGCTTGCTATTCGCGGCTCTCCCGGCCGTGGCCTCCGCAAAGACCGAAATGCGCGGCGAATGGGAAGTCGTCGTGGATGCCCCTTCTGCATCACTACATTCGGTGGGCACAACCGTGATCACCACTGAAGCAAACGCTCAAGAAGAATTCTCGGACCCAGTCACACTCAATGGCTTCCCCTCCACCTTCTCGGGCACTCTCGAAGGCAGCAAAGCATCGGCCGTGATATTCGCCAAAGGAGGCGGTGGGATCCCAGACGTCGAATTCACCAGCAATGCGATGAACGTCGAAACCGTCGGCGGCCTGCTAACGATCGCCGGATCGGGGACTACGACTTTCAACAAAGCCCAGCCGGCGGCATCGACGCTGACCGCGACAAGGCTCAAGACCTACAAACAAATCGAAGAACAGGAAGCCAAGGAAAAGCTGGAACAAGAAGAACGCGAAGCCCGGCAGAACATTCGGGGCGAATGGGAACTCACCATCGAAACGGTCGCCCACAAGGCGAAAGGCACCGCAATCATCAGCAAAGCGGCCGATGCCAGCAACGATTTTGCCAGTAGCGGTGCGACCTTCGAAGAAGGCGCAATCCCTGGATCTTTCTCGGGTGAACTAAAAGGTAGCGAAGCTTCCGTCACCGTGACCACGCCCGAATACGGGCCAATCCCGGCGACCGACTTCACCAGCAGCACTATCAAAGTGACACCGAGCACCAACCCGACGTCGCTGTCCGGGTCCGGAAGCGTCACCGTTGGGGCAAGCACGCTGCCCGCCACCTTCACCGCGACCAGGACCAAAACCTACCAAGAAGTCCTGCAGCGCGAAAAAGCCGAACTCGAAGCGCGGGAAAAACAGGAAAAAGAAGCTCAGGAAAAGGCAAAAGCCGAACAGGAAGCCAAAGAAAAGGCAGAACGCGAAGCCACTGAAAAGGCAGCCCGCGAAACCAAAGAAAAGGCAGAACGCGAAGCCAGGGAAAAGCAGGCGCGCGAAGCGGCCGAAAAAGCGCTGATTGCGAAATCTCTGCCTGGGGTGACCCCAACCCTGATGCCTGTCCAGCTAGGAGCCAAATTCACGCTCGGACATAGCGGGGCGCTCTCGCTCCCTCTCACCAACCCCGGTAGCGGGCCCGAGCATGGTCATCTGAAGCTGACACTCACCAGTGGAGGCAAAGCCAGCAAGCGCTCCACCAAGATCTCGAACACGCTAGGCGAAGCGTCGTTCTCGATCGCAGCGCATGGCAGCGAGATAGTCGTGGTGAAACTTTCGCGTAGCGCCCGCACGAAGCTCACACAGCACAAGACACTGCGGGTGCTCGTAACGATCACCACACAGGCCAGCGGTCAACCGGACACGACGAAATCCCAAACGATCGTGCTCCACGCTTCGGCTACTCGCCACAAAGGCTGAGGCAACTCGTCGACGCCGGCTGCTTCGGAGCGACCCATGTGCACGGGTCGCTCCGAAGACAGTCGAGCTCCCTAGACTGTCGAGCATGTCCCTGATCCACACTTGCTATCGCATCACAGACATCGACCGCTCGACCGCCTTCTACAAAGCGCTCGGCTTCGAGGAGGTCGGGCGCATCCCGATCGGCGATGACGCGGTCAACGTCTTCATGAACCAACCGGGCGACGGCGAGATGCCGCGCCTGGAGCTCACGTACAACTTCGGCGTCGACTCTTATGAGATCGGTAGCGGCTACGGCCACATCGCGATCACCGCCGCCGACCTGGACGTAATGCTCGCACGCTTGACGGAGTTGGGCATCCAGCCCGAGAAGCCGCCTTATTCAGTACGCGAGGATGGCTCGCGACTGTGCTTCGTCAAAGACCCCGACGGGTACCGCATCGAGATCCTGGAGATATCGCAAAGATAGGCACCGGTGCCATGAGCTACGACACAGCATCCACGGGCATAGTCCATGGCGAGCACCGCTGGGACTTCGTGTTCGCGGCACTGTACGACCGAATCATGCGCCGCGGCGAGGAGCGCACCATGCGCGAGCGCCGCGGCGAGCTCGTCGCGAAGGCGCGTGGCCGCACGCTCGAGATCGGCGCGGGCACGGGCGCCAACATCCCCTACTACCCGGATGCCGTAGAGGAGGTGATCCTGGCTGAGCCGTTCGAGCCGATGCGCCTCCGGCTGGAGCGCAAGCTAAGGCAAAGCGGCAAGTCGGCCAGCACCTTGGATGCATCGGCCGAAGCGATTCCGCTGGATGACGAGTCGGTTGACACGGTCGTCTCGACGCTCGTGCTGTGCACCGTCGACTTCCCCGAACGCGCGCTGGCCGAGATCGCACGCGTCCTGCGCCCCGGCGGGCAGCTCCTGTTCATCGAGCACGTCCGCTCGCACTCGCCCCGTGCAGCCCGCTGGCAGGACCGCCTGGAGACCCCGTGGCGGCACTTCGCCGCAGGCTGTCGCTGCAATCGCGACACCGTCGCCTCGATCGCGGCCGCAGGCTTCACAACCGAGCACCAGGACGCGCAATGGAAGGGCGTGCCGCCGATCGTGGCCTCGATCGTGATCGGACGTGCGGTCAAGAAGTCAGCCAGATGATCGACAACGCTCTCAGGAGCCAAGTCCGATTCAACCGCCACCGCCGCCGCACGACTCGGCATCGAGCGCGAAACCACCAGCTCCCCCATGCCGCAGCGAACCGTATACGCCCCCGAGCCCTTGTTGGAACATCGAAGGCCATCGCGTGTGTGGCGTCGTCGCGCACCCACGAGCCTACGCCTACCCGACTACGCCTACCCGACTACGCCTACCCGACGGCCCTCCGGTACCGCTAACGAGCGGCACGAGGATTGTGGCGCGCTTCTCCGTCAAGTTTCCCAACTGGGTCCCTATGTTTACTTCCGTACTAAAAGCTCGACGGGTACCGAGTAGAGATCATCGAGCAGCCATAGTGCTGGCGCTGATGATGTGTCCCGATGCCGTGTCCCGGGTTATAGCCTAAAAGTTATATGACCCGAGCCAACAACCTATAGGTTATATGTGTGGATAGCCTATAGGGCGCCACACAACTAGAGGTGCGATGCCTGCATGAGCCCGGACCGTACCTCTGTCGACGCCCGCATGGGCCCGCGCCCGGTCCGGCGCGAAGCTCGCATGCATCCGAACCCCAGTAGAGACGGATGCGGGACACACCTATAGTGGTCGCCGATGGAACTAGGCTTGGCCACCTTCGCCGACGTAGCCCCCGGCGTTTCCCCGGCGCGTGTAGCCCAACGCTTGCGGGAGCTGCTCGAGGAGATCGAGCTTGCCGACCGCCTCGGCCTCGACGTGTTCGGCCTAGGCGAGCACCACCGCCGCGACTATTCGGTGTCTGCCCCCACGGTGGCGCTTGCCGCGGCTGCCGCCCGCACTAAGAGGATCCGCCTGTCCAGCGCAGTGACCGTGCTGAGCTCAGCCGACCCGGTCACCGTCTTCGAGGAGTTCTCCACACTCGACCTGCTTTCCGACGGACGCGCGGAGATCATGGCGGGGCGCGGCTCGTTCACCGAGTCCTTCCCCCTGTTCGGCCTCGACTTGGAAGACTACGACGACCTGTTCGCCGAGAAACTGGAGCTGCTGCTGGCGCTGCGCTCCTCCGAGAGCGTCACCTGGTCTGGGCGCCATCGCGCCGCCCTGCAGGACGCCGCCGTATATCCCCGCCCGCTCCAGAACCCGCTACCTGTTTGGATCGCGGTCGGTGGAACGCCCGCATCGGTGGCACGTGCGGGAATGCTCGCGTTGCCGTTGATGATCGCCATCATCGGCGGCGCACCTGCCCGCTTTGCGCCGCTGGTCGACTTGTATCGCGAGGCGTTGCGCCGCGGCGAACAAGGGCGGGCACGAGGCGCCAGTCCCGACAGATCTTCGCACGAGCCGAGCCAAGCCCAACCGACGGTCGGCCAAGGCGGCCCCGCGGTCGGCCAAGGCGGCCCCGCGGTCGGCATCAACTCGCACATGTACATCGCTGAGACGGCCAAGCGCGCCGCCGATGAGTTCTTCGGGCCTTACTCACAGATGATGAATCGCATCGGGCGCGAGCGCGGCTGGCCGCCGATGAGCCGCGCCCAGTTCGATGCCGGCTGCGCGCCGGAGGGCCATCTGCTCGTCGGTACGCCTGAGGAAGTGGCAAGCAAGATCCTGGCCCACCACGACCTGTTCCATCACGACCGCTTCCTCGGCCACATCAGCGTCGGCGTGCTGGCGCACGAGAAGGCACTGCACGCGACCGAGCTGTTTGCGACGGAGGTGGCCCCGCGTGTGCGCGCCGCGCTCGGCGTGGGCGATCCGGCAAGCGACACCGACACGAGCCCGGCGAGCAACGGCCCACCTACCGACTCCGCGGGCGACACCAGCGCTACCCTTCCTGCCAGCGATGGCTAACCCAGGCAAGATCGCCAAGAATCTTGAGCGCTTCGCGCAGGCCGTGGCCGCCCACGACCGCGAGAACCCCACGCACACCGCTTACGGGATCGGCCTGGCGCACTTTGACATGGAGCGCCTCGGTCTGGAGGAGGGCGAGGAGATCCTTCCGGGGATCACGATCCACGCCGACAGCGGGCAAAGCGCCAACTTCCGTGTGCTCTGCGACGGCGAGCACGACGAGGGCGCTGTGGAATCAGAGGAGGAAGTCGTGGAGGCAGTCTCCACCCAGGCGCTGCCGATGATCTCGCCCGGCGCCTCACCGCGCGAGCTCTGAGACGCGGCGTGAACCCTGAGCCGCTGCGCGCGAGCTCTGAGCCACGGCGTGAACTCTGAGCCACGGCGTGAACTCTGAGCCACGGCGTGAACTCTGAGCCACGGCGCGAACTCTGAGCCACGGCGCGAACCCTGAGCCGCCACGCCAGCTCAAGCGACACTTGGCGCGGCGATGCCGGCACGCGCGGCGATCATCGCGACAAGCCGCTCGATCGTCGGACACTCGATCCCATGCCGGGCGGCCGCACGTAGCACTGAACCTGCAATCGCGTCCAGCTCGGGGGGGCGCCCCGCGGCGATGTCGCGCTGCATCGAGCTGCCGAGCGTGTCGTGTGCCGCAGTCAGCTCACCGAGCGGATCGCCGCTCATAATCGAGGCGCCCTCAGCCTGAGCCACAGCACAACCCTCCTCGATCGCGCCGAGGAGCTCGGCGCGCAGCTCCGGGGTCGAGCGGATCTCTCCGAGCAACTTGTCAAACGCGCTGGTAGTACACGCAAGCGCATTGAGGCGCACCAGCTTCGACCACATCACCTCTGGCTCGGAATCGCCGATGCGGGCGGGTATACCGGCATCTGAGAGCGTGCTCGCGAGCGCCTGCATCGGCGCATGCGCGGCCTTGTACTCGGAGGCCATGTCCACGCGCAGGAACCGACTCGTATGGACCACCACGCCCGGCTCGGGACGGTCGGCCTCAACACGGATCGTGCCGGCGACCACGGCCTCCTCGCCAAAGCGTCTACGCAACACGGCGATGTGATCGAGCCCATTCAGCAACGGCAGCACCAGCGGCGGGGACGTATCGACCCGCTCGAGTGCCGCCTGCAAACCTGCCGCCTTGGTAGCGACGAGGAGCGCATCCACCGGCTCGTGGAGCCGTGAGTCCACACGCGGCCGGGTAGTGAAATCGCCCAGCAACACGCTGCTCACATGCAGGCCGCGAGTAGAAATGGTGGCGAGGGTCTCCTCGCGTGCGAGCACAAGCACAGGCGTACCGGCACGGTCGAGCGCTCCCGCAACCAGACCGCCTACGCCTCCGGGGCCAAGCACGGCGACCTTCACGACAGCGAATCGACGAGCACGCCGGGGTTCATGACAGCTTGCGGATCGACTGCCCGCTTGGCGCCGCGCAACGCCGCGGCGAATGCGTCGGGACGCTGACGGTCATACCAAGGCCGATGGTCGCGCCCGACGGCGTGGTGATGGGTGATGGTGGCGCCCTCGGCGACGATCACCTCGGAGACTGCCGCCTTGATCGCCGCCCACTGCTCCACCTCCTCGCCGCGCTGAGCGGGGGCAAGCACTGTGTAATAAGGAGCGGGACCGTCTGGGTAGACATGGGTGAAGCGGCAGGAGACATGCGCTGCACCGCTTGTGTCCTCGGCCGCGGCACGCGCGGCGGCCATCACACGCTCGTGGAAACCCGGGAAGCGATCCCAAGTGATCGCGGTCTCAAACGTCTCGGAAAGGACGCCCATCGCGACGAAGATGTCGCGCACGTAGGGAGCACGCAGGAACGCTTCACGCCAGGCATGGGTGCCGCCACCGGTCGTGCCCGTTTCGGCTGCCCCCCCGCGCGCGCGGGGGGCATCGCCCTTTTTTGGACTACCGATCCCCGCACCAGCCGGCCCCGCACCGACACCGCCGTGCGACCCCCCTCTGTCCTCGGAGGATTCGCGCCTTTCTCCGGCCAGGCCGCCGTACTCGGCGCAGATGGCAAGCGCCCGGTCCATCGACAGCCCGACCTGGTGATCGCAGGACTCGAAGCCGAGCACAAGCAGCGCGAAGCTGCCGTCGCCTGACATCGTGAAGCGCGCCTCGGCCGGATCGATCAGACGGCAGTTGCTCGGATGAAGGCCCGACTGGGAAAGCGCCCGCACACACTCGGCGCCGATCGCGAACGTCGGAAAGCGCACTCCCACGGAGGCACGATAGGTGGGGCGCGGCTGGACTCGCACCCATGCCTCTGTGATGACCCCCAGCGTGCCCTCAGAGCCGACAAGCAGCCTGTCGGGACTGGGGCCCGCGCCGGAGCCAGGCAGCCGTCGCGACTCCCACGTGCCCGTCGGCGTGATCGCGCGGACAGACTCGACAAAGTCCTCAATGTGCGTCCACACCGTTGCGAAGTGCCCTGCGGCGCGCGTGGCGATCCAGCCGCCGAGCGTGGAGAGCTCGAACGACTGGGGGAAATGGCGCAGTGTGAGGCCGTGTTCGGAAAGCTGGGCCTCCAGGTCCGGCCCGGTGGCACCGCCCTGGATGCGTGCGGCACGCGAGACCTGATCAACCTCGACTACCCGGCGCAGACCTGCGAGGTCGATCGAGATCGCTCCGTTGTAGCTGGAGTCCACGACAGGCTGCACCCCGCCGACCACGCTCGTGCCACCTCCGTAGGGGATCGCGGCGACACGCTCAGCCGCGCACCACTCCAGCAACCGCTCGACGTCGCGCTCGTCGCGCGGAGAAGCGACAAAGTCCGGGGGATGCTCGAATTGACCGCGGAAGCCGAGCACGACATCCGAGTAGGACTTGCCGAGCGCATGTGAAGCACGCGCGTGCGCGTCGCCGGCACAGATGCCGGCGAGCTCCGCCGGCGCGAGCACTCGCGGAGCCGGCAAACGCACAGCCCCCAGGCTCACCGGGTCCTCGACCTCGACGGACGGAAAGCCGAGGTGCGTGGCCAGACCAGCCGCGGCCGCGCGAACCTCCTCAAGCGAAAGCTGCTCGTCCTCGAAGCCCCAACCCCAATGCTTGCGTCTGCGGATGCTCACCGCCGAAGAGCTTAGGGGTAGGGGCTCCAAAAACGGCATGCCCCCCGCGCGCGCGGGGGGCATCAGCGATTTAGAGAGCAACTCCACCCTCGCTTCCCGTCCTGCATGAGCGGATCTTTACTCGCCGCTGCCTCTCCAATAGCTAGCCTTGTACATGTGGCGAGCAGAGCAGAACCTACGACGAATGAGCTGCCCCAGCTGCTGGCGCGCGGACCCTGGGAGCTGAACCAGGTCAAGACGCGCTGGCGCAGCGAGCATTTCGAGCCCTCGCCCGAGCACACCAAGGTCGCGGACGCTGAGATTGCCAGCTTGCAGCAGCGCGGTTCACCCAGCCACGATGGTCTCGCGGGACGGCTGGTCGACTTCAAGCAGGGACCACACGGCATAGAGCTCGAGATGCAGCCGCTGCGTTGGGCACTGCGGCTGGTGAGCGACGATGCTTCCGACAGCGTTGCCGGACTGTGCGTGACGCGTGCCTCTGACGGGCGCTGGCTGGCCGGTAGGCGCGCGGCGTGGCTTTCCACTTGGGCAGGGCGCTGGGCGCTGGGCGCTGGAGGCGCGGTCGATCTCGGCGAGAGCCCGGCCGAGACGCTCGTCAGGGAGCTGAACGAGGAGTGGTCGGTCTCGCCTGCGCGCGTACGCGGGGAGGCGCTAATCCGCTTGCCCCACCAACTCGTGATGTTCGTCGGACAAGCCTGGCTCCAGGAGGGCGCCGAGGTGACCCCCGACCACGAGCACGACGAGTACGCCTGGTGGCCGAGCGACGTCGAGGAATGGCCACCTGAGGCCGAGGAGAGCCTGCGCAGGATGGCGCGCTGGCTGTCGGAGTGACGCACTCGGACCAGGCCGAAGCGACATCCCCGTCGCGCCCGGAGCTCGCTCTGAGCGCTACGGACACAGCCCCTGCGGATGACGGTACCTCGCAAAGCGCGACCACCGTCGCCTCACCCAGCCGCCCTTCCCATCCCTCGCTCGCCTTCACTCGCCTGAAGTGGACATCCTTCTTTCATTCGTGCGTTTACACGTCTCTGCTGATCTGCGCCTTTACGCTTGGCAAACCGCAGCCGGAGACACTTGTGCTTGGGTGGACGCACGGTCTGTTGTGGATCGGCATGTCGCTCGCCTGCATCACCGCGGCGCGCATGAGAATCGTCTCCCTGCGCCTCGCTGTGGCGGTGGCTGTGCTGGGCGGGATCGGGCCCTTCTTTGGCAGCGCCGAGTTCGTACGCGAACAACGTCGCCAAGCAACTGTTAGGCAACGTGAAGAGACGCCGGCTTCGGTCGTCCTGGATTAATTCTGGCGGCCCGGCGCGCTAGAGTGACAGCAGATGGCGTCCGGCACCACGATCAATCAAATGATCGACGTCGTGACCCCTGCCGCCGGCGAGTCGGTCACCGAGGGAACGATCCTCGAATGGCATGTCAAGGTCGGCGACTTCATCAAGGTCGACGACACGATAGTTGAGATCTCCACCGACAAGGTGGATGTTGAGCTGCCTTCGCCCGCAAGTGGGACCGTTGTCGAGATCCTTGCCGAAGAGGGCGACACGGTCGGCGTTGGGCAGGTGATCGCGCGGCTCGCCGCAGGCGACGGTGGGTCGGCCCAATCCTCAGCAGACGACACGCCCGCCGCAGATGGCGGCGCCGGCACCACCGGGACTGGCACGGCAAGCCCAGCGCAAGCGACCACCGCCACCACCCAGACCGGCATAAACACCTCACAAGGCACAGGCGCCGCGCAAGCTACCAGCGACGGGGCGCCAACATTGCCGGACGGTAAGAGTGTGTCGCCCGTGGCGGCACGCGTGGCAGCCACAGAGGGCGTCGACCTCACCGGCGTGCCCGGGAGCGGGCCCGGCGGGCGCATCGTCAAGGCCGACGTGCTCGGCGTCGTCGCGAATGGCGGGCCGGCAACCACCAACGGTAAGTCCACCGCCGCTGAGCCTGCCGGCGAGCGCCAACTGCTGAAGGGCGGCGCGGCGATGCTTGCGCGCTATATGGACGAGTCGCGCTCGATCCCGACCGCCACCAGCTTCAGGACGCTGACGGTGACGGCGCTGGACGGACGCCGCCGCGAGCTGAAGGCCGGCGGGCGCAAGGTGTCCTTTACGCACTTGATCGCCTACGCGATCGTGCAGGCCGCCGTCGAGATGCCGAGCATGGTCCACCACTTCTCCCAGATCGATGGCAAGCCCTACCGCATCGAGGACGGCGCGGTCAACCTCGGTTTGGCCGTGGATGTCGAGAAGAAGGATGGCTCGCGCACGCTGATGGTTCCGGTCATCCGCGGTGCCGAGCAGCTGAGCTTCGAGGAGTTCTTGGCCGCCTACGACGCGCTTGTCGAGAAGGCCCGCACCAACACGCTCACGGCCGACGACCTGACCGGGGCCAACATCACGCTGACGAATCCCGGCGGGCTTGGAACGATCGCCTCGGTGCCGCGGTTGATGAACGGCCAAGGGACGATCGTCGCCACCGGCTCGATCGCCTATCCCGTTGGGCTCGGCGCCGTCGGTGAGCAGATCGGCGCTGAGAAGGTCATGACGATGACCTCCACCTACGACCACCGCGTGATTCAAGGTGCGGAGTCCGGGCGTTTTCTTGGGCTGATCGAGCAGCGCCTGCAAGGCGGGCACGACTTCTACGAGAGCGTGTTCTCCTCGCTTGGTCTTGCGCTGGGGCCCGCACCCACTGTACCCGCGCCGACCGGGCTCACAGCGGCCGCGCCCCCTACGGCGCCACTGCAAGCGAGTGCGCCCGACGAGCAAATGCTGCAAGCCGTTCACGCCGCCAGCACGTTGGTGCACCGCTTCCGCAGCCACGGGCACCTCGCCGCGCGTCTCGATCCGCTTGGCTCAGAGCCCGAGGGCGAGCCGCAGCTCGATCCGGAAACCGCTGGACTGACTCCACAGGTGATGGCGCAGATCCCGGCGCGCATCCTGCGCATGTACGTGCCTGGTGAGACGCTTGCCGAGGCGCTGCCGAACTTGCGCCAGACCTATTGCGGCACGATCGCCTATGAGATCGAGCACATCTCCTCACACCGCCAACGCGTGTGGCTGCGTGAGCAGATCGAGTCTGGGGCCTTCCGCCAGCCACTTGGGATCGAGCCGCGCAAGGCGCTGCTCAAGCGACTGATCGAGGTGGACGCGCTCGAGCGCTTCATGCACAAGGCCTACCTTGGCCAGCACCAGTTCTCGATCGAGGGGCTGGACATGACCGTGCCGATGCTCGACGAGCTGATCCAGCTGGCGGCCGGCATCGGCGGGCAGGAGGTTGTGGTGGGAATGGCGCATCGCGGCCGGCTGAACGTGCTTGCGCACAACCTCGGGCGTCCTTACGACACGATCTTCGCCGAGTTCGAGGGGGCCTCGACGCTCGAGGCGGTCACGACGATTCCTCAGGGCGGCACCGGCGACGTCAAGTACCACCACGGCTCGCAAGGCTCCTACAAGCTGCCTGACGGCGGCACGATCCGCGTCAACCTGGAGTCCAACCCTAGCCACCTCGAGTACGTCTCACCCGTGGTCGAGGGGGCTACGCGCGCTGCCCAGACGACTCGCACCGGGCCCCGCGCCCACCAGGACACCAACGCGGCCGTGCCGATCGTGATCCATGGCGATGCTGCCTTCCCCGCCCAAGGGGTCGTTGCCGAGACGCTGAACCTGCAGGCGCTCGACGGCTACCAGGTCGGCGGCACCGTGCACCTGATCATGAACAACCAGGTCGGCTTCACAACCGATCCTGACGATGCGCGCTCGACGCGCTGGGCTTCCGATCTGGCGAAGGGCTTCGACGTGCCGATCATCCACGTCAACGCCGACGACGTGCCCGCCTGCATGAGCGCTGTCCGGCTCGCCTTTGCCTTCCGCCAGGAGTTTGGGCACGACGTGCTGATCGACCTGATCGGCTACCGCCGCTTCGGCCACAACGAGTCCGATGAGCCCGCCTACACCCAGCCTGAGATGTACGCGAAGATCAAGACGAAGAAGCGCGTGTACGAACTTTGGGCCGAGCAGTTGGTGGCCGATGGCGTCGTCAGTCGCGAGGATGTCGAGCGCACCGGGCAGGAGGTTTGGGACAACCTGACGATCCTGCACCAGCGGTTGAAGGCCAAGATCGCGGCCGCTGCCGAAAACGGGAACGTCAATCAGAGCACCGGCGAGTATCAGCTCGATCGCTCGCCCAGTCCAGAGGTCGATACCGCCGTGCCGGCTGCGCGCGTGCGCGAACTTGGGCTCGAGTTGCTGCACACGCCCGAGGACTTCACCGTGCACCCAAAGCTTGTCAAGCAGCTGGAGCGCCGCCGTGCCGCGCTCGTGCAGGATGACGGGGCTAACGCCGGCGATGGCGACGCCGAGAAGGCGCCTGCGCGCTTGGACTGGGCCCACGCCGAGGCGCTGGCGTTCGCTTCGCTGTTGACCGAGGGAACACCCGTGCGGCTAACCGGGCAGGACACCGAGCGTGGCACGTTCAGCCAGCGCCATCTGGTGCTGCACGACGCAAAGACTGGGCGAGCCTTCTGCCCGATCCAGTCGCTGCCCGACGCGCTGGTACCGATGGAGCTGCACAACAGTCCGCTTTCCGAGCTCGCGTGCATGGGCTTCGAGTACGGCTATAGCCAGGAGGCGCCCGAGACGCTTGTGCTCTGGGAGGCGCAGTTCGGCGACTTCGTCAACTCGGCCCAGGTGATCGTCGACCAGTTCATTGCCTCGGGGCTTGCCAAGTGGGGGCAGACATCGCGTTTGACGCTGTTGCTGCCACACGGCTACGAGGGGTCCGGGCCCGAGCACTCCTCGGCTCGCCTAGAGCGCTTCCTGGCGCTTGCCGCCGAGGGGAACATGCGCGTGGCGAACCTGACCACGCCTGCTCAGTACTTCCATCTGCTGCGCCGCCAAGCCATGATCGCCAAGCAACGTCCGCTTGTGATCATGACGCCAAAGTCCCTGTTGCGTCTACCACAAGCCACCAATACTGTCGAGGATCTTGCTGAGGGTTCACGTTTCGAGCCTGTGCTGGCCGAGCCCGGCATCGCTGACGATGGAGCCGTGACGCGGCTTGTCCTTTGCACCGGCAAGATCTACTACGACCTCGCCGGACATCCCGACCGCCAGGACAACGACAGCGTGGCGATCGGTCGCGTCGAGCTGCTCTACCCATTCCCCGAGCGCAACATCAGGGAGTTGATGGAGCGCTATCCCCACCTCCAGGAGATTCTGTGGGTGCAGGAGGAGCCGCGCAACGTTGGGGCGCGGGCGCACATGTTCCCGCGTCTGATGCAGATCATGCCCGAGGACATCCACTTCGGCTTCGTCGGGCGGCCCGAGCGGGCCAGTCCCGGCGAGGGCTATCCCGCCGCGCACATTGCCGAGCAGAGCCGTATCGTCAAGACTGCGCTTAACCTTGGTATTCCCGTGTCGCAGTATCCGAAAAAGGCACCGGGCGAGCGCTGATGCTCTGGCGGCGCTTCATGGCGATCTGGCGCCAGCGCAAACGCAAGCGTAAAGCTCGCGTCTAGCGACCCCGCCACACCGGCGGGCGCTTCTCCGCAAACGCTCTTGCTCCCTCTTGGGCGTCTTCCGAGCCGAACACCGGGTCAGAGATCGCGCTCTGCGCTTCCCACATCTCCTTGGAAGACCAATCCCACTGTTCCTGCAAGATGCGCTTTGAGGCCGCTAGCGCCAGCGGCGCGTTGGTGGCTATCTCCTTTGCCAGCCCCAGCGCCACCTCCACCGCCGCGCCTGGCTCGGCAATGCGATTGACCAGGCCCAGTTCACACGCGCGCTCGGCCAGCATCGGCTCGCCCGTCAGCGCCAACTCCATTGCGACGTTGTAAGGCAAGGAGCGTGGCAGGCGCAACAAAGCTCCGCCCGCTGCCACCAACGAGCGCTTGACCTCGGGTATTCCCAACTTTGCTCCGCGGGCCGCCACGAGCAAATCGCACGCGAGCGCTATCTCCAGACCACCGGCCACGGCGAAACCCTCTACAGCCGCGATCAGCGGCTTTGTCGACGCTCGCCGCACGATTCCCGCGAAGCCTCTGTCGCCCACCCACGGGCGCTCTCCCGTGACGAACGCCTTCAGGTCCATACCGGCACAGAAGCCCTTGCCTGCGCCCGTCAAGACACCCACGCTGAGCGACTGCTCACCGTCTAGCTCCTCTAGAGCTGCCGCTATGCCTTCGGCCAGCGGCAGATTGACCGCGTTGCGCGCCTCGGGGCGGTTGAGTGTGATCAGCAGCACGCCCTCGCGCCGCTCGGTGAGCACTGGCTTCTCGTTGGGCTTCTCAGCGTCAGTCATACGCTGGAGCGTACCCTGCGACGCGCTGTGCGGCGGGGCCGACGCTTCCGGCCTTTCGCTGGCTAAGCCTCCCGTGCGGCGCCGTTACGCGGCAAACAAGCGCAGCTCCGGCTCGCGGTTACCACGCAACACTTCGAGATCCACCTCTACACACGCGATGCCCCGGGACTCCGCCAGCACCCTTGCCTGCGGCTTGATGTGCTTGGCGACCAGCACTCCGCGGCAACTCGCCATCGCCGGGTCCACGCGAATCCGCTCCAGGTAGCGGGTTAGCTGCTCGACAGAATCGAGTGTGGCGATGCGCTTGATCTCGACGGCGACCCATTCGTCTTGAAGGTCTCGGCACATCAGGTCGACTGGGCCGATGTCGGTCGGCCACTCGCGCCGCACCAGGCGGAAACCCTCGCCACACCATGTGGGGGCGTCGGCTAGAAGTTCCTGCAGTTCGCGCTCGACGCCCTCCTTCTCCAGGGTGGCGCTCACGTCAAGCTCGTGCTCGACGTCGGTGAGAACCTCGGCGATCACGATCTCCAGGCGCTCATCGTCGCGTTGCTTGCGCACGACCAAGCGCGTCAACCGGCCTTCGCCGTCGGTACGACGCGGGTTGGCGCCGTCCTCGCCTTGGAGCCCGTCCTCGCCTTCGAGCTCGTCCCCGCCTTCGAGCTCGTCCCCGCCTTCGAGCTCGTCCCCGCCTTGGAGCCCGTCCCCGCCTTCGAGCCCGTCCCCGCCTTCGAGCCCGTCCCCGCCTTCGAGCCCGTCCCCGTCGTGCTCTTCTTCGAGCACCGTCGGCGGGGTCATCCAGTTGAGCGGCTTGACGTTCGGGCCGCCGCCGTCGGCCCAGACCATGAACGTGCCGTCGCCCTTGCACATCAACAGCAGGATGGCCTCTGGCAAAGCCGTGGTGGTACGGCCGATGTAGGTGACCTCACAGCGGGCAACGATCAAGCGCACCGACGGACGGTATCCGCTTCGGCGGACCTACTTGTCCTCGTCGTGCGCGTCCAGGCTGATCGACTCGCGGAACTCGCGCATACCCTTACCGAGCGCGCGCGCGACTTCCGGCAAGCGCTTGGGACCGAGCACGATCAGCGCGACGGCTCCCAGGAACAGTAGATGGACGGGACTATCGATTCCCATATACAGCAGGCTAGCGCGTTGCCGAACTGCATATATAACCTCGAGGTTATTTCTTGGGCTGAGCTGGCGGAACAACTGGCCGCCGGCCCGCAGGAGCTGAATGTCGGCCGCCACCCCGAAAGCTCGCTCAGAAGGGGCTCGCCGCACAATCGCTCCGCCTGGAACTTCACCTACACCCTAAGGCGCTTCGCCGCCGATCCGGCTTCTACTCTCTGCCCGTGGCAGCAGAAACATCGCGTCCGCCCGGGCGTACCTATCCGCCGCCCGCTGAGAGCGAGCCGTTTTGGCCGGCGCAGCTGACTATTCTCGCCGCGATCGGCCTACAAGTCGCATTGCCGGCGCGGCTGGTGGCAGGGCCCGCGTGGTTGGTTCCCGCGTTCGAGGGGGTGCTGTTCATTGGCATGTTCCTTGCCACTCCGCATGAGCTCGAGCACGAGCACAAGCGCAGGCGACGCGCCGCACTCGGCTTGACGGCGTTCGTAGGGGCCGCCAACATTTATTCGCTTGGCGCGCTGACGCACTTCCTGCTGCACCATGGCACCCCCAACGGGCGCGAGCTGATCGTCTCGGGCGTGCTGATTTGGATGACGAACTTTTTGATTTTTGCGCTCTGGTACTGGGAGATGGATCGCGGCGGCGCCGGCAAGCGTGCCGCCGGGCACGATGGGCCACCCGACCTTCTGTTTCCACAGATGTCGGATGACCACATCGAGCCAAGGGATTGGCGGCCGAAGTTCATCGACTATCTGTACGTGTCGCTGACGAACGCGACGGCGTTCTCGCCGACCGACACGATGCCGCTGACGCCGATCGCGAAGATGACGATGGGGGTGCAGTCGCTTGTGTCGCTGGTGACGATCGGATTGATCGTCTCACGCGCCGTCAATATCCTCTCCTAGCCCAGACATCCGCCACTTTCCCCATCCCCGGAGCGGCGCCCCGGTTTCCAAGTCGATCTGTTCGACAAAGCCGCAACTTGCGGCAACGCTCCGCTTCGCGCGTACAGACATCCCCTTTGCGGCCTATCGTCCATAGGTCATGACCTTTCTCCAGGCGACGCTCGAGCAGGGCGAGGCGGTGTTGCGCTTTCCCTATGACGACGTGCTGCGCAAGCTGCTGCGTGCGATCCCCGGACGCCGCTGGGATCCTGCCGAGCGCGCTTGGATCGTGCCGCTGGACCCCGAGCGCGCGCAGGCGGTCGCGCTGCTACTGGAGGGCCTGCCACGGCCCCCGCTCGTCAGCGAGCCGTTGACGCGCGCACTCGAGCGTCAACGCGGGCGTCGCAGCCACGATGAGTGCGTGCTCGACGTAGCTCGCCCGAACGAGAGTTGGTGGCTGACGTTCGCCACCGACCGTGCGCCAGAGATCGTCGAGACTTTGCTCGGACACTCAGACGCGCAGCAGCTACCGACGATTGGGCGCGCGCTGATCCCGCTGGACGAGCAGGCTGCCCGGCTCGTGGACACGCTGCCCGCTGAGGCCGGGCGCCTGCGCCTCAGCGAAGACGCTGCCCACGCCCTGACCGAGGTCTCCGAGCGCCCACCGGCCCGGCCCGGCGCGATGCGCTACGACGTGGAGCTCAAGCGCGACCGCCGTAAGCAGCACTGGGTGCTGATCGCGGCCGATCACGCTCCACTCGCCCGGGCGCTTGCAGCTCGTAGCAGCCTGCGCTCGCTCGAGGGACCCGAGGGGACCTTCGCACTGGCGGCCGTTGAGCATGACGCGCACCTGATCGTGGAGTTGCTCGAGGAGCTCGAGTTGGCCGGCATCGATCCCCGGGTGCAAGGCTGGCTTGCACGGGCGACTACCTGGCGTGGAACGATCGACGTCGCCGGCGAGCCCGATGAGCCCGTGTTTCTTTTGCTTGGCGATCCCATCGGACTGCCAGCCGAGCTGCGTGAACGTGCGCTCAGCGCGCCCGGCGGCGTGACGATTCCCCTTACGCTTGAGTCCTGGCAAGCCATCGAGCAGAACATGCGCGGCTTTACAAGCGCCGCTGCTCGCCGCTGTGTTGCCGCACTCAAGGAAGGGCGTCCCGCGCCGCCCGCAGTGCTGGAGCTGTCCTCCGTCCACGACGATCCCACATTCGTCCTCGCTCCCGGCCACGACTCCTCGCAGCTCGACGCGTTCGGCCTGCTGAGCGGCGCCTCGCCGCACCGACCGGTCACCGCCACGCGAGCGCCGCTCTCGCGCCGGCGCGACCATGGCCAGCTACCCTCGATCCGGGCTGATCCGTTCTGCGTCGAGGAACTCGACCGTTTCCTGGCCGAGCGCGACATCTGGATCGAGCCCGAGGCGCTCGTCGTCTTGCAGGAGATCCGCGAGCAGCACGCCCGTGCTGCCGGCCTCGTGGCTCTCTCCAGCGCCACCGACGCGGAGCTTGACGTACCCGGCCTCGGCGGCGAGCTGAAGCCGTTTCAGCGCGCCGGCGTTGCCTACCTGCTGGAGCAGCGGCGCGCCTTCCTGGCCGACGAGCAGGGGCTTGGCAAGACGATCGAGGCACTAGCGACGCTCGAGGCCGACGATGCTCATCCCGGCGATCGTCGTCTGCCCGGCCAGCCTGAAGCTCAACTGGATGCGCGAGATCGAGCGCTGGCTGCCTGGGCGCAGCACTCAGGCGCTTTCCGGCATGGGCGGCAACAACTCTCCTATACCTGCCGCCGACATCACCGTCGTCAACTACGACATCCTCGCCGCGCGCGCACAGACCTTGGCGGCAATGGCCCCGCGCGCGCTTGTGCTCGACGAGTCGCACTACTGCAAGAACGCCGCCGCCAAGCGCACCCAGGCCGTTGTCCGCCTCGCCGCAAGCGTGCCGGGCGACGGGCTCGTGCTGGCGTTGACCGGCACTCCCGTGATGAATCGGCCGCCCGAGTTGATCGCCCAGCTGCGCATCCTCGGGCGTCTCGCCGACTTCGGCTCGGGGGCCCAGTTCGGCCGGCGCTTCAAGGGGGTCGACGCGCACGTGCGCCTGCATTGGCATCTGCGCTCGCGCTGCTTCGTGCGCCGTCTGAAGGTCGATGTGCTGCCCCAACTTCCCGCCAAGACCCGCACCGTGGTGCCGGTCGAGCTCGACAACGAAAGCGAGTACCGGCTCGCGGAGACCGACGTGATCGCCTGGCTGCGCTCGCGGCCCCTGGATTTGAGCGAACTCGACGCCAAGGTCGCTGCGGCCCTGCGTGCTGAGCGGCTGGTAAGGCTGAACGCCCTGAAGATGCTTGCGGCGCGCGGCAAGTTGCACGCCGCGCTCGCATGGATCCACGACTTCTGTTCCTCGGGCGAGCGGCTGGTCGTGTTCGCGCGCCACCGTGAGATCCAGCGTGCCGTGGTGGAGCGCTTTCCCCACGCTCTGCACATCCTCGGCGAAGACACGCACGCCGCGCGAGATGCCTCACTCGAGGCCTTTCAGGCAGCTGACAGCTCTGAGAACCAGCTGATCGTGTGCTCGATCGAGGTTGCCGGGCAAGGGCTGACGCTTACCCAGGCGTCAAATGTCGCCTTCCTCGAGCTCGACTGGACGCCGGCCAAGCACGACCAGGCCGAGGACCGCTGTCACCGTATCGGCCAGCAGGACGCCGTCAACGCCTGGTATCTGCTGGCCGCCGGCACGATCGATGAAACCATGGCCACACTGCTGGAGCGCAAGCGCGCGATCATCGGGGCTGTCACCGACGGGCGCGAGGAAAACGACGAAGGCATCGTCGACGCGCTTGCTCGCGAGCTTGCCGGCGAGCCATACCGGCACCTGCGTGCTGTGGCCTGATCCCAACTTCCCAGCACGCGGGGAGCGGATCCAGGGAACGTGTTTCAAGATCGTCCTGGCCGATTGAAATGTGTTCTAGGGACGCGGGTTCAACAACAATTTCCGTTAACTACGATCGTCTACACCAGATGTAGTCACAATAGTAATTTCAAAAATTAGATACACAACTCCCTAAGCTGTTTGCCTCATGCGCGGCTCCAGTGCGAGCGCCTGCATCAACAGGTCACGCACCTTTCCGCCCGCACCCAAGCCAAGCGCGCTCTCGAACGCGTGAACCGCTCCCTCGCGATCCACCAGTTGCAGACGCAGGCGCCCAAGGCGCTCCCACGCTCCCGCGTCGGTCGGGCCGCGCTCAGCCGCGCGCTCAGCCGCCTCCTCGGCTAGGTCGATCGCGCCCATGTCCTCGTAGATGCGCGCGGCGAAGCGGTGTGGCGCCGGACGCTCGCCGTCGACACGCGCCCAATCACGCACCGAACGGGCCGCCGCCTCGAGATTGCCGGCCTGCCAGAAAGCCAAGGTCATCAGCCGCAGCACACCCACGTTGCGCGGTTCGGCGTCACGTGCATAGACCAGGCGTTGTGCCGCGAGCACGTACTCGCCTTCGGCCATCGCCCGCTGGGCTGCCGTCATGAAGCGCTCGACGCGATCCTCGGCTGGGTCTGGCTTTGAGAAGTCCACGAACTTCATGCTGCCCGCCGGCACGGTCCTGACGCCGTGGGCGAACTTCACGCGCGCCCATTGCTGACCTCCCGCGCCGGGGAGCGAACCCTCCTCATCCGCGGAGCCCTCGCCCTTGCCGTCTTCTGTGTAGTCCCCAGTGAAATAGATCCCTTCCACGGTCCCTACCCCCCACTCCGGATAGGACTGGCAGCGCGCGTAGCGGTGCACGACCGAATGGTCTGGCACGCGGCTGCCAAATGGGTCGTTACGTTCGCGATCGACCGCTTGCTCGCGTGCGCGCTGCTCAGTTTCATATGCGCGCCTGCCGGCCTCTTCGCGGGCCTGGCGCGCGGCCGCTGCGCTGACCTTCACCGCGCTGCGTGAGACCTTTCCCCCGCGCGAGGTTTCGGCCAGGCGCATCAGGTGGTCGGCGGCCTCGTTGATCGCCTTCAGATGACGCTCGTGCTCAAACTGCTTGCCCGCCGGGGCGATGTCGGGATGCCAGCGCTTGGCCATACGTCGCCGTGCAAGCTGCACGTCGCGCTTGTCAAACGGTGGCTCTATCTCCAGCAGGAGTATCTGCTGCTCGATGTCGAGGATCACTCCAGGCATGAGCACAACACGTTACCGAGCCGACCGCACGGCCGGAAGCGGTCTGGTGGTCAGACAGCGCGGCGCACCGGCCTACGCCCGCCGGCGATGCGTGCGCATACCCAGCACGCAGGTTTGTGCGGGTTGGTAGCGCGACGTGTCGGGTCTGGCCACCCCAGCGCACCGACCTGTGCCGCCCCGACATGTGCGGGGCCGTGGCGCGATGCGCCAACCTCATATCCTGCGCTTGCATGTCCTCGCAATACATCTTCACGATGCACCGGCTGTCCAAGCTGCATCCGCCCGACAAGACGGTGCTCAACGACGTCACGCTTGCTTTCTATCCCGGCGCGAAGATCGGCGTGCTCGGCTACAACGGCGCCGGCAAGTCCACACTGCTGCGGATCATGGCCGGCGTCGACCAGGATTACCGTGGCGATGCGATGCTCGCTCCCGGGGCCAGCGTCGGGATGCTCGAGCAGGAGCCCCACCTGGACGAGTCCAAGGACGTCAAGGGCAACGTCGAAGAGGCCGTTGCTCCAACGCGGGCGCTGCTCGACCGCTTCAACGAGCTGGCTGCCAACTACTCCGATGAGACCGCCGAGGAGTTCGGCCAGATTCAGGCCAAGATCGAAGCCGCCGACGCCTGGAACCTCGATACGCAACTGGAGTACGCGATGGACGCCCTGCGCCTGCCGCCACCCGATGCCGACGTGAGCGCCCTCTCCGGCGGCGAGCGCCGCCGCGTGGCGCTGTGCCGGCTGCTTTTGAGCGCGCCGGACCTGCTGCTGCTTGACGAGCCCACCAACCACCTCGACGCCGAGTCGGTGGACTGGCTGGAGCGCCACCTCTCTGAGTACAAGGGCGCGATCGTCGCGGTGACGCACGATCGTTACTTCCTCGACAACGTGGCCGGCTGGATCCTCGAGCTCGATCGCGGCAAGGGGATCCCCTATGAGGGTAACTACTCAAGCTGGCTCGAGCAGAAGCAGAAGCGCCTGGCCCAGGAAGAGCGCAGCGAAAAGGGGCGCGAGCGCACGATCGCCGCGGAGCTCGAGTGGGTGCGCACCAACCCCAAGGGGCGGCGCACGAAGTCAAAGGCCCGCCTTGCCCGCTACGAGGAGCTGGTCGCCGAGGAGCGCAACGTCAAGCTCGACGAGGTCCAGATCCACATTCCGCCGGGGCCGCGTCTGGGCACGAAGGTGCTGGTCGCTCAGGACTTGCGCAAGGGCTTTGGCGAGCGTCTGCTGATCGAGTCGTTGTCATTCGATTTGCCGCGCTCGGGAATCGTCGGCGTGATCGGGCCCAACGGCGCCGGTAAGACCACGCTGTTTCGGATGATCACCGGCGAGGAGACACCCGACGCGGGCAAGCTCGAGCTCGGCGACACCGTGCAGCTCGCCTATGTAGATCAGTCACGCGACTCGCTCGACCCGGGCAAGACGGTCTGGGAGGAGATCTCCGACGGGCTCGACCACCTGAAGGTGGGCGATCGCGTCGTCAACTCACGCCAGTACACCGCCGGCTTCAACTTCAAGGGCTCCGACCAGCAGGCCCGCATCGGCAAGCTCTCAGGCGGCGAGCGCAATCGCGTGCACCTTGCCAAGCTGTTGCGCTCCGGCGGCAACCTGCTGCTGCTGGACGAGCCTACGAACGACCTTGACGTGGACACGCTGCGCGCGCTCGAGGAAGCCCTGCTGGCCTTCCCCGGCTGCGCCGTGGTTATCTCCCACGATCGCTGGTTCCTCGACCGCATCGCCACGCACGTGCTCGCGTTCGAGGGTGACTCGCAGGTCACGTGGTTCGAGGGCAACTTCGAGGACTACGAGGAAGCCCGCCGCGAGCGTCTCGGTGCCGCGGCCGACCGACCACACCGCATCAGCTACAAGCGCCTCGTGCGCGGCTGAGCACTTCTTCTTCCTTCTCCAGCCGGCGTGCCAGCGTTACTTGCTGTCCGCCGGGATACAACGGGCGTCAAAGGTGCGTTCTTCTTCGGACGGCCTGCCGGGCCGGGGGCGACACCTTACGGACCGTTGTAGCAGCCCAGCCTGACGATCTTCCTTTCGTGCCTCCGCACCCTCACAGTCTTGGTTTGCAGGGTGGATTCGTTTCCCCGGCGTTGAGATACGCCCTCACGACGTATAGCCCGGGCCGAACCGCAAAGCGATATACCCCTTCCGAGTGAGTGTAATATATTTCGATTACGCGCCCCGACGGCGTGGCGAGCGTAACGGGCCTGCCCGGACCTATGAAACGGACCCTGCATGCCCCGTGCAGACGAAGGGGGCCACCGCCGGTATCCACACGACCGGCGATTGCGGTTTCCGCGAGGTGCGTAATTGGCGGTAGTGACTTACAACTCTGGGTACTTGCTGAGCCAGAATACACCGGGCCAGCCGCTAGCACGCCTACGGTCGCCGCGACCATCATGACAGCTAGTAGTTGATGTTTCTTTAGTTTGATGTGCATTAGTCCCACATTTATTTATTCGGGCAGAGTGTAACATGCTGATTGGTTGGTCTTTGGCCCCCAGTCGCCTACCGCAGCGGTGTGGCCATCGAGAATCCAGCTAGCATGGGTGAGAGCTGCTCGGCGTACCCCACTACGTGTATCCCGGGGATAGACCTCCGTAATTTGCTGCGCAGATATAGCCAGCCTCAGATTCACCGTAGTAATATTCTGAAAGGTATTCCGCGTGAGGCCATGTGTGCCAAGTACCTTCCGTGTACTGGGCAATAATGTGATCTTGCCAAGCATTTTGTGGCTGTCGTTCGTCCGCCGCCTCCATACCCACTTCGACGTCCGTCGCAAACTCAGGGTACCCCCCTTGCACGCCGCACCTATGCATCGCTACCAGGGTCGGGAGAGTCCAAATACTCTCGATGTTCCACAATGCGGCAGAACATAGCAGACGGTTGGGATGCCCGCAGAGACCCCATGCGCAACCTCGTTGACGACAACAGCTAGTCCGGTTACATGACACCGACGCGAGGCCCGCATCGGCGCAACCCTTCTCCCACTCCTGATTGGCCACACAGCCAGTTTTGTGCGCGACCTATATGCTCGCCGTGCATGGACACCGTGTTTGACCGCGACACTGCCATCAGGCGCGTAGAAGGCGGGGTTGACGACGGCGCGCACGTGGCAGGCGAGGCGCTGTTCGCCGCCGACGTCGCCTCTGGCTGGCGGGCCGGTCGCGGCCCGCACGGGGGATATCTCGCGGCGATGCTCTTGCGTGCGCTCACCGCGGCCGTGGATGACCCCGAGCGCACCCCGCGCTCGCTGACGATCCACTACACGCGCGCGCCGGATCCCGGTCCGATCGAGATTCGCACGGCCGTCGAGCGCGCTGGACGGTCGCTGAGCACGCTCTCGGCGCGCATGGAACAAAACGGCCGTGTCACCGCACTGGCGCTCGCCGCCTTCTCGGTGCCGTGGCGTGCGCCCGACGCCAACGAACTACCGATGCCGGAGCTTGGACCATCAGACGAGGAACGGATCTCCACCCCGAAGCTGTTCAAGGGGGCGCCCGAGTTCACCGACCATTTGGTGATGCAACTGCGGGTTGGCGCGGTCCCGTTCTCCGGCAGCGGTGCGCCGATGCGGATCGGCGGCTGGATCGGGCTGCTGGAGGAGCGTCCCGTCGACTCCCTGTCGCTTGCGCTGTTCTGCGACGCATGGTTTCCGCCGTCGTTCATCGCGCTCGACTCGCCGGCGATCAGCCCGACGATCGACCTCACGATCCACTTCCGCCAGTCGATGTCGATGTGCGACTGCGATCCGGCCGCTCTGTGCTTGAGCGTCTTCGACACGCGCCTGCTGCACGACGGTCTGTTCGAGGAGGACGGTGTGATCTGGGCGCCCGACGGCACTGTCCTGGCCCAGTCGCGTCAGCTCGGGATCATCATGCCGACCGACAAACCGGTCCTACAGCCGGCCGGCCTCGCGCACAAGGCTGACGAGGAGTAGCGGCACGCCAAGACCGACGGATGCCGACGCCGCCAGATGACGTGGCATGACGCGAGCTGACATCGACGGGCACGCCCATCCATCCCCCAAAAACTTGCCACCAACCCCCACCAGAGACAGGAGCAGCAGATGAGTGATTACACCGTCAAGCACATCAAAGACATGGAGGCCGCTTTCGGCGGCGGCTTCGTCAAGGCGCGCGCCGAGCTTGGCGTCACGTCTTTTGGCATGCAAGTGATCCAGATGCCGGCCGACTACAAGGACTACCCGCTGCACGACCACGCCGAGAGCGGCCAGGAGGAGGTGTTCCTCGCGCTGCAGGGCTCAGGCTGGATCGAGATCGATGGCGAGCGCGTGGAGCTCGAGCCCGAGGTGTTCGTGCGCGTCGGACCCGAGCCCAAGCGCAAGGTGTTCGCCGGCCCCGAGGGCATACGCATGCTCGCGCTCGGTGCCGCCCCGGGGACGGTCTATGAGATCAACCCGATGACCGAGCTGGAGGGTGCTAACCCGCCTCTCTCCGCGCTCGAGGGCACGAGCAACTGAGCAAGCTCGCCGGCTGACCGCGTCGCGCCGATGCCACCTGGCCTATCGGGCGACGCGGAAGGCGGGCCAATCGATGCTCCGGATAGCAGTAACCGTGCTTGTCAATCAGCACGGCGTCGAGGAGATGTTGGATTCGCTGATGCGCCATTGACCAGACAGCTTTTCCAAGTTCCAGCTGCCTGACCAGCTCTTGCATCCGTGCCCGTCAAGTGTGGTCATGTTGACGATTCTGGCCGTCGCCGAATCGGCTGAGTCCAGTTTGGCGTCGACCGCGACATTGACTTTGTAGATTCCGTCTTCTCGATGGGATGTGACCCAGGATGATTCTCCGGTCTGCAGGCTCGGTGCCAGAAGGGCATAGGCCGCAGAGAAGTTGTGTTCGCTGATCAGTGAGAAATGGCGCTGAATCGTGTCTGCCACAGCCCGTGTTTCGCTAGCCTGAATGACGGTCGGCCTCCCCGTCGCAGAGGCCGCGGAGGCCTGGACAGACGGCGGAGGAGACTCGCTGGGAGAAGTACTGTGAGACTCGCTCGGAGAAGCGTTGTGAGTGGGGGTCGAGGGTTGAGAGCTCGACGGAGAGCCCTGGCTGAGCGCAGCCGGAGCCACCGTAACAGCTGGATTCGTGGCCAGTCCTGCCTGTGCGCTTGAACCCCCTGAGGCAGCTACATAGATGCCCACACCTATTCCCGTAATCGCCAAGAGCGCGGCTACCACTCCACCAATAATCCAACCCGTACGTTTTGGCTGCGTCGGCTGAGTCTCTATCGGCGCCGGGTATGTATCCCTGTACTCCATTTGGATAGCCTGCCGTGAAGGACGGGGGACCCGGTGGCGATGCCCCATATCCAGGCGAACTGGCCGGATATCCGGGCCAGGGACTGGGACCCCCCGGCTGGGCCATGTGGTATCCAGATTGGGGATCTTGATATCCAGGCTGGGGGCCTTGGTATCCAGGCTGGGGGCCTTGGTATCCAGACTGGGGGCCTTGATATCCAGACTGGGGGCCTTGATATCCAGACTGGGGGCCTTGATATCCAGGCTGAGGATCCTGGTATCCAGGTTGAGGGCCTTGATATCCAGACTGGGGATCTTGATATCCGGGCCGAGAGTCTTGATACCCAGACTGGGGATCCTGGTATCCAGGCCGGGGGCCTTGATATCGAGACTGAACCCCCTGGGGCCCTTGATATCCCGGCGCCTGATATCCCGGCGCTGAGTAAGTGGGTTGCGCTTGAGTGGGTGCCTCAGAAGGAGCCACCTCCGTAGGCATATCGTGCGATGCAACTATCGAACTACCGCAATGCTTGCAAAATCGAGCGTCGCCGCGCAACTCCTCGCCGCAACTCGCGCAACGATTCTGCCCGGCAAGCGCCTCAGCTCGACCGTCGCCGCTCGGCGCTCGATCTTGGGCGTCGGCGCCTGGCGTCACATCTGGATCTTCTTTACTCACCCTCATCGACTCCCATCCATGTTGGCTCTCCAGTCGATCAAGTTGGACATACCGAAGACAACCTCAGCACCCAACAGTTGGATTTATAGTACCTTTACGCGCCAAATGCTGTATGTACGAACAAATCTATAGGTATATGAGAACTGCCAGTAGGAACCGATCCATAGAGCAGGAGGCCTGATGAGCACCCAGGAGTACCCACAGCTTCATGGCCCAACAGCTGCCGGCGCGCCCGTTGCGCCCGGCTACGCTCCCCATCCGGCTTACTACGGCCCACCGATGCAGCCCGCGACGGTCCCCCCGATCCCTCCTGCCGGGAAGTCGACCGGGTTTTGGATTGGGATCAGTGGCGCCGTCGCCCTGGGCATCGTGGGCACTCTGCTGATCGGATTTTTCATCGGGCGCGGGACGCGACTATCAAACGAATCTGTGCAGGGCAAGATCACACAGCAGTCTCAAGCTGACCAGATATCCGAGCAACAAGCGCTAGACACTCAGAAGACGGCGTTTGCCTCAGCCGAGGCGCGAGCGGTTTCGGCCGCACGGAAAACGGCCTACTCCGAAGGTCATCAGGCCGGTTTCACGGCAGGACAGCAACAGGGCTTTTCAACCGGCCAGTCGCAAGGCTTCAGTCAAGGTCAAGCGGCGGGAACAGCGCTTGGAGAAACCCAGGGCTTCAGCCAGGGCCTGAATCAGGGCGCCTGTTTTGCCGACAGTGTCTTCTGTAGTGGCGGCTAAGCGCGGCCCGGGGGGCGAGCGCGGCGCGGGACTGGCCGCGGAAATAACTCCCCCGGGCCCAGAATGGGAGGAAGGCGTCTTGCAAGCTCTATACGAGGCCGCGTTCAGCCAGCCCGACGCCGAGATCGTGGGAGTGCTCGTCGGGCATCCGTCGCGCACCGCCATGCCACCCCGAATCGCGGCGATGATTCCCGCGAGCACTGCCCGATCACCTGAGCGCGCACAACTATCTCACGAGGCGTGGGCCTACATACACGCAACCATGGCCCGTTATTACACAGGCCTTGACATCCTCGGATGGTGGGTCAGCCGGCCGGGTCCCAACGCCGGACTCGATAGGCCAGAACTCGATGCTGCCGGTGAATCATTCGCTCGTCCCGATCAGTTCGGCTTCGTGTTTGACTCGTTGCATCGTCAGGCGGCTCTCTATGGCTGGCAGGGCGCCCGTTACGTGCGCATCCACGAAGGCCCTGTCCCGCGGCGGTTGACAAGGCCGCGCAAGGGCAACACCAGTCCGCTGCGCCCAGCTTTGACGGCCTTTGGAGTTGGAGCCGGAATGGGAATAGCAGGCTGGTTGGCAGCAGGCAGACCAGGGCTTTGAGCAACGCATGAAACAGAAAGCCAAAATGATCACCGAGAGGCAGGCTAAGAGCGAATGAGCGAGCACAGAGAATATTGCGAGAACTGCGGTGTAGCGATCGGTGAACCGAGCGCCTTTTGCGGTAACTGCGGCGCCGCGCTCTCCGCGCCTGAGCCCATTGCCGCTACCGCCACTGCCGCCGGAGTCCCAGCGCATAGCGAGGTAGCGGGTACCGGTACGCCACCTACGCCAACTCAACGTGGATCTTCTCAAGCCACACAAACACCTGGCACGACAAGAACAACAACCTCGGGAATCGACACTGGCGCTCACCGCCGCGAAGCACCGCCGCTTGGCGGCACGCCCCCACCGGGCGCTCCTCCGACTGGCGCACCGCCGGCCGGAGCTCCGATTCCTGCCTCCGAGCAACCGTCGGAGAAGTCACGCAAGTGGATTCCCTTTGCCGCAATTGGTGGTGGGGCGCTGTTGGTCTTGGCCATGGTGGCAGCGCTACTGCTTGCGCTCGGCGGCTCGGCCGGAAAGAACGTTACAGAGCGCATCGGCGACTCGCGAACAGGCTCTGCAACTATTGGCGGCAAACGGCACCACGACTGTGTCCCGAGTAGCTCCGGGTCTGTTCGCACTCGTGACGACAGGCAAGCTCACTACAGCGGTGCCGGCCGGGTGGCGCGCAACCGCGCAAACCGCGGGGGATGCGACTCGTGCTGAGTTCGCCGACCCTCAACACGCAGCTTCCACGCTAACGATCGTGGCCCAAAAAGAAGCCTCGGGAAGCGAGCACAATCGTGCCGTGTCTGCACGTAGGGCGGTAAGCAGTAAGGGCGACGCCGTCAGATCGCTCGGCTCCGTGACATTTCCCGGCGGTCGTCAAGCATGGCTTCTTAGCTACAGCGCCGCCGGCGTGACCCACGAGACCTATTTCTTCTCGGCATGCAACAACAATGACGCGATGGTGGTTGACGTCAGCGGCAACCACAAGCTTGCTCGAACACGAACAGGCCTCCCTACAAGCGATCGCGGCCAGCGCCGAGCCTAAGTGTTGATTGCCGTGTACCCATCGGCTTGGTCCGGAGATGCATCCAAGCACAGACTGCTTTTGAGGTGGGTCCTCGATGCACGCTGAGACTGACGCCAACAACCATGCACGGAAAACCAATGAGCGCGTACAGCCAACGCGATCGGCGGCCTGCCCCAAGTGCAACGCAGACGCCGGTGACGGGCGCTTCTGTCGTAGCTGCGGCACGCGACTCGCGTCAGATGTCGAGTCCGCGACCGCGGCACCGACGCCGACACCTACACCGACACCGACACCGAGCGCACCGTCACAGCCGCCCGGGCCGGCTCCTCCGGCAACGACGCCACAACTAAACAACCCACCGACTTGGGCAACGCCACCACAACCAAACAATCCACCCACTTGGGCAACACAACCACAACCAAACAATCCACCCACTTGGGCAACGCCACCACAGCCAAACCCGTCCACATGGGCTATGACTCCGCAACAGGCCAGACCGGCTCCATGGGGCGCATCTCAACTATGGGCTGCTCCGCCCGTACAACCTCCTCCGCGACATCGCGACACAAGTGCCCTGGCAGTGGCACTTGCAACCGCGATTTTGGTTGTGGTGTTGACGATCGCCGCCACCGTCATCCTGCTGGTCGCAAACGGAGGCTCAAGTCACACAGGCGTAGTGACGCAGTCCACCGTGACCAACGCGACCGGCGAAAGCGAACGACCCGCGCAATAGAGTCGATGACAGCCAAGCACTCACAATTGGGATGGCGAATAATGACGGGCCTTGTGCTTTGCGGAGCGGCCGCCGGCTTCACCGTCCCCGCGATCGGCAGCTCACTGGTACAGCAAGAAAAACGTGAGCCGGCCGTACGTCTGCTTCCGGCGCCTCGACTGCCTTCAAGCGAGACCCAACCCATCCCGTCGACAACACTCCCCCGTCGAGCCGGTACCGACCGCGCCTCCACGGCCGCTCGGCTTGAGCAGAGCCGAGCAAAGAGAGTTCCGTCAATTTCAACATAGCTACAAGACCATCAAGAAGGACGAACCCGGTACAGCCGCACCGGCCGCACCCGTATATGTGCCCACGGTCCCCACATCTTCACCCCCCTCTTCGAGCTCTACTCCCAAGAAGCAACCCACGGCAAAAGGACCGAAGGCGAGCACCGGAAGCGGTCAAACGGGGGGTACCGAAGCCCAGCCGCCATCAAGCGCCCAGTCAAAGCAAAAATGACCGTTGGCACTCCCTGCCACAGCTGTGGGCAAGAACTGAATCCTGGCGCCCGCTACTGCAATCGCTGCGGCACACAACAGCATCAGTCGACTCTTGCGGGCTCACCCGGACATATGGAGCCACAGCAGCCGCCCCAGCCGCCCCAGCCGCCCCAGCCGCCCCAGCCGCCCCAGCCGCCCCAGCCGCCCCAGCCGCCCCAGCCGCAGGCATACTCGCACCCTCCGCAATCCGCTGCACTGAGCACACCCAATTCCAGATCATGGCTGGCGGTCGGGGGCGCGGCTATTGCGTTTGTCCTCGTAGCCGCGGCGATTGTCACGATCGTACTGATCAGTGCAAGTGCGGGGAGCAGCGTTCATTCGGCGTCCATCCTGACCGTAACGGCTCCACCCACAAGCACCTCGGGCTTGGTACCGGGCAGCGGCGAAGGCACGCCCTCAACTTCAGCGGACGTAGGTGGCGGACGGACGACATCTTCCAGCGAGACGGCTGCACTCAGCCTCGTTCCCTACCATGGCGCGAACATTTCGGCTGAGATTCCTGCCGGCTGGACGACGCTCGAGAACGAAGTGCAAAAGACCGGCTATATCGAGAGCAAGTGGAGCAACCCGGCCGACACGAACGACACGATCCTAATCGATACAAGTCCCGCCACAAGCGACACACTTGAACAAGATGCCGCTCCGGTTCACGAAGCCTTGCTCCGGGCAAGCGGCTATCAGCAACTTGCCTATGAGCCCGGCAATTTGGCAGGCATCGAATCGTGGATGTGGATATTTCGTATCTCGGGGGATCAGCGAGTCGACTATTTCTTCAATAGGTGCTCTAGCGGCTATGCGGTGCTCGGATCGACGCTCCCCGGTCGGTTCAACCACCTGATGAGCACCTTCCAGGATGTAGCTCAGTCAGTCAAACCTAGTAACGCATCGTCCTCGTGCTAGCCCCGGCATGCAAACAGTTGACTCGTCTTGGCCGGAGAACGGCAGTCCTCGCTCTCTGCGTGCTGATCGCCGGCGGACTAGCTGGCTGCGTGGGATCCTCCTCTCACGCCCCTGCGGCTCATGCTTCCTTGCCGCCAAGCACAGTAGCCGACCGCGTGCCGGACGCAACTGCGGCGCGAGCAAATACGGCCCCCTCGGCAACCGGCCCGCCCTCGGCAACGGGTGGCACTCCGCCTGGCGCTAATCAAGGTGCGTCAGGCGGTGAACGTCCCTCGCTAGCGCGAATGCTGGGTCAAATGATCGTGGCGCGCTTCGTCGGCGCTCAACCCTCACAGGCTTTTCTCAACCGCATTCGCGCAGGTCAGATTGGCGGCGTGATCCTTTTCTCGGACAATCTCGAACGCGGAGCGCAAGCCACACGCGCACTGACCAAAGAGCTACAGCGCGCTGCCTCAGATGGCGGCAATCCACCGCTACTGATCATGACCGACCAGGAGGGCGGCACGGTCCGTCGCCTCTACTGGGCGCCGCCTGCAATCGCGGCGAGCGAAATGGGCTCGAGCGCTATCGCACGTAGCCAGGGTGAAGCCGCCGGCAGAGCTCTGCGCTCGGCGGGCATCAACTTCGATCTGGCACCGGTGGCAGATGTGCTGCGAATCTCTGGATCGTTTCTGGGAACGCGTTCCTTCGGTTCGGACCCAGCGATCGTCGCTTCGCATGCCTGTGCCTTCGCGACCGGCCTCACAAACGCTGGGGTCGGCTTTACGCTCAAGCACTTTCCCGGGCTCGGCAGAGCTACCGGCGACACCGACAACGAACCCGTCACCGTCTCGACACCAGCAGCCTTGTTGCGCATTGACTATCGGGCCTATCGCGAGTGCGGCGCCCAGCCCAACGCGATGGTGATGGTCAGCAACGCTGCCTATCCAAATCTAACCGGCTCATCTCTGCCCGCGGTGCTATCCCCTGAGATTTATCGAAATGAGCTACCTCAAGCGACAGGGGGTCAGCCGCTTACAATCAGCGACGATCTGCAAACACCGGGAATCGTCGATCAGCTTCACCCGGCCCAACAGGCGATTAACGCGGGGCTTGACCTGTTGATGTATGCCCAAACAGAAGCTGGCTCAAGCGACGCCTACGGTCAACTGCTCGATGTCGCCCGGGCTGGCGCGATCAACCGCACGCGCATTGACAATGCTTACGAAGCGATCCAGCTGACCAAGCATCTACTGCTCGGAGCAGCGACGACGGCATCGGCCAGCGGTCAAGAATATGAAGAAAGCGTGCCTCCGACCACTTCCACTTACGTCGGCACGCCCACGACAATCAAGCCGAGTGGTGAATCGGCGTCCGGCTAACGACGTGTCTCGGGGCGCTGCAGGTTTTGAGACACGTTCTAACGCACGAATGATGTCTCGGCGTCGAGAGCGAGTGCTGCCGCCGCGACCAGGGCCGCTGCTGCATGCACATCCTCCAATTGCACGAGCTCGACGGGCGAGTGCATGTAGCGTAGCGGGATCGATACGAGCGCGGTTGGCACGCCACCGCGGCTGAGATGCACCGCGTCGGCGTCGGTGCCAGTGTTGCGCCCGATCGCCTCTACGGTGAAGGCGATCTTCTCTTTCTCGGCCGTGTCATACAAAAGCTCTGACAGGCGCGGGTTGAGCGTCGAGCCTCTGCTCAACACCGGGCCCGAGCCGAGCTCGTGCTTGCCGGACTCCTTCACGTCGATACCCGGCGCGTCGGTGGCGTGTGTGACGTCGACCACAATCGCCGCGTCGGGCTCCAGCGAGAAAGCACTCGTGCGCGAGCCACCGAACGTCGTCTCCTCTTGCGCGGCGGCCACCGCTACCAGCTCCCAGTCGCTCGCTCCCCCGGCCTCGGCCACCAGCCGCGCGGCCTCCAGCGCTACGAATGAGCCAAGCCGGTTGTCGAGTGCGCGCGAGGCGATGCGTCCGTTGGCTAGCTCCAGAGGATCGCCGTCGATCACGGCCACGTCGCCGACGCGCACCAGTTCCCGTGCTTGCGCACCGTCCTTGGCGCCGACATCGATGTGCAGCTCGCGCACCTCGGCCACTTTCTTGCGCTCCTCATCGCGCAGCAGGTGGATCGGCTTCTTGCCGATCACGCCCGGATCTCCCCGTCGCGCGTGGCGAGCACGACGCGCTGACCGACGAGGATCTGCGCGTCCCAACCGCCGACCTCGCGAAACCACAGGTAGCCCTCGTCATCAATGTGGGTCACGATCAGGCCAATCTCGTCGATGTGGCCCATCACGAGCAGCCGCCGGGTAGCGCCGTCCCCGCCGGCGCTCTCGCCGCGCGCGGGTACGCTCGCCGAGGGCGTGCCAACCACGTCGGTCTGCACCCGTGCCCCGAATGCCTGCGCCGCCGCGCTCCACACCGCTGCGGGGGCAGTCTCATAGCCCGAGGGCCCGCGGGCCGCCAGTAGGTCGCGCAGCGTTTGCGTGTAGCCGCTCACACCGCTATCCCCCTGATCGCCTCAGCGCCGCTCACACCGCGAGCAGCTGTCGCAGCACGTACTGGAGGATGCCACCGTGGCGGAAGTAGTCGGCCTCCTTGGGCGTGTCGATACGCACCGTCGCCTCGAACTCCACCTGGCCCGCCTGTCCCCGCGAGGGGGCGTGCACCGTGCACGTCTTGGGTAGCTCGCCCCCGTTCAGCGGCTCGGCGAACCCGCTGACGCTGAGGAGCTCGTGGGCGTCGATCCCCAGCGATTTTGCCGACTCGCCTGCGGGGAATTGCAGCGGCAGCACGCCCATGCCGATCAGGTTGGAGCGGTGGATGCGCTCGAAGCTCTCGGCGATCACCGCACGCACGCCGAGCAGCTTCGTGCCCTTGGCGGCCCAGTCGCGCGAGGAGCCGGAACCGTACTCCTTGCCGCCGAGTACCACCAGCGGGATACCTTCCTCGGCGTAGCGCATGGCGGCGTCATAGATCGACATCTGCTCGCCGTCGGGCAAATGGAGCGTCACGCCCCCCTCGGTGCCGGGCGCCAGCTGGTTGCGTAGGCGGATGTTCGCGAACGTGCCGCGCATCATCACCTCGTGGTTGCCGCGCCGCGAACCATAGGAGTTGAAGTCGCGCGGCGCCACCCCGTGCTGCTGCAGATAATCGCCGGCGGGGCCATCGCGCTTGATCGAGCCGGCAGGCGAGATGTGGTCGGTGGTGACGCTGTCGCCGAGTAGCGCGAGCACGCGCGCTCCCTCGATGTCTGTGAGCGACTCGGGCTGCGCAGGCATACCGTCGAAGTAGGGCGGCAGGCGCACGTAGGTGGAGTCCGGCTCCCAGGCGAAGCGGTCGCCCTCGGGTACCTGAAGCGTTTTCCAGCGCTCGTCGCCGGCGAACACCTCGCCATAGCTCTTGCGGAACATGTCCGAGTGGATCGCCTGCTCGATCGTCTGCGCCACCTCTTGCTCTGAGGGCCAGATGTCGCGCAGATACACGTCTTGCCCTTGTGCGTCCTGGCCGAGCGGCTCGCCGACGATGTCGACGTCCATCGTGCCGGCCAGCGCGTATGCCACGACGAGCGGCGGCGAGGCCAGGTAGTTCATCTTCACGTCGGGGTTGATGCGACCCTCAAAGTTGCGGTTGCCCGAGAGCACCGAGACGACCGCCAGGTCGCCCTCCCCCACGGCCTTCGATACCTCCTCCGGCAAAGGGCCGGAGTTGCCGATGCAGGTGGTGCAGCCGTAGCCCACGAGGTCGAAGCCGAGCTGCTCGAGCGACTCGGTGAGACCCGCCTTGTCGAGGTATTCGGTGACGACCTTCGAGCCGGGGGCGAGCGAGGTCTTCACCCACGGCTTGCTCTGTAGCCCACGCGCCAGGGCGTTGCGAGCGAGGATGCCGGCGCCGACCATCACCGAGGGGTTGGAGGTATTGGTGCAGCTGGTGATCGCGGCGATCACTACGTGGCCGTGGTCGAGCTGCGTGGCGGTGCCGTCGGCGAGCGTGACCTGCACCGCCGTCGGGGAGGCGGTCGCGATCAGACCCGGCGCCCACTCTCCCCCGTTGGCTTGCGAGCTGGGGCTGTGAGCGGCGGAGACGTGCGCACCCTGCGCGTGTCCTGAAGGTTCGACGGCGGGGGGATCGCTGGAGGGGAAGCTCTCCGCGGAGGCCTCGTCGGAGTCGTCGTAGTCGGGCACGAGCCCCCTCAAGGACTCGCCGAACGCCTGCTTGGCGTCTGTCAGCGAGATGCGGTCCTGCGGGCGCTTGGGCCCGGCGATGCTCGGCACCACTTCGCCCAGGTCGAGCTCGATCAAGTCCGAGAAGGTGGGCTCCTCGGAGTGCTCGTCGTGCCACATTCCCTGCTCGCGCGCATAGGCCTCGACCAGCTCGATCCGCTCGGACGGCCGCCCCGACAACTCCAGGTAGCGCAGCGTCTCCGCGTCGATCGGGAAGATCGCGCAGGTGGAGCCGAACTCAGGGCTCATGTTGCCGATCGTGGCCCTGTCGGCGATCGGCAGGCCCGCCAAGCCGGCGCCGTAGAACTCGACGAACATGCCCACCACGCCGCGCTCGCGCAGCATCTCGGTGACCGTCAGCACGAGGTCGGTGGCGGTCGCGCCCTCGGGTAGCGAGCCGTGCAGCTTGAAGCCGAGCACGCGCGGGATCAGCATCGACATCGGCTGGCCGAGCATCGCGGCCTCGGCCTCGATGCCGCCCACTCCCCAGCCGAGCACGCCGAGACCGTTGACCATCGTCGTATGCGAGTCGGTGCCAACGAGCGTGTCTGGATACGCCTGCACCGGAGTATCCCCAAAAGCACGATGCCCCCCGCGCG
This sequence comes from uncultured Solirubrobacterales bacterium, assembly GCA_963757995.1. Taxonomy (GTDB): domain Bacteria; phylum Actinomycetota; class Thermoleophilia; order Solirubrobacterales; family Solirubrobacteraceae; genus Palsa-744. The sequence goes on from CAVWTS010000004.1 coordinate 119,928, forward strand.
CGCGGGGGGCATCGTCGAATTGAGCACCATTCCCCCCACCTGAATGCCCGCGCCGCCCGGCTCCGTCGAGAACACGACGCGGGCCAGGTACTCGAGGTTGACCTGATGCACTATCCCCGTGTCTGGCGGCACCACGGCGAAGTCGTCGAACGCGCCTTGACCCCAGCGCAGGAACGAGTAGCGCTCCTGGTTGCGCTCGAACTCGCGCTCGGCGTTGAAGCGGAAAGCGTCGCGCGTGCCGAAGGCGTCGACCTGCACAGAGTGGTCGATTACCAGCTCAGCCGGCACGAGCGGGTTGATCTTCGACGGGTCGCCGCCCATCCGCGCCATTGCGTCGCGCATCGCGGCAAGGTCCACGACGGCGGGGACACCGGTGAAGTCCTGCATCAGTACACGGGCCGGCGTGAAGGCAATCTCCTTGCTTGGCTGCGCATTGGCGTCCCACGACGCCAATGCCTCGATGTCGGCGGCTGAGACGGAGCCATTGCCCTCGGTACGCAGCAGGTTCTCGAGCAGCACCTTCAGCGAGAACGGCAAGCGGGCCACGTCGAAGCGTTGCTGCAGCGCGTCGAGGCGAAAGATCTCGTACTCGCTCCCAGCGGCCGTGAGCATCGAGCGTGCACCAAAGCTATTTTCGACCACCGAGCTCAACGGACAGCCGGGCCGGGCTCGCTGGGCGCACACGAGATGGCCCCTGTAACGCTGCCCTTGCCGTCGCGCTTGCCCTGCAAGAGCGCCGCGTCGCACACCTCCAGCAACTCCGCCTCAGTCATCGGCGCGCGCCATTCGGCCACGCCCATCGAGGCGGACACGCCGCGCGAGCCGTCGGGGAACAACACACGGCGCATCCGCGCCAAGGCACGCCCGGCGGCGGCCACGGCACTGTCGAGGTCCGCGTTGGGCAGGATCACGACGAACTCGTCGCCGCCGTAGCGCGCGACGCGGTCGAACGCGCGGAACTCACCGGTCAGCGCCTGGGCAACCTGGCGCAGGATCGAATCCCCTGCCTGATGGCCGTAGCGGTCGTTGACGAGCTTGAAGTCGTCGAGATCCACGATCACACACGAAAGCTGCCCGCCTGAGCGCTGAACGCGACCGATCTCCTCATGCAAGCGGCGGCGCATCGCCCGGTGGTTGAGGCACCCGGCCACCGAGTCGGTACCGGCCTCTGCGCGGGCGCGCACGAGCGCCAGCACGGTAGCTGCTTGGTCAACGAGCGTGGCGGCCTCGTCGATCGAGCTCGCCTGGAAGGGCTCAGCCTCGCGCCTGACGAGCACAATGACGGCCTCGACCTGGCCGCCGAGCTTGAGCGGAGCGAGCAGTGCGCAGCCGGCGGCATCTGCTTTGGGGGGCGCTGTAACCGACAGGCGCGGGACGCTGGCGGTGAGCTCACGCGGGCCGACTGCCAGGAAACTGCGTCCTGTGGTCGCCACCCAGCTGACCCCTGGCGGGCGCTCGGCTTGCGGCTGCATATAGCTGAGCTGCCCGTCGCCGTCGAGCATGTAGACCACCACCAGCTCGTCCTCTCCAGACGGGGCGAGATGGTGGACGTGGACCTCCTCGGCGCCCAACGTCGCGATCAGCTCGCGGGCGAGGGCGGAGAAGACCGCGTCTGCGTCCTCGGCCCCGTCGGCCAACAAGGTGAGGCGGCGCATCCCGGCGAGCATGGGAGCCAGCTCGCCCTCCTGCGCGTTGCTGTTGACTGAGGCGATTGCCATACGCTCAATCTATCGAGCTGACGCGACGGTTTGCGTTGCGCAAGACAATTTTTACGCCCGCCGCGCCTACTTGAACAGAAGCGTCACCGACGCCGAGGACTTCGGAATTTTCGCGGCCTTTGGTGCGAAGCCCAATCGCACGTGCAGCTTCAGCCCATGACGGTGGCGCGCGAGTGCGCGCAGGCCGGCACTCGACAGCGGCACTTCGATCGTCACGACCTTGGCTTTGCCGGGACGCTTCAAGCGCGTGCTCAGATCTTTGCCGCTTGCGGTCACGCGACCTGCCGAGAAGACCTTCGCCTCGATGATCGCTTTGTGCCCGCGTATGCGGTGGGAGAGCACCGTGATCGGACAGTCGCCGACCGCGACCTTGGTGTTCTGTTTAATCACCTTGCCATTCTGAGCGGTGATTGTCGTCGGCATGATCAAGCTCGACTTGCAGAGGTTGCCGATCGCCGAGAGCACCGAGTCTTTGCCTGTTGGCAGCCGCACTTCAAAGCTCGACACCGGCACGTCTGGAATCGAGGCGTAGTTGGAGGTGGTGACACCTTTGGAGATGTTGGTGTTGCCGATGAGAATCACCGTCACGCCGTCACCCTGCAACACGAGATCGAGATCGGGGAACGCCGCTCCGCCGTGCGATACGAAGATCGCGGTGCCGATCAGCTTGTCCGGCAACACCGGCGTGGCCACGGTGGCGCTGCCGACCTTCGACAGTGGCGGACAGCTCAACGGACTGGCGTTGAACGTCGCTTCCGGGCAGGCGTTGTTGAGCGTGCTGATGCGCGAGGCGAGCAATTTCGGCAGCGTCACCAGCACCGACTTGATGTTGGCCTGCGGACCGGCCGGATAGGCCACTTTTACAACCAGGATCGCGCCGTTCGCGCGCGAGGTTTTGGCGTTGGTCGAGGCCGTTAGCTTTGGCGCAAACGCGAGCGCGCTGCACGCCGTCGCCTGGAATGGTGTGGAGAGGGTTTGGTTCGTGCCAAAAGTCGAAGTAAGCGTCGCCTCAGTCTTCAACGCCGCACAGTTGGTGGGGTTGATCGCGAAGTTCGGGCGATTTACGTGCACGTCGAGCGAGCGCAGGCGCAGCGGCACACCGCCTACGATCGTTGGCAGCTGGCTCGAGATGACAATGCGCGAGCTGAACGGTTCGACGCTTATGGCGGCCCGCGTGACAATCTTGCCGTAGTCGAACGGACCCACTTTTTCTGCCGGCACGACTACCGAGAGGCCGTACGGAGCGTTGCCGTAAGGGCCGGTCAGATAGGCACTCCCCGGCAAGCTCAGCAACGGAGCACCTGAGCCAAGCGACACACTGACAGTGCCGATCTGGCTTGCGGCGGTGCATTCGCCTCGCCCAGCTTGCGGTTCAGGGCAAAGGCTGACGGAGGGGATCTTGCCGAGGAGGCCTTGGGGCAGCACAGTTGTGAGCTTTGAGAGGTATTGCTGGCCTTCGCCGCGGGTGAGATTGAAGTTGAAGCTGGTGCCAGAACCACCGGTCGTTGGGGTTGTAGCGGCGCTTTGGCTGAGGGCGAAGGGCAACGGCGAGGGGCAGGCAGCGCCTTTGCCGTCGAAGTCGACCGGGAACGACATGAACGGTTCGGCGGCTGGGTTGCCGCTGTATGAACTCAAGCTCGAATTGGTGGTCGCCGGCCCACACATCAGCGGATTCGCCAATGGCGTGTGAGGACCGTTCAGTGTCAGGATGAAGTCGCTGAACGGCACCTGCGGGTTTTCGAGCACGGCGGTCGCCAGCCGGCCGGTGGTGGTGTTGGCGCTGACGTGGCCTACCAGGCGTACAGACACACCGTAGGCCGGGGCCTCTGCGTCGATGAAGATGCGGTACTCGTTGCCCGATTCCGGATTTGTGCTTTCGGGCTGGCCGACATAGACCTTGCCTGCCAATGAACCCGGAGGCAGGTCGGGTGTTTCAATTGTCGTCGTGCCGATCTGCGAACCTTCGTGGCATTCGACCGGCGCTGTTTCACCCTTGTGGAACTGACTGTTCGTGCACGCTTCAAGTCCGTTGGCGACAGCTGGGTTGAGCGTCATGCCTTCGGGAAGGACGACATGCGCGTCCTCGAGCATCGAGGAATCAAGCCCTTCCGAATCGGTGTTTTGCGGGACTTCCACTTTGACGGTGACCGCGTCTGGCGCATCGGACTTCGTCGCACCCGAGGCTGGTTCGGTTTTCACCGTCGGCTTGAACGGGACCTTGTCGCAACCGCTCGCGCCAACAGGCGTCGTGAACGATTTGGATTCTTTTTGGCCTTCATAGGATTCGACTTCAAGCTCGGTCTTTTGCGGGCCGTTGCACGTACTAGGCATCGTGATGAACGGCAACGTCCCGCCCGCTCCAAGCGTCTTACCGAAGAAGATCAGACGCGACTCCACCAGTTCAGGGCTCTTGGGGATTTCGTTGATCGTGAAGAACTCGTGGTAGTCGCCGCTCCAGTCGATGCCGCCGACGATGTGTACGATCGAGTTGAAGATCGGCACCTTGAAATCGGCTTCCAAAGGGGTGCCGGACGGCGCTTCCATGTTGTAGACGGGCGCATTCGTGAGGGGTGGGCCAATTGTCTTGCCAACCGGCTGCCCGAGGAGTTCGATCAGGTTGAGATGCGCTGTCAACTGCACCTGGCCGACTTCGCTTTCTGGCGGGCAGCCCGACCCTTCCAATTCAGAGAGCTTGCAGCGCTTAGTCGCATAAGGGTTGACGCTCAGACCAGCGGGCAAGTCAACGCGCACTCGCTTGACATTGCCTTCTGGCGCTTCCGAGCCTGAGGCTCCCGTCGTCTTGAAGCGGAAGTCGGTGATCCCATAGTTTGGATGACCTGCCGCTTGCGTGTAGTACCTGCTTGTAGTTTCCGCGTTACAAGGAGCCGCTTCGCTGTTTTCGGTGCAGGTCCCGGCTTCCCACTTGGTGACTTCGAAAGCTCCCGAGACCGCCGGCGCCGATAGCACCGCGATCGCACATACAAGCGCGGCGATGATGCAGGTAGGTGCAGTGAGCCTCATGCGTCCCCTCCAGTAGTCGAGCTTCCTCGCCTATGGAGCTACCCGCTGCCATGCGCTCTAACCGTGAAAACCCCTGCCCAGGCCGGCTCGGTGCCTATCGAGCCGACCTGGGGCCCTCTGACCTGAGGCTTAGCTATTTGAAGAGGACTGTCACGAATGCCGTCGACGTTTTCTTGCCTTTGGCCTTTGGCGTGAAGCCGACGCGCACCTTCACCGAGAGCGGCCTGCGCGAGCTTGTCACCGGCACTTCGAGCGTCACGTTCTGCTGTTTGCCAGGGTTCTTGTAGACCGTTTTCAGGTTCGAGCCGCCGCCGCTTACGCGACCCGCTTCCGGAACCTTGACGACGACTACCGCCTTGCCTTTCTTGGCGGCATGCGAGACGACCGTCACCGGGCAGTTCGTGACCGCGATTTTCGTGTTCTGCTTGAACACCTTTCCGTTCTGGGCCGTGATCGTCGTCGGCATCACCAGCGACTGCTTGCACAGGTTGCCGTTGGCAGCCACCGCCGAGTTGGGACCGGTGGGGAGGTTCAGTTCAAATCCTGTGAACGGAACGTCTGGGGTGCTCGCGAAGTTCGTCGTCGTGACGCCTTTGGAGATGTTCGTGTTGCCGACCAGGATCACCGTCACATTGTCTGCCTTGAGGACGAGATCGAGGTCCGGGAACGCAGCGCCGCCGTGCGAGACGAAGTAGGCGGGGCCACTCAGCTGATCTGGCAGCACCGGTGTTTTGACCCTTGCGGTGCCCACCTTCGAGTTTGCCGGGCAGTTGCTTGGGTTGGAGTTGAACGTTGCTTCCAGACACGCGTTTTTCAACGTTGACAGTCGCGATGGGAGCTGCTTCGGGACGGTGACGAGCACCGACTTGAAGTTGGCTCCGCCGGCCGGCACGTTGACGTTTGTGATCAGGGAAGCGCCGTTGGCACGCGAGGTTTTCGCGCCCGAGGATGCCCCGAATTTCGGTGCGAACGCCAAGGCGCTGCAGTTCGTCGCCTGGAAAGGCGTCGAGAGCGACTGGCTCGCCCCGCCACTTGACGTCAACGTCGTGGCCGTGGTCTGCGCGGCGCAGTTGGTCGGGTTGACCAGGAAGCCCTGGCCGTTAATCGCCAGGCTTAGCGTTTTCATACGTAGCGGGATGCCCTTGAAGATCGTGGGCACATCGCTTGAGACTGTTACTTGGGACGTGTACGGGTTGACGTCGATCTTGCTGCGCACGATCACGTTGCCAAGGCTGAACGGGCCGATCGCCGCGTTGACGACCGTCACCATCCCGTACGGGGCGCCGGCGTACGGGCCTGTCAGGTAGACCGGGCCCGAGAACTGCACCGGAGCGCTGCCTGCGCCGACTGTGGTCGTCGCCGTCCCGATCCGGCTTTCAGCCGAACAACTACCTTGCGATGCCTGCGGTTCGGGGCACTGGGTAACTGCCGGGATCTTCCCGACGAGGCCCAGCGGGAGCGCTGTGGTCACGTGCGACAAGTACTGCTGGCCGTCCGCGCGTCCCAGGTTGAACGTGAAGCTGGTAGGCGCGCCACCGGTCGTAGGCAGCGATTCCGTGCTCTGTCCGAGCACGAAGGGCAGCGGTGAGGCGCAGGCTCCGCCTGTGCCGTTGCTGTCCACCGTGAAAGTCGGCACCAGCGGCGAGTACGCGGCCGGGTTCTGCGTATACGGTTCAAAGGTGGCGTTGGTCGTCGCCGGGCCACATGTGAGTGGGTTGGCGATCGGCGCGAGGGCGCCGCCTTTGAACTTCAGTCGTGATCTTGCTGAACGGCTGTTCGGGGTTGTTCTTGAATTCCGTCGTCACCCGGCCTGTCGTTGGGTTGGGCTTGACTGTCCCTTCCAGGCGCACCGAGATGCCGTAACGCGTCGTATCGGCGACGACGTAGATCGTGTATTCGGGCTGCGCCGGGTTCGATCCACCGGTGATCGGTTCGGTCCCGCCCAGGTAGATGCGGCCCGTCAGAGGTTCGCTTTCGGGCAGGTCGGGTACGGTCAGGGTCACCGTGCCGAGGCGAGATTCAGTCGGACAGGTGACCGGATTCCTCGTGCCGATGCCGACCTGCGCCGGCGCGCACGCCTTCAGGCCTGTGGCGGCCGACGGGTTGAGCGTCATGCCTTCTGGCAGCGAGATGCTGGCATTCTTCAACTGCGATGAGTCCAGTTCCGTCGGTAGAGGGCTATGAGGCAGTGCAAGTTCGGCGGTGACAGCTGTGGGGCTTTCGGACTGTGTAGTTTCAGGTGTGACTTTGAACGTAGGCACGAAGGGCACCCCAAGAGGGCCTGTAACGAGACAGTTTTCCGTGCCGATCGGTGTCGTGTAGGTCCTTTCGGCCTTCTTCCCAGCCTCCGATTCGAGTGTCACCGTATTGGTGGTATTGGGCCCCGGACCGGCGCAATTGCTTGGGTTCGTGATGAACCCACCCTTGCCTGTAGTGCCTATGTTGCCTTTGAGGATCAGCCGCGAGGAGATCAGCGGAATCTTCGGCGAGACGTTGATTTCGTAGTAATCGTGGTAGTTGCCGGCCCATTCAACATGGCCTTCGATCAGCGTATGCGCGTAAGCACCCGGGAAACCGAGACTTTCGAGAGGCAGCGCGACGCCGAACAGAGAGGCAACGCCAGGCGGCTGTAGCACGTTGTAAACGGTCGCTTCGAGCGGGAGATCGGCAAATTCGCCAGGTTTTGGTTCGACCAGTACGACGACCTTGTTGGTACCGATGATCGTGTTGGCATTGCATGTAGGGGCTAGAAACACCCCTTCCGCCACTTCCTTGCCGAATTCTTCGCTCGAGCACAGCGGCACGGCCGTGGGATTGGTGCTTACGCCTAGACCGACATCGGTGCGGACATGCGTCACAGGGCCTTCTCCTGTCAGAAGGCCCGATGGGATTGCATGCGGGAATACGCCTTCGGTATTGACCTTGAACGCCGTGATCCCCCACGGCGGGTGTCCTGCTGCCTGCGTATAGCCAGCCGCCTTGGCTTCTTCCAAGGTGGGTTCCGTCGGGAAGGTCGTGCCGGGTTCTTCGCCACATTTTTCTTGGGTCTGAATGCAGTTCGCCGCAACAAATTTTTCCACGCCAAAGGCAGCCTGCGCCGCCGGCGCGGCCAGCGCCATCGCCACATACGCGACCGTAAACGCACAAGCAACCGTCCCAAAGAGCAAACCCCGAACCCTCAACGTCATCCCATCCTCCTCTAAGTGCCGGATCCATTCCAGCGTCTATGTAGCAAGTGGTGTCTATGTAGACAACTCTCATCTACCCGGATCGATGCGGTCTCAGTACAAACTCGTGGCTCGCCGCTTGGCATCCTTGCCGCGTGAGGCGGCGGGATTGTTGGTTTGCGGAGTCCAGCATCCTTGCCGCTCTGAGCGGCAAGGACTTTGGGGTTGGGCTCAATGATCGGTGCCGCTGGCCTGGGCGCGAGAATGGGCGCCATGAGCTTCGGAACGCTTGCTTTGATCGGCCTCTGTGGCTTTGCCGGACCGCTCCTGGGGACCGCCGGCAAAGGCGCCGTGCCCGTCGTCGCCGGCGAGCTGCTGGCCGGCATTTTCCTCGGCAAGACCGGTATAAACGCGATCGATCCGGGCAATCCTACGCTTTCCTTCATGGCCGAAATCGGCTTTGCGATGCTGATGTTCGCGGTCGGCATGAACGTACCCTTGCGCGACGCGGGGATGCGGACCTCGCTCGGCAAAGGTGCCACCAGCGCTCTGCTCGTGGCCGTGATCGCGGTTGGTGCTGGCCTGCTCGTGGCGCGGATCGACGGGGTCGGGCACTCCGGGGTGTACGCCGTGCTGATTGCTTCTGGCTCAGCGGCCGTTGTGCTGCCGATCCTTCAGGAGCGAAGTTTGGTCGGGCCAGTGGCGCTTGCGGTGATGGCGCAGGTGACCGTGGCCGACATTGGGGCCACGGTTGCCGTGCCGCTCGTGCTCGCGCCCGAGAAGGCTGGGCGCATCGTTGCCGGCAGCGTGATCGTCGCCGCTTGTGTAATCGCGGCGCTTTTTGCCACCCGTCACCTTCGCTTGCGCGCCGACGTGCAGGCGCTGCGCCAACTCGGCAAGCGGCGCGGCTGGGCGGTGGACCTGCGCCTTGCTTTGATTTTGTTGTTCGGGCTTGCCTGGTTGACTGAGCGCAGCGGGGCCAGTCTCTTGATCGCCGGCTTCGGCGCTGGGCTGATGGTGGCGGCTGTCGGCGGGCCAAAACGACTTTCCAACGAGGTGCTGGGCATCGCTGGCGGGTTCTTCATACCGCTTTTCTTTGTCGTGCTTGGCGCTCGCCTTGACCTGCGCGGGCTGTTCAGCGATGCCTCGCTGATCGAGCTTGCCGGTGCGCTTGCGGCGTTGAATGTGCTCGTGCACCTGCTCGCGGCGCGGCTCTCGCGCCAGCCCGGTGCGGCTGGACTCGTTACCTCGGCGCAGCTCGGCGTGCCTTCGGCGATCGTCGCGCTTGGGCTGCCCGAGCACGTGCTCACCGCCTCCCAGGCCGGGGCGATCATGCTCGCCGCCTTGCTCAGCATTTTGGCCTGCTCAATCGGTGCGTTGAGACTGGATAACGAGCGTAGTCGCCCCGACGTAGCGCTCGACCCTGGCTAGGGCGTTTCAGGGATTTTCCGCACGCAAGAGGGCAGCGTCTACCGAGGGAAGCATCATGCGCAAGGGGTAGCTTGCAGTTATGCGAGACGAGCGCGGTACAGATGGGACGGGTCATACGCACAACGCAGGAGCCGCGGTTGCGCCGGTCGATCGTGGGTATCTGACCGACGGCGAGACGCTGTTTCACATTGAGCGCACGCTCGTTGACAGCCCCAAAGGCGAACTGCTTGTGGAGCTTGAGGATTGCGAGACGCTCGAGCTGATCGTGTGCTCGGCCCGCTCAGTGGCTGAGCTTGGGCTGCGCCCGGTGAAGCCGCTCGCGCTGACACCCGCGTAGTCCAGCACGCGGACGCTCGGCTTCGATTCCAAGCTATGACATCTGTCGCGCTGCCGGCCGCTAAAGCATAGTCTGGGCGATATGCGCTGGCTTGTGGACGGCATGAATGTGATCGGAACCCGCCCGGACGGCTGGTGGGAGGACCGCCACGGCGCGATGGTGAAGCTTGTGCACCAACTGGAGCGCTGGGCCGCCTACGGCGGGGAGGATGTGACGGTCGTCTTCGAGCAACCGCCACGACCGCCGATCCGCTCGACCGTGATCGTCGTTGCGCATGCTCCCCGGCCTAAGCGCGATTCAGCCGACGACGAGATCGTGCGGCTACTCAAGCTGGAGAAGGAGCCTGGGCTTGTACGCGTTGTGACCTCTGATCACTGGCTCAGCGACCGCGTGCACGCGGAGGGAGCAAGCGTCGAGGGGTCGGAGTGGTTTCGGGTGCAGATCGAAGCGGAGTGAGGCAACGCCGGTTCGCGTGAGCTTGAAACCTGCCGGCGCTAGCTCGCAAATCTGTAGGACTCGCAACGCGCGTCCGCGGCGCGAACCTTGCGCCTTGTGAGGACCGTCAGATAACCGGCGGCGGATCGCCTTCGGCGCCTGCCAGCAGCTCCGGATCCCAGTCGCAGACCAGGCACGCGTGACGGAAGGCCGAGCGAGCGAACTCCAGCGCGAATGCGTGCGGGTCTGCTGCCTTACAGACGTCCTCCCAGTCGAGCACGTACTCGCCCAATGCTCCATCCCAGCGGGCTGGGTCCGGCGACAATTCGGCCTCGGCAAATGTCCCCGGAGCCGGATGTGCGTAGGCGTAGAAGGCCGGCTTCTCATAGCGCGCGTCTCCCGGCCACCAACCCACCGCCACCTCTTGGGCATTCATCGCGTTGCGCATGATGAAATCCTCCGATGGTGGGTCAGCCGGGCTGCCTGAGAAGAGGTTGACGGCCAAGTCAAACGAGCCCCACCAAGCGTTGACCGGCGTCGAGCGACCGCGATATGGGGCGCGGAACGCAGCCAACACCAACGCCGCCTGTGTCGCCGCGGCGAAATAGCGCTCTACCTGTCGGGGGTTATAGATGTGGTGTTCGTCATCCTCGTCCAACGGCACAGCCCAGGAGACCTCCTGCGGCGTCGGGTCAATCTCGACCTGGCCCACCAGCTTGCTTACAGTCGCCAGCAGCTCGCGCGTGACCTCGCCGACCGGCCTATCCGGTCCCAGAGCCACTCGCGATGCGCGCCCGTCGCTGTGCTCGGCCAGCGCCTCGTGACTTTGCAGATCGAGCGCCACGACGAATGCTCCCGACCCGTCTGGCGCGGACAGCGGCAGCGTCTCCCAACCGCGTGCGCTCAATCGCAAGGCTGCATGCTGCAGCTGCGGCTCAGGTGCGGCCAGCGTCGCCGCGAGCTTGCCGAGCACCTGCGTGTGCGCGTGCAGCGTGTCGCACGTGTCCTGCCAGTCTGCGAAAGGGAGCGCTGGCCACTGAGCGGGCATGGCTAAACGCTACACCCGCACGCGTGCGATCTCCAAATGGGCGCTCAAAAGAAATCGCTTTCCAGGAGCCGGCTCAGGAGACCTGCAGGTAGGAGAAGCCCACCGCGCTCGGGCTCGACACGCGCGAGCCCCCATATGAGGCCTTTGCTCGCCACTCTCCTACAGCTGGTGGCACGAACGGGACGCTTGCCGTACCTTCGCTGACGAGGGCTGATACCTGACGGTAGAATTGCCAGCCGAAGACTGGGTCGAGGCGTTCGATCTCGACCGCGACGGGGCCCGACGACGCCGGCGCGACCTTTACGTCGATGCCTACACCCTGGCCTGGTGCAGCGGTGTTCGAGGAGAACGACAGCGATGTCGAGGTGATCGTGCGCGACTCGCGCACGATCGTGAAGTTACCGGCGGTGGCATCGCGTACGGAGACGACCGCGTAGTAACGGCCTGGTTGCAGCTGGCGTTGGAGCTTCTGTGAGCCGCTGCCACCACAGCGGCATTCGATCACTGCGCCATCTTGGCTGCGCAATTGCAAGTTGAAGTCGGCCGAGGCGGGGGCCGTGAGCTTGAGCGTGAGGTTTGAGTGGCTGGTGACGTCGAGGCGGTAGAGGCGCAGCACACCCACGCCACGGCCGTCGAGGTGAGCGTGTGCGTGGGCATAGTTGCCCAGGGCAATGCCCGGCGCCGTTTCAGCTGGGCCTGCCGGTGCTACTTGCAGATGAAAGCGCTGGACGCCTCGGTATGAACTGCGCGGGGTGACCTCGAAGCTGTACAGCCCTCCCTGGCCCGGGCCCGGCGTGAACAACCGATAGCCACCGCAGCCGATGCGCAGCAGAGCGGGTTCACCTTCGAAGGAGCTCGTGCTGGGCGCAAACAAGGCGCCGCTGACACAGGCGCCTTTGGTCCTGTTGGCGAGGTTGATCAGATAGCTGACGCCGGAGTGCATCGTGAACGCGTAGGCGGCGTTGATGTTCTGGATGCGATCGACCTGGCCGCCGATGCCACTGGGGGGCAGTGCTGCGCCCGGCGGGCCAACCGCTGGGGTAGGCAGGAAGACTTCAAGCGTGAAGTTCGCTTGCTGGGAGCTCTGCAACGCCGCCACGCGGATCAGGTACAGACCGTTCTTGGATGCTTTGAAGGAGAGCGAGGCCTTGCCGTGGGCTTCGGTCTGCTGGCATTGGACGGATTGCAGCTGAGAGCGCACGGCGTGGTAGACGTCGACCGTGCCATCTAGCTCGCCGGCGGCGGTCAAGTCGAGCGCGATCCGCTCCGCGCTCTGAGTTCGCACGCTGTACCAAACCGAGTTGGTCGTCGCCGCACCGCAGGACGATTCCGGCTCGCCTCGTTCAAGCGTCGCGCCTACCGTTGTGCCATTGATGGTCGCGGGCAGGCTGTGAACGACCTGTGCATTGGCACGTTCGTCGTTTGCCGGCGCCGGCACAGGCGTGACCAGCGCGACCTGGGCGAGCGACGGCGGGCTCAGAGCGATCGTCGAGGCGCTGGCCGCGGGGGCCGGTACTGCCACCGCGGCAAGTCCGAGCGCGAGGCCCACCGCCACTGGGGTCGCCACAGGGCGCAGTCGTTCCAGTCGGGCGAGACGCATCGACTGCTATGTACGCCGTCGGGCCCGCGATTCCCTCTATGCGAATCGTACGGGGCACCTCGACCGGTTTCTAGTTGGGCAACGCGAATATGCGGCCCGCGACATCCACAAAGAAGATGTGCGGGAATGCTGCCCGGGGAGGTGCAAGGGTAGATCGGTGCTGTACCGAGGTGCTACACTGATTGGGTGCCAACCCGCTTCCCTCGCCATTCCATCACCGAGACCCCCCCAGTGCATGAGGCTCTTGACGCGCTGCGTAACCGGGGGGAGCCAGTGCGCCTGAGCGACCTGGTGGTACGCGGAGCCCGCGAGAGGCTGCGGGAACTGGACGAAAAGCGGGATCTAGACAACCGCAACCGTGAGCTGCGCGGTCAGCTCGTGGAGCAGTTGCATACTGGAGACGGTCTCGATGCCGATGCCGCCTATGAGGTTCGCGAGCACGGCTGGAGCCATTGAGCTACGGGCAGCATCTACTGCTCGACAATTCCGCCTGGGCCAGAGCACTGGATAACCGGCTTTCCGGTGCCAAGCGGCAAAAGTTCGACGCAGCATTGGCGGCAGGCGAGCTGTGGACATGCCCGCCAACCTTGCTGGAGATGCGCTACAGCGCCCGGGACGAGGAAGGATTCGAGCTGCTTGCCGAGCGGTTGGACGCTCTTGCGCATGTTCCGCTCACCGCCGATGCGGCAAAGCAAGCGCTCAATGCTCAGGCTGAGCTGGCTTCGGCCAAAGGAATCTCTCACCGCATCAAGCCGGTGGATCTCCTGATCGCCGCCACCGCAGCCGAGGCGGGCATCGGCGTACTTCATTACGACCGCGACTACGACACGATCGCCGTCCACACTTCACTCTCATTCGAGAGCGTCTGGGTGGCGCCGCGCGGCAGCATCGATTGATGAAGCGCGAGCTTCTCAATCTCAGAGCAAGCGTTCGTAACGCGAGAGCAGCTTCGACGGACGCTCACCGAGCGCATCGGCGATCTTCAGCAGGTTGGCGAAGCTGACATTGCGCTCGCCACGCTCGATACCTCCTATATAGGTCCGGTGCATGCCGGCCCTCCGTGCCAACTCGTCCTGAGAGACACCGGCGTCCAAGCGCAGTTCGTGGAGCGCCCGGCCTAGCGCGGCGTGCTCTGGGGACTTTGCTTCCACCCCACTGATGATCGCGTCCGCCGCAGACGCATCGATTACGAGCTGGCGATGGCACTGACGCGACACACCATGATCGCGGCCTATCAGCGTCACCTCGCGCGCCGCCGACATCGGGCGCATGGCCGGCGTGGCATATGTGACAATTGTATGCGATACTTATAGTCATCTGACTAATCGACCGCGGCAGGCGAACATGAACCCCAACCACAGCTCATCCGACAATCCCCTCGAAACGCCCGGCGCACAGCAGATGACGGCGTGGACGCTGCGCCTGGCGCAGAGCCCTGGCTTTCGCTGGCTGCTCGCCGCGGACCCGCATCTGTTCGCGTTGCTCTATGCAAGCTGCGCCGCGGCCGTATCGCCGCCCGGGCCGCTTGCCGGCGACGACGGTGAGGTGAGTGCGGCCGATGAGAAGCTGCTGCCGACCCTGAAGGATCTCCAACGTCAGTTCGGCGAGCGCACCAGCGGACGCTTCGTTCGTCTGTATCTACGCGGGACGAGCGTATTCGGACTGATCGAGCGGGATGAGGGTGTATTCCAGGGTGCGTTGCGCGACTGGGCGCAAGCGGCGGAGGTGGAGGCATCGCGGTTCATCACCGCCCAGGATGAGAACGTGGGACGCATTGCGGAGCTTCTGGATCTGACCACGGCGGAGCGAGACGTACTCGCGTTCCAGATCGGACGCTCTCGGCCCGGGTTCTCGCAGTTGTTCGAGCTTCTCATGGACGCTGACCGTGCGACGAAGGCGGTGCTCGGCGCGGCACTCGGTAGCCCGGAGTCAGACGTGGTCTCGGCGCTCTCGGAGCAGGGCACGCTTGCGCGCTCTGGCCTGTTGAGCGTGAAGGAGCGTCCGCTACGGGTGAGTGGTCCGTCGCGCCATTTGAGCGCAACGCTGGCGGAGCGTGCCGAGGCGGCTGCCGAGCTCGTCGAGCGGTTCGTCAAGCCGCTCTCCCCATCGCCATCGACAGGGTCGCTCGGGCGCCTGCACGAGGACGACAGGCGCATCCTCCTGGACGTCCTGCGCAAGCCGCTGCCAGTCGATCGTGGCGTGCACGCGCTCGTTTACGGTCCCAAGTCGGTGGACAAGCGGGACATGATGGCGCGGCTACTAGAAGACGCGGGGATCCGTAGGCACGCGGTTGTCACCAAGCACGTTGCGGCGGGAGACCTGCCGACCTGGACCTACATCGCCCAGCGCCACGTCGAGCGATCCGACCCCGACGCGGTGTTGGTCGTCGATCGCGCTCACGAGGCGCTGGCCTCCCGGCCTCGCAGCAGGTTTCACCTCTTTGACTTCGACGACGACGAGCTGCTCTACGACGATGACCCCGAGCGCGCCTCCGACGAGAGCTTGACCGAGAGCCGTGTGCGCTGCGTGTGGATCACCGACCGCGCACGGCAGCTCTCGGAGCGCAACCTGGGCGCGTTCTTGTTCCACTGCGAAGCGTTTCCCGGCTCACGTGCGGAGCGGCGGGAGCGCGTCGCACAGGTGATCACGGACTTCGGCCTCTCCTCGCGACTGGAGCGCGACCTGGCAAAGTACAGCCTGCTCGGCGAGCAGCAGGTCCGCCGGGCGGCCGAGCTCGCCCGTTTGATCATGCTCCCGGACGACGAGTTGCGCGATGACCCCGCCCCGGGCCGGGAGCAGCTGGACCCGGAGCGCGAGCGTGTGATCAAGCGTGCCGTCGCCCACAGTCAGAAGGTCCTTGGACGTGATCGCACCGAGGGACTACGTGACTCGGTCACCAGCTATGACCTCGACCTTCTGAACATCGCCGGACGCTTCGCGCCGAAGCAGATCATCGCGGCGCTAAGCGAGCGGCGAATGGGTTCGCTGTGTTTCTGGGGTATACCGGGTGCGGGCAAGACACAGCTCGCGGAGCACATCGCCGTCGAGCTCGACCTTCCGATTCTCATGCGCTCGGCCTCTGAGCTCCTGTCGATGTGGCTCGGCGACACAGAGCAGCAGATATCGAAGATGTTCGCCGAGGCACAGAACGAGGGTGCGCTGCTGTTCCTCGACGAGGCGGATTCGTTTCTGCGCGATCGCACGCTCGCACGCGCCCACTGGGAGGTAACACAGGTCAACGAGCTGCTCCAGCGGATGGAGCGATTCGAGGGAATCTTCATCGCGGCCACAAACCTGATGGACTCGATCGACGCGGCAGCGATGCGCCGCTTCACCTGGAAGCTCGAGTTCAAGGCCCTCCGGCACGGGCAGGCGTGGTCGATGTTCTGCACGGAGAGCGGCTTCGATCCAAACGCAGAGCCCGAGCGCGCAGAAGAGTTCGAGCAAGCGTTGAATGCCATCGACGACCTTGCGCCTGGGGATTTTGCGACTGTCAAGCGCCAAGCACAGGTGCTCGGCGAGGAGCTCTCACCCGAGGCCTGGATAGAGCAGCTCGCAGCCGAGGCCAAAGCGAAGATGCTGGGTTTGAGGCGCCAACAGCTTGGGTTCGCGAGCTAGATTGGAACGCGCCCTGAGAGATTCGAACTCCCGACCTTCGGTTCCGTAGAGCGAAGGTCATAGCATCGATTTGCCTGCAAATGAGGCACTTCTCCTGGATCAAATCACGTCGGATATCACGATTTGTCGGAAGATTTGTGCTGGCGGAGTGCTTGAGGAGCGAACTTTATCCGCACTCTTGGGGATGCGAATGCTCTGTCGGTATATTGAGCTAACGAATGCTTTGCGTTAGAATAGAGAATATGCCGTCTCTTGCCGATCTCCCTGACGCGCTCGTCGCAGATGGCCGCTATTGGGTCACCTCGGCGGAGGCGGCTCAGCTCGCCGGGATCCCAAACGCACACGTCTACCCCGGTTTGCAGAGACTGCGCAAGCGAGGCACGATGTTCTCGCCGGCGCGCGGCTTCTACGTAGTAGTACCGCCCGAGTACCGCTCGTGGGGTGTTCTCCCCGGCGAATTGTTCATCGACGGGATGATGCGTGAGCTGGGCCGCGACTACTACGTGAGCCTCCTCAGCGCAGCGGCGATACACGGCGCCGCACACCAGGCACCACAGATCTTCCAGGTGATGGTCGATAGACCAGTCGCGAACCGCGATATCGAGCGAGTACGCCTGCGCTTCTACGCCAACGACCACCTCCACGACATGGCGACCGAAGAGCGCCAAGTCCATACAGGCCGTATCCGCCTTGCTACTCGCGAGACAACTCTCGTTGACCTCGTGCTCCACCCCGACGACGCCGGGGGACTGAACAACATCGCAACGGTCATTATTGAGATCGGCGACCTCGACACACCACAGCTTGCCCGACTCGCCGCGACCCGCTCACGGTCAGTCGCGAGACGCCTTGGATGGCTGCTTGAGCAATATCGCGAGGGCATTGACATCGAGCCCCTGCGTAAAGTCGCGGACCCAGACCTTGGCTATCCAACACGGCTCGTCCGAGCGCTCCCGGCCCACGGCCCGATCGACCCCAACTGGAACCTGCAAGTCAACAGCGACGTGGAACCAGATCTGTGATCGATCGCCCCGCACTGATTGCATGGCGAGCCAAGGCGCCCTGGCCGAACACCGTCCAAATCGAGCAGGACCTCCTTCTCTCCCGTCTCATGATCGAGATAGCCCTTGACGAGAGGCTTGGCCCTGAGCTAGCGATGCGCGGCGGAACATGCCTACACAAGCTCCACCTCCCAGACCCTCTGCGCTACTCCGAGGATCTCGACTACGTACGCACAACTCGTACAGGCATCAAGCCCTACACACAAGCACTCGGTGAGATAGCCGAGCGCCTTGGCTTCAAGCTCTCAAGCCGCAAGCGCTCAGGCCAAATGGTCCACGTCTACCTCGACGCACAGCCAACAGAAGGGCTCGGTCTCATTCGAATCAAGATCGAGATGAACATCGCTGAGACAGACTCCTACCGCCCACGCAAGACCGTGCGCCATACGATCAACACCTCGTGGTGGAGCGGAGAAGCAGACATCCCGACCTACGAGACAACCGAGCTGCTAGCCACCAAGCTTCGCGCTCTCTACCAACGAAGCAAGGGACGCGACCTATTCGACCTCTGGCTCGGACTGACCACTCTCCAAGCAGATCCCGAGCAAATCGTCGCAGGCTGCAACCACTACATGCAAGGTGCAACCTTCAGCTTCCCCGAATCGCGACAACCTGACCGCAAAGCTTGAAGACGCGCGGTTTCGTCGCGACCTCGACGCTCTCGTGACCGGGATTCCAGCCGCATACGACCCGATACTGCGGCCGACCTTGTGATGCAACAACTCGGCAGCCGTCTGCGTAACGCGCCCCCAACCGACGAGATCGGCCCGCTGCGCCCGTAACTGCCACTGGGAGCACCCGCCACTTCTCTTCAGACGCGGTAGTCGTTGCATTGCTCATCAGCGCGATCCTCCTTTAGGAGACCACCCAACGCGAGGCCATCAAATCGCGCTAAATATACAAACAACCGGACAGACCCATCTGTCCCCGATTTCGCGGAGTGGGGTTTCTGGAATCCTCCGGCGTTTAGCGAGGAGGAGGACGCCAGGTGGGTATACAGTCGAGGTGCGCAAGCAGGTTGCCCGCAGGGACTCTCGGTATTCCAGCGATAAGGAGCGGGTCGTGGCCACTCGCACTGCCGGCCAGTAGACGACCAGTAGGGGGAGTATTGAAGACGTTCTACCCGACATACTTCGATGACGATGAAGATCTCAAAGGCGGACGCTGCACAACGCCAGCTCGACACCGCGATAGAGCTTTACTTCGCAGAATCCGACCCGGTCGCGATACACACGTTGGCAGCAGCGGCATACGAACTCATAAGAGCCCTACGTGAGCGTAAAGGTCTTCCGGACGAGATCGCAGACGCGATCATTCCTGGGCGAGAGGCAGAGTTTCGCAGACTCTGGAATCAAGCACAGAACTTCTTCAAGCACGCTGACAAGGATGGCGACGCGATCTTCGATTTTGATCCCGCGCACACAGAACTTCGATTGTACGTGGCGAGTCATTATTTCGGGGCGCTAGCACCGCGCACCGAGGCGATGTTGGCATTCGCAGTGTGGTATTCGATGCAAAATGTTGAGCTACTGCTCGACCCAGATCTACAGGCGATACTGCGGACGGCGCGATCCAAATGGAGCAGCATGACACGAGTCGAATTTCGAGCGTTGATAGCCGAGGGCGCGAAAGACATCTAGGATGACGTTCCGACGACTTCTGGCGCTATTCAAAGGTAGCCGGTAGCTTTCGGCCGATTCACCTCTTGCTTTCGTCCAAGGCGCAAGTCTCGTCGATGTCGAACGCCGCACGCGCAACCGGCCGAAAGCGGGAGCGACAGGGGTCAAACCCGCCAAATGACACCTCGGTCGAGATTCGGTAGGCTGAGATCGTTCGCTGAACTTGATTTTAACAGTGGCTCTTGATAGGAGTAGGGAATGGAAGAGCGGGAACTGCGCGCCGACGAGGCGCTGGACTGTGATGTGTGCATCGTTGGTAGCGGTGCGGCCGGGCTAACGATGGGCGTGAAGTTCGCTCGAGCCAACAGGAAGCTCAGTGTCCTGATCCTCGAGGGCAGCGCCCGCAGTGTGCGCCAGTCGTGCGCGCAAGGCTCACTTGAGCTGGTGCGCCGCCAGATGACGGTGCGCCAAGAGGAAACGTGCCATCGCTACGAAGATCCGATCGCCCAAAAGATCTACCAGGGGAACGCGGCCGGTGATGTGCAACGGTGCGATCCTGACTTCCTAACCCGCCACCGGGTCCGGGTGCTTGGCGGTACGACCAACTGCTGGGGCGGCTGGACACGCACCTTGCAGCCGATCGACTTCACGCGTTCGAAGATCGGCCGGCCCTGGCCCATCGAGCGCGCCGCGCTCGAACAGGCCTATGGCGAGGCGATGTATTTCTGCTCTCTCAGCCGCAGCCCGACACAGCTGGACCTGCCGCTCGGGGCGTACGAAGACCCGGGCTGGTTCGTGGGTAAGACGGACCTTGACATCGACGTGTTGAAGTTGCCGGCCAATTCCAACATTCGCAACGGTGGCCTGAGCGCGATTGGCGAGAACAAGGACCGCCAAGACGGCAACCTTGACTTCCAATTGGTGTGGGGCCCCGAGATCTACAGCTCGGCGAACGTGCGGATCATCCGTAACGCCAATGTGCGTAGGCTCGCGGCGAGCGGTGGGCGGGTGACGCAAGCCGAGGTTCGGATGCTTAACCCAGATGGATCACCCGGGCCGAAGGGGACGGTGACGGCGAACACGTTCGTGTTGGCAGCCGGTGGTATTGAGACGCCCCGGTTGCTGCTCCTCTCTGGCCTCGGCGATCACTCCGGGAAGCTCGGCCGCGGCCTGATGGTGCACCCAGTCACCGATTGGCAAGCACCGCCGGCGCTGAGATTCACCCCGACCGGGAAGGCGACTGACGCCCTAGTCAACCTCTACAGTGGGCGCAGCCACCTGGTGGGCCGGGGATGGCCGACGGGCGTCTGGGGGCTACTGATTCCAACCGACGCGGCACTCAACAACAACGCGATCGGCAACTTCCGAGCCATGGTCGACCTGAGGGGCGGCACGGTGAACTTCAACTGGGAGCAGGCGCCCAACGACAGCAACAGCGTCGTTCTGGGCAACGGACGCTGGGACGTCTTTGGCGACCGAGCGCTGAATCTCACCTGGAACATGCAGCCGATCGACTGGACGACGCTTGACCGAGCGGCCGAATTCACGAGCCAAGCACTCAAGGACGGTGGCTACGCCACAAACCTCTCCTACAAACGGCCGCAGGTGGAAGACCTGCTGATGGGAGATCACCCCATGGGGACGACTCGTATGTCGAGCGCGCCGGAAAACGGTGTGGTCGACCCCAACTGCCGGGTTCACACACTGCCCAACCTCTACGTGGCCAGCTCATCAGTCTTCCCGCTCGGCGGATGGTCCAACCCGACGCTTACGATCGTAGCCTTGGCGGCACGTCTCGCCGCGCACATCATCGCGGGCCCGTCCCAACATCCCTCAGCCGCCGGGACAACGCGTGAGGCCGAGGGGACAGCCCGTGCCCAAGCCGGTACCTAGCGGCGGAGAACTCGATACGTGAGCGACAGCATGGCTCCGCCAGGCCAAGCAACGATCAGCGTCCCCGAAGCCTGTTGTTGAGGTGCCTGTCTTCCGGTTCGCCCTGTCCTCGCGGCGTACGTCCGTCCGAGATATCCAGTGCTAGAGCATCAAACGCTGGGATTCGCCCAACGTCCGGCCCTCTCCCGGTTTTGCGCAGGAGCAGGCGTCCCGTTCAGCCTCGGCAGAGTGTCACAACGGACGAGCCGTGAAAGCCGGGGTTGAACCTGGTTGGCCGCTCCTTTACCGGAAGCGGAAGTCTGCTCGCCCTCCGGCCAGTCATGCCATACCACTTCTTGCTGAGGCTTAGCGGTGCATCTGTTTGATGCGGCTGCGCGTGAACCCAAGCCATGTTCGGGGACGTCGCACCAGGGCCAACACCAGTGGCAAGGAATCGAAGTAGGTGAACCGCTCGGTGGCGAGCCCGTCCTCGTTGAGGACGAAACGGTCGACCGACTGCCATGAGACGGGGGCTCCGCCTGCTGTCCCGCGAACCGTGAACTCGATCAGAACGCCATCGGAGGTGGCGCCCCAGCGGTGGACTTCGGCGGTCATGTCGGGGATCAACTCGAAGAGGTCGGCGAAGGCGCGCTTGCCCGCCTGTAGGCCGTATGTGGTCGAGACCATCGGTGCGGAGAGTTGGGCGTTGGGTGCCAGCACCGTGTCGAGGCGCTCGACCACAGGCGCATGCCAGAACTCCGTAAAGCGCCTGACGAAGTCTGCCGCCCGATCCTGGTCCATTCCCCCACCTTACCCGGAGGTCAGCGTCCCAGGTCTCAAATCGCGAGGGGGGCAGCCCTGCGCCCACATCCCCCGACTGAAGACGCTGGCTTGCTCCGCGCAAAGCAGAAAGCACTCCCCTCGTCGCGCCAGAGACCCGAGCCTCGGCCATTGCACAAACTGGCTATGGGCTGGTGAAGGCGCCTAGTCTGCCGGGCGAAAGCAGGAGGGTCGAGGGCCTGCTGTGGCGTCTTGCGGGTCAGGTGCAGCAGTCGTCGTTGCAGGTGTCGAGCGGCTCGCTCCAATCAAGCTTTGGTCTCACCGACGCGACCCGGCGCCTAGTCTAAAACGAGACCGAGGCTGACGTTCCTCGACGGGCTAGCGACCCGCGCCACACGCGACTAGGAGGCGGACAGAAAGACGGGGGCCACCAGGTCCTGTGTTCGCGTTGCGACGAGCATCTCCACGACGCCAGCGCTGGTCCCGGAACACGCGGAAGCAGGAGCGCACCGTGCTTCCGGCGGGAGAGACATCGTTCAACGAGGTCTCTTGTTGCGGCACGAGGCAACCCTTGAGCGATCGGTGTAGACCGTAAGCGCCGCCGACGGCAAGAGAGCGAATCCGGTATCGATAGTCACCATCGCCTTCGCGCCTGCGACAACAGCACTGGCCGCATGGAGCGCGTCGTATGAGGCCAGTCCATAAGCGGTCATGAAACCTCTAGCACCGTTCGTGACCTCGCCAACGGGCACGGGAATGTGATCTTTGGAGGCCAGCACAGTCTCGTAGCGGACAACCGTGTCATCGAGCAGACGCCCAGCACGGCGGCGTGCCCGACCGTCCGTCCTATGCCTTCGCCATGAGCTTCCCCAGCGCTCCTTGAGAGCGATTGCAAAGGCAGCCTCGGCCAGCTCGACAGACAGTAGATCGCTCGTCGTGATGGAGACGCCACTGGTGTCAATCCGGTCGAGGAACACCCGGCATACGGCGTGCAACGGCTGCGTGGCGATCAGCGCCTCGACCACGAAGCTCGTGTCGAGCGCGATCGGATCGGGCAGTAGGAGCTCTTCCTCCTCGATCGCGAACACGCCGCGGCTAGCAGGCCGACGCGCGCCTGCGGGAGTCATGGCCTATCGGCGGCCGTACATGTCTGGCGTGACGCGGACCTTGACTCGCAGGCCCTCGGTTGCGCGCTTTAGAGCCGCACGTTTTTCCTCGGGGGTCTTGTACTTGGCCGGGCGCCTGAGTTCTGCCAGCCTCTCAGGACCGAGCGGCTCTAGCCTGCCGTTTGTCTGCGTCTTTGCCATGGACTCCATGCTACCGGCCATCGTGCCAGCCGACCCGGACATCAACGGTCCAGTCGAGCGCATTGCCAAGCTCGTCATCAATCAGGTGTCCGTAGGTTTCGAGCGTATAAGCCGCCGCATGGTGTCCCATCCAGCGCTGTAGGCGCAGCGGGCTGGTGCCCCGCTCGATCAGCAACGAGGCGCACGTGTGGCGTAGCGTGTGCAACCCGATGCCTGGAACGCCTGCGCGTGCGGCAGCCGGTGCGAGTACGCGTTTTCTCAAGGTGTTGGGTTCTATCGGCTGTCCGCGGCGGTTTTGGAAGACCAAACCTTCTATGTCTACATCCGAGGACCACATTTGGCGCAGCTGGCAACCGAGATCTGCGGTCAACGGGATTGTGCGGGCACCGTGACGCGACTTCGGTGCTCCAACGATGCCCTTGACGATCGCTCGACGCACCCGCAGACGGGGGGGCTTACGCCGAGATCTAGATCGCACCAGCGCAGAGCGATCGCCTCAGAGATCCGCAGGCCCGTGGAGGCCAACAACAAGAACAGGGTTTGTGCGCGGGTGGTATCTCATCGAGCAACCTGCCGAGCCCCTGGCGGGTCAGGAATCTGCGCTCGGTGAACTCCCAACACCGGCCACCGCGACGCCTGGGCAGCGTAAGTGCCTGAACGAGCTCTGGTTTGACGAGTCCCTCAGCGGCCGCCGCCTCTAGGCACAGGCGCAGCGGCGTGAGCGCGTTGCGGATCGAGCGATCAGAGAGCCGTGGTCCAGTACGTCCGGGACGATCCGTTAGCCAGCCGATGAAGCCTTGCAATGCGCGTCGGTCGAGGTCTGCAAGCCGGATGTCTTGCGCGAAGTAACCAAGCGCGTAGGCGGCTAGCAGCCGCTGGTATTCCACGCGTGTCTGCTCGCGCACCGCATCGTGCCCACAGCCGGCATGCTTGCGAGCCCATGCGAGCGCATAGGCGTGCAGCGTCGGCCCGCGCCGAGCTTCTCGTGCTTCGGCGTCGCGGGCGAGCTTGATCGTGCGCGCCTCAGCAAACGTCGCGGCAGACTCCTTGCGCTGGCGTCCACCGACGCGGTACACCGCGACATATCGCGAGCCCCGGCGATAGACGCCGGGATAGGCGGTGCGCTTGGGCAACACGCCTGTTGTTGCCCTGTTGCCCATGCTGTTGCCCACCTACAGGGGTTCTTTAGAGGACCCGCGAACCATGCAACCCGCACCAGCACTGACGATCGAAGAGACGGGGAAGAACGCGCCCTGAGAGATTCGAACTCCCGACCTTCGGTTCCGTAGACCGACGCTCTATCCAGCTGAGCTAAGGGCGCAGAGTCGCTTAGTGTAGTGGCCGAGCGACTGATGCACGGATGATCGCGTCCGTCGCCCGTGCGGCTGGGGGATCGCGGGACGACGCTCCACGCAGTGAACTGCGTATTCGCGTTCGCATCCACAGGCCGGTGAGCTTGCTGAACGTTATGGGCTACGTGGATACG
Organism: uncultured Solirubrobacterales bacterium; assembly: GCA_963757995.1. Taxonomy (GTDB): domain Bacteria; phylum Actinomycetota; class Thermoleophilia; order Solirubrobacterales; family Solirubrobacteraceae; genus Palsa-744. The sequence continues at coordinate 144,428 of CAVWTS010000004.1, forward strand.
ACACAGTCCATCTTGCTTCCGCCATCAGCATCGCATCGGTGACTCCAGTCTTGTCATGGTCACCTGGGACGAGGAGGATCTGGCAATAGCAGCACTCGCATGCGGTGCCTCGGTCGTACCCTGAGCAGCGATTACCAGATAGAGGAAGTGTGCGGTGCTAGTTCGAGCTTCGTTCTCCTAAGGCCACGAACGGGGCTGACGGGACGACTCTCGAAAACATAACCTGCTGCTGGCAGCGCCTCCGTGCGCTACACGCGCTGAGTGCTGGTGACACTAACGACGCCATCATTTCTTCTTGAGAGTCTCATGACTTTCGCTGCGCACTCATCAGTGCATGGTCGGAAGCGTGATCGAAGCAGATGCTCCGGGACCATCGTTCAGGATTACGGTGAGCCTCACGCGCGTCCGGGCTCGCTTGGAGAAGCGGCGACGTCCCGCTCGACTGAACCCGAGGATCACGTTCCGACTGTGCCCTGGGGCGATCGTGAACATTCGGCTGCTGGCATAGCGGATAATTGGCCTGGCGGAGCTTGAGAGTTCCGCCAGGCCATGACAGCTACGAGCCCTGCTGCAGCTCAATCGCAACGTGATGCTGCGCAAACCCCGGTGGATGGCCTCCGTGGGCAGGTTGATAATGGCAGGGGCGCTCACGCCGTACAGACGCTCTAGGAAGATGCCCTGTTCTCCATTATCTAGCGGCGCGCTCCCGGCCAGGATCAGCTTACCGTCAGCCTGAGCGGCGACGAGGCCTTCGTGGTCGGTCGCACCGTCGGGCAGTGTCAGCTCTTCGGAGGACAGCGAGTTTGTCGGTTTGGTGCTGTCTGCCCCTATCGAGAGGAGGCTGGCCTTTAGGTAGGAGCCTTCGCTGCGAAGCAGAAAGCCAAAGCTGTCCGGTAGTGAAACGAAGCTCCCCACTGGATAGCGGAGAGGGAGCCTTTCCAGACCCGGCTCGTCAGCGAGAGCCAGACCATCTGCCGAAACCCGCCAGACCGCGAGGTCACTGTGAGCGCCCGTCCCACTGCTTACCTCGATCCCGACGAGAATGTTCCCGCCGGCATCCAACATCGGGTCGGACACTCCGACTTCCTCCCCTGCGCGACCGATCACAGCTTGCCCACTAGCTCCAAAGCTGGCGTCGAGTGTGCCCTCGCCTGTCACCCGCTCGAGCACCGACATCGGGTATTCGAGTGTCGGTGTCGGCGGGGTCACACCTCGAAGCGTCAACACAATGTCACCGTTCGGCTGAACGACGAGGCCGCCAGGGGTCACCGATTTCAGTTGATGACCTTGTTCATCTGTGGGTGGCGGAAGCACGACAAGCCCATCGCTGCCGAAAGTCGGGTCCGGCCACCCACCGGCCGTCAGGCGCACGACGGCCGGTTCCTCGCCGCCGCCCCGTGCCACGGTCCCTACTAGCGCGATCGAACCGTCCTGCTCGACGGCAAAACGCTGCGGCACAAATCCGCTTGGCATCAAGGCCCAGCCATTTACTCCGAATGCGGCGATTGTTTTACCGTTGTGTTCGAGAAGCACCAGCGAGCTACCCAGCGCCAGCACGTCACCGTTGTACGCCGGCTCAACCTGCTCCACGGCGGTGAGGCCGGCCGGCCTCACCGAGCCCGATCTCCCGAAGGAAGAATCAATGTGCCCGGTAGGCAGCAAGCGAGTGACGAACCCTTCCGGTGATCCGCCGAGCGCCGCCTGCCCCGGACCCGCTGACCCTCCGATGAGCACGTCCCCGCCGGGTTCCAGCGCAACGCTTGTGGCGGCATTCACCTCACCCGGCACAACCTGCGTCACAACGAGACCTTTCGACCCGAAGCTCGGATCGGGCGAAGTCACCCAGTGCCTGTAGGCCGTGGCATGAGCTCCCTGTGAAATAGCCAGGACTGAGACCACCGAGCAGATGAGCGAGCCAAACGCCCGCAATCCACGGCTCGATCCCGACTGACCCGGCCCCCGGCGATGTCCAGGTCCGGTACCCAGCTTCCCCAGCATGCCTGCATCAACCCACGGGCGACCGTAACGTTGCGCATTGCGCGTCCTGATCACCAGAACGCGAGGCTTGCTGGACATGGACGGAAAGATCGGGACGACCTGCAATCCCACGCCGTCCCTGGATCGCCTTCTTGAGCATCTCATAGAGCCGGTCGGACGGCTAGCTCGACGGAAGGCCGCGGATGCGCTTCGCCGCGTCCAGGCCAAAAACGGGCTTTGACGGGGACGAAGCCCGAAGTAAGCTAGGGCGCTGCGCGGCCGTGCTCAGCGGGGGCGAAGATCCTCACTTGTGCAGGGCGAGTCTGGTAGCTCAAGGATCTCGGGGTCGCCGGTGAGCAACACGAGTCCGTGCGCAGTAGCAGTCGCGACTGCGAAGCAGTCCCCGAGCGCGATCGATGCACGAGCCTTCAGGCGTGCGGTCTCGATCATCCGTGCGGTGCCGGGAAGATCGAGGGAGAGGACGGCCCGCAGGGACGCAAGCGTGTCGTCAGCGGCGATACGGCCATGATCACGCTCAACGCGGTAGTAGATCTCAACTAGGTTCACCCAGCTCACGGTGGGCCGTGTGTCGATCAATCCCTCGACGCGCGAGAGCGCAGGCTCCTCACCATCAAGCCAGGCCAGAATCGCCCATGAGTCCAGGCAAACACTCACCGAGGCTCGCGCGCCCGGTCTTCAAGCAGACGCGCGGCCATCCCGGTGTTCCTGAACCGACCACCGAGCCGAGCGGGAACCCTCCGGGCAACGAGCACGATCTCCTCGTCGCGCAACTCGAAGTCGACCTCGTCGCCTGGGTGCAGATGCGCGCGATCACGCAGCGCCTTCGGAATCACAACCTGGCCCTTCGTGCCAATCCGTCCTGTCATACCTGACAAGTATAACGTCCTATCACTGCTTAGGCTAGGGGTACTTCCCGGCCGTTCAGCGCTTGCCGCTCCACTCCTTCTTGTGCACCTTCTTGGCTGCTTGGTAGTCGATTAGCGCCTGCGGAGAGTCCACGTCTCCGAGCGTCGGGTGCGGCGGCACCAGCGCCTTGGCCGCCTTGATGCCATAGCGCTTGGCGAGCACGGCACCCATCGACTTGACCTTCATCTCCCCGAAGCCAGGAAGCGCCTCCAGGTTGGCACGCAGCTCGCCGGAATCAGCCGCATCGGTCCAAACGCGGGCCGCTTCGCCGTCGTAGCGATCCTCGACATGGACGGCCAGATCGTGCACGCGCTTGGCCATCGAGCCTGGGTAGCGGTGGATCGCCGGCTTCTCGCGAAACACCGACTCCAGGTCAGCATTCGCGAGCGTCGCCGCGTCGAACGCACCGAGACGCTGCCTCAACGTAAGCGGTCCGAGGAACGCCTGTTGCACTGTGACCTGTTGATCCAAGACAAACCCAACCAACAGAGCCATCGGATCGGAGGCGATCATCGAGTTGGCGGCGTCGGACTCGGTGAAGTACAGACAATCTGGCACGGAGCTCATGTCCCAGGCGCCATCCTCGCTGACGTCACCCCGTTCACGCCCAAGGCCACGCGCATCGGCCTATAGGTGAGAAGCCGCTCCGGCACACCCCAACAATACCGAGCGTAGGAGCGGCCAAGGCTGGAACAGAGGTAAACGATCTTGACGGGACGATGTTCGAACTCTGACCCCAGCACTCAGGTCGAGAGTTCGAACATCGATCAAATGGCGGAGAGGGAGGGATTCGAACCCTCGAACGAGGTCAACCCCCGTTACGCGATTTCCAGTCGCGCCCATTCAACCGCTCTGGCACCTCTCCATGACTTAGCCTGTTGCGGCGTACTTGGAAGGCTACGACACGTCGCGCTTTGCCGCCGGCAAGCTCGAGGGCTCTCGACATCTGCCGGGCACTCCTGGGGTTCTCGACATGGCCCACGAACGCCTGGCTTGCGCCCATCGGGTCCACGACATCCAGTCCTTGTCCATTGGTAGGCTCTTTCAGGACGCCGCGCGCGCACGCACGGGGCATCGCCAAAAACGAAGACTCCCGAACCTCTCAACTCTCGCCCACGACCCGGAGACCGAAGATGCTTCTTCTCGCCTCAAGCGAAGCCGTCAGCAAGGACATCGGCCTGATCGTCACCTTCATCGGGATCGGGATCCTCGTCAACATCGTCATCGTGCTGATCGCGATTCAAGTGCGCGGTGAGCGACAGCAGAACCAGCAGCACCTGCAGAGCGCGCGGCAGAAGTAGCGTCCCGCGCGATGCTCGCCGTCCAGATCAGCGAGCTAGGCGGGCCTGACGCCGTGCGTGTCGTGGATGTGCCCGAGCCTGAGCCCAGCCATATGCTCACCCCCGGCGAAGGGGTGCTGATCGATGTGGCCGCCGCCGGCGTCTCATTCCCTGAGGTACTGCAGACACGCGGGCTCTACCAGCTCAAACCCGACCTGCCATTCATTCCCGGTGCGGAGGTTGGCGGCACAGTCATCTCCGCGCCCCCCTCCAGCGGCCTGAACCCAGGTGATCGCGTGATGGCCTTCACCGCCCTGGGCGGGATGGCCGAGCGGGCGGTCGCTCCCGCCTATATGACCTTTGCCCTGCCCGACCTGCTCGACTTCAACCAAGGGGCTTCGATCGTCCTCAACTACCACACCGTCTACTTCGCGCTGAAGCTGCGCGGGCAGCTCAAAGCCGGCGAAAGCGTGCTCGTCCACGGAGCCGCAGGCGGCGTCGGCACCGCTGCCCTACAGGTCGCCAAGGCGCTCGGGGCCTCCACGATTGCGGTTGTCTCGACAGAGGAGAAGGAGCGCATCGCACGCGAGGCCGGGGCGGATCACGTCGTGCGCTCGGACGGGGCCTGGCGTGAGCAGGCCGTCGAGCTCAGCGGTGGCGGCGTCGACGTCGTGCTCGATCCCGTCGGCGGCGATCGCTTCACCGACTCGCTGCGCTCGCTCAAAGAGGAAGGGCGCGTGGTCGTCGTCGGCTTCACCGAAGGGTCGATCCCCGAGGTCAAGGTCAACCGTCTGCTGCTGCGCAACGTGTCCGTTGTCGGTGCCGGCTGGGGGGCCTATGCGTTGCTTAACCCGGAGCGCATTCGTGCCACCGGCGAGGCCGTTGCCAAGATGATCGACGACGGGTTTGTCAAGCCGATCGTCGGAGCGTGCCTGCCCCTCGAGCAAGCCAGCGAGGCACTGCGCATCATTGACGAGCGCCGCGCTGTCGGCAAGGTCGTGCTTGGTATCTCCTGAGGTTTTCAGGATCATGAAAGGGTCGTGCTTAGTCTTTGCCTGGCGTGCCAGGTGTAACGATCGCGAAAACCGGATCACCCTCATCTAGGAGCCCGAGGAACTCGCCCAGCTTTGCCCCGTCGCCCTCCACGGCGATCGCGCCGCTGGCGAACAGTTGCACCCCGTCCCCCTCACCCAGCAGGATCGCATCGAGGGCCGCACGGGTGAGCGTCACCTTTGCGTGGCAATCCTCCACCAAGCGATCCCTGATTGCGCTGAGCGCTCCGTTTTCGACGGTGACGCTCCAGCGCTCGCCCACATCCGTGAAGTCCCAAGCGAGCTTGATCGTCTCCTCCCACGCGCGCGGGCCATCCAGGCGCGCACCCATCGCGTCCCACAGCTGCTCGAGCGACAGGGCCTTGGCCACATCGGCACTTGCCACTCGCCTGCCCCTCGGGGGTGGCGGCGGTCCCTCGCGCAGCTCGTGCGCGCCGACGAGATACAGGTTGCGCCATACGGCGCTCTCGGACTGATAGCCAAGTTGCTCCAGCGCAGACGCCTGCAGCTCGCGCGCCTCCGCGTTTCCAGCCTCCGCCCTTCCCGCCTCCGCCCTTCCCGCCTCCGCCCTTCCCGCCTCCGCATTTCCCGCCTCCGCCCTTCCCGCCTCTGCGTTTCCCGGCTGCGCATTCCCCGGCCGTGCATCTCCCGCTTCTACGTTTCCCGGCTGCGCGCCTCCCGGCTGCGCATTCCCCGGCCGTGCGTCTCCCGGCTGCACGCTTCCCGACTGTGCGTCTCCCGGTTCAGCGTTCCCCGGCTCTGCGTCTCCGGGCTTCGGGGTTCCCTGCTCTGCGAACACGGCATGTGAGCACAGCTCGGCCGCCCAGCGGTAGTCACCCTCGTCAAAGGCAGTGTGGGCTTGAGCCAGCAGCCCCTCGATGCCGCCGGCCAGCTTCACATAGCGCCAAGCCGCCTCAGCGGGCGGATACGGATCCAGGTGGGCGGGGTTGCCGTCGAAGAAGCCCAAGTAGCGCTGGTAGACGGCGCGCACGTTGTGACTGACCGTGCCGTAGTAGCCACGACACGACCACGTGCGCTCCAGGCTCGGCGGCAGGCGCACCTCGGCCGCGATCTCGGTCGGCGTGAGGCCCCTGTTTGCCAGGCGCAGCGTTTGGTCGTGCAGGTAGCGGTACATGTCGCGATGACGAGCCAAGTGCTCGATGATCCGGGCTTTGCCCTAGCGCGGCCAATGGTGCTGCGCGAACATCACATCGCTACGCGCGCCGAACAGCTCGATCGCCTCCCCCAGGTACTTGGACCAGGCCAGTGAATCGCGTACCAGCGCGCCCCGCGGGGTCAGTACGTTGTGCATGCAGTGGACGGCGTTCTCGGCCACACAAAGCACGCCCAAATCCTTAAGAGAAGTTCATCTCCGCAGGGGCCTCGCTGTCGGGGACGAGTTGGAAGACGATCGGCACACCGTCGATTTCCGCCTTTTGGCCGGTGTGGCTGATCTCGTGTGTCGGCGGAATCAAAGTGATGCTGCCGGTCGAGGTCGTCTTGCCGATGCCAGCGTCCACCTGGCCCCGCGGGCCTCGCTCCAAGCCCGGCGCGAACATGTACGTCGCGCGCCTGGCCATCGCCCCACCGGCCAGCACGTTCTCCGAGACGGCGTGCTCGAGGAAGCCCGCCGGCGCCCACACAGGGACCTTGCCTGTCTGCACTTCGTCGGCACTGACGACGCCCTTCACGCCTCCGAAATGGTCGACGTGACTGTGCGTATATACGACCGCGCTGACCTGGCGCTCGCCGCGATGCTTGCGATACAGGGCCAAGGCCGCCGCCGCGCACTCGGTAGAGACGAGCGGGTCGATGACGATCACGCCCGTAGCCCCCTCGACGAGGGTCATGTTCGAGATGTCATAGCCGCGCACCTGGTAGATGCCGGGCACAACCTCGAACAGGCCGTGGATCCCATTCAGCTGCGCCATGCGCCATAGGCTCGGGTGGACCGTGTCGGGTACGTGCGACGGGTCTTCCGCGGGTTCCCCTTCCGCATTTGCCTCCGGCCCCTCACGCCGTACAGTCGGCCCCTCACGCCGTACAGTCGGCCCCTCACGCCGAGCAGCCGGCCCCCCACGCCGTACAGCCGGCCCCCCACGCCGAGCAGCCGCCTCCTCACGCCCTATAGCCGCCCACTCGCGTTCGTCTACAAACGCATAGCTGTCCATGTCCCACACCGGGCGCCCGCGCGCGTCGCGCAGTACGAGGCTTGGGGCGCTCTCGATCAAGCCATGTCGCGCGTCCTCGAAGTCCTCCCGGTCCTCAAAGGGGAGCTCCTCCGAGGCCCGGGTGTGAGCCGCACGCGTGTGCGCGCTCGCCGACTGTGGGCCGCTCACAGGGTCGCTCCAAGTGCGCCTCTTGGTGCACGCACGTGTCGGAAGCTGGGACGGATCGGCTGATCGGAGAGGGCGGGTATTGTGCGGGCGACTATGGCAAATGCCTACGACGGCACGCTGCTGGCACGCGGAGATGCCGGCTATGAAGAGGCTCGCCGCGCTGCCGTGTGGAACGCCCGCACGCCCGAGCGCTACCCCGACGCGATCGTGCTTGCTAGCAGCGAGGCAGATGTTGTGCGGGCGGTGTCTCGAGCGCGCACGGATGGGATGCGCGTCGGCATTCGCTCCGGCGGGCACTCCTGGGCCGGCAACCACGTGCGCGAAGGCGGGCTGCTGCTCGACGTATCGGCCCTGCGCGAGATCGAGGTTGATGCCGCGCGGATGACCGCCGCCGTCGGGCCCGGCTGCCACGGCGACGAGCTGCTGGCGCTGCTCGCCGAGCACAATCTCTTCTTCCCCGCCGGGCATTGCCCAGGCGTCGGCCTCGGCGGCTATCTCTTGCAGGGCGGCTACGGCTGGAACGGCCGCGTGTACGGGCCGGCCTGCATGAGCGTAGTGGCGATCGATCTGGTGCTCGCAAATGGCGAGCTGGTGCATGCCAGCGAAACCGAGAACGCCGACTTGCTTTGGGCTGCTCGTGGCGCCGGGCCTGGCTTCTTTGGCGTGGTCACGCGCTTTCATCTGCGCCTTGTGCGCAAGCCCAAGCTAGTCGTCAACAGCGTGTTCCTCTACCCGATGGACGTGCTCGAGCAGGTCTTCGGCTGGGCGCGCGAGATCGGCCCGCGGGTCGCTCGTGTGATGGAGCTGATGGTCTTCATCCACCGCACCGAAGACGGCGAGCTCGAGATCGCGGTGACCGGGCCGGTGCTCGCCGATAGCGAGCAGGAGGCGCGCGAGGCGATCGCCGTGCTCGAAAGTTGTCCTGTGCTCGACCGGGCAAAGCTCGCTTTGCCATACGTGCCTGGGGAGCTGGCCGACCTGTACGCCGGCGCGCACGCCGCCTATCCCGACGCTCATCGCTACTCGGCCGACAATATGTGGACGCACGCCCCGATCGAGGACTTGCTGCCCGGTTTGCGGCGCATTGCCGAGACGCTGCCGCTGGCGCCCTCGCACATGCTGTGGATGAACTGGCAACCCGGCGCCACCCCCCAGCCTGAGCGCCCCGACATGGCCTACAGCGTCGAGGACGACACCTACATCGCGCTGTACGGCGTTTGGCAGGATCCAGTCGAAGATGAGCAGAATGTGGCCTGGGCGACCGAGCGCATGCGCGAGATGCAGTCGCTGGCCAGCGGCATTCAGCTCGCCGACGAGAACCTCGGCAACCGTCCTGCGCGCTTCGTGGGCCAGACGCAGATGCAGCGCTTGGACGAGCTGCGCGTGAAGTACGACCCGGACGGCCGCTTTCACAGCTGGATGGGGCGACCCACGCCGCCCACGACATGACCTCGACTGCCACCGCCTCAGCACAGGCCACGACAACCACAGGCCGCGCGAGCATCGACCGGGGGTGGCGAGCGCTATGAGCGCAGTTCCTTTGGCCGACTATCTAACGCGCGCCATGCAGGCGCCAGAGCAAGAGACGCTCACTGCGATCGAGCACGGACCCATCGACCCAGGGCAAGCGCTTGCCCTGAAGAGCGTGGACCGGCTGCTCGATCCTAAGCCGCTGCCCTGCGAGACCGGCTGGTGTGTGCTCGAGGACGGAGTGGCCTACGTGGCGGTGCGCACCGCGATGCCAAACGTCAGCGGCGAGATGGTCGACTGGTGGTTCGATTGGCACCCGCGCGATCCCCTGCGCTACCGCATCTGGCATCCGGCCGCGCACCGTGACAACTCTCTGCAGCCCGCTTCGCATGCACGCAAGAGGGCCCACTGGGGCACCGTGCACCATCCTGTCGAGGACGTCGGCACTGGCCTCGTGTACGCTCGCATCGAATTCAAGGCGCCCAGCGAGATGGGCATGGCAAGCGACGCGCTAGACGATCCCCACGTCGCATCGATTGTTTGCGGCTACGCAGGCGACGACCGCCTGCACGTGCGCCACTCGCCCATGTTCCATGTGTTCCTGCGCGAAGGCGATGGCGTCGTGTTGCGCAGTCGCTTCTGGCTGGGTGCCAGCCTGCGCCCATATGGTGCGCTCGGTGGCCTCGCCGAGCCGCTGCTCAACACTCCCTTCGTACGCCATCGAGCACTGCCCAAGCGCCTTCCCCAAGCGCTCGCAACCCACTGCGCCGAGGAGTACGCCAACCTCGGAGCACTGCTGCCCGAGCTGTACGAACGCTTCGGCCCTGGGGCAGCACGAGCCTAGACGTCGTTGAGGCTAGTTGTCTGCAAACTTGCGTGCCGTCTTGTGCTTGTCTCCGGCTTGGGAAAATGCTACTGCTCGCGTGCCGCACCTCCTAGGATATCGGACGATGGTGCTACGCATCGAGACCAACTGCCCCCTTCCGCAGACACACAATCGCCTTCGACAGACGCACGATCTGTGGCACGAGGCACTGGACGCATATGCCGATGTAGACGAATTTGTGCTCAGGCTCAATAGTTGTATTCAAGCGGCCCGTACTGTGACATTCGTGCTACAAAAGGAGCTTCGCCCTTACGATTGGTTTGAGCCCTGGTACGCGCAGTGGCAGGAGCTAATGAAGGGCGACCCACGCATGCGGTGGCTGGTGACCGCACGAAACAAAATCGAGAAGGAGGGTGACCTCGATACCGCAAGTGTGGCGCTCGTTTCGGTAGCCGCAACGGGCTCCGAACAGACTGTAGATCGTTTCAAGAGCAACCCAACGAAAACGGCGGCCGAAATAGCCGAGACGATTGCTCTTCCCACCTTGCCTGAGCGTATTCGTCGCCAAGCGGTCATGATCGTTGAGCGCCGCTGGACCGTTCCTGAGCTTCCCGACGACGAGCTACTCGACGTCCTAAGCCACTGTTACGGAACACTCGTGTCACTTCTAATGGATGCGCACGAGCATTGTGGTGTCACCATGAGCACCTTTGGCGGTGAGATACACGACACGCAATACGAACGCGAGATGCATCCATCGGGACGGCTTTCCTGCATGCTCCCCAACGTCCAGGCGCGGACAGCGTACTGGCATCTTGACGACGAAGCCACGATGTCAAATGTGTTCGCCGACCCACTGTCTCCCTCGGCACTGGGGGAAATGTCACGGAAGGCTGAGGTGGCGCGTCGAACTCGATACGGCGAGGTATTCGAGCGGGAACCGCCGCCTCCCGTCGCAGCTAATCCCACCGTCGAGGAATATGCAACTAGATTTCACGAGATCGGCAAGAAACTACTGACGGTCGACGGGTATCATCAAACTATTGCGTGGACGTTTCGAGGCGATGAATGGATCGGCCAATTCGTCCTCGACCCCGAAGACGAGCAAGATAAGATTGTTAATGTCAGACTCCTAGCGTCTGAGGTGGATAAGGTCGGCGCCGACGCGGTCCTTATTACTAGTGAGGCATGGTTTGCGGAGGCCGTCCACCGGCTAGATCCTCGTTTTGAGCTTCGGGCTGCAGAGCGGAGAGATCGCCAAGAGATGCTGCTGACGCTCCTACTGAGACGCTCGGGCGATCACCGCGAATGGGCGACAATCTTTACACGCAACGCCGCCGACGGCAGCATACAGTTCGGCCATACTCACTCCGCCGCCAAGAACAGCCATGAACTCCATCTCTACACTTCGATAGTCCGAGTTTGGGAGCGGTGGGACAAGTAGGCTCTCAATCAACTGACAGATGATCGATCTAAACACCGCCCCCTACCTAACGGCCAACCCCTCGAGCGGCCCCCTCATCGACCTGGCGATCTACCGAATGCTGCTCGTATCCCGCCTGCGCGACGCGGTCGGGCGGATTGGATGGCCGGTCGATGTGATCGTGGTGGATGAGGATCTCGCGGAGCGGCGGGCGAAGGTTCGCGGGACGATGGTCCATCACGCCCTTCGGGAGGGTCGGATCGTTGCCCGCTCCGTCTCCTGAGCTCGACCAGCGCGTCATGCCCTACATGCCCGGCTGAGCGTCACAACGGAACGCCCCATGCGTCGGAACCGACCCTCAGCGCGAACCTGCCGGCGGTGGTACGACCAGTTGCCGACAGATCTTACGCGCCAGTCCATAGTCAAATCTCGCGATGGCGCGGCATAACTGAGCGCGCGCCCTCGGGACCTACCCACCAAGAGTGGTTACCGCCCTCGTCCACCCTCGTCCACTTGGTGGCAGCCGTGGGCCGTGAGATGACGCTCCAGATCGCGTCGCTTCATGCAGCGATCGTCAGATGCAGTGCCTCACGCTCACGCCGATCGCCGGCGTCGCTGGGCTCTGGCGAGAGCATCAGGCGCAGCGCATCGATGACGTTCGTGCACGCCTCCTCCCGCGTGTGCCCTTGGCTGAGATACGCCAGCCACCTCAGGGATCAACGCGATGATCCAGCCCTCCTCCCCAGGCTATAAACGATCGTCAGATCAAGCTGCTCAGACATGGGCTACAGGATACCGTCACAGAGTGCCACCAGAGATGGTGGACGGGGAGGGAGGGACGACCCTCGAAACATGCCCCAACCTGGGAGCGCATCCATGAACTGCACGCCGAGCGCTTCGGGCCGCCTACGGATTGACGCGGACCTTTACGACGTTGCTCAAACCGGAGACATATGGATAGTCGCGTGACCCGGTCGCGGGCATGGTCAAGCGGAACGGATAAGTCGTTGACATATAGGTCTTGAGGAAGCGGTATTTGTAGATGAGGCTGGTGCCTTCTCGGGGAACGATGGCTTGACCAAAGATCTGCCACCTCCCCTCGGTCTTGACTTGAGTATCGAGCGTGATGCCCTGGGACGGAAATGGGCCACCGAGAACGGTGACGGTCCAGAAGATCGCCTGGTGGTTGCGGACCTTGCGAGGATTGATCAGCAGTTCGATCCTCGGCCGAACACGCAGCGTTGCCGTCGCGTGCACGGACGGTGCCGGATCGTCGCTGTAGGAGGTGTAGCTGAACCTGAGCACGCGGTCTGGGCCAGGCGGCACCATGTACGTGAATGAGCCGTCGAGTCCGGTTGTGGCTACAGGAACGATGGCCGGGACACCGGCAGGCACGGAGCCAACGACAGCAACAGCAACCTGAGCATTGCGAATCGGGACCGTTTCGCAGTGGAGCACGCCGTGGATCGTGACCGGGCCGTAGGGAACAATCGGCGACCCTGCTTGGCCGTTGATCTTCAGGGTTAGTTCCTGGCCTGCGCATGGATCACCGTTCGGCATATGGACGTCTAGATGCTGGCTGGCAGCGGCCGAGCTGAGGATGCCAAAGGCCAGCCATACCGCCAAGACCGCCAGAAGCCCACCGCCAACAAAGCCCAGGACGCGAATCACCTTTCGTCTCCTTTCTGCCGCCACGCCTAGACCCGTCCTACTGGGGCGGACGCCCTGACGCTCGGGGTTCTCGAGTTGCCGTCGCACCTTACTTCAGCGCTGAACGGGCCGGCTGTCTCCGCGAGCTACCGACGCCCATGCCTGGGCCGCTCCGAAACTCATTGGGGAAAGGGCATGCCCGCCACGACCTACCAATAGAGACCAATGGACACTGCCTGCCTCCGGCCGGCAAAAAAAACCGGCGAAGGCAGGCAGGCAGCCATGTCCGACATCCCAATAGGGCAGGTAGAGCAATGTCTGAACCGATCAAGCGGCAGGTAGCCGCAGTATGGGTTCGGGGATGGAGTGCAGATCTTTGTCTGAGACTGTTGACCGAGCGATCGCCTCGCCGCCATGTGGCCGCACCTGACTCTCTGGGAGGTTCTGCCGATGATCGGGCTGCGCGCCCTCTGGCTGACACCCGACTGGCTCCTGAAGCTCCTGGCTGTTGCCGAAGCGATCCGGCGCTATCGGCAGGAACGCGACTGCTAAATCTGAGACGTAGCGTCGCGCTCTCACCAAGCAGCGCGGCACTGGGTGCGTGCTCAGACCGTGCCGAGCTGGAGGGCATAAGCCCGACGGGGTGACTACGGTTCGAACTAGGCTCGTATCCAGCGAAACGGGGAGCCAGGTACGACGACTGAACGCAGACATAGCCCTGGACCGGCTGGTTGAGGCACTAATGGAGCCGGTCGGGCGGCAGGCGCGCTGGCAGGTGGCGGAGGCGATCAGGAAGGCCGATCGCTGACACCCCACTGTCGAGGAGCCTGCCAAGCACAAACCGCCCGGCAGCTTCGCTACGGTGTCGTCATGGTTCCGCAGGAGGCGCAGGAGGTCATCGAGATGGCAGGCCGGACCTTGGTCGCTGTCGCTGCCGATCCGGTCAAGATCGTGCTCTTTGGCTCGCGTGCTCGCGGTGACGCTGGTCCGGACAGCGACTTCGACTTCCTCGTCGTGGAGCGCGGGCCTCAGGACCGGCACGCCGAGATGGTCCGTCTCGGTCGAGCGCTCCGCCCACTCGGGATGCCTTTCGATGTCCTCGTCGTAAGCGAGAGCTACGCCGAGGATTGGGGAGGCGTGGAGGGGTCGATGGTGCACGCCGCTCTCACCGAGGGTCGAGTGCTGCATGCCGCCACATGACCGACTCGATCTGGCGCGCGTGCTGATTGCCAGGGCGATAGATGACGAGACACTCGTACGGAAGGTCTCGCCAGACACCGACATCGCCGACGCGATTGTCGGCTTCCATGCCCAGCAGGCCGTCGAGAAGCTAATCAAGGCCGTCCTCGCCGCACGCGGCGTGGCGTTCATGAAGAGCCACGCGCTAAGTTATCTGATCGGACTTGTCGAAGAAAACGAGATCGAGGCTCCGAAGGGACTTTCCGAGGCCGACATTCTTTCCCCCTGGGCAGTCGAGTTCCGCTACGAGGGCGACGAGCCGCCTGCCCTCGACCGGCCCGCAGCCCTCACATTGGTCGAGCAGGTGAGGACGTGGGCCGAGAACGAGCTCGAGACCGTGGGTCGGCCACAGCAACCTCCAGAAGAACGACCGTAATAGCTACGCAGGGACGACATCGCTGGAGAGCCTTGGGTCCCATGTGGCTCAGGCCTGTTCATCCGTCTTCCGGTGCAAGCCTACTCGCGCTGATGCGCTCGTAAGAGCGACGCCCGGCTCCGCCGCGTTGGCCGGCTCATCTCGGTCCTCGCTCCTAGCACGGATATGTAGAATCGTCGCAGGCTGCAACGCTGGCGTCTTTCTTTCCCTGGCGATTCGCTTGGGCTATCGAACCTCTCGCTTTTACCCGCCGCCCGCGCCCGGAGCACCTCAGTCGCTGGCAGTAGGAGAAGAAGGTAGATTCGCCGGCGTTGCAGCCAACGACCGACATCCCGATCCTCCTGACCCGTTCCGACGTGGCCAGGCACGTCGGAACATCGCTGCGTCTTCTGACCTGGTGGATCTGGGCCTACGATGAGGACAAGCGCTACTACGAGTTTGAGGTCGCCCGGCGCACGGGTGGCACTCCGCGCATCATCAGCGCCCCGATCAAGCCGATCAAGGACTTCCAGCGTGCGCTGTTGCCGATGCTCGACGGCGCCTACTCGCCACGGCCGCACGTCCACGGTTTTGCACGCGGCCGCAGCCCACAGACGAACGCCGCAATCCACCGTGGGCAGCGCTGGGTCCTTCGAATCGATCTCAAAGATTTTTTCCCGACCGTGCACTTTGGTCGTGTTCGCGGCGTCTTCCGGGCGCACCCCTTCGACTTCCCCGAGGAAGCTGCGACCGCGTTGGCGCAGATCTGCTGCCATCGCGGCGTGTTGCCGCAGGGCGCACCAACCTCGCCGGTGATCTCCAATCTGGTCTGTCGCTCCCTCGACTCCGAGCTCAGCCGCCTCGCTAAATCGGCGCACTGCCACTACACGAGATACGCCGATGACATCTGCTTTTCCTCAGGACAACGCGTGTTCCCAGGTGCGCTGGCGAGCATCGTGAACCAGCGACCGGTGTTGCACCCGGATCTCCGGCGGGTGATCGAGAGCAACAACTTCGCGATCAACGAAGACAAGACCCGGCTGATGAGATGGAGCCAACGCCAACGGGTCACCGGCATCATCGTCAACGAGCGCCTGAACGTTCCGCGCGAGTACCGACGGCACATTCGGGCGGTCCTGCACATCTGGGATAAGTACGGAGAAGCCGATGCTGTGGCGGCGTTTGCGAGGGCCACCATCCGCAACTGGCCCCCTGGAGAAGCCGCCGGCCGAGTTTCCGCTCGTGGTTCGTGGCCAGTTGCAATACCTCGGTTCTGTGCGCGGCTACGACGGCGTCTACCAACGGCTTGCCTCTCAGCTCGCGGCCTTGGACCCGTCCTTCACAGCCACCACGCCGACCGTGCCCGCCCCGGGCCTCGTCACGTTCGCGACCGAGGGGCCGAGCGACCCCCTCCACCTCGAGGCGGCCACACGGTCCTTTCGGGCGAGCGGCGGATTCGCAGAGCTTGACCTCCGGCGTGTCACTCACGAGCCGCCGAAAAACGACGCCCAGCTGTGGAAGTGGCTCCAGAAGGAAAAGGACGTTCCCCACCCGTTCCCGCGAGTGGGTGTGTTCGACGCCGACACTGGCTATGCGTCGAAGCTGGGGGCAAAAGGCTGGGAGCACCTCGGCAACGGTGTCGTCGCGGTCGCGCTCGTTGCTGCTCCCTGGCTCTCCTCGGGCCAACGCGTCTGCATCGAGATGCTCTACCCGCCGTCGGTTCTCGCCAGCTTCGACAACGAAGGCCGGCGCCTGTGGCTTCGTAGCGACTTCGATGAGGCGGGCCTCAGCCACGACGGCTGCTACCAGATGCAATATCCGCAAAACAAGACCACGCTGGTGGTTGAGAAGGTGCATCAGGTTGGGGACACCGAACGCTCGGTCGGCCTGTCGAAGGTCGCGTTTGCGGACGCCGTGTGGCGCGGGCAGCACCCCTTTGACCACATGGACTTTGAGGGCTTTCGCCCTACCCTCGAACGATTTTGGCGCGCGGTCGCCACAGCGCAGACCTGGTGCACTTAATTCAGAAATGCCACATAAGATGGGCACTTCTGGCGAAAACGGGCTGCGCGGGACGACTCTCGAAACATGACCCCACCTGGCAGCGTATCCGCGAGCTGCACGCCCAGCGTTTCGGCCCTGAGTCCACCGGCTCGCCGCGTTCCTAGTGTGCGGCCTACCGCCCTGGCCGTCAAGTACGCCTGACGAGTGGACGATTGGAACAATGCCCCACTGCGGCACATCACCGAACTACACGCCCTGCGCTCTGCAAACGAGTCTCGGACTGGATTGATCCGACCGGACCGCGCGGGAGCCTATGGCTTGTACGCCAAACAGAAAGGGCACCCAGATGACTCCACGATTTGATGATGGCAGCGTCGCGTGCGATAAGGGCATTGCTTGCGATGGCGAAGTCGTTCCCAGCGAGAAGGCAGCAAGAGACGCGGGCTGGACAATCGAGCGATATAAAACCGACGGTGGCTCAGATGAGTTCGTGAGCTACGCATGTCCTGCCTGCCTTGAGGCTGCCCAGGGATAGCCATCCCCTCAGTCAGCAGACGCCGCGCCCTGATCCAAGCGACGCGGCGCTTTGCTGCTCCGTCCTACATCGGGAGCTGATCCAGGTGCAGCGCGGCCCTCGTCGGGAACACCAGGCCGTCCACCGTTAGGTGGATGAGCCCGAGCCCTCGGAGCCTGGCTATGGCGTCCGTTGTGTCCCCAGTGTTGTTGTCCCGGTCGCGGATCAACTCCTCGACTGACCAGGGCCGGTGGTCGTCATGCGTGAGGAGCCGACACATGATTCCGGCGTCGGCCATGCCCTGTTGTTGCGCTATGTCAGCGGTAGGCTGTTCCTGCATGGGAGCTAGTACCTCCTTATGCCACGCCCCCGGGGCAGTTCCGGCTGTCGCCGGGGGCACCTGCTGGCCTTGTGGATTTTTCGCCTCGGACTTCGATTGCAAGCCCGAGCCGACCGACCGGCTATATAGTTGGCGTCATGCCGGACGGAACTAGTTTTTGGCTCTAGCGCAGGCTTCCGCCCGCTTGGCCAACTCCGAGACGCGGACACCCAAACCATCGGCCAACCGCACCACGTTGTTCCAGCTCGGGTTACGTCGTCCATGCTCGACATGACTGATCCACGCTTGGATGAAGCCGGTGGCCTCGGCAACCTGGACTTGACTCAGGCCGCGCTCGTCCCGAATGGCGCGGACAGCTTGGCCGAGAGCGTGAGCATCAGGTGGGGAGCTGGGCATCGTCCCTCAAGATTCGCCGTCAGGTAGCCGAAGCCCTTGCTCAGTGAGAAGGGCTAGCGGGTCGGTCTAGCGCCTGACAATCTGCGACACCCGCTGATGGCTCATGCCCATGACCTGGGCGATGGCCTTCATGGGCAGGCCCTGGCTGTAGGCCATTCGGATGGCCTCGTCTCGCTCTTGTCGGAGCGCTTCGCCAGCTTGCTCCAAGGCCGCTTCGCGCTTGGCGTAGTCCTGGGCGAAGGCGACCAGATTGGTTCGGGCCTGGGGAGCGTGGCGTTCGGGTCGGGCGATTCAGGGATCGTGTAGCCTATTCCTGCTAGTCGGTTAGCAGGAATATCCAGGCAGCAAAACGACTTGGGGTCGGTGCCCCCTCGCATCGGCCCCAAGCCAACACCGCAAGGAGATCGCCAACGATGCAGACGCTCCCGCCCAACGTCCAGCCACGTCGTCTCCATGTCTCGCCTTCCGTCGCTCTGATTGCGCTCGTGATCTGCGCGGCTCAAGCAGCCTCAGTCGGCCATGCCGCCAGTGCCGGGGGTGTCTATCTCAACGTGGCAATGGCCCACCCGGAACGCCCCACGACGATCCCCAACTACGAACTGAACCAGCCCGACGCGCATGATCCGGCCAAGTTCTTGAGCGTGCAGTCCCATATGAACGGCGTTACGTGGTCGAGCTGGGGCGGCAGTACAGCGACCGGGAACGGTCAGGTTGTGGTCAGCTCCAGCGATACCCGGCTAGGCCATACCCAGCCCTACACCTCGCAGTCGGCAGCCGTGTCGATTGTCGCCAGTGATCTGGTGTCGTGCGGTGGTCGTCAACTCTACACCGCCTACACCCTGACGCTCACAGGCACAAACCCCGAACCGAGGGATTTTGCTTACGTCAAGGACCGCTCCTTGCCGTGCCGTATGCAGGCGCTCACCTACTACGCAGGCATTGAGAAGGTCGCCAACACCACGGGGGATTGTCTGTTTCGGGGCGTCACTGAACAATTGCCATCCGGCTTTGGCTATCTGAGCTATTGCCGGATGACGTGGCAGGGCTGGGGCAAGAGCAGCACCGTCGGCACCGGCATTGCTCGGGCCGAGACGTTGCCGACGACTTGCGACGGCCATGAAGAGTGTGACTACGGCATCCGGGTCCGGCTAGGGCAGCCGGAGTGGTGTCCAGCTTACGGCATGAGCTATACGCGGGAGAAGCTGGAAGTCTTTGGTAACGGTGTGCCACTCAGCAGCGAGCCGCAAACTAAGTCCGGCGTCATCGCCCCAAGTGTTGAACATCGCCTGCGGGCGACCATCGGGCATGGCAGAGCGAGAGTATTTTATAACCAAACTCGTCCGTCTCAGCACTGCGAAGCGGCACAAGTGAACGCTAGCCATGCCCCAGCATCTTGATAAACAGCCAGAACGCACCAAAAGCGACTGCGCACATGGCTGCGAAAGCGAGGCAATAACCCCAAAGCACTAGCAAGCCCATAACGATCCCCCCTATAACCGTCGCAATAAATCCGATAATCACCCCTAGAAAGCTGAGGATCAAACCAACCGCCGAACGGAGCGGATCGACTCGACGCGGTTGATATTCAGGTGGACTTACCGGCGGCGATGGCGTCCGCATACCTTCCTGAAACCATGTAGGCCGAGGCGGTGGGGGCGGCGGCTGTCTTGGAGGCTGTGATCTTCCTGTAGTCGACGACCCCGCCGCCGCATATCCTGCTGTTGATCCGGTAGAGCTTGTCCTCGATCCGCCCGCCTGATTTCTGATGCGGTCGCCATAGGCTTGGGCTTGTCCTGCGCTTGGGGCTCGGGCTTCTCGTGCGGCATGGATTTTCTCGGCTCGTTCTCGGGCCGCTTGGCTAGCTTCTGCCGTCTGAGCTTCCTCTTTTAGCTTTCGGTCATAGTCTGTACGCCTGTCGGGGTTGCTGAGAGTTTCATATGCTTCGATTATCTTCTTTAGCTCAGTTTCGTCACCGCCCGTGTTAGGGTCGGGGTGTAGTTTCTTGGCTCGCTCATGGTAGCGCTTCTTTATTTCTTCAAGGGTTGCTATCCTTGCTATTCCCAGGATGGCGTAGAAGTCTGGCTGAGCGTCTGTCATTAGCCTGAAAATGCCGTCGCATTGCTTATGGAGATGTGCGGGCGTAAACTTGTGACTAGATAAGCAAGGACGCCAACATGGCTAACAGCGAAGCGAGCGGTCAAGGACATGAATATGAACCCAATTTTGAGCTGACTCATCATGGGGCGATCAGAGAAGACAACTGGGCTGAATATGAAGCTAAAGGATTCCAGCCAGTTGAGGATTTGGGACTCCGCTTTGTGCAAGGCTTCTATGGGGTGGAACACGTTTACACTGGCGATGCTTACGACGAAAAGGCGGCCCGTCCATTACGTCATAAACCCGGCACGGGCATCTACGTGAGTCCAGAGGGCCTTGCAGTCGGCGCAGAAGCAGTCCGCAAATCAAGGGAATCACTTCGCATGCATGGTTACAAATTGGATGGTGACTGAAGTTGAAGAAACTCGGCTTCACTCGATGCCGCCAATCGTAGAGACGTAGCTATTTCATCGAAAACTTTTCGCAACTCATCCACACTTGTCCCGGCCGTAAATATCCACCCTTCGGGAATCCCCATTGACCGAAAGACCTGACGGAAACTGACACCAGGACGCTCGCCAATGCCCATGCCTGCGACTATGTGATTCGTAGCAAATTCCAGCATGTCGGTTACTACGGCACGGACGCTGCCGGCAGTAATCGAGCCTGAATCATTGTCTACGCCGTCGGTAATGATGAGCGTAAATGTCCTCACTCTCGCTCCACGATCTTCTTCCTCCTGGGCCTTCGCAACAACTGTTCCAAGGGTCAGCAGACTTTGCAAATAGAGCGGCGTCCAATTCGACAATCTGCTCCCACTGAAATTGACGTGATCGAGCGCCATAGCCTGAAAAACGTTTCTGTATGGCGACAGCACGCCCCGATTGAAGGCGCGAGTGAGGACACGAATCTCGGCAGTTGAATCAACGGTGTGTAGAGCCTCAAGCATATTGTTGTGGCCAAGCCGAACCTCAGCGACGTTTGGAGCGATAGAGGGTGAGTCATCTACCAGCAGTGAAGCCAGCAGAAGCTCCCCAGCCGATGAAGGCTCGCCTAGCCCTCGACTAATCTCAAGCGCGGCTCTTTTGGTGCCGTGGAGTGCGTCTGCCGATTGCTGGGAGAGCGCCCCAGACCCGTACAGACGTTCAATAGCTCCCGCCGCTCGCCCGATCTCGTCGCCCATAATGCTCTCCTACTCGAATACTCCCGATGATAGCTCCCTCCCAAAAGCTTCCAAACCCTCCTGCCGAGCGATCACAGAAACGTCACAGTTCCTCGTCCACCGCTTGCCGCTGCCCCTCCACCCGCACCAATACATCGAGCCCAAGCTGGTAGCTATCGGGGAAGCACAGCGCTCCGTCTGCATCGACCATCTTGAAGTAGGCGATGCTCGTACAGTCGTAGCCGGGGGCCTTGAGCTGGGCCACGATCTCGACCGTCTCGCTTGGGCCTATGTCGGGAATCACAACGAACCGCTCGGATGTGATGAGCCCCGGCCCAGTCAGTGGCCCTTGTCGTTCCAACCGTCGCCCTTCCCAAGCCACGGTGCCGCTGTTCTTGACCCGCCAAACCTTCTCGAAGACCTGGCTTGGCTTCATTCTGGTGCCGTGCGGGATGGTGTCGCCGACGAAGGTTGAGGCATCGCCGGGGATGGCTCGCTGAAATCTGGGCCGGTGGCCGCCAGCTCGCCGCCGTTCTTGCTCCGGGGCGTGCTCGGCCACCTCAAACAAGCTCAGCAGCAGTCCCTCAGCCTCGAAAGTGTTCTCGTAGAACTGAACCAGCTCCCGGCTGGGCTTGCTCCCTTGCTCGACGCGGGAGATATGGCTTGGGCTACAGCCGAAGGCTTCGGCTACCTGCTTGCCCGTCCAGCCATTGACGATCCGGAGCTTCTGCATGGTCAGGCCGAGTTGGGTCTTGGGCTGCCGGGGCACAAGATGAGGCGGCATGTGGGGACGGGGCATAGGGCGAAAGATTTGCAGGTTGCTCAATAACTCGGCGGTCGCACATCCTTCGATCAAGCCCGCGAATTGAGGCGGGAGTCCAACCGAAGGGAGCCAATCCATGCCCGAGCACAGCAAGCTCATCGAGCGCGTCATCGTTGGCTTGGTGGCCTGCTCCATTAGCGTCAATGTCTTGGCCACGGAGCTACCAAGGGTTATGCCCTACCTCGTAATCCTGGCCGTCATCTTCGTGGTGGTGCGTTTGGTGCTTTTCCACACCCGCAAGTGGTGAGCATGTTTGTAAATAAGACACTTGACCAAACGACTGCTGGAACGAGACAATGGAAGGTTACGTTTTGTGAGGAAAGTGATGTGCGAACCCCCAACGTGAACGAACAGCAGTAAACGAAAGGGGGTATAACCATGCCACAAAAGAGAAAACCAGGACAAAAACGCTTGCAGCGTGTGTCAGTCCGAGCGGAGCTAAGAGACGAACCGGATTGGGATAAGTATGCCTGGGCGCTGCTCCAGTATGCCCGGATTTTATCCGCCAACAAGCAGGCCGGTAGTAAAACTCGGGGAGACAGGCCAAGGCCATGAGACGATCCGAGCTGATCTGGTTTCGGCTCAGGTTCCCGCGTGATCTGGATGAGTCTGCCGTGTTGGCTGCTCTGTCGGCCTTTTCCGGTTTGTCGAGCAGCACCCGCCTGACCTTTGATCTAACCGCCACCCGAGCAGGCATTGAACATCGCCTGGCGATGAGCCCAAAGGCGATGGACGTTGTGATCGGCAATCTGCGGGCCGCCATCCCCAGTCTGCGTCTGGACACAATCGAAGCGCCTGGGCGGGCCTTCGGTAGTCGGCTGCTCTGGCAACTGACCCCGGCCAGTGCTGTCATCCGCACCGATGAGCTGGGCGCTATTGCCGCTAGTTGCTGGCCAGCCTGTTTCCACTGCACGAACATGAGACGGTCAAGCTCACTTGGATAGTCCGCCCCCACTTGCGACCAGCCCTGGCGGCTGTCACTTCAGACACCCAACGCGACGGGCGACTCACGGCCCTCAAAGCCAAGCTGGCTCTGCCCGGTCTGGGCGCCTACGGCGTACTGAGCGTGCAAGCCGAGAGCGCCGCCCGCCTCACGCAGCTCATGCAACGCACCGCCGCCAGCTTCTGGAGCCTCAGCACTCCCTATGGCCGCCTGATCCATGATCCCTGTTGGTACGGCCAACTCTTGCGCATCCTCATGCAGCGAGGCCGCTACTTCAGCGTTGCGGAACTCGCCGCTGTTATCGGGTGGCCGATTGGCGCGCCCGATTTCCCCGGCCTGGAGCTGGGCGCTGCCAAGCGCCTAGTACCGAGTCTTAGCCTGCCGAGCAGCGGACGGATTCTCGGCGCGAGCAACTTCGCCGGTACGGCGAGCCAAGTCGCCATCACGTCGACTGCATCGACAAGGGGCCTATACAGATCGGGCCGACCGGCACCGGCAAGACTTCAGCTCATCAAGAATCTCATCCGTGACGACCTAGCAGCCGGTCGCGGCCTCGCTGTCGTAGAGACAAATGGCGATCTCATAAACGATTTGCTCGACCTTATTCCACCGCACCGGGTACATGATGTTGTCCTGATCGACCCGACAGACCCGACTACGCTGTTGGCTTCAACCCCTTTGCCGGTGCCGCCGACCCCTCACTCATTGCGGACCAACTCAGGGAGCTGTTCCAGCGGCTCTGGGAAAATTCTGGGGACCACGCACCGGCCAGCTGGCCCACATGGGCCTGCTGACCCTAGCTCAGCGTCCAGGGTCGACACTGCTTGACCTTCCCGCGGTTGTTCCTAGACCCAGCTTTCGGGCGCGAGGTGTTGGCCGACCTGGATGATCCGCTGGGCCTGGGGCCGGATTGGCGTGGTTCGGCAATGCCTGAAGGTCAGCAGGCGACGGGCATCGCACCCTTGCTCAACAAGGCAAGGCAATGGGTGGCCCGCCCAGCCATTCGCGCCGTCGTCGGCCAGTCCAAACCGAAGCTCAATATGCGCAGACCTCATCGAGCACAAGAAGGTGCTTCTCGTCCACTTGCCAAAGGGACTGATCGGCAGCCGAGACGGCACAGCTCCTCGGCTGCCTGATTCTGACCGCCGCCTGGCAGGCGTTCGCCGAACGGGCCGCTCTGACCCCGGCGAGCGGCACCCCTTCTCCCTCTACGTCGATGAGTGCAGGATTTCGCCTCGGCACCGATTCCTTGGGAAGAGATGTTCGCGCAGGGCCGCAAGTACGCCTGTCCTTGAGCGTGGCCCACCAGAACATCGCCCAGCTACCCAAAGAGCTGCGGGAAATCGTCATCGCCAATGCCAGAAGCAAGCTGGCTTTGCTCTCAGCGTCACCGATGCCAAAGTCATGGAGAAGGTCTTCGCGCCGTCGCTGACCGCGGAAGACCTGCAAGCCCTCGATCCCTATTCAGTGGCCGCCGTGGTGGCGCTCGATGACGGCGGTGCATCGCGGCCGGTGACACTGACGACGCCGCCGCTGCTCGAACCGTCGGCTCGTTCGCGGCGTGCAGGCCAACTCGCGGACGCACTCCGGCCGCAGGCGCGACGAGCTGAAGCCGAGGCAACGGGCGCCGGCAGTAGGCCACGCGACCCACGGCCCCGGTCGGTCGGAAGCGGCGGGCCTCTGATGGTCTGCCTTGTCCGCTCGCCCGTCCAGTCGCGTTGACCTCGGGCCGCGCTATCCGCTCTGCGATCAGCCGACAGACCGAGAATTCGCCGGTGAATAGCTACTCCAAATGGAGTGCCAAATGACCGGCCGGTACTGAAGTGACGGCATCGGTGGACGCTGCCGAACTGGCGCTGACGAACCACGACCGTAACCTGGTCAAGTGCTGTGTCCGATCTGCGGTTTGTCTCTGGCGATCAGCTCGCCCGCATCCACTTCGTGGAAGCCGACCCGATGGCTCAAGCCCGCGCCGCTCGGCGGGCGCTCGTCCGCCTGGTCCGGCAGGGCATGCCTGGCCCGTCTACCGCGTCGGGTCGGTGGTGTCCGCTCTGGCTCGGCTGGCTTCGTCTACCATCTGGGGCCCGTGGGCATCGCCTCGCCGTCCGCATGGCTGGCAGCCCGAACGGCGCAGGCGGCGGTCGGACATACCGGGAACTGCGTTCTTGAATCACTCCCTCGCAGGTGGCCGAGCTGCATACGCTCTTGGCGGAGGCCGACCGCTCCCGGCGTGTCGAGCTGCTTGAGCTGAGTGCTGAGCCCTCCTGTTGGCGCAGCTGTGGGGGAATCGGCGCTCAGCGGGGGCAGACCTTGAAGCCGGACAGCTACGCCGGCTTGGGCTGGGCGAGTACGAGGACAGCTATTTCATCGAGATAGATAGGGGCACCGAGGGCAGCAGAGCGATTGAGAGGAAGCTCCAGCGAATACGTCGCCTAATGAGTCGGGCTCGAGCAGGCGGCGCGTGGCGTGTTCCCAAGGGTCCTGTGGTTGGCACCCGGAGGGCCGGGGCGGCAGCCATCGAGAGGGTCGTCGGCGGTTGCCGAAAGCAGCCGGGAGCTGTTCGCCGTCGCCCGGTTCGAGGATGCTTTGAGCGTCATGCAAGCGACAAACGATAAGGAGTAGAGGTGGAGAACGTTACACAATATGACTATCGCGTTTCGTGGGTCGATGACGACACAGAAGCGGTAAACGCAACAATGCGAGAATGGGCGGATTTGGGGTGGGAGCTGGTGTCTGGTAGCACTAGCTGCTGGGTGAGGGACGAGTTGGTAAGCGGACGTTCTACGCCGCGCGAAGACGTATGGCACACGCGGTTCGTCATGTATTGGAGAAAGCCCATGAGTGCATGAGCTATGACGTATATGATATAATGTAAAGTTAACAACACCTGCCATTAGGGCAGTAGCAAATAGGTAAAGGAGGTACAACTTGCCATCAGCACCCACCACATTTAGAACCAATCCCGAGGCTACGGTCACGGCCACCGCCACGCGGGCCTTTGCCTACCTGCGGGTGTCATCCGAGGGTCAGGTCAGGACCGACTACAGCGACGACGGCCTGAGCATCAATGCCCAGCGTGAGGGAGCCGAAGAAAAGGCTGTCCAGCTTGAAACCGAGATTGTGCATGAGTTCAGCGACCCCGGCCGCTCGGCCTACGTCGATCTACACAAGCGCACCGGCTTCTTGGAAATGCTCGATGAATTGAAGCGCCGCAACAAACACGCCAGCACACGCGTCGAGTACGTCATCGTATGGGCGCTCAACCGCTGGGCGCGCAATCAGCGCGACCACTGGCAGACGAGAGAGCTAGTCCGCGAGGCGGGTGCCAAGCTCGTTTCGATTACCGAGCCCTTGATCGGTGACGACAGTGCCGCCGCGTTCTTTTACGAGAGCATGATCGCCACCCAAAACCAGTTCCAGTCCATGCAGACCAGTGAGAACGTCAAGCGTGGGCTACACCAAAAGGCCAGCGTCGGCGGCACCTACGGCCCGGCACCGCTCGGCTACCTCAACAGCGTCGATGAACTACCGGACGGCCGCCGTGTGGCCATCGTGACCATCGACCCCGACCGAGGGCCGCTCATCACCTGTGCTTTCCAGCTCTACGCCAGCGGCGAATACTCCATCGCCCAACTTGCCGCTGAGCTAGAGCACTTGGGCCTGCGCTCCCGTCCGACCACCAAACGAGTCCCCAAGAAGCTCGGCACAACCGTTGTGCAGCGCTTGCTCCGTAACCGCTACTACGTTGGCAAGGTCGTCTATCGACGTGGCACCCAGGACGAGCAGGTCTTTGACGGACGGCATGAGCCGCTGATTGACCAAGACACTTTCGACCGCGTGCAAACCCTGCTCGATGAGAAGCGGGTTGCTGGTGAGCGCCCCAGGGTTCGCCAGCACTATCTGCGTGGCAGCGTCTACTGCGGTGAGTGCGGCAACCGTCTGACGTTCGGCATATCCACCGGCCGCAATGGCGGTAAGTACCCCTATTTCTTCTGTAGCGGGAGGATCAACGGCACGGCCTGCACCCAGCGGGCCAACATCCGTCCCGAGCTGATCGAGACGGCCATCGTGCAGCACTACGCCACCGTGCAGATGCCGCCCGCTCGTGTCGAGCGTGGCAAGACCGCTATCCGCGCTCTGGCCGAGGTCAGCCAAGATGCCGTGCGCCAAGTCCAAGGTGCCAAG
Organism: uncultured Solirubrobacterales bacterium; assembly: GCA_963757995.1. GTDB lineage: Bacteria > Actinomycetota > Thermoleophilia > Solirubrobacterales > Solirubrobacteraceae > Palsa-744. Next base: position 171,430 of record CAVWTS010000004.1, read on the forward strand.
ACCCAGCTCATCGTCAAGCTCGAAGCCCGTCAAGACGAGCTGATCGAGATGCGCTTTACGGAGAAGTCCATTACTCCGAGCCTGTTCAAGCGCAAGCAAGCGCAGTTGCAGGCGGAACTAGACGCCGCTCACGAATCGCTGGCCGAGACTGAGCTGCGCATGACCATCGACCGCGCACACCTAGAACTAGCTTTGGAGCTGGCCGAGGACGTGCAGGCTGTCTACCGAGACGCTGATGAGCAAACCAGGCGCGGCTACAACCAGGCGTTCTTCAACAAGCTCTACGTCTTGGCCGAGTGGGACGACGGCGAAACGATGGCCTGGATTAGCGGGGTCGAGCTGACCCCGCCTTATGCCCTCCTGCTCACTGAGAGCCTATTCGAGCAAGCCGAGGCCGAGACGCAAGCCATCACGGCCGGGGCATCCACGCAAAACAGGGCCGGGAACGCTGCTGACGAGCGCTCCGCTGGCCCCGTTTCGATCTACGAACAAATGGCGGAGAGGGAGGGATTCGAACCCTCGATGGAGTTTAACCCCCATACTCGCTTAGCAGGCGAGTGCCTTCAGCCACTCGGCCACCTCTCCCGGAACTGCGGGAGCCCAGTTTAGAGCCTGTTGACGTCTGCCGGTGGTCCGCCGCGGACGCGCTTGGAACTGCCCGACCGGTCCCGCTACAATGTATCCCCGGGCCGGGCGCTTTCAGCTCCGGCACACTTCCCAGCCGACGCCCCGACTCGGCAGTGTCCCCACGAGCACCCAGCGGCAAGCGTCTTAGTGTTTGTGTCGACGGTGCTTGTGCTTTTTGGACTTGGCGGTGCGGACGATCGTGATCGACGTCGTGCTCGTGTTGTTGCGCTCGTCGAAGGCCTTGGCGGTCAGGGTGTGCTTGCCAGGGCGGAGCAGGCGCGCGCCGTACCAGACCATGTGGCCACTGAGCGTCGTCATGCCGCCGTGGACGAAGAAGCTGCGAATGATGTGGCCTTCGTTGTACAGCGAGATTTGGTAGACCTTCGCGCTGTCGCTGGCGGTCACCGAAATCGGCAGGGTATTGCTGTAGCGCACCCCTGTTTTTGGGCTCGTCAGTTTGACCGTCGGGCCCTGTTGACCTCCGCACTGTTCGCTGAGGCGGTCGCCGTTGCGGTCGTATTCGGCCAAGGCCCCATAGGCCGGCTTGGGTTGCAAGCTCGGATTGAGCAGACCGTAGCTGTTACGGGGAGTGCCGAATGGTTCGGTGTCCTGCAAACCAAACCAGATGCCAACCTGCACGTATGAGTCCTGGGCGAGGCAGTGGTAGGCCTGCAACAGGAATGTCGCCTGCTGCTGCGGACTCACCCCTGCCGGCTTCTGGCCTGCCCAGGCACCTGAGTCACACACTGAGGTATCTGTGCTCCAGCCAAGCTCGGTCATCCATATCGGGCTGCCGTCGCCATGGGCGAGCATCACTTCGTGCACCGTGCGATAGCCCAGAAACGACCAGCGGCTGATGCGCGGGTCGGTCTGGCCGTTGCGTAGGATTTCGTAGGGCGACTCGACGTCGCAGATCGTGTCGGTATGCACCGCCACCGCATTGAAGAAGCCCTTAGCCCCGTCGCCATATAGTTGGGAGAGGAATTCGTAGTCGTTGCCGGTCAGCCCGCCAAGCACCACAGTCGAGCTCGGATCCGCTGCTTTGATGGCAGGGTAGGCCGCCTTCAAGAGCGATGTGTAGGCGGCTGGGTCAGGCCCACTCGCCCACCACAGCGAGGCGTCCTCCTCGTTCCAGATCTCCCACGCATTTACACGACCAGCGAAACGCTTGGCCAACGTCCCGGCGAAATGCGCGTAGTCGGCCGGGTCGCTCGGCGGCATTGCCGGATTGCTCGAGCCGTTCTCCCACTGGGGCGTGTTGACCACGTCGACGATCACCTTCGTGCCCTTGGGCAGCGCCGCCAAGCCCTCTTCCAAGGTGGCGATCTCCGGTTCGTTGAGGTGGCCACGAGTCGGTTCGAAGATGTTCCAGGCGGCGAACACCCGCACCCAGCCGACGCCGAGGCCGGCGACCTGGTGGACGCTCTGCATCGAGAGCCCTTCAGGGCCGTTGATGACCACGCCAGTTTCGACCGCCTGCGCCGGAGCGCCGGCGAGCGCGAGCATCAACGTCACGACAGCGCTGGGAATAGCAATCAGGCGAAACAACCTCACATCACGCTAGTCGTCCAAATACCGGCCACCCTCGACAGACAAGCGTCACAATCGACCGTTTGTCGAATGTGGGCGAGTCACGGCTCGGCGCTTGTCACCGCGGATCGCACACTCTCGTAGCGAGGCGTATCGAGCATCAGGTCTCCATGGCCAGCCGCTCGTGGACGGAGCGCACCGCGCTCGATCCCTCGCCCACGGCGGAGGCGACTCGCTTCATCGAGCCATGCCGGACGTCGCCGACGGCGAATATCCCAAGCCTGGACGTCTCGAACGGCAGCGCTCTTGCTGCCTCAGTACTAAGCGGACCGGGCAGCTGGCGGTCGGTGAGGATGAACCCATCGCTGTCGAGCAGCACGCTGTCACCCAGCCATGCTGTCGCCGGACTCGCGCCAATAAAGCAGAACAGGCCGGCGCACGCGATCTCTTGCTCACGACCGGTCTGTTTGTGCGCGAGCGTTGCGCCTTCGAGATGGTCTCGACCGGTGAGGGCCTGCACTTCGACGCCGGTCATGAGCTCGATTTTCGGGTCGGCCTCGATCCGCTCGATCAGGTAATGAGACATGCTCTGGGTGAGATCCTCCCGTCGGATAGCGATCGTGACACTGCAGTTGTTCTGGGCTAGATAGATCGCTGCCTGACCGGCGGAGTTTCCGCCGCCGACGACCAACACGGGCGTCCCGCTGCAGACGCGCGCCTCGAGATCTGTCGCGGCGTAGTACACGCCGGCACCCTCGAAGCGCTCGAGATCCTCGACGTCGAGCCGTCGATAGCGCGCCCCCGAGGCGACGATCACCGCACGTGTCGGAACCTCGCTGCCGTCGCGCAGCACGACGACGTGGAAACTGGCCTCGGATCTCAGCCCCACCACTTCGCACGGGGCATTCAAGCGAGCTCCGAGTCGCATCGCCTGCACGGCGGTCTTGCCGGTGAGCTCCTCACCGGAGATGCCGTTCGGGAACCCTGCGTAATTCTCGATCCGCGAGCTGGCGCCGGCCTGCCCACCTATCGCCACCGCATCCAGAGAGACTGTGCGCAGGCCCTCTGAGGCACCGTAGACGGCGGCGGCGAGGCCGGCTGGGCCGCTGCCGATGACCACCAGATCGAAGATGAAGCCCGGTGTGGGCTGGAAGGTCAGGCCGAGGTGCTCCGCGAAGATCGCGGGCGAAGGATGGCGCAGAGTCTCGGTAGCGGTGATCACAGCCGGAATGTCTTGTGGCCGCAAACCCATCGGCGCGAGGAAAGAGTCGGGGTCCTCGGCGTCCTCCACATCGATCCAGGTGTGCGCGAGATGTGAGTGTTCGGCGAATGAGCGCAGGCTCATCGCCTCGGGGGAGTAGCGCGAGCCGACGATCCGAATCGCCTGCGCACCCTCACCGGATCGCAGGGACTCACGGCGTGCAAGCAGCGCGTTGAAGATGATTTCGGAGAGCGCCGGACGGACACTCATGAGCCGGCGCAGCTCGGCCTGGGCAATCACCAACACCCGCCCCGGCTGGGAGACGCGACCGGTCAAGAAGCGGCGCTGACCAGTCAGTAGTGTCAGCTCGCCGATGAAGCTACTCGGCCCGAACTCGGCGACGAGGACCTCATCCGCACCGCTTGGCCGAACGACTTGCACTTCGCCCTCCAGGACGACGAACAGATCGTAAGACGCTTCCCCAGCCTGGAAGAGCAAGTCCCCGGCCCCAACAGCTCTCTCGGTGCCGAAGGTGGCCATGTCCGTGAGCTCGGACGCGCTCAGCAGAGGCGAAGCGACGGAGCCCCCAGGGCTGCTAGCGCTCATCGCCGCAACTCGTCCATTTGATCTGGTTCAACCACAGACCGGAGGGAGTTCGTGGTGTCTGTCAAACCCCATTCGACCCCCGAAGATATCTCACGCGCCTCAAGCCCGAAGACGCGGGCGTCACGCCGGTGGCCTTAGCCGCAGGCATCGCCGTAGACGAAGCGCATGGACCGACACGCCACCGGGAACAACACGCGATGCTAGGTTCCGCCGAATGAGCTCCATAAACGACGACAACGAGATCACGGCCCTCCTCGCGGGCATTCCGCAGAGCGCAAACGCGCTGGGACAACTAGCGGCCCCGGTCACACTTGAGTACTTCGCCGACCTGCAATGCCCCTATTGCCGGGATTTTTCGCTCGAGGTACTGCCACCGATCATCGAGCGGTGGGTTCGTGCCGGCAAGTTGCGAATCAAGTCTCACGCTCTACAGACGGCGACGCACGACCCCAAAGTCTTCATAGACCAGCAGGTCGCAGCTCTGGCGGCAGGCAAGCAGGAGCTGGCCTGGCATTTCATCGAGACCTTCTACGCAGAGCAGAGAGAGGAGAACTCGGGCTATGTGACCGACGAATACCTACAGGGCATCGCTAGCCAAGTCAGGGGACTAGATCTCGAGCGCTGGGCCAAAGACCGACGGGACCCGGAGCTTGCCAACGAGATCGCCGGCGACGCGCGGGTGGCAGAGAACTTCGGACTCACCGGAACCCCATCGTTTCTGATCGGCGCGAGCGGGAATACGATGAGTCGGTTCTCACCGAGCGATCCGGCATCGCTCGACTCGGCCATCGAGGGGCTCCTGGAGGCGTAGCAGCTCCTTGCGAACAAGACGCGCGACGGACAAATCGACGCCTCTCAACCCGGTTCTCGGGTGACCGACGGGGGTGAGGGCATTCTGCCTGTGCGAAGAGGGCCAAGTCCTCGTCGACGCGGGTCAGGTTCGAGGAGCGTCTAGGCCATGTCCCTACGACGCGCTAGGGTGCGCTTCGCCCGATGCGCGGACTAGCTCGACAACAAGCGCTTGCTGCTTTTCTTGTCGGCCTAGTTGTTCTCGCAGGCATCCTGCTGATCGTTGCGAGTCAGCGTTCGTGGCGTCGTCTTGGCTATAACGGCACACCCATCCAGCTCGTAATCGGGACGTTGCCGGCGGGCGCGGTGGGCTGTCAGCCACTTGAAGCTTTGCCGTCGGGTACGCGCGCGGTGCGAATCCACGCGGTGCCGGCCGGTCCGGGGCCGATCGGTGTGCGGGTTGAATTGCGAGAAGCTGGCAGCTATACGGGCATCGGCGCAGCGGGGGAAGTAGCGGCGAGCGGCACGCTGCTCGCGCCGCTCGCGCGTCCCGTCGGGCGCGAAGTGATCGCGCCTCTGTGCATACGAAACACGGGCAAGGCAGCGCTCGCTCTACAGGGAGCCGCCACAGGGCCTGTCGATCAGCTCACGGTCAGCGACGATGGAAAGCCGCTGCCGAACCTCGTCGGGCGGGTGCGCGTCGATGACCTGGCCAGCCCGCATGAGAGTTCGTTGTGGCCGGTCCTGGGGAGGCTACCGGAACGGATCACGACGGCGATGGGTTCCGCGCTCGCGCCGTGGCTGGTTATCGTCGGGCTGGTCGTGATGGTGCTCGCGGTTGGTCTGCTGCTCGCCGGGGTGGTGGAACGCAGACGGGAGCTGATCGTGGTGGCGGTCCTTGCTGTTGGCGCCGGTGCGGTGTGGGCCGGCATCACACCCATAGTCGAGAAGACCGATGAGACGGCGCACTTCGCCTACGTGCAGGCGTTCGCCGAGTTCGGGCACCCGCCGACTCAGTTCGCGGACACGGGGCTGCTCTCAGACGAGTTCGCCTGCTGGTACAACGGCCTTGGGGTGATCCACTGGCGCTTCTTGGATGAAGAACGCCCGCCGTGGTCCGCGAACCTTCGCCGCTCTCTGGACCACTCGTGCGCGAAAGCGTCGCCGAAGTACAACGGCGCGATGTACATGGCCTTCCAGCCACCGGCCTACTACGCGCTCGCTGCCGGCGCGTACAAGCTAGCCGTGGGTGCGTCACTGCCGACGAGGCTGTTGTTCGCGCGGCTCGTCTCCGTCCTCTTGGCGGCGCTGGCTGTGGTCTTCACCTACCTGCTTGTGCGGGAGCTGATCTGCGGGTCGCTGTGGCCGGCGCGTGCTGCGGCGCTCGCGGTCGCGTTGCAGCCGGTCTTCATGTTTAACGAGTCGGGCGTCAACCCGGACGCGCTGATGGTCGCAGTCGCCAGTGCAATCGCGTTCATAGGCGCACGCGCATGGCGCAAGGGACTGACCCTGCGCCGCGCTCTGGCGCTGGGAGCACTGGTGGGCCTGGGCGTCATCAGCAAGACGAACTTCCTCGCGCTCATCCCCAGCGTACTGCTGCTCGCCGTCGCGCTCTGGTGGGGCGGCGCGCCAAGCGAGCGCCGCACGCGAGCCAAACGTTTGGCGGCAGGAGCCATCGTTGCGGGAATGATCTTCGGCGTATACGCCGTCGTCAACGACCTCGCCTGGCACCGCGGATTGCGCTACCGCGATGAAAGCTACGGCGGCAGTGGCGGGAGCCTGCACCGTCTCGCGGAGTTCACCTGGCAGTTCTTCCTGCCACGACTCTCAGAGATGCGCAACCTCGTCGCCACCCCCGGCGTCCCGATCCTCGAACTGATCGAGAGCAGCACCACACGCATAGGCTGGTGGAACGACTACGGGATCGCAAGTGGCTGGACACCCGTAATCATGGTCGTGGGCGTTACGCTTGCTGTCGCTTGCGCTTGGTACGTACTCCCCCGCGCACGAGCACAGCCATCGCCTGTACTGGTCACCGTCGGATGCGGACTGCTGTTTCTCGCCGCGCTCGTCTACGCCGGCTACGAGTTCAGCCTCGGCAATGGCGCCGACGTAATCATCCCTCGCCACGCACTGCCCCTCATATGCCTCTGGGGCCTACTCGTCGGCTGCGCCGTAGCGGCCGCACCCCCCAAATGGCGGCCGACTGCCACCGGCCTGCTCGCCGCCGTCTTCCTCGCCCACACGACCCTCGCTCTCACAACCACCATCAGCCGCTTCTACCTCTAGGCGCCTCTACCGGCTCGCGCTATCGGTCGACACGCCGGGCGACTACTCCGCTGCAGCGCTCGCTTCGACATATACCCGACGAACCTCGGCCAGCCCACTTGGCGGATATCTCCTCCTCCAAGCGCTCGAAGAACGTGGGTACTGCCTCGGCCTACCCAGAACGGAGCAACCCCCTCTCGGGCAGACTCTCAGGATCGAGACGTCCGGGAGGCGATCATCCGTGCCCAGCACGAGGAGTGGGCGCGGTTGGTCGCCTCACTGACCAGGCGGTTCGGTGACCTCGACATCGCCGAAGAGGCGCGGCCGAGGCGACTACCGTCGAGCGGTGGCCCACCGACGGCGTACCGCCCAACCCGGCGGCGCATTCGCCTCATCCTCATGGCTCTCGCGTACTCAGCCGAATCCATTAGCCTTTCGTAATCCGCGTGGAAGGGTGGCAGAGCGGTTGAATGCACCGGTCTTGAAAACCGGCAGGCGGGCAACCCCCGTCTCGGGAGTTCGAATCTCCCCCCTTCCGTACGTCACCTCTGGATCCTCGAAGGCTGGCTCATCGCGACTGTCGGGCGAGGACCGGGCCACCCACACTGACAGTCGGTCTTTTGCAACGACACTCAGATTCGCAAATCAGCCCGGGCATCCAGCCTGATCGCGCTTACACGGGACCCCCTGCGGGAGGGCTGGCTGCAAGACCTGAGGAGGTTGTTCAGCTGCGTCGGAATGCGCAGTGTGAGCTCTCTTAGGAGGTGACCGCGTTGGCGGCTGACTGGCTGGTCTTTGCGGACTGCGCGTCGCCGAGCAGTGTGGTTACGACCTCGCGTACCTCCTGCTCGAGGTTGGGCTCGTTCAGGCGGCCGTTCTCGTCGAAGCGCTCGCCGGCGTGGCCGACGGCGACCTCGCCTTCGGTTACCCGCGCGCCGATCGCGCCGAGGACCTTGCGTAGCTCGGCCTGCGCCCAGACGGCACCGAACATGCCGGAGCTCGCGCCGATCACGGCGACCGGCTTGTAGCGCAGAGGGTTGGTGGCGATGGGGCGCGAAAGCCAGTCGAGCGCATTCTTCAGCGCGCCCGGGATCGAGGAGTTGTACTCGGGGGTGACGAAGAACACGGCGTCGGCGTCCCGGACCGTCTCGCGGATTCGCGAGACGGCCTCGGAAGCGTCCTCGGTGTCGTCGTCCTCGTCGTAGGGCGGTATGTCGCGCAGTCCGTGGTAGACCTCGAACTCCGCACCCTCGGCCTTGAACAGGTCGCCGGCGTGGCGCAGGAGCGCCGTATTGTGGGAGTCGCGACGCAGGCTGCCGCTGATACCGAGGACCCGCATCTCGCTACGCCTGCTTAGACAGCTGCAGCTCAGCGATGATCTTCACCTCGCCCGAGAGAGCCGGCTCGCCGCTGGGCAGCGGGTTGTTCCAGCTGACGCCGAACGTGTCGCGGTCGACCCCGGTCTGGAGCGTCAACCCGAAACGCTCGCCGCCGTACGGGTCGGCCATCGGATCTGAGATTTCGCCGGTGATCTCGGCGGTCTCCGTGTGGCCCTTGATCGTGACCTCACCGTCGATCGTGATGCGATCGCCGTCGCGATCGATCGCGTTGGATGTGAAGGTCAGCTCCGGATGGGCCTGGGCGTCGAAGAAGTCCGGACCCTGCAGGTGCGCCGCGAGGTTCTCGTCCTTGACCTGAACGGAGGCGACCTTCGCGGAGCCCTTCAGCACGCCGTCGGTAACGGCGGCGTCGAAGTCGCTGAACGTTCCGTGAAAGGTGCCCGCCATGTAATCGACGGCGAACCCGATGTTCGAATGGACCTTGTCGACCTGCCATGTGCCGGTGGGGAGTACCTGAGTGTCAACGGTGCTCATTGCTGTCTCCTTGGGATGGTGAGGGGAATCGTCGGGCGCCCTGAGCCGACGGGGTGTAGATAAGACAAATCAAACACTTGCTTGAATTTATACCAACTTCCGCGAGTTTGTCAAGCGATCGCTTGAAAGGTTTTTTTGGCGCAGGCGCAGGCATTCCTGCCCCCGCTTGGGGCAGGGACAGATACGGTTATCCAGCAGTGCCAGCGGCCAAGCAGCGCCGGCTTTGTGAATCAGACTGAGCTCTGTCCGCGGAAGGTTCCGGCGAGAGCAGGAATCAGCAGTTCTTCGATCTGCTTCCTGGATCTCTTACTCAGATCGGCGCCCAGTGGTGCGAGGATCAGCCAGTTGATGAGGCCAGCCGCGCAACGCGTGCGGAAGATCAGCTCTCGGTCCTTGACGCCGGGAACGTTTGCCTTCAGAACGCGGAGCACATCCGCTCGAATGAGATCGAAGGCCGCGTCGAATCGATGCCATCCCTCGGGAGGGTCGATCCCACTCCGCGCCACAATCCGCATTACGGCAAGATCGCATCCGCCCACGACCATCGCGCTGATCATCGGGCGAGCGAATGCCGCCGCCAGCTCATCGAGCGTGGACTCCGGGCCGAGCGTGCCTACCGCCTCCTGCTGGGCCTCCAAGTAGCGCTCCAGTGCCTGCTCGACTGCCGCGTCACACAGTGCCTTCAACGAGCCGAAGTGGTAGCTCACCGCTGCGACGTTCGCGTCGGCGGCACAGGTGATCTCGCGGAGGCTCACGCTCTCCTCGCCGCGTTTGGCGAGCAGATCCAGTGCGGCGTCCATCAACCGCGTTCGCGTCCGCAGACCCGCCTCACGACGTTGGTCCACCTTCGCCGAAGCCATCACAACCATTCAATCAGATGCTTGAATAAAGATCAAGCAACGGCCACGTCGGCGTCGCGAAGCGCTTTCGCCAGTGTGGCGTGGTCGGGGTCGTCTCCGGCGTGGCGGGCACGGTGGCTCCATATGAGGGTGCCGCCTGGTGCGAACACGAACGCGCCGCCGAGTTGATGCCAGTCTTGTTCTGGGCGGGTCTTTGGGCGGTTGCCTCCTTGGGCTTCTCGGTCCAGGCCAACGCCCTTGGCTCGTCGACGCGCGACTCTCTGCGCGGCGAGCCCGAAGATCTGGCGCAATGAGCCGCGCGGCAGATCCATCGCGTGGTAGGCCTGAAGATCCGGGGACAGCAGCAGCGGGAAGCGCACGCCCGTTTGCTGCTTGAACGCCCGTGCCTGAACGGGAGTGCCCATTCCAACAAGCCACACGTTGGGATCAGGCCCGAGCATGTGACGGTCGCGCTCGAGCTCCATCGCACCGACACGGCATTGCACGCACAGGTAATGCCTCAGGAAGACGAGCGCGACTGCGCGATCGCGCCATAGGGCGTCCAACTCGACGTCTGCTTCGTTCTCGTCTTGCAGGACGTAACCGCAGAGAGGGTTGGGATTCACATTGAGCATTCTCACACAGGAGGAGGCTTGCCTTATCCGAGCAGCCCGACCGGTGATAATACGGAGGCGGACCGATCTCCGCGGAGCCTTCGCTGCTTGCGGGTGCCTCGGGATATGTGAACATCGATCTCCGTCCTTTCGTGTGCGGGTCGGTCAGCGGTAGAAACGCACAGCTTGGTGCTGTCGACAGGCCAGGGACCCTGAGTACCCTGTCTCCCAAACGGCGTTCTGTCAACTCGCCAAGAACGGCAGGAACGCGTCGAGAAACTGATCATCTGGAAGGTGAGTGCCGCGGCACGAGCCCATCGCGGGTAGTTCGGTCTCAGTGGGCCCGAGACCGTGGACTGCCCTCCCGCGCTAGCCAGGTTCTGGGCGTGTGGCCCGTGCGACAGACGCGCGGCCTGCTCGCCATGCCGCCCATCCGCGGCCGAGTGCGTAAGAGACGGCGCTGCCAGTGCCGACGAAGAACCCGACCGGGTAATTGGTTTCGTAAGAGGCGGCGATCGCGATCCACACGATCAGGAGCGCCAACACCACCGATAGGGCCATTGCTATCAGTGGCCGATCGGTGAATGAGCGGGCGGCCGCTGGGGCACCGATCATCAGACTGAAGATCAGCAGCGTCCCCACGACCGGCACGGTCATCGCCGTTGCCAGTGCAAGGATCGTGAGGAACAGCATCTCCATACGAAAGCGGCTCACACCGCGGGCTTCCCCGACTTCGGGCAGGATCGAGGAGAGCATCAGCGGGCGGTAGATGACAGCGATCGCGAGGATGCACAGCAGGCCGAGGATCGCGGTTGGGGCTATGTCATTGCTTGAGATGCCGAGGACCTCTCCGAACAGGAGCGAGTAGATAGCCGGTGCGTACTCTTCACTGAAGCTGAGGAACAGTGCCCCGAGGCCCAACATCATCACGAGCGCCAGCGCGGTGGCAACGTCGTGGCGTCCCCTACGACCGAGCAGGCCAATGCCGAGCGCTCCGGCGAGAGCGAACACACCGAGGCCGAGCAGCGTGCTCACTCCGACCAGACTCGCGCCCGCCGCGCCCGCGAAGGATCCGTTGGGGATCGCGTGCGCCGCGAACGCCGACCCGCGCAGGACCGTGAAAAACCCGACCACACCGGCGACGACGGCGACAACGCTCGCGACCTCCCAGGCATTGACCATGAATCCCGAGAACATGGCCGATGTCTTTACTGGCTCTCCGGGGAGACGCGAAGCGTGGGCGACGCCGGGCGAGGATCCTCAGAGCGGCGTTTGTGCCCTCGCGCCGGCAATCCAGAAAGCAGATAGAGGACGAAAACGAGGGTCACGACGAAGAAGCTGATCGGCCACCCGTGCCCCGCGGGGGGCCATTCGTAGCTGTCGTAGGCGAGCACAATCCCGAGCCACATCGCGCCGATCCCGATCCCGGCAGCCGTAAGCATCGCTATCAGTGGACGCTTGGTAAGCCGTAGAGCGCTGGCGGCTGGACCGACGAGCAGCGCGGTCCCGAGGATCGAGCCGATTGTGATCGCCGCGAGCGCGGCTGCGAGCGCGAGCGCGAGCAAGTAGAGCACCCCAACGAGACGCACAGGTATTCCGCGTGCCGCTGCCATCTCAGGACTTACGGTGGCGAGCAGCAGCGGCCGGTAGAGCGTGAGTATCAAAGCGAGCACGACGAGACTTAGGAGCAGTGTCAGCGGGACGGTCGAGCTGGCGATCGTGAATGCTGAACCGAACAGGATCGTGACGGTCGCGCCGGTGGTGCTCTGCTCAGTGGTGGTGAGGTAGAGAAAGAGCGCGGCGAGTCCGATCGACGCACCGAGCACGATGCCGGTGGCGAGATCCCGTCCGCGGGTGCGCTGGATACCCACCGACTCCATCGCCGCCGCAGCAAGGAGGTTGCCGAGTACGAATCCCCACAACGGCCCAACCCCGATGAGGAACGCTCCTGAGGCTCCGGTGGTGCCGATGTCACCGAATGCCTCGCCCGCGAAGGCTTGCCCTCGAATGACGGTGAAGACCCCGACGACCCCGGTGACGATCGCGGCAAGCGCTCCAACGGCAAGCGCGATGTGGACCGCTTCACTCTGAAAGAACCCGGGGGCAAAGACCGGGGCAAGGAAGTGGTTCACGAGATGATCTCGGTGTCTGGGAAGGCGACCTCGTGCCCGGCCAAGTCCGTGTCCTCGCCGGCGCCCGCGACGATCAGTACGCGCCCGTGGACGTTCAGGACATCGACGTGGTGACCGTAGAGCTTGCTGAGCACGTCCGCGCGCACGACCTCATCAGTGCTGCCGCTGACCGCGCGTCCGGCGGCTAGGTAGACGATGCGATCCATCACTCCGAGCAGGGGGTTGATCTCGTGCGCTGATATCAGCACCGCGATCTCGTGCTCACGGGCGATCCGGGCGAGCAGCGCGACGACCTCGTGCGCGCTGCGCAAATCCAGGTTCGCCAACGGCTCATCCAAAAGCAGCAGGCGAGGACGGGCGATCAAGGCGTGCGCGATCAATATCCGCTGCTGCTCCCCGCCTGAGAGCCGCCCGACACGGGTATCGGCAAACCGCCCAGCGTCAACGGCCTCGAGCATCTCCTCCACCAGGGCACGGCGTGCGCGCGACGGGCGCGGCACTCCGAGGCGGTGCGCATCAAGGCCTAGCCCAACGAGATCCCGAGCCCTGAGGGGCAGGTCCGGGTCGAGCAGGAACTTCTGCGGGACAAAGCCGACTTGTTGGTGGCCCTGCACGCGGTGTCCTCGCGCACGGGGTCCTCGCACGCGGTGTCCTCGCGCACGGGGTCCTCGCGCACGGGAGCGGCCCGCAATGAGGACATCTCCCGTGCTCGCTGACTGGAGCCCGAGGATCACCCTGAACAGGGTCGTCTTACCTGCCCCGTTCGATCCGATCAGCCCCGTGAACTCGCCGGGTGCGATCTCGAAGCTCACCTGATCGAGGATCGTGCGGCCTGACAGCCGCACGTCTACGCCCTGCACCTCGAGGATGTTCTCGCTCACCGATGCGTCCTTCGAGTTCACAGTTTTTCTGTCGAGGCGTGTTCAGAGACCGCCTTTTCCAGGGCCTTGACCTCGGCGAGCATCCACGACTGGTAGTCATAGCCTGGTGTGGGCATCGTCTCGTACACCCCGACTACTGGGATACCGGCAGCCTTCGCGGCATTCACGAACGATTCGGTGAGTGAGTCCGTGACCTGCTGGTTGTGGACGAATACCTTGACCTTGTGCCCTGAAAGGAGGCCGTTCTGGAGGCTGACGTTCTGCGGCGCGGGGTCTGTGCCGTTCATGATGTCCGCCTGCATGCTGAACGGCGTCAGGTTCTTGATCCCGGCTGCTTCGAGCATGTAGTCGGCGACCGGCTCAGTCGTCGCGACCGTCGTGCCCGGATAACGCTTGCTGAACTGCGCCAGCGCCTTCAGCCACGGCCGCAGGGACGCTTCAAAAGCTAAGTCGTTGGCCTTGAAATACGCCGCGTGCGCAGGATCTAGTGCCGAGAGATCGCTGGCGATCGCCTTGGCCACGAGCGGCATCGTGCTCGGCTTGTACCAGAGGTGCGGGTTGGGAGTCGATTCCGGCAGACCGAGCAGCTTTTGGACGTTGATGACCAACCGTTGAGAATCGGATCCCGCCCCCCCGGCCGACTCGATCTTGCCCATGAAAGTGTCATAGCCCACACCATTTTCGATCAGCATCTTCGCGCCCGCGACGGCCTGGGCGGTGCTCGCACTCGCCTCATATGTGTGAGGGTCAGTGTTCGGATTGCTCTCGATCGCCGTGACCTTTACGTACTTGCCGCCGACCTGCTCGAGCACGTTCGCGTACTCGTTCTCGGCGGCGACAGCTGCGATCGGCGCGTTCGGGGAGCCCCCGCTCGAGGATGCTGAGTCTGTGGAGCTGCTCGCGCATCCTCCCGCGAGGAGCGCGAGCAGGATGCTCCCTACCAACATCGCCAAGAGGGTACGTCGGCGCGCAAAGCGCTGCGGGACGATCTTCATGGGCGACCTCAATCCGATGGTGGGAAAGCACAGTGGCGGCACGTCATCCGAGCCGCGCGCGGCCAACCATAACATAGTATTGAGTCTGATTCTCATTCTTGCCTGAAACGCTGTCAACCTTGGCAAGTCTTGCCTGAAAAACGCGGTCAACCTTGGCAGTCTTGCCTGAAGACGCGGTTAGCCCTGGCAGGCCGAGCAGTCGCCGCGAAGAATCACCTCGTGCACGTGCATGTCAAATCCCAGGCGACGGGATAGCCTGTCGATCGAGCGCTCCAAATCACCATCGTCAAACGGCACTAGACGCCCGCAGGAGTCACACAACAGATGGTGGTGGTGCGCGCCGGCAGGATCGATTAGCTCGTAGCGCGTCATGTTCTCCCCCAGCTCCAGACGCGCCACTAGCCCGCGGTCCTGAAGCAAATCGAGGATGCGATAGATGCTCGCCCTCGCCACGCTGCGCTTAGTCGCCCGCAGCTGATCTTCGATCTCGATGACACTCAGTGCACAGTCCTGCTCAGCCAGTAGGTCGATGATCGCGTTTCGCGCGCCACCCTTGCGATGTCCAGCCTGGTCGAGGACTGCCCGAGCGTGCTCGGCCCACTCCGATGTGCTTGTCCTAGACATGCCTCGATTCTAGCCGCCCGAGAGACGATAGTAAGACTAGTTATCGCTAGCGTGGGAAAACGGATCCTCCGGCTCAGCCAATCGACGGCACACGCCAACCCCAACGAGGTTTCTCCCGGCGACTGGCGCGAGTTGCTGGGCACGCCCGTCCCGCGCCTCACGAAAACGCGTGCGAGACTTCTGGCATCGCGCCCGAGACCCTCACCTACGCCGCCAGCGATCGTATAGCCCGAATCACGCTCAACCGTCCTGAGCGCGGCAACGGGATCACACGCCTGCTCGTGAGCGAGCTCGAGCAATACGTGGAGCGAGCCGACCTCGACCCCGCAGTGCACGTGATCCTGCTCTCCGGAAACGGCAAGGGCTTCTGCGGCGGATATGACCTTGTAGAGAGTGCGGAGGGCCAGGGGCGCCTCGGCGAGGACCGTCTCGAGCCTCCCCCAGGTTCGCCGTTGGATCCGAACGTGATGGCCGCAAACCATGATCCCGCGGGCACCTGGGACGCGATGGTCGACTACGCGATGATGAGCCGCAACGTGCGCGCGTTCATGTCGCTGTTTCATTGCGGCAAGCCAGTCGTATGCAAGGTCCACGGCTTTTGTGTCGCTGGCGGTACCGATATGGCGCTGTGCTCAGACCTGCTCTTGATCTCAAGCGATGCGAAGATCGGCTACCCGCCGGCGCGCGTTTGGGGGTCACCGACAACCTCGATGTGGATGCACAGACTTGGCCCTCAGCGCGCCAAGCGACTGCTGTTTACAGGCGACTCGCTCTCAGGTGCGGAGGCGCTCGAGTGGGGCCTTGCGATCGAGGCGCCTTCGCCCGAGCAACTCGACGAACGCACTGAGATCCTGCTCGGACGAATCGCTGGCGTGCCGATCAATCAGCTTCGCATGATGAAGCTGCTCGTCAACCAGTCCCTCTACGCCCAGGGCTTGCACACGACACAGATGTTGGGAACGCTGCTAGATGGTGTCGCCCGCCACACAACCGAGGGTTATGAATTCCAACGTCAGGCTATGCAGGACGGCTTCCGCGAGGCAGTCCGCGAACGCGATGAGCCGTTTGGCGATCACGGTCCCTCGACGTTCAAGGGATAGCCCAAAATCCGGCCCGGGAGTAGGACATTCTGGAGTCACGCGTTTGGACTTCTTGTCTGAATCGCACAACTCGTTTTGCGCAAAATAGGGCCTATTCTGCGGTAAGCTCACTAGCCCAGAAGCAGGTACGGGGGTCGCAGGAATACATAGGGATGTGAGCAGTGGCCAGCCGTAGGACATTGCGCAGACCGTCAATCAGGTCGTCCGAGAACAGGTCGTATGACACCAGGCTGGTTAGCAAGCTTGGTTTGCTGTCGACGGTCAAACCACACTCCCATGTGAGGGTTTCCTATCACCCCGATGTGAGAGTTTCCAATGGTTCGCGGGCGCTGCTGAACCAGGCGCGCCACTCGCTGATCGACCTGGCTCGCAAATCCGGCATGGCGCGCGAATCCGACCTGGCTCGCAAATCCAGCCCGGCTCGCAGATCCGGCCCAGCTCGCAGATCCGGCCCGGCGCACGAATCCAGCCCGGCTGAAATACCCGGACTCGCCGACGAACCGAACCGAGCTCGCTGACAATGGATCGCGCCTCTCGAGGGGTCCTCGACATCGCCCGCAGCGTGCTCACCGAGCTCGACCTCGAGGTGGTGCTCAATCGCGTGCTCGACTCCGCCCGTGAACTGACCGGCGCTCGCTACGCTGCGCTGGGCGTGGTTGGTGACTCGCGCACCGAACTGGAGCGCTTCTTGACGATCGGCATCGACGAGTCAGAACGCGAAAGCATCGGCGCACTGCCACACGGGCGGGGGAGTACTCGGTGAGCTGATCACTCATCCCGAGGCGCTACGGCTCAACGACATCAGCGAACACCCCCGCTCCTACGGCTTCCCCCACGGCCATCCGCCGATGAGCAGCTTCCTCGGAGTGCCGATCATGATCGGGGGCATCCCTTTCGGCAACCTGTACCTAACAGAGAAGGCTCATGGCGAGCAGTTCACCGAGGGCGATGAAGAGGCTGTCGCGATGCTCTCAGAGCTCGCCGGCTTCGCGATCGACCACGCGCGCCGCTACACCGGCACCAAGGAGCACCGCGACGAGCTGCAACGGACCGTGGCTGCGCTCAATGCCACCACTCAGATCGCGCGAGCCGTCGGCGCCGAGACGGCCTCGAGGTGATCCTCGGGCTCGTCGCCAAGCGTGGGCGCGCACTCGTGGATGCACGCATCCTCGTGATCGAGCTCGTGCAACGCGGTCGCCTGCTGGTGTCGGCAGGCGCCGGCGAGCTGCCAGAGGGGCTGCTCGGACAACAGGTGCCACTTGGCGACTCGGCCGCCAGCGCCGCGCTGCGCACACGCCATGCCCAGCGCTTGCAGGAACCGCTGACACGCGCACGCTTAACGAACACGGTCTTGGCACGCTCGGCGTAGACGCACACGGCGGTCTGCTGGTGCCACTTGTCTTCCAAAACCACGCCTATGGCGTGCTCGTCGCAATAGACCGTCTGCACAACGGCCCCGAGTTCACGACCGATGACGAGCGCCTGCTGGAGGCGTTCGCGGCCAGCGCCGCCACCGCCGTGGCCACCGCTCAATCAGTCGCCTCTGAGCGCCAGCGCCAGCGCTTGGCCGCGGCCGAGGCCGAACGCCAACGCTGGGCGCGTGAGCTGCACGACGACACCCTGCAGAGCTTGAGCGCACTGCGCGTCGGTCTCTCTACGGCTCGGCGCTCGGGCAAGCCCGAGACGCTCGAGCAGGCCGTCAGCAGCGCGATAGACCACCTGGATGAAGGGATCACCAATCTACGTGCACTGATCACCGACCTGCGCCCCGCCTCCCTGGACGAGCTCGGCGCCGCGGCAGCGATCCAGGCGCTCGGCGAACGCTCAGAGCGCCACGGCATCGACGTGGACATGAGCATCGACCTTGCAGAAGACAGGACGCGCCATAGCCCGGAGATCGAGACAGCCATGTACCGGATCGTGCAGGAGGCGCTCACCAATGCCGCCAAGCACGGCAATGCCAAAAGAGCGATCGTCGAGGTTCACGAGGACGACGCCGACATTCGCCTGCGCGTGCGCGACGACGGCGAGGGTTTCGACCCCTCTGTGCACTCAGACGGCTTCGGCCTGTTGGGGATGCAGGAGCGCGTACAACTGCTCGACGGAACGTTCGAAATTGACTCCTCGCCCGGCCGAGGAACGACGATCAAGGCACGTTTCCCGGTCCGACACCAACCCGCGGCTGACGCCGAGTTGCGGTCCCTGGCCATACGGGGCTAGTTCTGAGAGTTCGGCCATAGCCGCCGATCAACCCGCTCGGTATGACAGCCAACCGGCCACAATCGCCGGCCGGTCAACCCAGCACTGAAGGCAAACCAATCGACCCGCTCGCCGGCCGACCGCTCGCCGGCCGACCCACAGGCAGCTCAGCCGAAGAAAACCTCGGCCGTCTCGAACAAAGTCGGGTCGAGCAGCTTCGGCTCGGCCAGCGCCTGCGCCAGACTTACCTCGACTATTTGAGCACCCTGCAAAGCCACCATTTGCCGGAGTGGCCGGCAGCGGCAACATCCATTGCGGCTACACCGAAGCGCGTGGCGAGCACTCGGTCATAGGCGGTTGGGGTACCTCCGCGTTGCACATGGCCGAGAATCGTGGCGCGTGTCTCATAGCCCGTGACCGACTCGATCTCACGCGCCAGCTCGACGCCGATCCCGCCGAGGCGCGCATGCCCGAACTCGTCCGTCGTCTGCTGGCCGATCGGCGATCCACCCGTGTACTCCGAATGGGGTATCGAGCGCCGAGCGGTGGCGAGCGTCATGGCGGTCCCTTCGCGCGGAGACGCCCCCTCGGAGACGACGACGATCGAGAAAGTGACGCCGCGTGCGTGGCGGCGGCGCAAACGCGTGCACACATCCTCGATGTCAAACGGGCGCTCAGGCCCGAGGATCGCATCTGCACCTCCGGCGATCCCCGCGTAAGTGGCGATCCAGCCGGCGTGACGACCCATCACCTCGACCACCATCACACGGTTGTGCGACTCCGCGGTGGTGTGCAACCGGTCAATCGCATCGGTAGCTATCTGAACAGCGGTTTGAAAGCCGAAAGTGAAGTCGGTAGCGCCAATGTCGTTGTCGATCGTCTTGGGCACACCGACGAGCGGCAACCCCTCCTCGCTTAGGCGCAGCGCCACACCAAGCGTGTCCTCGCCGCCAATCGGGATCAGCGCATCTAGACGCTCGCCCTCGAAGGTCTCCTTGATCCGCTCCAATGCACCCATGCGACCGTCGAAGGGGTTGGTGCGCGAGGTGCCAAGGATCGTGCCGCCGCGCGGCAGTATCCCGGCGGTGCTATCGCGCGTGAGCTCAATCATGTCCTGTTCGAGCACGCCCGCCCAGCCGTGACGAAAGCCGACGAAGCTCGTCTGGCCTAACCCGACTCCGCGACGCACGATGCCGCGGATCACCGCGTTCAGGCCCGGGCAGTCGCCACCCCCGGTGAGGATGCCTATACGCAACGCGACTCGCGCTTTCCGGAGTAGGAAGCGAGGTTAGGATCGACTGACACGACGCGAGCTTAGCTGAGGCGCCGTCAGTGCTTTGCCGCGAGCCAACTGAGGATTTGCCCGGTCGTCATTGGCCTCGTGACCCTCTAGCGTTTTCTCATGCTTCAGTTTTCCCGGCTCGCGCCAGTCCCGGACTCCGAGCCCCACGCCAACCTCACAGGGTCGATCAGGATTGTTCTGGCTGACGATCACGCTGCGATGCGCCAGAGTTTGCGCCTGTTGCTCGACGGCGAAGCGGACATCGACGTGATCGCCGAGACGGATAGTTTGAGTGCAGTCATTGCGCACGTCCACGCCCGTAGGCCCGACGTGCTCGTACTCGACTTGGGCGTGTCAAACCGCGGCTCTGGGATCGCGGCGCTCGACAAGCTGAGCCGCGAGATGCGCCATGTGAGGATCGTCGTGCTCACTATGAACGACGACCCGGCTTTCGCACAGCGTGCGCTTGACAACGGCGCTTTGGGGCTGGTGCTCAAGGAGATGGCCGACTCGGACCTGCCAGCGGCAGTCCGCGAGGCCTCGCACGGCAAACGCTACGTCAGTCCCGTGCTTGCGGCCAAGCTCAACGGAGGCAAGCAAACCTACAGCGACACGTTGACTCCCCGCGAGCGCGAGGTGCTGCGTCTGATCGCGCTCGGCCATACAAGCGTAGAGATCGCCAACAAGCTCGGGCTTTCACCGCGTACGATCGAGACGCACCGTGCCCGCATCCATCGCAAGCTGAATCTGGCCACACGCGCGCAGCTCGTTCGCTACGCCATGCAACACGAGCTAATGGAGCTGTAGCGAGCCCGCGAACAACGATCTTTTTGATGCACGTTTCTAATCTCCCGAGATCAGCTTGGCCGCGCGCTTCAGACGTGGGCCGATCCGCTTGCGCAGCTGCTCGACCGTGTAGGCGGAGGAGGGCACTGTCACGTCGATTGCCGCTGGATACTCGCTACTTGGGCGCGGTACGAGCGCGGCAATCGAGCGCGAGCCGGCGAACAGCTCTTCGTCGCTGATCACGACTCCTCGTGTACTGATGCGGTCGAGTTCCGCGGCCAGCTCGTCGCGCTCTTCGATCGTGTTTGGACCATGTGACTCGAGCTTGATGCCTGCGAGCAATTCACGGCGCTCGGCGTCGGAGATGCTGGCGAGCAAGACCTTGCCGAGCGCCGAGCAATAGGCGGGAATTCCGGCGCCGACTCCGAGGTCGTGGTCGGCGCCGTACTGGCCAACGCCGTGGGCGAGCAGACGGTGGACATAGATGACGCGAGCGCCGTTGAGCACCCCCATGCTGACCGTGTGGCCTGTCTGCTCACGCAACTCTTCGAGCACCGCGCGTGCTGCTACCTCTCGTCGGATGGCCCGGATCACCACGCCTCCCGGGTCTGCGGCGTGTTGTGCAAGGCGGTACTTGCGTTTGGAGTCTTGCTCTAGATAGCCAAGCGCGACAAGCGTCATCGCGTAACGGTGAGTCGTGGAGCGACTGACGCTGACGATGTCGGCGATTTCGGCGATCCCAAGCGTCTGGCGTCCACCAGAGAACGACTCGAGAATTGCCACGCCGTATTCCAGCGAGCGTGACAGACGTGGGTCGGCGTCCGGCTTGATCCGCAGCTCATCGGACTTCTCGGCCAAGGCGTCCGCGGCGGTGGACTTCTTGCCCGCCTTACTTCTAGAGGCCTTTGCGGAAGCCTTCGTCCGGCCCTTACCAGCAGGGGCGTCCGCGCCAGCAGACTTCTTTGTTGTGGAGGCATCGGCACCGGCCTTGCCGCCACTGCGCTTGCGTCCCCCGCGGCGGGGGGCAGGCGAGCGCCGCTTGGGCTTGGGGGGCTGCTTGTCCTCGTCATCCTTATCCATAGCGATCACCTCGTAGGTCGAGTCGTACTCTCACCCGTGCCTGCGATACCTGCATTGCGCAAAATTGAACAATGACCGGCCCAGGGTTGGAAGAGTACAATCGTCATCTGTTGTATAAACGCTACATCATCGAGCGGTTGGAACTCTTCGCCCAACCGGCCAGGTCGCAATGTACGGCCGCGCACTGGCCGCACGCGCCTGCATTCGCCGCGCTCGGCGGCTCCAAAAGAGCGTGAGCTTGACTCGAGTGGAGGCTGCTCAGGAAAGTGCGACTACGCGGGCGACGATCGCCTCGACCAGCTCGGCGAAGCTCATTCCCGCCGCCTCGGCCGCAGCGGTGGTGATGCCCGTCTCGGTCAGGCCTGGGATGGTGTTGATCTCCAGCACCTGTGGGACCTCGTGCTCGTCGAGGATCAAGTCGACTCTCGCAAAGTCGCGACAGCCCATCAAGGCATAGCTATCGAGCGCCACCTGCTCCACTCGGGCGCGCACCTCATCTGAGAGCTGTGCCGGCACCTCCATGCGCAGCTGTCCGATCGTGTAATGGGCTTCGTAGCTGTAGAAGCTCTCGGGCGTGAATAGCTCGACGACCGGCAACGCGCGCGGGCCGTCCTCGCTGCTCGGCGAGTCGAGCACGGTGACGGCCAGCTCGCGTCCGAGAACACGCTCCTCGACCAGCACGCGGTCGCCGTAGCCGAACGCGCCGAGGATCGCGCTCGGAAGCTGCTCGGCGCTCGTGACGAACTTGATGCCGATCGCAGATCCCTGCGCTACGGGCTTGACCACCGCGGGAAGCGAGAGCTCCTCAAGCAGCTTGGGGAACGTGCGCGCTCCGCCCAGCTCGCGAAAGGCAGTCTCGTTGAAGCTGTGGAAGGCCGGCGTTGGGATGTCGTGCAGGCGCAGCATGCGCTTGAACAGCATCTTGTCCATGCACAGGGCGCTTGCCAGCGGGTCGGAGCCTGTGTAGGGCACTGCCAGTGTCTCAAGCAGATCCTGCAGCGTGCCGTCCTCGCCGCCGCGCCCGTGCATCGCGACGAACACGAAGCGCGGGCGTTCGGCCAGAACGCGGTCGATGAAATCGCCATCGACGTCGAGCGCTTGGACCGAATAACCGAGCGTGCGCAATGCCCGCTCGACGCGATGACCGCTACGCAGGCTGACCTCGCGCTCCAGCGAGCGGCCGCCCATCGCGACGATCGCTTGGGCTTGGCTCATGCTCGATCACCGCGATGCCCCCCGCGCGCGCGGGGGGCATCGCAATTTAGAGAACCGCTACTAAGGCCGCCAAGACCGGCCGACTTTCTTGCTCGGGCCTGAGGGGCACACCACTTTGGAAAGCAAGAGCTCGCGCCGCTCACGTCTTTCCCCCTGCCTTCCCGCCCGAGGCGCGCTCGGCCAGCAAGTTTGTGGCGAACACTGTCGTCGTGCGCAGCTTCTCCTGCTGCTCGGCGAGAGCGAAGTCGATCAGCTCGTCCATCAAATCGGCAAACGGCATGCCCGCCGGCTCCCACAAATAGAACGAGAAGGAGCCCGGGATCGTGTTCAGCTCGTTGATGTAGACCTGCTCTTGCGCGTCGATCAGGAAGTCGACACGCGTAACGCCGGCGCAACCGAAAGCCGTGAAAGCGCGCTTGGCCAGGTCCTGCACCTGGGCGGTCAGCGCGTCTGGCAGCGGTGCCGGGATCAAACGTTGGGCGCCCTTCATGCCCTCAGCCTTTGCCCCGGACATGTACTTGTCCTCAAAGGACAGGAAATCCTCGGCGGCGACCGGCTGCTCGCAGACCGACGCGCGTGGGGCGACGCCTGGGCGCCCGATGACCGCACAGTTGACCTCGATTCCCCCCTCCACCGAAGGTTCAAGCAGGCAGGTGCGGTCGAGCTCGAAGCACAGCTCCAACGCGTCGAGCAGCTCGGCCTCATCGGTGCAGCGGCGCACGCCCACGCTCGAGCCAAGCGAGGCGGGCTTGACATACATCGGAAAGTCGAATGCCCCCCGCGCGCGCGGGGGGCATCGCCCTTTTTCGAGATCCCACTCCTCACGCCGCAGCGCCACATGACCCAGCACCGGCAAGCCCGCCTGCGCCAAGACCGCCTTGGTCGTGACCTTGTCCATCGCGGCAGCAGCAGCCCCAACCGGCGGGCCGACATATGGCAGCTGGGCCAGCTCCAGGGCGCCCTGCAGGCAGCCGTCCTCGCCCTGGGTGCCGTGTGTCGCCAGCACCACCACGTCCAGCTCGATTGATTGAGTGGCCCGCCCACCCGCGCGCCGCCCGCGTCCCAACAACGAACCTCCCCCACTCACCGCGCGCAGCAAGCGCCCGTTGTGCAGGTCGAAGTTGACCTCCTCGGCCTGCGGGTCACCGCCATCCTGCTGGTAGATCGACAGCTCGCGCAATACCTCACCCGTATACCAGCGGCCGCTACGGGCTATGTAGATCGGCACAGGCGCGTGACGATCCTCAAGCACGCCCAAGGCCTGCAGCCCCGTGATGATCGAGACATCGTGCTCCACGGAGCGCCCGCCAAAGGCAACGCCCACCCTCAATCCGCTTGGTGTCATATCGAGCGTTAGCTTATGGGCCGAGGCGACGGTATACCGACCAGCACGCCCATCCAATCCAAAAACTCACGCGTTCGCTAGAACCGGGGCCTCTGGTTCGGCGTAGGTGTCTGGCAAATCGTTCTCAAACAGGACCACGTCGCCGGCGCGTGTGAGGGTCCCAAGCAGCGTCGTGGCCTCGGCGATGTCGCGCACGACGTGGATGTTCTCGGAGTCCATGCCCGCCACCGCCAAGCCCTCGCGGATCGGCGCCGTGCGAAGTGGCCCCACGAGGATCGCGATGTCACACACCGCGCCTGCCTGCTCGCCAAAGCGGGCGTTGAGCTCGGCCTCCAGCTCGCCCAGCTCGACCATTCCCGGCGTCACCAGCAGGCGACGCTTGGCCGGGTGCTCGCGCAGGACCTCGAGCGCTGCCGCCGCTCCGTCCGGGTTTGAGTTGTAGGCGTCATCGATCACGACGATGCCGGCGCGACGGTTGTGGATCGGCTGCAAGCGGTGCGGTGGCGCCTGCACCTTGGCGAGACCCTCGACGATGCGCGCGGGCTCGATGCCAAGCACATGCCCGACCGCGGCCGCTGCGAGCAGGTTCGAGACGTTGTGGCGCCCGAGCAAGCCCGCACTCACGGGAACCATCGGACCGTCCGGGCCGTCGAGCTGCAGGTTGAACTCCGTGCGACCGTCCGCCAGCCGGATGTCCCGTGCAATGACATGCACTTCTGGGGTGGTTTTTGGGGATGGGTTGGGCGTGCCTTCAGATGTTCCGGCGGCAATTGGCGTCGTGACCGCGGCCTCGGTCGAACGGTCGGGCGTGCCTGCTGGCGTAGCGACCGCCCCATCGGTCGAACGGTCAGGCGTGCCTGCTGGCGTAGCGACCGCCCCATCGGTCGAACGGTCGGGCGTGCCTGCTGGCGTGAGGACGCCGTGACCCGCGTCCGAAGAATCCTGAACCCCGAACAACGTCACCGGCACTGTCGCGCGCGCCGCCAGCTCCAGGCAGCGTGGATCGTCGGCGTTTGTGACGAAATGCCCGTCGGCCGGCAGCGCGTCCAGCAGCTCGCCCTTGGCGGCGGCGATCGCCTCGATCGAGCCGAGCCGCTCCAAGTGCATCGGGCCGATCGCGGTGATCACCCCTATCTTCGGGTGCACCAGCTCGCACAGCTCGGCGATGTCGCCGCGACGGAACATGCCCATCTCCACGACGAAGGCGCGGTGGCGCCATTCCAGGTGCTCGTTGATCGTACGGATCACACCTAGAAAGCTGTTGTAGCTGTCTGGGGTCACGAGCGTTGGACGGTCTGCCGAGAGCACCGAGCCGACGCAGAACTTGGTCGTCGTCTTGCCGTAGCTGCCGGTGATGCCGATCGTTAGCGGCGCCCAGTCCGCGAGCAGATGGCGGGCTTGGCGCTCGTAGTGACGGTTGATCGCGTTCTGCACGGGGCGTAGCACGAGGTTGGCGCCCTGAAGCGTCCACGGCGCGAGGGCAAGCAGCGCGAAGGCAGCGGCGAGCACGACGATCAAACCGGCGAGCGTCAGCCCGGCCCCCACGAGCGAGATCGCGACGAGCGCCAGCAACAGCAGCGGTAGCAGCGCCGCCACGAGCAGGCGCTGGGCGCGGTCGGTGAACACCAGCGGCTTGACGGCGGGCCGGCGCCAGTCGCTCACCCCGAGCGCGGCGAGCGGCATTGTGAGCAGCAACAGCCCGCCGGACACCCAACCCGAGCCCGAGCCGCCGATCGCGGCCAGGACGATCGCAGCGGCATACAGCACGGCAATCGGCACGAGCTCGCGGGGGGCAAACAACTCGTGGCGACGCCGCAGCCACAGCATCAGCCTGGCCGACTCGTAGTGCTCGAGTTGGAGTAGGTGCAGCAAGCGGTGCTGGCGGCCCCCCAAGCGAACGCTGAGCGCCAATACCGCCAAGATCGTCGCGATGCCCAAGAACGTGTTCATCGTTGCAGCGTCCGGCTGAACGTGGTGTGTCCAAAATCGCGATGCCCCCCGCGCGCGCGGGGGGCATAGTGTTTGTAGAAACTCACAACCTGCCCCGCCCGGCGTCGCTGGATACGTCGATGTTCCCCGCGTCGCCCGCCCCCTGCCCGCGCAGGGGAGCATCCCCTCCGCCGGCCGCAGGCGGCGCCAGGAAGTGCGAGACGATGCGGGCGAAGCGGGCGGCCTGGTCGATGTAGCTGTAGTGGCCGGCGCCCTCGAGCACGACGAGGCCAGCGTCGGGGATCAGCTGCTCCATCAGGCGACCGTCAGCGACCGGCGTGTCGGTGTCATTGGCTCCCCAGACGAGCAGCGTGGGTACTGAGATGCGCGGCAGGTACTCGCGCAGGTCGCTGTTGACAAGCCGCACGAGCGTCGGGCGCATCTCCCCCGCAGCGGCGTAGTCGGTCGAGGCAACACGGCCCACGATGCGCGCCCGCAACCGCTCTCCGGGCTTGCCCAGATAGCGAGCGGCGTACTTGCCTACCTTGGCCATGCCCACACGACGGTAGTAGCGCAATGTGCGTTTCGGGCGAATACCGGCTGAGTCGACAAGCACAAGCCGCGCGGCGCGCTTGGGTTCAGTCGCGGCCATGCGGATCGCGATGCGCCCCCCGTTGGAGTGCCCGACGATCGCTGGACGCTCGATCTCGAGCTCGTCCATGAAGGCGACCACGAACGCCTGGTACTCAGCCACCCCCCAAGGTTCCGGTGGCAATGCGCTCTGCCCATGCCCGGGCAGGTCGAGCGCATACACGGTGGCCACGGGCGCAAGCCCTGTGACGATCGGATTGACGGCCTCGATCGACGCTCCCCAGCCGTGCAGCACGAGCACGGGCGGGCCAGATCCTCGCACCAGATAGCGCGTGCGTAGGCCGAGCACGGTTGTGAGCTGCGTAGGAAGAGTGGAAGCGGACATGTCTTAGGCGGCCCGCGGCGACGGAGGCCGATGGACTCGCGTCATAACGGTATTGCCTGTGGCCCACGGACCCCACGCTTCGCTGAGCCCACGCTTCGCTGACCCCACGCTTCGCTGACCCCGCGCTTCGCTGAGCCCGCGCTTCGCTGAGCCCGCGGCGAACGCTCGCCCCCTCTTCCACAGCGCTGATCATGTTGTATCCAAAAAGGACCATCCAGACATATAACCTCAAAGTTGTAATTCTGCGTTTCCCCGTGTCAAGTGGGGGGGCCCCAGACAGCAATACAACCTTCAGGTTGTAGCCGGCCCCTCCCCCACGCCATTCACGCTCAGGCTCACAAGTTCCTATGGCAACCCCGACGATATCCCCAGCCATATGCTATTCTTCATAAATCTGATCGAGAATCTGGAGATTGCTCATGAAGACTGACCTACACCAACACCTCTGGACCCAGCCACTAGTCGAGGCACTGGCCCGGCGCAGCGAGCATCCGTTCGTCCGCGACGAACATGGCCTGACCGTCCTGTTCCTCGCCGGCGAGCGGCCCTATGTGATCGACCTCGACAGCGAAGAGGCTTCGCGCCGAGCCGAGCTTGCACGACGCGACGGGCTCGACCGTGCGCTTGTATGCCTGTCGAGCCCGCTCGGCATCGAGTCGCTTCCGCGCAGGGACTCAACCGAGCTGATCGACGCCTACCACGAAGGTGCACTGGCCCTGGGCGAACCCTTCAGCGTATGGGGTGCGCTCGCGCTCGACCGGCTCGACCCCGACGATGTGGACCGAGCACTCGAGCGCGGCTGCGTCGGCATCTCGCTGCCGGCCGGAGCGCTCGGCAGCATCGACGGGCTTGCGAGCCTGTCGCCAGTACTCAGCCGCATCCAGGAGCACGACATACCGCTGTTCGTCCACCCTGGTCCCGGTACCCGTCTGCCGACGCACGAAGCGACACTTGGCGATCCGCTGTGGTGGCCTGCTCTGACGCGTTATGTAGCCGAGGTGCACGCGGCATGGTTCGTGTTCGTAACGGCCGCTCGGCGTCAGTTCCCAGAGCTGCGCGTGGTGTTCGCGATGCTCGCCGGGCTGGCACCCCTACACACCGAGCGGCTGCTCGCGCGTGGCGGACCGGCGATCGCCATCGAGGATCCCCTGATCTTCTACGACACCTCCTCCAACGGCCCCCAAGCCATCTCCCTGATGGAGCGTCTGGTGGGGGGCGAGCAGTTGCTCTACGGCTCCGACCGCCCGGTCGTCGATCCCGACTGCCACGGCATTCGCGAAGTGCTCGACTGGGAGCATCTGGCAAGTAACGCCGACCGACTGTTTACGCGCAGATCGCAACGGGCGGAGTTCTCGCCAGACCTGGAGCAGTCGGCGAACCCGCCGCTGCCTCAGATCGAGCATTCATCGCGACGACGGACCCAGCCCCGCCCGCCGGTCGGCACCCAGCGCAGCAAGCCGGCTGCGGGCCCCCGGCCCAAGCGCGTGGCCGTGCTCGGGAGGGCAGTTCGATGAGCCACGGGCTCTCCTATGTCCGCTTGCCCCACGGACGCAACCTTTGCGGGCCAGAGCTTGAGACATTCGTCGGCGACCTCGCCAACTCTCCAGAGCTGTGGATCGACCTCGTCAAGCACGACCAAACTCAACGCCACTACGACGAGATCTTCAGCAACGACTATGTGACAGCTTGGCTGATCTGCTGGATGCAAGACCACGACACCGGCTTTCACGACCACGACATCTCCTGCGGAGCTGTGTCGGTCGTGAGCGGCTGCGTGCGCGAGGAGCGGCTCACGCTCGACGGCTCTGGCAGCGACAGATTGGTGCGGACAGGTGGGAGCTTTCATTTCTCTGCATCGGACATCCATCGCGTGCGCCACGCCGGTAGCGACCCGGCAGTGACCTTGCACGTCTACTCGCCGCCACTGCTCAGCATGGGCGCGTATGTCGTCGGCGAGAACGGTCGTTTGCAGCGCCAGACGATCCCGGCCAGTGAGGAGCTACGGCCGTTGGGCGCTGCCGCATAGCCCAGGGCAGCGCCCAACCCCCGGAACTATGCTTTCTTATGCATAGGGATTATCCGGAGAGCGGAAACGGGGGAAGACGATGGTTGCTGAGCGCGGGGACGCAGGACAAGGCAAGGTCGAGTACAGGGTCACGAGCAAGCGAGCTCGCAGACTTCGCCGACTGTCGCTCGCGCTCTGTCTGGGCATCGCCACACTTGCGGTGCCAGCGACCGCCCTCGCAGCACCGCTGGTGACCGTCAAAGCGAAGATCGTGCCGATCCCGATCGAACCGAGTAAGCCCAACAGCCCCACCTACCCTGGCACCGGCAATATCCTCGGCGCCGGCGCCGCGCTCGAAGCGACGCTCACGATCAGCGGCACCGAATACGGTGGCTTCCCCTCGCCGCTCACCCAGGTCGTGGTCGAGCTTCCCTCCGGTACGAAGCTACACCAGTCTGGTTTTGCGACCTGCCCGACGGCGGTGCTCGAAAGCCACGAAGTCCAAGAGTGCCCTAAGAAGTCATATGCCGGCCCGGCGGGAGAAGTTCTCGGGGTTGTTAGTTTCGGCGGGACGCGCGTGCAAGAGAAGGCCACCATCCAGGCGTTCTTCGCTCCCGAAAACAAGATTGCGTTCTATACCGAAGGTAGGGAACCGGCCGTGCTGGAAGTACTCGCGATCGGCAGCTTCTCCACAGCCCTCCCCCCGTTCGGTCCAAAGTTCACCGTGCCCGTGCCGCTTGTACTGACCGTGCCCGGCGCACCCTACGCCTCGGTGCTGTCGATCAAGGGCAAGCTCGGCGCGGCCTATAAGCAAGGCAAAAAGCTGATCTCCTACGGCACGGTGCCAAAGACGTGTCCGAAAGGCGGCTTCACCGGCAGGGTCGAATTGACGTTCCTGAGCGGTGAAAAAGTCACGGTCGATCCGACCGTTCCCTGCCCGAAGCGGTAGGGAAGGGCCGCTACGCCAGACCCTTGCCGAGCACCATACGGCCACAGGTTCTGCTGCTCGCGAGCTTGATCCTCATCGCTCTCTCGGGATGTGGCGCGAGTAAGAGCACGAACGCCATTGATTCGCCAACGCCACCCGAACCGCAACACGCACCCGAACCTTTCACACACCATCAGCAGCTTGTCGAGCAAGGCGCGAGCCTGATCGTCTCCGACGGCTGCTCAGCCTGTCACCTAGACAAGACGACGCATGCTCTAGGCCCAGATTTCACCAGCTTCGCAGGGCATGAGGTCACGCTTGCTGATGGACATCACGTTCTCGTGGATGAACATTTCGTGCAAGAAGCTCTACTGCACCCCGCCAAGAACCCAATCGCCGGATACGACCCGGCGCTGATGCTCACGGCCATAGAGCACCTACACCTGCGCAGTCGGCCAGGGCAAGTCGCTGCACTCGCCGCGTTCATCGAGCAGATGGGGCCCGAACCCGGCTAAATGGAGCCCAAGGGGTGATCCAGAGCCATCGTGACAAGGGTCAAGCTCTTATCAGCAGTGCGCTCCAATGCTACGTTTAGCCCATGACGCGAGCCGAGCTACATCGCCTTGTTGACGAGGCTCACTGCGGCATCAAATCGGTGGGGATGTAGGCGATCGTCGTAGCCGCGACTCGCTCAATCCACCTCGCCCCACATGCCTTATACCGTCTCACGAATCGTAACACGGTGGTTTCGATCTAGGTTAGAATATTCCGATGGTGCGATCTTGAGCAATGGTTAGCATGGGCGGGCGGACGAAGTCGCTTGTCATGCCGCGCGATCGATGTGAGCGGCGAATACTCGACGATCGTCCCGCGTTCGCCACGGCGACGCTGGCGGTGTCCTGTTGAGCACGTCCGTCAGCGGCAGGCTCGTCGACGAGAGCGGATCCGCGCTCGCCAATCTGCACGTCCTGGTGCGTGACGAATCGGCGCTGTTCTCCTCAGACCTCGCCTCGGCCGACAGCGGCAGCGACGGCAGGTTCACCATCGCGATCCCTGCCGACCTCACCCCAGACATGGGCACGCGGCGTTTGGGGGTGTATGTGAGGACCAACGGCCGGCGTACGATCTATACGAAACAAGTCTCTGACAGCACGACCGCGACGCTGGAACTGGGAGACATCTCGATCCGCAAGGTCGATGCGACCGGTTGGACGGTCACATTGCTCGGCTCCACGCAGGCGCTGCCGGTCCGCGACGGCAACGCGATCCGTCCCCTAATCGACGACGAGGTCGCCTGGGGCCATCTGACGGAAGTCATCAACGGAGCGACCCAGTTCGTCAACCTGATGCAGCTCGAGTTCGACGTTCCGCACACCTACGATCCCGCTCCGCCTCAAGAGCAGCCGGAGATCGTCTTCTCTTTCAGCTCGCCGGTCGACCCGGTCAATCCGCGCAAGGTGATCCAACCCACCGACTACCGCCCAGAGCGCATGTTCCTGGATGCCTCCAGTAAAGGCAAGACGGTTCGGCTGCTCATCAACCAGAACTCGGCGCTGGACTTCCTCGTAGGCGTGTCCTATCTGTTCGGAGGGGGGCCGCTTGGACGCGCGAGCGATGTCGCGAGTTACTTCGGTGCCTCTGGCGGAACCGTGAAGGTGGCGCCGTTCCACACAAGCAGCTGGTTCAGCGTGGTGCACGCGAAGATGGTCCTGGTCGACGACACCGAGGTGGTCTTTCTCGGTTCCCCGCTGGTGCAAAGCTACTTCGATACGCCCGCCCACCCCGTGTTCGAACCCAGGCGCGGATCCGCGACCGGCGAGACGGTACCGGTTCACGACGTGAGCGTAGGCGTACGTGGTCCCGCGGTGAAGGACGCGCACGACGCCTACGCTCTGCACTGGAATCGGGACGCTGCCACGGCAGACCAGATCGCCACGATCGAACCCCCCACCGCGATCTCCGAAAGCGAAGTCAAAGCTGACGCAGGCGAGGCCCTAGCGTCCCTACAGCTGGTGCGCACGATCAACCATGGGGCGTTCACCGCAATGCCCGAAGGCGAGCTGGGTGTCCTCGAGGCCTACCTGCGAGCGATCGAGAACGCCAAAGACTTCATCTACTTCGAGAACCAATATTTCACTAACGACGCGATCGTCGGCGCGCTGATCGCCGCGCTCAACGACACCGCGAACCGTCCCAACCTACAGGTCATCCTGTTGCTGAACATCCGCCCCGACATGCCTTGCTACCCCCGTTGGCAGGGAAAGCGCATCAACCTCATCCGCGAAGGCGCCGGAGCGAACGCCTCCCGATTCGGAGTCTTCAATGCGTGGACGCACGATCCGCCGATGCCCTCACGCCAGCGCACGAAGCCCATGATCATGGGCAATTACCTACATACGAAGGCCGGGATGGTGGACGGGTCGTGGGCCACGATCGGCTCGGCCAACCTGGACGGCGCGTCGCTCGACTACTTCCAGTTCTTGCACGCCATCCAGACTGGGGATAACCGCAATCACGAGCTGAACTACCTGATCTTCAACGGGATCGATGGTCACCCCACTACCACCGCCGTGGACACGCTGCGGCGGGCCCTGTGGGGCGAGCACCTGGGCATCGAAGCATCAGACGCGCGCCTGGCAGCGCCACCCGCCCAGGGCGGGTGGCTCTCGCTGTGGAGTGAATGCGCTGCCGCGAAGCTCAGCGCATTGCTAGCCGACCCAACCGACGTGAACGTCAGTCACGGTCGTGTCCTGGTCTGGCCGGAAAGCGCCAAACCCGGAGCCAGCTACGAAGACGTGTTGAAGATCCACAAAGTGGACCTCACCAAGATGGACTTGGTCAAGCACACCACTGCGTTCAGCTTCCAGGAAGGGACGTGGAGCTGATGGCCTCCTCGGTCGACCTCGCGGTCCACCGGATCGGCTCGGCCCTGAGCGACGTCGCCACGACAATGAGTGGTCCCGACGGTCCACGCGCGCTGCTGGCCGCGCTTGGCTGGGACCTGCCACCCGGGGTCGCCGACATCGGCTTGGCCGCGATTGACCTTGCCGACCTCGTGAGTGCGGTGGAAGAACTCGAAGGGCAGATCAGGATCGGCACCACCGGGCTCGAACTCGACGCCCACTACGCCCAGGTGGGGATCGAGCTCGCAAAGCTCCTGCAGGGGATCGACGCTGTCATCAACGGGTTCAATGCGGCTCCCGACTATCTCAGCAAGACCGACATCCTCGCCCAGTTCCTAACCAGGCTGCTCGACTACGCAGTGGTGGAAGCGATCGACACCGGCTCCGGTGCGTTGCGCTCAGCCGTGACGTTCCTCGGCTTGGTGGAGCTTCACTCCTATCCCGCCGACCCCTCCGTCTATCAGGTCGAACACGTCCGCCGGGTCGTGCACTGGGAGCGATTCTCACAGCTGTTCGGAGACGTCAAGGGCATGCTGCGCGACGTCTACCAGTGGGGCACCCCGAACCCCGACCCGTCCTTCCTCGTCCAGTCTCTCGGTTGGATAATCGCAGGGCTCACGACCTCCGTTGCGGTTCGCGCGCTCCCGCGTCGCGCCGAGGCTGCGTTGGTCGGTCACGACGTTCCCGAGGCGGACACCGAACCGATGACCCAGCTCATGCTGAGCTTCCTGCGGGCGATGGACGACTCGGGCCTCGACGTCGGCATCAGCGTGATCGGGCTGAGGCCCACCAGCGCAGGAGGCACCGACGCCGGGATCGCGCTCGCGCCATACGTGTTCGGCAGTGCAGAGGAAAGCTTCCCGCTGACCGACACTCTCAGCTTCTCCATCGATACGTCCCTAGACGTCAACGATGCGATCGCGCTCGTGTTCCGTGCCGGATCGGGCGCCTCACTGCTCACCAATCTAAACTCCGGCGGCCAGGACGGCGGCGCCTCCGGGCGCCTGCTCGCCAGCTTTGACTTCGCCAAAGCTGACGCCTCCCCGATACCGCTGCTCACGGTCATCGAAGGTCTCGGCCTCCAGGTCGACAGCGTCGGCCTAGGCGCGGGGGTGGACGTCAGCTCCGGCCAGCTCAGCGCTCTTGGGTCGTTCGCCCTGAAGAAAGGCGAACTTAAGGTCGACGCGTCCAACCTCGACTCCTTCCTGGCCTCGATCATCCCGCTGGACGTCACGCTGCCGTTCGAGCTGACGTTCGGCTGGTCCTCGGCGCACGGGCTGTTCATCGAAGGAAACGCGAGTCCTCACTTCGACATCGGTCTAAACACGTCCATCGGTCCGTTTCACCTCGACACTCTGCACATCACGCTCGTTCTCGGTCAGCCCGACCTGCCTCTGGAGATCAGCTTCGACGGGTCGGGCAGCCTCGGGCCGCTGCAGATCGCCGTGCAGCGACTGGGGATCACGGCCGATTTGAAGTTCGAACACGGCAACCTCGGTCCGGTCGACCTCGATCTCGGCCTCAAGCCGCCGACGGGTCTAGGCATCGAAATCGACGCGGGCCTCGCGGCCGGCGGCGGCTTCATCTCATTCGATCCAGCGCAAGGCCGCTACGCCGGCGTCCTCGACGTGACGATCGTCGACATCATCGCGGTCAAGGTCATCGCGGTGCTCGACACGAAGATGCCCGATGGCTCCTCCGGCTTCTCGTTCCTGATGATCATCACGTTCGAGTTTCCACCGATTCAGCTCGGTCTCGGCTTCACTCTCAACGGAGTCGGCGGCCTCGGTGGAGTCAACCGCACAATGGTGATCGACGCCCTGCAGGCCGGGCTGCGCGCACACACGCTCGACGACATCCTGTTCCCGCCCGATCCGGTGGCCAACGCCACCAAAATCGTCAGCGAGATCGAGTCTTTCTTCCCGCCGCAAACAGGCCGGTACCTGTTCGGCCCGATGCTCTCGATCGGATGGGGAACACCCACGCTGCTCGACCTCGAGGTGGGGGTGATCCTCGAGGTCCCCGACCCGATCCGGCTGGCCATTCTCGGTGAGATCAAGGCAACGATCCCCGATCCGGAATTCGCGCTCATCGCGTTGAAGATCCAGGTGCTCGGCACGATCGACTTCGGACTGCAAAAGCTCGCGATCGACGGCACGATGTACGACTCCTATCTGCTCGCCTTCCAGCTCGCGGGCGACATGGCGCTGCGGCTCAACTGGGGCGATGACCCCGACTTCCTGTTCTCACTGGGAGGTTTCAACCCGCACTTCACCCCGCCACCGGACGTGCCCGCCCTCGCTCGCTTGAGCGTGAGCCTCGGCGCCGGAGAAAATCCGCGACTGAGCGCCTCCAGCTATCTGGCCGTCACCTCCAACTCACTGCAGTTCGGCGCGAACGTCGACGCTTATGCGGCGGCCGGCGGCTTCGCGGTGCACGGGTTCATCGGTTTCGACGCGCTCTTCATCTTCTCGCCCTTCTCGTTCGAAATCGACTTCTCCGCCGGATTTGAAATCAGCTATGACGGCGCCACCCTGGCCGGGATCCGCCTTGACGCTTCGCTGTCTGGGCCGAACCCATGGCACCTGCACGGCGACGCAACCCTGACGTTCCTGTTCTTCAGCGTGAGCGCGTCGTTGGACCTGACGTGGGGAGACCCGACGGTGGCCACGCTTCCGAGCGCCCCCGTGATCCCGCCGCTGGTCGCCGCGCTCGGGGATTCGCGCAACTGGAGCGTGTCGTTGCCGGCCGCGGGCGCCCCCGGCGTTTCGCTGCGCTCGATCCCGGCAGGCGAAGCGGCGCTCCTGGTGGTGCAGCCGACCGGTGTGCTCAACGTCCGCGAGATCGTCGCTCCGCTGGACATCCCGATCACCAAGTTCAACAACGCCACACCTTCAGACGGCGACCAATTCAGCATCTCCGACGTCGAACTGAACGGCACCCCGGTGGTTGCCGAGCCGAAGCGGGAGGACTTCGCGATCGCGCAGTTCACCGAAATGAGCGACGCAGACAAGGTCAGCGCGCCGTCCTACGAGCTATTCGACGCTGGCGTCTCGCTGGGAACTGTCCCGTTGCACAACGGGCACGACGCGGAGCGCACGATCGAATACCAGGACCGCTACATCGACGACTACCAGCAGTCATCCCGTCTGGGCGAGCGCTATGCGATGTCAGCGGCCGTCCACGACGTGCTGGCAAAGACGGGTGCGGCGGCGGCGGCCGCCATCGCCACCACCGGACTGCGCAAGTTCGCGACAGGGGCAAGCAGCCCGATCTCGCTCACTCGCGCCTCCTATGTGGTCGCAAGCACGCTGGACTTGACCCAGCGCAGCGACATCCTCGGATCTGCCACCACCTACTACCAGGCGAAGGTGGCGCTGGAATCGTTCGTGGCCGAGCATCCCGAGCAGCGCGAGCAGCTGCAGATGCTGCCCGAGCACGAGCTGGTGTCGACATGAGCGAAGACGCACGGCACCACTTCCTCGCGTGGGCGCGGCAGGGCATCGCGTCGACGCTCACAAACCCGGACTACGGCGGCAGCCTGCCCGCGCGCGGTGCCCTCGAAGTTACGCTCAACGTGAAGGGGCTGGGCCCCGACTCCACGACACCGATAAAACCGGTTGCGGTCCAGACCTTTGGGCCGGGCGACGTCCTCGGAATCGACCCGCGGCACGTCGTACGCACAGAGCCGAAGGACTCGACCACCAACTTCGAGCCCAACTACCTGGCGGGAATCGAGTTCGACACTCCGGACTTCCCGTGGCTGTTCACGCCGGCAGCACCCGCCGGAGACCGGCTGCGCCCGTGGATCGCGCTGGTCGTGCTCGCCAACACCGAGTTCGAGCCCGCGAGCGGCGTCGTCTCACCCCTGCCTGCCATCGACGTCACCTCGCTCACCGCGCTACAGCCGCTGGACGACGCGTGGAACTGGGCGCACACCCAGGTTTCCGGGGACGCGGGCCTGGCGGCAACCGTGGCCGCCAGCCCGGCCAGCGTGATCTCGCGGCTGCTGTGCCCACGCCGGCTGGAACCCGAGACGGCGTACACGGCCTTCGTCGTGCCGGCGTTCGAGGCCGGCCGCTTGGCGGGGCTCGGGACGGACGTCACCGCGCTCACTACCGATCCAGCGTGGACGCTCCACACGAACGCGCCGCTTCGACTCCCGATCCTCTACCAGTTTAGGTTTCACACCAGCGACCAAGGCGATTTCGAGTCACTCGTGCGGCGTCTCGTTCCCCGCAAGCTTGGCGCGAGCATCGGCCAGAGACCGATGGCCGTGAACGAACCGATGCCGAACATTCCGAGCGCCGGCGCTTCGCTCATGCTGGAAGGCGCGCTGCGCAGCATCGTCACACTCCCGACGCAATGGGCCGAACCTGACAAGGGCCAGTTCCAGGATGCGGTCCAATCGTTGGTCAACCGCACGCAGCCGCTGATCGACAACCCCGCCGAACCAGATCCGCAAGTCGTGCCACCGATCTACGGGCGCTGGCCGGCCGGAGTGAACAGCGTGAGCCCCGCCTCCTCAGGCTGGCTCGACGAGCTCGGCCTCGACCCGCGCAACCGAACGGCAGGCGGTATGGGCACGCAGGTCGTCCAGGGACAGCAGACAGCGCTTTTGGCCTCGGCCTGGCAGCAGGTAGCCGGCATCGACGCCGCCAACGCCGCGCTGCGTCGCGCGCAGCTCGCACGCGCCTCGATGACGATGCTCCACAACCAGCTGAGCGGTGCGCTCGACGCGACCGTGCTCACCGTCACGGCACCGTTGCACGCCAAGCTCCTAGCCAGCCCCATCACCGTACGCAGCGCGATCGACGCGAGCAGGGTGCCGCTGCGGCTGCTCTCGTCGGCTGCGCGCCGACTGACTCATCCCACCAGCCTGATCCGCCGGCGCCAGCGAGCACTGGCAGGAGGATCTGCCGCCGTCGGCTCGCTGCTTGAACGGGTGAACGCCGGAACCGTCACGGTGGTGCCGCCACCGTCGCCG
Organism: uncultured Solirubrobacterales bacterium; assembly: GCA_963757995.1. Classification (GTDB taxonomy): domain Bacteria; phylum Actinomycetota; class Thermoleophilia; order Solirubrobacterales; family Solirubrobacteraceae; genus Palsa-744. Next base: position 209,145 of record CAVWTS010000004.1, read on the forward strand.
CCAGGCGGCCTCGTACCCATTGGGAGCATCGGTGGGGGAGACGCTTCGCCTCTGAGCAAATGGTTTCCGATCGTGTTGAAGGCGACGACGCCGGTGGGCTCGTTCACAGCCACGATCGACGTCGAGGAGGCCTCGACGGTCACCAGCCCGGCGACCATCACGGTGGCGGACGTGGCGGCGATACCTCCGCGCCCGGACTTCATGGTGACTTCACCGGAAACGAAGCTCCCGGCCACATCTGCGACCACAGCCGGCGCCGACTCCCCCGAAGGGGCGCTCCTGCGCGAGGCGCTGGGCTCGATGGCCGAAGCCTGGGCCGAGGCTGCACCCGACCCGCCAACGTCACCGCCGCTCGAGATGACGGCGCTGCGAACTTCGATCCTGAGCCGCCTGGAGCCGGCCACCACCGTTCCTGCCCGGACGCTGTCCCTGGTGAGGATCTCGGCCAACCTCGACTGGCGACCAGCCGATCCCCTCCGGGAGATCATGGCCGCGCCGTCGTTTCCCCAACCGATGTACGAACCGCTACGCGATCTCTCCGAGCAGTACGTGCTTCCCGGCGCGGATGAAATCCTGCCTGACACCGTCGGATTGCTCGAGACCAACCACGCGTTCATCGAGGGGTACATGGTGGGGCTGAGCCACGAGCTAGCCCGGCAACTGCTCTTTGCGGGCTACCCGACCGACTGCATGGGCACCTACTTCCGCCAGTTCTGGGATGTGAGCAAGTACGTACCCCAGCCCGGTGACCCCACCGATCCAGCGCAGCTGGCCGAACTGTTGAAGGACATACCGCCGATCGTCACGTGGCCGCTGGAGGACGGGCTCGGCGAGCACGAAAACCGGACGGGCGTGGTCGCCAACAATCTCGTTCTGATCATCCGAGGCGAGCTCTTGCGCAGATACCCCGACGCGATCATCTACGCCGCAAAGGCGAAGCTCGAAGGCAAGCGGCGGGTGATCGACCCGACGGTCGAGAGCCACCCGATATTCGCGGGGACGCTGTCGGCCGACATGAACTTCCTCGGCTTCAACCTGTCCGCAGCCGACGCGAAGGGCGGCACCGCCGATGCGCCACAGGGCTACTTCTTCGTGTTTCAGCAGCACCCGAGTGGCCCGCGCTTCGGGCTTGAGCCCTCGGCATCGGAAACCGTCACCCAGTGGGCCGACCTCGCCTGGAGCAACTTCTCCCCGGCGCCACCGGTCGAGTCAAACGCGCCATCCTCCAAAGCCAAGCTGGTGGGGCCCTGGACAGAGCTGCGGCTGGCCTCCTCAACCTTTGCCGAGGCGCTCGCGCAGCGTCCCGCGCCGCCGTTCCTTTCGGCCGCGCTGCCCCTAAGCGGGGTTGCGGTGACCGGCGGGGACGCGGCCAACCAGTGGGGCCGCGATGCAGCCCAGACCGCCTACATCACCGCCCGGCTGCCGTTCCGGGTCGCCATCCACGCCGATCTGATGGTGCCGTGATGGCGGGCAAGAATCCTCGACCGACTGCCGCCGAGGCCGCCATAGATCCGGCCCGCGCCATCAAGGGGACACCGGCGCCGGTAGAAGCAGATCCGGACGGCACGTCGCTGGCCGCCGGCACACCGCTGCTGCTCCTGCCGATCCGCATCGAGACCCGCTTCGTCTCTCTCGGCCCATCTCCATCGATCGTCGCGCTCGGCCGGGCCGCGGAGGCTCGTGAGGGCAAGGAAGACGCAGGCGAGCTGCTCGTGCGCGTCTATCCGGACACGATCAGCACGTCCTCCTTCGAGGCCGAGCTCACCACGGAAGAGATCGCGGCCGGCAGCGCCTACTGGCAGCTGTTGTGGGAGGCCGGTGACTCGCCCGCATCGGCAGACTCGGCTGAAGCGCCTTGGAGAGTGCTCGCGGCGGCCTACGGCTCGCCCCGTGCGGCGTGGATCGCACTCACGATGACACCCACCAACATCGCCGAGCGGCCCTCCACGGCCGAGCAGGCTGCCTCGGCGCCTGCACCGTCATTCCCCAGCCCGCCGACGCGAGCCAGCTCCTATGAGCAAACGCCCACGACCCAGGCATTGCCCGACAGTTGGGTGGTGGTTCTGGAGAGTGACGGGAGCAGTCGCAATGTCCGCGGAACCCCGATCACAGCCGCGCTCGCGGTGGGGCTCACCCCCCACGATGGAGTGTTCCCAGAAGGCCAGCCGGTCGACGCCGCGATGCGTTGGCTGGTGGACTTCGGCGAAGCCGAAGCGGTCGGCATGGGCATCCGTATACCGCTCACCGCCGTGGAGGCGCGCGGCGGCTTCGACCGCGTCCTGGTGTTCGGCGTGCGCGACGGCGCCTCCGACGGACCGGGCGAGGAGGCCTTGCGACAGCTGCTCGACGACCACCACTACACCGACGGCGTCGCGTTCGTCCCGCAGGGTGCGCCCACCAACAACACAAGCGACGCCTCGTCGGCCTTCACCACGAGCGACCCCAATCACTCAATCAGCTTCGCGGTGGAGCTCGGCCCCGACCTGGCAGGCGACGCTAGCTCAGATGGTCCGTTGCTTGCAAACGCCCTGGGGTTGGCAGCGGAAACCTTCGCGCACGTTCGCGACGCCGACGGGCACGGGGCCCGCAACGCGCGCGACATGCTGACCGCGCTGTGGCCCGCCACGCTCGGCTACTTCGTCGACCAGATGATGGACCCGCTTCTCGACAGGGAAGAGCAGGACGCGATGCGCGAGTTCGTCCTGGAATGCGTGCTGCCGCGCGGGCCGCTGCCCGCGGTGCGCGTGGGACAGACGCCCTACGGGGTGCTCCCGACCACGTCGTTGAGCGTGCTCGGCGAGGACCGATCGGCGCGCGATGTCGCCGATCGAGCGCACCGGCCCCGCTCGGTGCTGGCGGCGCTGGTGAGCAGGCTGCTGCCGGTCTGGCAGGCGAGCGTGGCCGGCGTACCGCATATCGGTGCCACCGGCGACCCCGACCAAGATCTGGTCCAGGTGCTCGGCATGGAAGCCAGCTCAGTCGCTTTCCGTGGCCGGCGGGTCGTGGGCGACGATACCCTGTGGAACCTGCTCACGTTCCTCAACCCGTCGGGACTGACCGAAGAGGGATGGCTCGAGCATCTGATCCGCGGCAAGGAGCTGCTCGACTCGCTTGGGCTGAGCGCGTGGAACCCGCGGGTGATCCACACGTCGATGGGCGCAGGCAGCTACCCCGTGCCCTACCCAACCGTTCAGGATGCGCCGCTATCGGAGACAGAACCGCTTGCCGCCGACGCGACCCTGAACGGCGAACCCGTCAACTACATCCAGTGGCTGAGGCACGCTCCGATGGCCGACGTATGGGCTGAAAACTACCCGGGTACGAAGCCGACGTCGATCCTCTACCGCGTTCTGCGCCAGTCGATTCTGCGCGAATACGTGACGCAGGCCGGGCGCGCACAAGTCGCCGTAGGGGTGCTGGCGGCCTCATCGCTGCGCGAGGTGGAGCTGGTCGACATCCAGCCCGCAGCTCCCACGCTCACCGCCCGCGAGATAGTCGACCGTCCTGTCTCGGCCGGCTCGCCGCTCACCTGGGCGCAGCACCTCGATGCCCTCGAGGATCCCGCACCAGGATCGCCGCTCGCGCGGTTGGCGGAACTGCGCGCGAGCATGGATCGTCTCGCCAGCCTGCCCACGGCCGAGCTCGATAGAACCCTCACCGAGACCCTGGACGCAGCAAGCCACCGGCTGGACGTGTGGATCACCGCCCTCAGCACGTCACTGCTCGCAGAACAGCGTGCCCAGGCCGGTAAGAGCCCTGCCGGCGCGGCGGAGGGGGACAGTCAGCCGGCTCTTCACCTGGGTGCTTACGGCTGGGTGGAGAACCTCCGTCCGGCCGAGCAGCGGCCTGCTGTCAGCGGGGAAGACGCCGAGGCGGTCACTCGGCTGGACCGGGAGCGCGAGCGGCTAACCGGCGGTATCCCGCCGCAGCCTGTGCGGCTGCCAAGCGAAGACAGCGGCGGCTTCATCCAAGCCCCCTCGATGACCCAGGCCGCGGCCGGAGCGGTTCTGCGCAGCGGATACATGAGCCACCGCAACACCCCAGACGAGCCGGCTCTCGCGATCGACCTGTCCTCCTCGCGGACACGCGACGCGCTGTGGATCCTCGCAGGCGTTCGCCAGGGCCTGAGCCTGGGCGCCCTCACCGGCTTCAAGTTCGAGCAGCAGCTGCACGAAGCGAGCCTTGACGTCTATGTGCAGCCGTTCCGCGACGCCTACCCGCTGGTAGGTGACGAGCTCCACGGCGCGAGCGCTAACGGCGCGGTGCTCCCGCCTGCACAGGTCGTCGACGGCGTAGCTCTACGGGCCGCCTGGCAGGGTGGCACTTTGACCCCCGGTGAGTCATGGGGTGCTGGTCTACCGGCCGCGGGCAGCCCAGATCAGAGCGCGGTTGTGGCCATGCTCGAGACCATCGACGACATGCTCAGCGCCTTGAGCGACGTTTCGATCAGCGAGAGCGTCTTTCAGATCATGCGAGGCAACTACGGGCGCAGCGGAGGGATCCTCGATGCAGTCTCGCAAGGTCAGCACCCGCCCGACCCCGAGATCGTCGTCACACCGCGCCCAGGCCTTGACGTCACCCACCGTTTGATGCTGCTGTTCGCGGGCCCGCCACCACCGGTAGCGGCGTGGAGCTCGGTGACCGTGAGACCTCGCGCGCTGCTCGAGCCCTGGTTGACGAACTGGCTCGCAGCTCGCTTGCCGGACCCCGCCACCGTGAGCGCGCTGGTCGGCTGGACGGAAGCAACCGCAGCCGCCGCCACGGCGACCGTGACGCTGCGGGATCTCGACATTGGCCCGCTCGACGTTCTCGCTCTGGCCGACGCCAGCCAAACACCCCAGCGAGCCGAGCTCGAGGACAGGATCCTGCTGGCCGCGAACCCCCCTTCTGGCGCCACCGCAGTGACGATCACGTACAGCGCCTCGGCGCTGCCCAGCGGCTCCACGACGTTCCCCGACCTGCTGGTGGCCGCGCGCGCTCTGCGAGACCTGATCGGAGCAGCACGGCCGTTGGACCTCGCGGCGTTCGCCTTGCCGGACAAAACGCCGACGAGCGGCTCGGTCGACCTTGTCGAGCTGACCGACAGGGTCTCCGCGCTCGTCGCCGCCTTGCAGGCCGACACCACCGCCTTGCAGAACGCGCTCACCGCGCTTCAGGGCGAACCGTCCAGCGAGCCCGACGCCGCCGCTCTCGCGGCCGTGCTGCACACGGCGAGCAGCTATGGCGTGTCCAGCGCGATCCCGGCTCCCGCGAGCAGCGCCGAGACGCTCATCTCCCAGGCGACCGCGGTCCTCGAACAGCTGCACGAGCGCCAGACCGCTATCACCGCTTCGCCCAGCACCCAGGCCGAGCTCATGGCCAACGCGACAACCGCGCTCGGTGCCTCGGCCGCCTTGCTGGTGCACCAGACTCCGCCGGACGCGGCCTCCGTGCAGGCTGCGTTCGCCCAGTCCAGCGCGATGCAGGAAGTCGAACCTCAAGCGCTGAGACGCTGGCTGCTACAGCTGAGCCACGTTCGCCCGGCGGCTCAGCGGCTCGACTCCGCGTTTGCCGCCACCCGCCTGCTCGGCGCCGCCCGCCCCGTCGTCGAGCTCGCGCAGCTGCCGCTCACCGCAAACGACCGCTGGTTGGGCCTGCCGCTGGAAGCCGGCGAGATGCCGGCTGGCGGTCGCGTCTCGATCGAGGCGGTCTGTGTCGGGGACCCGAGCACCGCCACGGCATATGCGGGACTGCTCGTGGATGAGTGGCTGGATCGGATACCCGCCGCCACGAGCACCTCCGGAGTCTCCTTCCACTACGAGGAGCCGACATCGCGCGCACCACAGGCGATGCTGCTCGCCCTCTGTCCGGACGCGCGGCAGACCTGGGATCTGGGACTCGTGCAGACGATCCTCGACGAGACGTTCGAACTGGCGAAGTGCCGCGCGGTAGACCTTGCAAGCATCCGCGAAGTCGGACAGATCCTGCCAGCGCTGTATTTCCCCTTCAACCTGCAGGCGGCCACGCCTGCCACTCACTTCATGGAGGTCGCGGAGGTGGCCAAGGTCAATGACGCTTCGCACTGAATCGCGCGTGCCGTCGATCACGACGTGGACCCGCCTCGAGCCCCAGCCACGCGACGCGACCCTGTCACGCTCACTGCAAGCACAGGTGCGCGACCCCCTGTGGATGCTCTCCCGGCAATGGCAGGTGGGGGAGTTCGCGGGCGAGGACGCGGGATCGCCGGTACAGGCCACCCTTGGCATCGAGTCACGCGCCGTCACCGGCTATCGCGCGGGACCGCCAGGCAACCCCGTGGCGGCATTCGATGCCTCCGCGGCAACAGAGACCCAGGTCGAGCGTGCTCCGCTGCACCTGAAGGTGAGAGGGTCTGTCCAGCTCGGACTGCTGTTCGAAGAGCTGGCGCTCGACGCCGGTCTGCAACCGGCGGTGCTCGAAGCGTTCCGGGCCGCGTTCGCGATCGACCCCATCGACCCGGCGCCCAACCTTGCCGGGACCACAGGGCTGCAACTGCGAGCGCTCGCAGCGGGGCGCGTGCCTGACGGCGAATCCCTCTACCGCTCGCTCGTTGCTCAGCGCACCGGCGCCACACCCGACCCGCCGCTGCCAGCTGAGGCCGCCGAACCGGCTGTCGCTGCGGTCCTGTCCAATTTCGTGGAACTACGTGCCAGCGCGTTCGACGAGCCCGACGGCGATCCCGCCTGGCAGGCGGAGGATTTGCAGTACTCGTTCGGAATTGAGGCCGCGAGCACCGACGGCAACTCGGTGGTACTCGAGGCCGACTCGTTCCCCGGCGGTCATCTCGACTGGTACTCATTCGACGTCGGCCATGGCAAGCCGGCTTCGAGTGCGGTGGAACCCGAGTACAGCACCACCAACATGCTCCCCATCCACGTCACGTTCCACGGCATGCCGTCCGACCGCTGGTGGGGCTTCGAGGACGCCAAGACCGACTTCGGCCAGCTGGACGCCCAGCACGTCGATCTGGCCAAGCTGCTGGTCATGGAGTTCGCCCTCGTATACAGCGGAGACTGGTTCTTCCTGCCCGTCAGCGGCCCCACGGGCGTCCTGCAGAACGTGACCACCCTTGTGGTCTCGGACACCTTCGGCGAGCGAACCCTGATCCGCCCAGTCGAGCAGTATCCGGTGCAAGGCAGCGACCACCCATGGTCGATGTTCAAGGTTTCAGACGAAGCGGGCTCCGTTGGCGACTTCCTGCTGCTCGCGCCCACACTGGGCCTGACCGACGACGCGGACCCGGTCGAGGACGTACTGTTCCTGCGCGACGCGATGGCCGCCATGGCGTGGGCGGTAGAGCAAAAGCTGCAAGGAGCCATGGACCTCCCCGTCGACGCCTACGAGGGATACCTCGCCCGATTGCGTGAAGAAGGCCAGCCTCAACCGCCTGCACCCGCTCCCGACATGCCGAGCATCGCCTACACGCTCGAGCAGCCCCCGCCCGACAACTGGATTCCCCTGGTCCCCGTCCTGCGCAGCGTCGGGTCCGAGGCCGTGTTCCGGCGCGGGACCATCGACCTTCCCGGGCCCGGCGGTAGCGTCATACAGCTAGCTCCCCACGCCGAGGTTCTCCAGCCAGGCGAACCGTTCTACCTCACAGACCGCGTGCTTACGCCCATCGGTGTGAGCGTTCAACGGATGCTGCGCCGCACCCGGCTGCCGGACGGAAGCACCGTCGTATGGGTCGCCCTGCGCAGCGAGCCCGGACAGGCGCTCGGCGCGTCAGGGCTCAAGTTCGACTTCCTGCGTGACGCTGCACAGCAATGATCTACCTGCCGCCACGGGCACAACCTCGTCTGCATCGAGGATGATGAGGCGCAGGCATTTTGGCAGGCGCAGGGTTTCGAGCGCGACATGGGTTTGCCTGTCGCTGTACGAAAGGAGCTGAGCGAAAATGACTATGCGGGGCGGAAATCGAGGAGACGCGTCAGACCGGCTCCCGCGTGCTCGTCGCGTTCCGCCCCGTGCAACCATCCGACTCAGGCAACCGGCCACTGGGCGATGGGATCGCCTACATGGTCGTCACGATCAGCGCCGACAAGATCATCGAGTCTCGGTAAGCGGCGATCCCTGCTTGGACCGATTCCTTGGCTTCGTCTTCGCCGCGACCAAAAGGAGGCGCCTCCTGGGGGCGCTCAGTGCGAAGCCGACGCGGGGACTCGAACCCCGGAACCCCTTCATTACGAGTGATCTGGGTCTAGAGGCTGGATCTGGCTTGTTCAAGCCATCTTCTTGCCAGAACACCTCTCTGCGTGCTACCAACATGCTACCAGTGCTCCAAGCTCAAGGGAGGACCTGAGCCAACGTGACGAGGCTCGGACCCCTTATCGGCTGGGCGCTCCGATGCTACGTTTAGAGCATGACGCGAGCCGAGCTACACCGCCTTGTTGACGAGCTACCCGAGGAGAGCGTGGACGCTGCCGGGGTGTTGTTGATACGTGCCAAAGACCCGGTAGTGGCGACCCTTGAGGCAGCCCCGTTTGACGACGAGCCCTACACCGGGGAGGATCGCGCAGCATCCGAGGAGGGCTGGGCGACCTACCAGCGAGGCGAGGCGATCAACGTAGCCGAGCTGCGCGCGGAGTCCGAAACTGACGCCTGAACTGCCGTCGTGGGACGCGGTGGTTGCATCCGCCGCCGCGAAGACCTGCGCAAGCTCCCACGCAACGAACGGGAGCGCATCCTCACAGCGATTGAACGACTACCCGCCGGAGATGTGCGCAGCCTCAAGGGCCGACCAGGCGAATGGCGTTTGCGGGTCGGTGACTGGCGAGCCATCATCGCCCTAAACCAAGAGGACCGCGTAATCGTCGTGACTGCCGTCAAGCCCCGTGGCGGTGCCTACGACCGTTGAAGGCCGGATCGAGCGGCCCAGATCTGCTCTTCACTACAAGCTGCTGCTAGAAAGTCTTTGTCATTTCGACTGCTTATCATCTAGCGACCCTTGCGGTTCTCGCTCAATCCCCTCCGCCGATCTCGCCAGCGAGCGAAGCACTCGCCAGACTCGTCATATCTCCTGGAACTCCTTGAGATAGATGAACTCGCAGACGAACCACCGTCGAGGTGGTTCGGGACGCAGACTGCAGCCTCGGAGTTGGGGCTTGAGATCGGTGGCCCAGTCGGTCTCAGCGATCTAGTAGCAGCCAACGAGCTGCTGGGTCCAGTAGTTGAGCTTCTCTTCATGGCGCCAGTCAGTGTTTCGACTGTCTGGGGACTCGACCCCAGCACTCGCGATGAGATCGAACAGGCCCACCAAAGAGCCATCGATTTGGCGCTCGCGCACCTTGGTCTCACAGTAGGTGCAGTTCCAGTCACAGCACAATTTACCCACTCATTTGCGCGACTCCCACCGCCTGACCGTCCACCGCCACAACTGCACACTCACGTGCTGCTTATTGCGGTCGATATGGACGAGGGTCCTGAGGAAAGCTTTGTAGTAGGACCGCCAGGTACTCTACCTCCCCCTCAGGCGAAACTTGGCTTTGTCCCCAATGGCCTCGACAAGGTTGCGCCGAGCGCATATGACACGTACCTGTCCCAGCTCTCTACCGATCTCCGGGAGCTGAATTACGATGTTGACGCTCGAGGTGAGCTCAACGGTGTGCCAGCCGACCTGATGGTCGAGTTTACACCCAAGCCATGTGGAATGGGCGCACCAGGACAAGCTATCTACCTTCGGTGACGCGAGCCGAACACCTGACTCGCGCGGTCGGGCAAGATCCGCCAAAAGCCCAAGCACATGAGTATGCGACCCGGCGATGGCATCGCTCTGTACGCGACCGGGCTTGGTTCCGTCTTTGCGTTCGTAACCGTGATGAGCTTGCCTATGAGCGAGCAGACCCGGAAGGCGAAGACTTCGAATGGCGGTCAACGTGGACCTAGATGGCAACTACCGCGGGTTCATCCACGACGGAGTGCCACTCAACCTTGTCAGCGTCGATCGACGCGAACTGAGTAAGTCAATCAAGCAGCAGTCGCACATCAAACTCTCCCCTTTGGATTTCGAGGCGATCAAGAAGGCAACTAAGTGCTTGACGCACCGCGCTGCCTCAGCCAGCTCGTGCTACCAATTTGCTACCAGCGGTAGCGGCAACCTACTGGAGTCCAATCTGGCTTGGTTGAGCCAGATTGTGGTGCGTTTATATATCCCGAAACAACCTTAGATTTGCCCATTTGAGGACATGTTTCGGGACACGTTTCGCGGCTCGACGTTTTACGATCTCGACACTGAACCATTGAAGCTGCCAGGGGAGTCGATGACGATGAGGTCATGGCGGAGTCAGTGCGGGCAGTGCGCGAGTCGCGTAGGGAACGGGCTGCGCAGCGAACCGCTGGTTGAGCCGCTTCGTCCTCGACGCCAACATCTTGCTTGCTGCGCTGGCGGGCGGACGGATGCACCACCAGCACTGTTGCTCGCAGGCGTTCATAGCGGCGACTTTGAGGCAGTGGCCTGTCCGTTGCTCATCAAGGAGGCCCGCGACAACCTGGAGAGCCCTATTTTCGCGCGAAGCTAAGCGAGCTAGAGGCGCGCGAAGCAATCGATGCGTTCTTCGCCGTAGCTGTCATGCTCCCCGACCCCACCGATGTCGAGGCAATCCTACGAGACAATGAGGATGACTACCTTGTTGCGCTCGCCCGTGACTCAGAGGCCGAAGCCATCGTCACTGGCGACAACGACCTGCTCGAGCACACAGGGCTAAGTCCCCGTGCGATCGACGCACGATCAGCTTGTGGCCTCATCGGACTGGGCAACACGGACTGACGAAGATCTAGCCGACTGTCGTCAGAAGACCACCTTTACGATCTTGTCGACGCCGTGATTAGTTCATCGATCTTATTACTCGCTGGATCACGCTCCTTGTTGTGGCCTGCGTAGTTACGCAAAAATGCCTATTTGCGAGGCTTTTTAGAGCCGACGCGGGGACTCGAACCCCGGACCCCTTCATTACGAGTGAAGTGCTCTACCAGCTGAGCTACGTCGGCGCGGCTATTGGATGCTAGCGACGTCGGCGGGGCGCGGCTCTTCGCGGCGAACGCAACGGCAAGTGGCGTGGAGCTCGCTTACAGCTCCGCGAGGGCTTGCAGCAGGGACTCGCCGTGACGCTCGCAGAACGTTGGTCCGATCCCCTTGACCTCGATCAGCTGCTCGAGGGTCGCCGGCTTGACTCGTAGCGCTCCTTCCAGTGCCGCGTTGGCGGCGACTGTGTAGGCGGGCTTGCCTTCGCTGCGCCCCATGCGCCATGCCTTGAGCTTCTCAAACGCGCTTTCATCCACCGGATCGAGCTCGATCTGCTCAGCTGCGTCGTGACTGTTGGCAGCCCCGTGAGCGTTAGCCCCATTGCCACGGGGCTGCGCTCCGTTCACGCCCCCCGTCGCGCGTACACGGCGACTGCCGCGTCCCACAGTCGCCAGTGAGGCCTCTACCAGCACAGCGTCGGGCTCGCAAACGTCGCAGCAGCGCACCTCGGCCGCACAGGCATCGTCGTCGCCGAAATGGTCGAGGATCTGACGACGGCGGCAGGTCTCGGCGCTCGAGATGAAGCGCTCGATCGAGCGGTAAGCCTCCCAGCCGCGGTTTTTGGCCGCCTTGATCGCCGCATACGCCTTGCGCGGAGAGCCTTCGCCGGTGAGCCGCACCAGTAGCCCTTCGGGACCGCCGGGCTGCAACTCCACCGCGCCCGCACGCTCGGCGATCGACAGCAGCACGCGTTCGCGCTCGCCAGCTTGTGCCCCAAGGGATGCCCCTCCAAACTCGCCGTGACCGATTGCCGCAATCCCGTCCACAGCACGCATGTGCAGGCTGCCAACGTAGCGCTTGACGTCCTCCACCGTGGTCTCGCGCTCGTTAATGAACCTGATCAGACGCCCGAGATCCATGCGTGACGCCAGTAGCAGCGCCCGTCCCGGCCGGCCGTCGCGCCCGCCGCGGCCCGCCTCCTGGTAGTAGGCCTCCAGGCTCGTGGGCACAGCCCAGTGCACGACGGTGCGCACGTCAGCCTTATCGACGCCCATGCCAAACGCGTTGGTGGCGACGACAACCTCGGCACCCCCGCTCATGAACGCCTCCTGGCTTGCGCGACGCGCATCGGGAGACATGCCGGCGTGGTAGGAGACGGCGTCGAGCCCGTGCTCGCGCAGTAGCGCGGTCACCTCGTTGGTGTCCTTGCGTGTGCCGCAGTAGACGATCGCCGGTCGCGATTCCTCACGCGCGAGCGCGTACAGCAGCGTGGCTCGCTTGCGCGCCACGGCCCCCTTGCCCTCGAGCGCCACCACGTCGAATGTCAGGTTGGGACGGTCAAAGCCAGAACGTACCGCCAGCCAGTCGCGCAGGCCAAGGCGGGCGGCGATCTCCTCCGCCACACGTGGGGTGGCGGTTGCGGTGGTAGCCATCACGGCGGGACGACCGAGTGCCTCGATGGCGTCGTGCAGGCGCAGGTAGTCGGGCCTGAAGTCGTGCCCCCACTCGGCCACGCAGTGAGCCTCGTCTACGACGAACAGCCCCACCTCACGCGTGGCTAGCGTCTCGCGGAAAGCACGTGAAGCAAAGCGCTCGGGCGCCGCCAGTACGAGCCGCGCCTCTCCAGAGGAGATCGAGCGCAGGGCCTGTGCATTGTGCCCCTCAGCCATGCCGGAGGCCAACATAGCCGCGTCCACGCCAGCCTGGTGCAGACGCCCAAGCTGATCTGCCATTAGCGCGATCAGGGGACTCACAACCACCACAAGCGCCTCGCCGGCAAGCGCAGGCAGCTGGTAGCAGAGCGACTTGCCCCCACCGGTGGGCATCACGACAAGGCTGTCGCGTCCTTCGAGCGCCGCCTGTACCGCCTCGCGCTGACCGGGCCGGAAGGACTCAAGGCCAAAGCGCTCGAGCAGGTGCTCAGGAGTAACTGGCCGCTCGGGAGAAGCGGGGGCGTCTATGAGGCTCGATTGAGGCATCCCACAAAGCTACCCCTCGCTGCGGGCGGTACTCAGCGCAGGCACGCAACATGGGTCAGCTGGCCTGCGGATACGCGATGTTCGACCTGCAAAACGCATGGTGCCTCGCGCGCGCGAGGTATGGCGCAAAGAGTTAGCGACGACTCCAGACCACGCGGGCGCCGGCGATGGGCACAAGCGTGATCGCGCGCCGCTGGCTCCACTCGCCGCGACGCCACAGGCGCCCGCCGCGCGCCGGCAGGCTCGGAGCCAGCTCGCTCAGCATCGTCTGGAGCATCAGCTTCATCTCCAAGGTCGCAAACGACGCGCCGATACAGCGGCGGATGCCACCGCCGAACGGGATCCAGGAGTAAGGATTGATGTCCCGCCCACCCGCTCGCTCCAAAAAGCGCTCGGGACGAAACTCCTCAGGCGAGTCATAGACGCTCGGATTGCGGTTGGTGAGGTAGATCGAGGGCACAACACGAGTGCCGGCCGGCAGCTCGCGGGCGCCGACCTGCAAAGGCGTCTGCAACACGCGTACCACCAGCGGCACGACGGGCCGCACGCGCAGCGTCTCTGAGATGACTGCCTGCATGTACTCATCGCCACCTGCCCCCTGCGATGAGGGACGGCTTGCTTGTCCGCTTGTACCAGTCAAGGCGCGTCCGTCAGGGTGCATCGGCGAGCCGTCAGGGTGCATCGGCGAACCATCAGGGTGCATCGGCGAGAGTGCGTCGATCTCCGCGACGAGACGTGCGAGCTTGTCGGGATGGCGCACAAGTCGCTCTATCGCCCAGGCAACAGAGGTGGCAGTCGTCTCGTGACCGGCGAGCAAAAGCGTGACGAGCTCGTCACGCAACTCCTGGTCGGTCATCGCCTGACCATCCTCGTCGCGGGCGAGTAGCAACAGCGAGAGGATGTCGGCGCGATCCTCCAGATCCACTTGGGCGCGGCGCCGCGCGATCTCCGCGTAAATGACCTCGTCGAGATGGTCCAGGGCACGCCCGATCGAGCCGTCGGGACGATCCAGGCTGGGGCCGCGCAGCGCGAACAGCAGCAACGCCGGGAACTGCGTCGGCGTAATCAGCCCTCCGATCGCGTCGCGCAGCGTGTCCATGCGCGAAGCCTCCACGCCAAAGACAGCCCGCAGAATTCCTCGAGCGTGATCGAACGTGTGCGCTCGCTCAGCTTCATCGGCTCGTCGAGCGGCCATTCAGCCATCGAACGCCGCGTAGCCTGCACGATTACATCGGCGTACTCGCGCATACGCTCGCCGTGGAAGGGCGGCAACAGCAGCTTGCGCTGACGCATGTGCTCGGGGCCAACCAGCGTGATCACGGAGCTCGGTCCCATAATCGAGGCGATCGGCGAGGCACCCGCCGCCGAGGGCGCCACCTCCGGCGGAGCGGTGAAGACAGCCTTGACCGCCTCGGGGTCACTAACTATCACCAGTTTGCGCCCGCTGGGAAAGAACGTGAGCGTAAAGCTGTCGCCAAGGCGACGCACGCACTGATCCATCACCCAGCCGGGCGCAAGCGACCAGATCAGCGTCAAAGCAAACGGGGACAGGCGCGGGCCGCGCGGGAGCGCCTCGGCGGGGGGTTCGGCGAGGGGCTGGGGCTGCTCTGAAGGCTCTACGAGCGGCTGCGCGACGGCGGTGGCCACCCGAGAAGCCTATCGGGCTGGGACTCGCTCTCCGCGAGAGCAGCCACGACACTGAGATGAGCCTGCTCGACCTGCTCAGGCGTGAGCGTCTGAGCGTGGCGCCTGAGATAGGCAAGCAGCATGCGCGCAGGGATGATGCGTACACCGCGACGACGGGCCAGTGGTTTGTCGATCCAGGCACGACTGAAGACGACCAGCGGCTCGACCTGCTCCCCGGTGATGCGCTCGAGCGTCTCGCGCTGCTCCTGGGCCTGGCGCAGAATCCCACCATGGATTGTGCGAACGCGGATATCCCCTTGGCGGCTCTTGGTCTCGACCGTGAACACACCCTGCGCTCCGAGCACGATGTGATCGACATTGCCGTAGTCGAAGCTGGCGTCGTGAATGACACGCCAGCCGTCCTGCGAGAGCTCGTCTAGCAGACCGCCGACGTGCTCCTCGCCGGCGGCGCCGCGATCATGACGCTCGACGAGCGGCAGTACATAGCGCGAGACGACGAACATACTGATCAACAGAGCCAGCTCGGAGCCGATGAACCAAGGGCTGTGCAAGCCGAAAGACTTCCCGAAGACGGTCGTGAGAACAGCCAGGACGCCAAGCGTCACGAGCGTGCGCAGCCGCAGCCGCAGGAACGTCGCGCGCGCGTGTTGGCCGGGTAGGCGCGCCGCGGGATCGGGACGTTTGGGTAGGTGCAGGGTGTAGCCGTGAACGGTCGGCATCTCTACCTCAAGCATCGGCCCATAGCAGGGAGCATCTTTAGGAGACGGCGCCACTTGGCACACCTTCTGGAGGGCGCATGGCCCGCTTCCCGTATGCGATTAGGGCTTCGCTTGCACGACCTATCCCAGACGTTTGCCTGGCGGGTCGAGGTGTCGCCGCACAAGCTCATCCACCTGGCAGGTCGAGGCGTCGCCGCGCAAGCTCACCCACCTGGCAGGTCGAAGTCTCGCCGCACAAGCTCGCCCAGCCGACCGCCTGGCAGGTCGAGGCGTCGCCGTACAAGCTCACCCACCTAGCGGGTCGAAGTCTCGCCGCACAAGCTCGCCCAGCCGACCGCCTGGCAAGTTACGGGATCGGCAAGAGTTGGCCGAGTGTTTGAACATCGGCCCTGACAAAAGGCCGACCAGGAAAAAAACGTGGAATGTGCGGCCATCCTCCTAAAGCCGAACCTGACCGGAGTCGAAGGCATGGATAGGCCAGATCCTCGATACGGCCCACATGCTCATGTCCGGATCATTCGACTCTTTCCTACCATCAGATATTCGCCTGCTGCTGCGCGCGGACGCCGAGCAGCACTGGCTGCACCGCGAGGTGCTCCCCGTATTGCGCCATCTGGAGGTACCTGAGCAGCTCCCCGAAGAGGAAATCGGGGCAGCGCTGGCATACCTGGAGGCGATGTGGGACGAGGCGATGGTGCGTGCCCAGGAGACCGACGCGGCTCACGGCTGCATGAGCGCACGCTCAGAACAAAGCGAAACTCTGGTCGGCCCAGCCATGCGCTACCACGCCGCTGTCAGAGCGCTACGGGGAATCGTGGCGATGCGCGTCACACCGTTCGTCGAGCCGTCACTCGATCTCGACGACGGATGCGACACGACGGCAGACGGCGGTGGAGTGCGCGTCAAGGACACGCGTTCCGACGGCTGCGCCCCGCGCGCCGCGTAGGCCGATCGCATACGCTCTTGCGCGTGCCCCACCAAGCCCATACACAAACACCGCGCTTCGACCTGCAGTCGCACTCCACACGCTCTGACGGCGTGCTCGAGCCGGCCGAGGTCGTAGCGAGAGCTGCGCAGGCCGGAGTGCAGCTGCTTGCGCTGAGCGATCACGACACGATTGCGGGTGTGGACGAGGCGCTTGCGGCCGGCGCCGAGCACGGCGTCACTGTCGTGCCAGCGATCGAGATCTCCGCGATCGACGACGGCGGCGAGCACGACTTGGCGCGCGAACTGCACATCCTCGGCTACCTGATTGACCACAACGATTCCCATCTCACAAAGACGCTCTCCGGCTTTCTCGCCGACCGCGAGCAGCGCACACTGCGCATGGCCGAGAACCTGCGCGGCCTAGGCATCGAGCTCGACCAGCAGGCGATCGACGCGCGCGTAAAGGCCGGCGAGCCGATCGGGCGACCCCACCTCGCCGAAGCGGCGCTGGGCCATCCCGCCAATGCCGAACGTCTGCGCGAGGAGCAGATCGACGACATCGGCTCGTTCATCAAAGGCTATTTGATCGAGGGCCAACCGGCCTTTGCCTTGCGCGTCACGCCGACCGTTGAAGAGGCGCTCGATGCGATCCACGCGGCCGGAGGGGTCGCGATCTGGGCCCATCCCTTCTGGGATGTGGAGGACTCAGACGAAGCGCTGGCGATGGTCGAGCGCTTTCGCGGGCTCGGCATCGACGGGATCGAGGCCTTCTACGTGACACATACGCAAGAGCAGACTGAGCTGCTGGCCCGGCGCTGCGCCGAGCTCGACCTGCTGAGCACCGGCTCGGCCGACTTCCACGGCCCCGATAACAGGCTGTTCTCGCGCTTCATGGCGTTTGAGACCTACGGCATGACGCCCAACCTTGGGCCGATAGCCGCGTCGAGCAAGCCGGCCTGACGAGCGCCCGCGAACGAGCACAGGGCGAGGCCGTCCTGAGAGCTAGGGCGAAGACGGTGGGAAGGCAGGGCCGTCCTGAGAGCTAGGCAGCCCGCGGAGCGAGCAACTCGGCAAGGCGGTAGGCGAGCGCTTCTAGCGCCAGCTCCTCGGAGACGTTCAAATCCAGACGCAGACGCGTGTCGCGCACCAGCTCGACGCCGCGCTGTAGCGCCGCCGCGTCGCGGCCGGCCGCGTCGGCGGCCAGCTCGGCCGAGCGATCGCAGGCATAAGCAAGTTCCGGGGCACCGACGAGCAGACACCAAATGTCGCGCAACCACAGCTCTGCCAGGCGCAACCCCAGCTCAAGCGTGGCGGTGCGCTCGCGGCGCTCGGCGCGGCGCACGACATCGGCGCCTTCGCGCTCGTACTTGCGTTGCTCCTTGCTGGGCAAGAACCCAGCCTGCTCGTGCAGGCGTTCGCTGATGGCCGCAGCGGCCACCGCACCGGCCGCCTTGGCGGCCTCCAGCAGCGCCATCCAGCATCGCTGCCCGACACTGTCTTGTAGCGCCGAGCGCACGAACTGCTCGGCGCACTCGCGCAGCGCGATGCCGCGCTCGCTTGCCAACAGCTCGGCGAGCTGACCGTCGCCGGCGGCCAGGCGCGCGCAAGCGGCGGCACGCTCGGGCTCGATGCCCACACCATCGCCCTCCTTCAGGCGCGCGGCAAGCAGCTCGTTGGAGAGCGGGTCAAAGCGCACCTGCTGGCAGCGCGAGGCGATCGTGGGCAGCACGTCCTCGCGGTGCTCGGCGAGCAGGATCAGATGCGCAAACGGAGGCGGCTCCTCGAGCGTCTTGAGCAGACGGTTGGCGGCCTGGTCGTTCATGCTGCCGGCCGCCTCGATCACGAACACACGACGGCTGGACTCAAACGGCGTATGCGCCGCGGCCGCCACCACCGGCTCATCGATGTCGCTGACGAGCACTTCGCTTGCCCCGCTAGGCGTCACCCAGGTGAGGTCGGGGTGAGCATCGCGCTGAACTCGCAGGACCACCGTCTGCGGCTGTTGCGCGCCGTCGGCAAGCAAGGCCGCCGCGAACGCACGCGCGACCGTGCGCTTACCGGTACCCGACGGGCCGTGGAAGAGGTAGGCGTGCGAAGGACTGCCGGTCGGGGGCAAGGCAGGCAGCAGCACGGCGCGTGCGTGCGGATGAGGCTCGATCCCGGCGAGCATCCCCTCGACGGCAACCGGCTCGGCAGACATTGGCGACACTGCGGCCATCCTAGAGGCGCCCCGACGGGAACCGCGAGTGCCAGTGGTGGGACATGCAAAAAGCGCGATGCCCCCCGCGCGCGCGGGGGGCATGCCTGTTTTGGAGCATATGTCCACGGTCAGTAGAGGCTCTGCCGAGTTGCGGATAGGTCTCTGTAGGACAATGCCCTCGTACGCGGGGGTGGGCATGCCGCAAACGCATGTACCTTGCACACGTGAACAAGGGCAGGCTGATCACGATCGAGGGCCTGGACGGCGCAGGCAAGTCAACGCTCGCGACGGCGCTAGCGCTGGCAATCAAAGAGCGAGGCGTGCGGGTCGAGCTGTTGCGCGAGCCGGGCGGGGTAGTGCTGTCGGAGCGAATCAGGGAGCTGGTGAAGGATCCGGCGCTTGAGATCGGAGCGCGAGCCGAGGCGCTGCTGTATGCGGCCGCCCGCGCCGAGCTGGTGCACGAGCGCGTGGGCCCGCTGCTCAAAGACGGCAGCTGGGTGCTGCTCGACCGCTTCGTGGATTCCTCGCTCGCCTACCAGGGCGCCGGCCGCGGCCTCGGCGTCGAGGAGGTGCGCGCCATTAACCTGCTCGCCACCGGCGGGCTCGCCCCCGACCGCACGCTGCTGCTTGAGATCAGCCCGGCAACTGGGCGCGGCCGGCAACAGACGCGCGGCGCCGAGCCCGACCGACTGGAGCGCGAGGACGAACCTTTCTTCCAGGCGATCGCCGCCGCCTACGAGCAGCTCGCGCAGACCGAGCCACAGCGCATCCGCACGATCGACGGCGAGCAGGCCATGGCGCGCGTGCTTGAGCTGGCGCTCTTGGAGATAGAGGACCTGCTGCCGAGCCCCAACGCATGAGCGGGCTCCTCGATCTGGGATGACCGCCTACGCGTCCAAATGAACGATGCGGCAACCTGCCCAGAGGGGTGTCGATATGGGATGACCGCCTACGCGTCCAAATGAACGATGCGGCAACCTGCCCAGAGGGGTGTCGATATGGGATGACCGCCTACGCGTCCAAATGAACGATGCGGCAACCTGCCCAGAGGGGTGTCGATATGGGGATGACCGCCTACGCGTCCAAATGAACGATGCGGCAACCAGCTCAGAGGGGTATCGATATGGGATGAGCGCCTACGCCCCAAATGAACGATGCGGCAACCAGCTCAGAGGGGTATCGATATGGGGAGGGGCGCGCTGACGCGCGCCGATGTTCGTGCCAGCATCGGCAAGCCGACCCGCCCCGGGTAAGGGAGCTGCCGTTAGCATGGCGAAAGCGATGACCGCCAAACCAAGCCGAAGCTCGCGCCAACTACGCACCGCGTTGATCGTGGCGGCAGCGTGTGCACTTGCCGTGCCGCTCCCCGCGAGCGCCCAAACGGCAGGCGCCACGACCGACAAGGCCCTGGGCATCACGATCCCAGCGTCGGCGAAAGTTCACACCGCCGCCACAACGACCACTCCGACTACGTCTGTCCCTGCGAGCGCGACGACTCCCGGCACAACGCCGCCCTCAGCGACGACGAGTACCTCCGCTCCTACGGGCGCGGCCCAACCAGGCACCGTGGCGCCCCCCACAACCACCCCCGCGGGCGCCGCGACGCAGACGGCGAGCACCGCGACTTCGGCTGCACCAACTACGACGACGCCAGGCTCTACGACCGTGATCGTGGCGCACAAGCAGAAGCCAAGCGCCAAAGGACTGTCCGCCTGGGCACTGGCGCTGGCGATCCTCGGCGCGCTGCTCGTGCTCGGCTGCATCGTGTGGGCGCTGGGGCGTTGGCTTGCGCTAGAGCCACGCTGGACGATCTCGCTGACGCACTCGCTGCGCGAGGCCTCCTACCGCGCCTCGGAGACATGGGCGGAGTTTTCAGACTGGGCCCGCCTAGGTCGCTGAGCGGCCCGCTGGACCGCGCGATACTGCGTCCTCCCTCCCTTGTATGCGATCGCACACTGCAGTCGGTGCGTCCCTGTCTCGGGCATCCAGTGGCCCCTCAGTCACTACTGGAAAATAGGAATCCCCTGTAAAATTGAAGGTTCTCGGTGTCGCGAAAAGTGTCGTCCGACTCACGCGAAAAGCGTCGTCCGACTCACACGAAAAGATGCTCGGCCCAAGAGAATAGAGTCGAGTGGGCGTCGCACAACACGGCGCAGAGGAGGTAAGGCCGATGGATTTCACCCCGCACCCCACGATTGCAGAGGACACGAGCGCAGGCGTTGCGCTGGCTGTCAAGCGCCTGTTCACCTCCCCGGGGACGCACCCATTCGAGCCGGTCGAGTGGGAGCTGCGCAACGCGCGCATCGGCCACGGCGACCGCGTCGCCTTCGAGCAGGAGAACGTCGAGTTTCCCAAGAGCTGGAGCCAGAACGCAACCAACATCGTGGCCCAGAAGTACTTCCGCGGGCAGATCGGTCACCCCGAGCGCGAGCGCTCGGTCAAGCAGATGGTCGGCCGCGTCGCAGGCACGATCGCCGGTTGGGGTCGCGAGCGCGCGTACTTCGCAAGCGAAGACGATGCCGAGGCGTTTGAGGCCGAGCTGACGCACATCCTCTTGCACCAACTGGCGGCGTTCAACAGCCCGGTGTGGTTCAACGTCGGCTTCGAGGAGTCACCGCAGTGCAGCGCTTGCTTCATCCTCTCAGTCGAGGACACGATGGAGTCGATCCTTGAATGGAACACCAAGGAGGGCAACATCTTCCGCGGTGGCTCGGGCTCGGGCATCAACCTGTCGAACATCCGCGGTTCGATGGAGCCGCTGGCCAAGGGCGGCACAGCCTCGGGCCCAGTCTCGTTCATGCGTGGCGCCGACTCCTGGGCCGGGACGATCAAGTCCGGCGGCAAGACGCGCCGCGCGGCAAAGATGGTCGTGCTCGACGTCGACCATCCCGACATTAGAGAGTTCATTTGGTGCAAGGCCAAGGAGGAGGACAAGGCCGAAGCCTTGCGCGACGCGGGCTTTGACATGTCGATCGACGGCGAGGGCTTCAAGTCGATCCAATATCAAAATGCCAACAATTCGGTGCGCGTCACCGACGAGTTCATGCGCGCCGTCGAGGCCGACGGCGATTGGCACCTGACCGCGCGCGCCACCGGTAAGCCGGTCGGCGAGCCAATTCGCGCGCGCGAGCTGATGCGCGAGATCTCAGAGGCAGCATGGCGCTGCGCGGACCCGGGCGTGCAGTACGACACGACCATCAACCAGTGGCACACGAGTCCGAAAAGCGGCCGCATCAACGCCTCGAACCCGTGCTCTGAGTACATGCACGTCGATGACTCGGCCTGCAACCTGGCTTCGCTGAACCTGATGAAGTTCCGCCGCGCCGACGGCACCTTGGACGTGCGCTCCTTCGAGCACACCGTGGACATCATGCTGCTCGCCCAAGAGATCGTGGTTGGCCCCTCCAGCTATCCCACCGAGCAGATCGGCGTCAACGCGCGCGCTTTCCGCCAGCTCGGCCTCGGCTACGCAAACCTCGGCGCCTACCTGATGAGTAACGGCATGCCCTATGACTCCGACAGGGGCAGGGGCACGGCGGCGGCGATCACGGCGCTGATGACGGGACGCGCCTACCGCGAGTCCGCACGTGTAGCGGCGGCGATGGGCCCATACGAGCACTACGAGCTGAACCGCGAGGAGCACAACAGCGTGATGCAGATGCACCGCGACTCCTCCTACGCAATCCCTGACACGATCTGCCAGGACACGGAGCTGCTGGAGGCAGCAAGGTGCTCCTGGGACGAGGCGGTGGAGCTGGGCGAGCGTTTCGGCTATCGCAACGCCCAAGCGACGGTGCTGGCTCCGACGGGCACGATCTCCTTCCTGATGGACTGCGACACGACGGGCGTCGAGCCAGACTTCTCGCTAGTCAAGTTCAAGGAGCTGGTCGGCGGCGGGCAGATGACGATCGTCAACCGCACCGTGCCCTTGGCATTGCAGACGCTCGGCTACTCAGAGCAGCAGGTCGAGCAGATCGAGGCACACCTGGCCGAGCACGGCACGATCATCGGCGCACCGGGCCTGGCCGCGGAGCACCTGCCGGTGTTCGACGTGGCCGTAGGTGAGCGAGCGATCAGCCACATGGGCCACCTGAAGATGATGGGCGCTGTGCAGCCATTCATCTCCGGCGCGATCTCAAAGACCGTCAACCTGCCGCAGACGGCGACGGTCGAGGACATCGCCGACGCCTACACCCAAGCTTGGCATCTGGGCATCAAGGCCTTGGCGATCTACCGTGACGGCTCGAAGACCGCACAGGCGTTGCGCACCGATGCTCAGAAAGACGCACCGACGACAGTCGATGTCGACGCGATCGTAGAGGCAGCTGTCGGCAAGGCCTTGGCCGAGGCGGGCCCCAGGCGCAAGCGCATGCCGCGCGAGCGCCAGTCGATCACGCACAAGTTCTCGATCGGCGGCCACGAGGGCTACATCACCGCCGGCATGTACGAGGACGGCACGGTAGGCGAGATCTTCCTAACCGACATCGGCAAGGAGGGCTCGACGATCAAAGGCATGATGAACTCGTTCGCGACGGCAATCTCGATCGCGCTCCAATACGGGGTCCCGCTAGAGACGCTAGTGGAGAAGTTCAGCTACATGCGCTTCGAGCCGGAGGGAATCACCGGCAACCCGGAGATCCCGTTTGCCAAGTCGATGCCCGACTACATCCTGCGCTGGGTGGCCAGCCGCTTCCTAGACACCGATGCCCAGGAGGAACTCGGCATCCTCACCCCAGCGGTGCGGGCTCGCAAGATGGCCGAGGAGACAGCCCAGTCGGTGTCCTCCTCCGACACGGCCGGCCCAGAAGCAAGTGCGGGCGGCGCCGACAGCGTCCCAGCGGCAGCGGCGTTGACCGACTCCCCCCCAGTCGTCCCGGCTCGGATGCAGGGCCTGGACCTAGGCCCTGCCTGCAGCCAGTGCGGAGGGATGATGCAGCGCACGGGTAGCTGCTACACGTGCTCCAGCTGTGGCAACAACACAGGTTGTGGTTGATCGGCTCGCAGGACGATGAGGGGCGCAATGCCCCAGAATCAATCCCTACACGTCAGCGTCCGCCACGAGGATGGCTCCTATTGGGCCACTGTGGATGAGTTCCCCGGCGTGTTCGCAACCGGGGACGATCTCGACGAGTTGCGGGAGAGTCTCGAGGAGGGAATCGCGCTCGTGCTCGCGCTACCCGACCAGCAGCCACCAGCGATCAGACTGACGCCCTTCAAGCCAGAGTCCGCTGCGATGGGCGCAAACGCTGAGCTGGTATACGCCTGAACGGTCAGTGCCCGGCAGCAGCCCGCTCGGCCACCGCGACACGTGAGTCGTCGCGGCTGAGCATGCTGATGAAGACCGCTGCGAAGGCGATGCCGAAGACGAGGAACTCGACGAAGCACATGCCGGCACCGGCGATCTGCTGATCGGCGATCGCTGTGATGCCAAAGGCGCGCGGCGCGGAAGCGTAGAGCGGGTACTGCGTGGTGGTGATCCAAGTCAGGGGCAGGCAGACGGCAGCGGAGGCGATGCGCGAGAAGCCGAGCAGCGCCAGGCGCTGGCCGTCCGGGCGGGGCCGCACGCGCGGCATCGGATCGATGATCAGCCACCAGAGGGCAAGCCCCGTGTAGAAGAGAGTTGCGTGCTCGAAAGCGTGCACGACGGTGTGCTGGGCGGCGAAGTCGAAGACCGGCGGAATCGCCCAGACCCAGGTAGCCAGCGCCCAAAGCGGAATCGCTACCCACGGCGAAGTCGCGACTGCCAGAGTGCGACCCCAGCGCCCACCGGGAGCGACAGCGCGCAGAGCGGGCCGGGCAAGGCCGAGCGAGAGCACCGGCGAACGCAGCCCGAGCACCAATAGCGCCGGAGCGATGTCTGAGAGCAGCACGTGCTGGGCCATGTGCGCGGAAAGCAGCCAGCTGTCGCCGATCGCGTCAATCGGCGAGAGTAGAGCGATCGCGATCGCGATCAAACCGCCAGCGTAGGGGATCCAGTGGCCGGCGCCGACGGCTTTTGAGCGCGAGGCGGCGCGCCGGTACATGCGCACGTAAACGAGCGCCGCAGCAAGCAGCGCAAGAATCGCAAGGGGATCGAAGCTCCATGAGCCCCAGCCGGGCACGGTGTTCATCGGCGGAATCCTATCGATCCGCCCCTCGGATGTGTCCCGCGCTCGCCCGGGCGCGCGCCGCGCCCACTCGAGATCTCGAGCACGGGCATTGCCCGAGCCGGATCGATGTGCCGTATGCAAGTCATTCGCCGCCCCCATATGACTCGGGAGGGACTGGATTCGAGCGGATCGCAGCCAGCTCAGCAAGCAACTCCTCAGGGCTGGTGCCGCCCAGCACACGCAGCCGTGGCAGGCGATAAGAGTCATCGCTAGGCGAGGCCCAGCCGGGCACGACAGTGGTGGAGCCCACATATCCCGCAGCCTTAACCGCGTTTATAACCGTTTGGTTGTAATGCCCCGAGGGGTAGCAAAACCAGTTGACCGGCACGTGGTAGCGACGCTGCACCTGAGCGCGCGCAACAGCAACCTGTTCGTGCAGGGCGACCGGACTGAGCGTGATCAGATCGGCATGGCTGATCCCTTGCGTGTCGAGCTCCCAGCCGGCAGCCACCAGGCCACGGATCTGCGCGTCGCTCAAGCCCCCTTGCGAAGGCGGCAGCCCAGTCAGCTGCATGTTCTCAACACCCACCCAGCCGAGCTTGCGCAGCACCGGCAGTGCCTGGGTGTACTGCGACTGGTAGCCGTTGTCGAAGCTCAGCACGATCGGCTTGCCGGCAGGCAGGGGAGTACCACGCGTCCAGTTGGCGCGCATCTGGTCCATCGTCACCGCATGAAAGCCAGCATCGGCAAGCGCGTGCATCTGAGCCGAGAATTCTTCGGTGGACACATACAGCCCAGGGAATTTCGCACCCGCCGGCGGCGGATTGATGACGTGGTACATCAAGATCGGCACGGACTCGTGGCCGAGCGGCCCGGTTGCGGTGCCGGCAGTACCGGCACTGGACGGACGACCAGTGGTCGCGAGGATCGCGCCAGGCGCGCCAGAGCCGCCGCCGCTACCGCCAGCGCTCTTACCGCCAACGCCATTCGCAGCGCCCGAGCCCTGCCGGGCGGCCTGATTGACAGCACTGCCGGAGCGGTCGGCGCCAGCGCCGACCGTCCTGCTGGAGACGGCCGAGGCACCATGCGAGCCGCCTTTGGAGGAGCCACCGCCCGAGCCGAGCACGACGACGGCCACGACCGCAAGGACGAGGATCAGTACTGCGGCGGCGAGCCCCCGCGTACGTCTGCGCGTGGTCTTGCGCCGACGTGCCTCACGACGGGCTCGCCGCTGCTCGACGTCCATCTGCTCCGTTGCTCGGGCGGGTGGGTACTAATTCAAACGCTTCTTCAGCGCGCTCGCCGCGGAGAATTTCGCGGCCTTGCTTGCCGCGATGTTGATCGTCTCCCCCGTCGAGGGATTGCGTCCTTGCCGGGCCGCACGGTTGCTGACGCTGAACTTGCCGAAACCGGCGAGAGCAACCTCGCCGCCGCCAGCCAGCTCGTCGGAGATCAAGTCGATCGCCGCCTCCAGCGCCTCCCGAGCCTGCGTTCCCGCGAGACCCGTACGCTGCGCGACCCCATCAGCCAGCTCGTTCTTCGTCATGGCAGTCCCTTCTCGAGTTTCGTTACTGCGGCCCAGGCTAACGGTTGGCAAGGACGTCCGCGCGCCCAGAGCCAACCGCGAGCCCATTTCGGCCCCCGAGGCCGCTCGTGGGGCTCGCTCACGCCCACAGCACGTGGCTGCAGGCGACCGGCGGCGCAGGCGGTCCAAAGTACGGAAAGCCAAGTAAGCGAAGCGAGGCTGACATGCACCCATACAAGCTCGGTCGGCAGGTGCGTCTCATACTGGTCGAGCCCAACGGCCCCTTGCAAAGCGATCAGCACACAGGTGATGGTCGAGAAGCGGCGCACGAGCGGATCGGCAGGGCCAGCGGGGCCGGATCGGTGCGCCAGCCACCAGACGAGCAACGCCACGAGCCCGAACACGAGCGCGATCTCGCCATGACGGTGGATCACGAAGTCCATCGTGCCCTTGCCGTCGAAGTCCAGGCGATTGATCTTCTGGCCAGGCGAGCCACCGGCGTGCGGACCGGCGGCCGTGGCGGCAGTGCCGGCAAAGATCGTCAGAGCACCTAGCGCCACAGCAGCACGCGTCCAAAGGATGAGCGTTCTGTCTGTGGAGAGCGCGCGCACGCCGGGCTCGTATGTGGCGCGCCAGGCGAGCGCAACGGCCGCGAGGAGGACGAGCATCGAGAGCGCGAAGTGGGCCATGACCCAGCCGTAGTCAAGCGCTCCGCGCACCGTCAAGCCACCGAGGACGGCCTGGGCGAGCACCCCGAGCGGCAGGAGCAAGCTCAGGCGCATCAGATCGCGCCGGTAGGGCCGACGGCGGAAAGCCAACACGAAGGCAGCGATCGCGGCGATCGAGACCGGGACGGTGATCATCCGGTTGGAGAACTCGATCACAGCGTGGGTATTCAGAGGCGGGTAGATCTTGCCGTAGCAGCGCGGCCACGTCGGGCAGCCGAGCCCGGAGCCGGTGAGCCGCACAGCGGCCCCGCTCATCACAATCAGGGTCAGAGCGCCGAGCGCGACATATGCCACGAGCGCATATTGCTCGGGCGTAAGCGTGAACTCGCCGACACGACGGCGCAAGAGACTGAGATGGCGGGACATCGGGCATAAGCATTGCATCCGTGGCCATCGCACGCGCACCCATCCACGGAGCCCAACAGGGGATATAAGCGCGCGATCAGGCCAAGTACTGAAACGGCAGCGCGGTCGCGAGTTCACGCAAGAGCGGCGCCGCGCTGTCGCGGGCCGAGACAATCAACTCGTTTGCGGGCAGCGGCCAGTCGATTGCGACGTCGGGGTCGTTCCAAGCGATGCCTCGCTCGATCGCGGGGTCGTAGTAGGCGCTCTGCTTGTAAATGACGTCGGCCACGTCGCTGAGCACACAGAAGCCGTGGGCAAAGCCAACAGGCACGTAGAGGACGCGCATGCTCTCGTCGTCAAGCTCAAAGCCCTCCCACTCGCCGTACGTGGGTGAGCCGCGGCGCAGGTCAACGATCACGTCGAGGATCTTGCCGCGCGCACAGCGCACAAGCTTGGCGACACCGCTACCGATGTGGAAGTGCATGCCGCGCACGACACCTCTACTGGAGCGGGAATGGTTGTCCTGAATGAACTGCTCGTCCTCGGGGATGCCGGCCTCGGAGTGCCATTGCTGGCGGTATGTCTCGACAAAGAAGCCGCGCTCGTCGCCAAACACAGAGGGTGCGATCAAGGCGGGTCCTGGGATGCGGGCGGGGAGTATCTCCATGGGGAATCCTAGATTTAGATGACGTGCAACCAACTGGTTGCCATATCAGTGCTTTGCAGGCACGGACAGGGCGAGCACACTATCGCGAGCACTCCCATGGCAGCCGCGAACAGAGGCTTTGCGAGTGGGTGCACCGGAAACGACGACACCCTGGCGAGGAGGCTCGCGAAACGCAGCCAGCTCAGATGAAGTCAGCTCAGATGAACGACAGGCCCGCCCACATGCGCGCCAACTCAGCGCCTGCGGGCGGGCCGGCCAGCCCCCTTAGGGGCACGGGACCGAATGGGCATCGGTTCGTGACTCCATCATGGTGCTCTATTGCGGACACGTTGGATAGGGGAAAGTCAGGCAGTTGATTTTGGGAGATGCCAGGTTGCACCAAGACACCGGCCCGCGCCGGTCGCGGCCGCCGCTAATATCGACCGCACAGCACATTGGGCGGCTGAGCTAGGCATCCTTGCGGATGATTCATAGAGGCTCAACTGCCTCGATATCTCTCAGAATTCGAGCGCACGCACCACCTGCTCACCGTGTGGAGTGAGCCACCACGCGTTTGGTAAACCGGCGCCACCAGGCTGCTTTCTGAGCAGGCCGACCCTGTTCAGACGTGAAAGCGCTGTGGAAGTTTGACCCAGGTGGGACAAGTCAATCCCGGAGGCGATCGCCTGGTTGCTCACACCCGGGTTCTCGGCAATGTAGGCGAGGCATAAGCGCAGACGGTCGGCTCTTGCGTGGCGGACCTCCTTGGGGATCGAGACACGCTCCTGGCTCGGCCGGGCAGGCGCCTGTTGAAGGAGTTCACCCGCACGAAGATTGCCTCGCTCAATCTCCCTCCCTGCCGCCGCGACTCCGAGATAGGGAGTCACGACCATTCCCGCCAACTCTCCAAGTAGCGAAATGAACGGTGGCGCGCTGCCAGCCACGAGCTGAGTGTGCAGGACTCCCGATACGGAGGCGACCGCGTACCCGGCGGCCATCGCTGATGGCTGTCGATCTGTACTCACCGCGTCACGACCTCGATCGATCAGAGGGCTAAACGGCTCAAGCAAGCTTGCGCGCAATCGCAATGCCGCGGGCGGCCCGGCGAGGGACTCCACCAGACATATCCGTGCCGATGCGGGCTCGGCGTCAAGGAACACGAGCAAAGCCTCAAGGGCCGCCAAGACACCGTCTTGCCAAACGGGCTCGCGCTCGAAGGCTTCGACCATCAAAGCGCTGGAGCGCGTCATGACTTGCTCGAGCAAGGCCAGGAAACAGTCGTCCAAGCTCGCGAACACCGCTCGAAACGAGGACGACGAGATGCCGGCACGCCCAGTCACGAGCTTCACGCTCGTGCCGCGGAGCCCCCGCTCCGCCACCACTTGGGACATCGCGTCTAGCAGCCGCGCCCGCTGCAATGCACGAACCCGCTCGCGTGCCCCCGCACGACTCCCCGCTGGAGGCGCCCCGTCGTCAGTTGCCAACGCTCAGAACCCCCGACCGACGGTGGATGACATGGTTTGGCTCGACGCCGTCGGCATCGACCCGGCTATTAGAAACATGTTGACCAATCGCCATCGGGCGACAGTCAACAGCACTCCAGGGTATACGTCAAGCCCGAGTTGGAAACAAGGTATGTCCCAGGCGACGACAAACGAGAGTTCGAAGTTGCTCGGCTATCCCTCTGCGCCAAGGTAATGACGACGGATGAACGCAGCGCAGTGCGAAACCGTGAAATCCACGAGGCCCCGTCTTGGGGCGTAGATGACGGCGCTGCGCATCAAACCGTCGCGCACCGGTGACAACGAGGTTGGCTTACGCTCGAGCAGCTTGGCGGGACCAGGTGCGCCAGGTCAGGCTGCGCTATCAAGCATTCTTCGGACAGACGGGCAACGAGCAGCAGGCCGAGCGCATCCTCGGGTCGGTGGAGACTGTTGTCTGCCACAGGGTGAATACGCCCGAGCGAATCGCCGCGCTCGCCGGCACTCGTGAGCGACCCGAATATTCGATGCACTACGACGCCGGAACGCGCCGACCAAGAGCACTCGTCGCCGAGTGTCCCGCAAGAGGGCCGCCTGTCGGAGAAGGAGGTGGAAAACCTTCCCTTCTAACCGCAAGGAGGCGGTCATCGATGCGATATCACGCCATTCGCAAGCAACGCCCGGCGCTCGCTGGACGCGTAGAGCTGCGCATCGGTCGGCTCCGGGGAGGCTACTGATATAAGTCTTGACTTCTTATAAGTCGTAGATTATAATAACTATGTGGGAGATCAACCTGACAGACCTTGTAACCGAGTGGTATCTCGCACTCGGCGATGTCGAGCGCAGGCAGATCACCGCCGCCATAGACGAGCTAGAGGAGCGCGGGCCTGCTCTCGGCCGGCCGTTCGTAGACCGGATCAAGGGCAGCCGCCACCACAACATGAAGGAGCTGCGCTCCATCGGCGGCAACATCCGCGTCATCTTTGCATTCGATCCCAAGCGGGAAGCCATCCTCCTGATCGGAGGCGACAAGACCGGGCAATGGCAACGGTGGTACAAGCAGAACATCCCTACCGCCGATGCTCTCTACGACGAATATTTGGAGCAATACGATGAAGACGACCAAGTGGAGCGACGCTCGCCGTAGAGCCATCAAGCCAGACGACGAGCCACATATCCAAAGAGCCCGCGAGACGATGCGGGCGGAGTTGCGTCTGGCTGAGCTACGCAAGCATCGCGGCGCCAGCCAGGTCAAGATCGCCAAGCGCCTCGAGGTGTCTCAGTCCAACGTATCTCAACTCGAGCGCGGCGATGACGTCAAGCTCTCAACGCTCGCGAGCTACGTCAAGGCACTCGGCGGCCATTTGGAGATCAGCGCCGTGTTCGACGACGAGACCATCCCGATCGGCTAAGCGATAGTTGTGTCCTGCTAGACGCCAGAGTCAGAGTTAGATAAAGGGAGATAACACGCAGCGGTCAACAAACTGGAGCACGCCGAGCTCCATGGCGGCATCACCACCAGGAAGCTGGCCGAAGTAGCCGCCGCACTCGATTGCACGCTCGTCTACGCCCTGGTGCCGAACACCACATTGGAGCAGACAGTCATGAACCAGGCCAGAACCAAGGCCTCGCGGATCCTTGGGTATGCGGCGCGCACCATGGCCCTGGAGGCGCAGGAGGTAGACGATGCTCGGCAGGACGAAGCTATCGAGCGCTATGCACAGCAGCTCGTCGCTAGCCGAAGGGGGCCTTGCCGGCCAACAGCTCCCCGAACTACCGGGCAGCGCGGACTCAGGGTCCGGTCCAGGTGCAGTTGGGTCAGGTCCCTTCACCGTTTCCTATACGTTCGCGGCGTCAAAGCCGGGGCCCTACGAGGTGTGTGCTTACCTCACGCCCGCGGCGAGCGAAAAGATGTACTACGGGCGACCATATGAGGTCGACAGCGCGGACTTTTCAGTCCAGGAAGCACCGGTGGAGCCCGCCTCCGCTCAGCAGGCCCTCACTGCGCCGGCCTTCCCAGTGCCACCCCCCGGACTCAGCTGGGTGAGCATGAGCAACAGTCACTTCCGTGTGGCGCCGGGCAAGCACGCCACCAAGCGCGAGGTCGGGACAATGTTCCGCTTCAGCCTATCCGAGGCCGCGACCGTTACGATCGGAATCACTCGGTTGCTGCCAGGCGGGCGTATCCGCGGGCCACTGCGAGCCGCAGCGGTAGGAACTCACCCACGAAGAGCCAACCGCAAGCTCACGGCTGGCTCGATCCTCCGCCAACTGACGGCAGGGAGCGACGCAATCCCATTCAGCGGCTTCATCGGACACCATGCACTCGTGGCCGGCTCCTATTCCGCCACGCTCACCGCACACAATGCCAACGGGCGTTCGAGGTCAGTCACCCTTCGGTTTAGCATCGCGCCGTAGCGCGCGACACCCACGCCGCGAAGCTCGGCTTGCTCGTGAACGATCCGCGCCACCCAACTCGCCCTGAGGCGGGAAGCGTGCGCGAGAAGTTCGTGAGCGCACGAGGGTGGTCTCAGTTTGAATTCCAGCGCCTGAGCGGGCTCGGTGGTCAATCCGTGATGGCAAAGAGTGATCTGGCATTGATTGGCTTCCTGCTCTTGCGTACGTCCTCCCAGATCACCCTGAGCGAATCGGCCGCCTGGTAATAGGTCCCACGCCGAGCCCCGAACCGCTCAAGGAGACCCGCATTCACCATCGCTCTCAGGTCGTCCGTAGCACCTTGATTCGCAATCTCCTCGTCCAACATCTTCAAGGCAGCTCGATAGGATGTGTTGCGAACGCGGATACCGACCGTAGCTTCAAATAGGGCGCTAAGCATCCGCTGTGGCAACCGCTTCTCGGCGCATATGGTTTCAAGCCGCGTCCATATCTCCTCGGACTCCTTGACGCGGCGCAAGACACTGCTCGCCTGCACGAAGTGCGCCTCTAGGCAGTACCGAACCCATGGTCGTGCATCGCCTTCGGGGTGCCAGCTTTCAGCGCCGACATCTTGCAGCACCTTGTAATACGACTGCGTGTTGCGCCCTAGGTACTCCTCAATGCTTGAGAATTGGGGCGCCAGGATCTGGTCGCGTGCCAGGATCAGAGTTTGAAGGCACCGAGACATCCGACCGTTGCCGTCACGGAACGGGTGGATCATCACGAGATTCAGATGCGCCATCGCGGCCTTGACCATGACCGGCGTTTCGCTGTCTGAGGAAACATCGCTTGTCAATTCCTGCACCAGTTCCGGCAACTCATCAGCGGGTGGACCCTCGTAGACGATGTCGCCAGTTACATCGTTGCGAATCCATATCGGTCCAGGACGCCACAGCCCGGGACTGGCGTCGAGCGTGTACTCGGTCATCATGAAGTGCAAGCTGCGGAGGATTTGCGGCGTGTATTCGAAGTGCTCGTCCTGGGCAAGCTGGAGCACATACGTCATCGCTCGCCGGTAGCCAGATACCGCATTCCAGTCCTCCTCGCGTGCGTCTGTCGGCCCCTCACCGACAATCGCAGCGAGAGCGTCCTCGACAGAGACGTCGTAGCCCTCGATGCTGTTCGAACCTTGGATTGCGCGGGCGCCGAGGACCCGTCTGACAAGACCGACCCAGCGTCGTGGCTGGGCAACGCGAAAACGGAGCTGACGCCGCAGCTCATCGATCTTTTGCAGAGCCGCTGCCTCTTCGAAACTCATGGGCGGTGTCTGGAAGATCATTGCCCTCTCCGGGACGAACCTTGAAACATGGATGCCATCACTAGCACACATGATAATATCACGGATCACCGTGAAGGAATCATTGCCAAATCGGCTGGCTCAGGCTCCTCCAGGCTGGGGGGCTGTGTCCGTTTCGCCGTTCATTACTTGCTGAGCGTGTCGTGCGACGATCTTCTGAACACCGGACCTGATCTGCTCGAGCTCGGGGAACTGGCCGCGCAACTCATCGGGTACCCGCTCTAGCAGCGCTTGCGTCGTGCTGTAGCGGGCGACTCCGACCGGACGGTCAATACCCGCAAGCGCGTAGCGCACGACGGTTTCGTTGCGCCTGGCGCACAGCACCAGGCCGATCGTTGACGCATGGTGCGCCTCGCGCCTGGCGACCGACGAAGGCGAAGCCTGCGCCCAGCTCGATCATGAAACGCTCGATCTCCGAGACCAGCGAACGCTCCAACCGGTCCTCTTTAATGTGTCCGGCGAGACCGAGGAACTCGAAGTTGTAGTCCTCGTGAACGATCTGCGCCACCAACTCGCCGTCCGAGGTGGGAAGTGTGCGTGAGAAGTTCGTGAGCGCCTTGCCCTCACGCTCGTAGCGGCGACTGGCTATGTGGTGTTCGAGCAGCTTGCGCGACCAAGCATGCTCGACAGCGCTTTGCGCGTACCACATACGCGCGGCCGGATCGTCGAGCTTGTCGAGAAGGCACCGAATATGACCCCAGGGCAATTGGCCCACAGGCAGTGGGCCAATTTGGCCATCGGGCCAATAAGAGGCAAACTGGCGCATGTACTTCAGGTTCGTGTACGAGAAGCCCTTCATCTCCGGAAATGCCTCGCGAAGATCGCTCGCAAGCCGCTCGACAACTCTCCCGCCCCAGCCCTCGCGCTCCTGGCGGACCAGTATCTCCCGACCGATCCGCCAGTAGAGCCCGATCAGCTCTTGGTTGACGGCAAGCGCCGCCCGTGTCCGCGCCGAGCCGATCTCCCGCTTGAGGAGTTCCAGCAGCTCAGGGTAGCTGTCGGGAAGAACAGAAATGTTGCTCATTGTCCGCAGCGTAGCGAAGGGGTGGGACGGTACTCGGCACAGGCACCCAGGAGGAAATAGGCCACGCGCCACGCGCCCGCTCGCCATGGCACATCGTTCTCGCCGGGCGACTGTCAGCCGATGACTCCTACGTACGGTTTGGGCGAGCCTGATGCCTCGCCCTCACCAGTGCCCAGACGCCGCCCCCAGCCTCACAGGCACCGAGCGTCACCGCACCTCGCGGGGTACACCTCGTCCGACGCTGAAATAGTAATCAGCGCGATTTAGCACACTGGCCACACAAGCCCGTACTAGTCGCGCGGCTTGCGCTTGCGCCTGAACCAGCGCCAACCGCGCTCGTCGTCTTCCGTGACGATTCCCATCGTGGTCAAATGAGGCACAGGAGACCGAGCATATGGCACCTGCGGCGGGTGCGTAGGTACCAAGGCCTCTCTCATGGGTGGTGTCGATGCATCCTGGTCTTTCATCTCTTTATCCTAGCTCGTTACGACCTTGCTGCAAGGCAGGCGGCCAATAGCGCGCCACTGAACCCGAGCGTACCCATCATGCGCCCGTCGACGCTCGTCTCGTCGGCGAGCTGTCCGACTAGCTGTGTCCGGGCAAGCGAGAGCGCGGCGTCCAGCAGACTGGCCGAGAAGCTGGCCTCATCGTGCACGTTGGTGACATGAATCGACATCGCCCAATACCGTAGGCCGCGCTTGGGACGGTACTCGGCGCACGTAGCCCCGTGCCCCCGTGAGCGAAGTCGATTACAAGACGCCTGCCGCGTGGATTCCGAACTTGGCGCCAACGTTTGTGAAGTAGTAAGCGGACCCCATGTAGAACCAGATCAGGCAGACCGCCACGCTTGGCAATGCCGCGATCCGCAGCAGCGCTCGATGCCCCATGCCGGCCCTTGTCCACGCCCAAGCGGCGAACAGGGCAAAAAGTGGCAGTACCGCGCCCGGCACTCCCTAATACTCCGCCCACCACTCTTGCGGCAAAGCCGCATGGCCGAAGCGCGCCAGCCCAGAGGCCAGGGCGCCAAGACCGGAGCCTTTGGCGAGTAAGCAGCCGTGAGGCGCTCCACGAGCGAACTGGCGCTCAGCGCTCCGTCTCCTGACACACCGTTCTCGGCTTTACGACGCAGAAGGGCATGTGCCGTCCCTGCTAAATCGCGGTCACTGCGTGCTTTCGCTGGTCGACGCGCAGGCCGGCTGCGAGTGGGGTCCTCCACGACACATCTGTCCCAAATAAGCCGTACCCTGAAGCATGTGAACGAACAAGCCGATAACAAGTATGCGGCTCTGCGAAAGCTCGGCGAACTAGGTCAAGCAATCGAAGACCGGCGTGCACCGGAGCCCTACCCACGCGCCTCGGGTCCCGTGCCAAGTCTCCAAGAGTTGCGCCGCAGACGCACTGAGATCGAAGGGCTGGCCATCCGTCACGGCGCCCGTGAGGTGCGCGTGTTTGGCTCGGTTGCACGTGAAGAGACTCAGCCGGACAGCGATCTCGACGTGCTTGTCGAGATGGAAGCGCAGCGGGGCTTGTTCGAGCAGGCAGGCCTCCAATACGATCTGGAAGAGCTGCTGCAGTGCCCAGTCGATCTCGCGACCACGCACGGGCTTCTCTACGCCCGCGATCACACTCGAGAGAGCATAGAACGGGACGCGAGAAGACTTTGATCGAGCGGCGAGACCTCGACCGACTCGCGGACATGCGTGACGCGCTCACAGACATCAGAGCGTTGACCGCCAACGGCAAGCAAGTCTTCGAGAGTGACCGCGTCGCCCAACAGGCAGTCGCATACAACCTTGCCGTTGTCGGCGAGGCGGCAAGAGCTCTATCACAGGGGCTGCGCGACCGACATGTGGACGTCCCATGGCGTGAGGTGATTGCCCAAACGCAACGTTGTGGTGCACGAGTATCACCGCTTGGACCTCGACAGTCTGTGGGTTACGGCGACGCGGGACATTCCGAACCTTGATCAACAATTGGCCGTCATCGAGCAGACGGAGCGAGCGTCGGAGGAGCTTTGATGTACACCCTCGCACCCAATGCACCGGACGCCGCCCCCGGCTTCACAGGCACCACGCGTCACCGCACCTCGCGGGGTACACCTCGCCCGCGGCCCGACCGGCGCCCTACCCGCCCGTGGCCGAGTCGATCAATTCTGCCCCGTCGATAACCCCAAGCCGCAACGTGCTGGCTTGCGCCGGCGCGAAGCTGTCGCCATCGACCGGGCGCGTTGCCTGGTCAAGGCTGAACTTCCCCTCCCATTCCGATATTTCCCACTGCAGCACGGTCCCCCCGCCGGGCGCACTACTCAACGTGAGTTTGCTGCTATCCGGGGCCAGTTCTTGAACAGGTTGAAAGTGTCCGCTGGGATCGACAACAGCGACACGCACCGGAGCGCTGCCGCGCTTTTCCGAGGACCATGCGACCGATCGCGGTTAACCGCTCCTCCGCGGTCGAGCTCAGCACAGTGGTCGTAGTCGGACGTCGCCCGAGGCCGCCAGTGAGCAGTTGCAGTCGCTCCAGCGATCCGTTGAAGGGCAGAATGCTGTGTTGCTTGCAATTGACTGTGAAGACGACAACCGCCTCGCGACCGCCTCCGATGACCGGTGGCGTCGTGAGCGCGGACAATCGGTCAAGCAAGAGCAGCGGGCCGTTCGGGCGACAAAAGCCGAGGTAGCCGCTACCGGCCGAGCGCCGGCATTGACCGTTGAACAGACCCTGATCGTTGTTGAACCCAAAGAGCTCGTCGCCGCTTGGCGACGTGGTGACGGTTTGCGTGAGCAGAGGATGCTCCTGCCTGACTTGCCCGCTTCAATCTGATCCTAACGCTACACGCATCTGTCAGGTTCCCCTGATAATCCACCCCTAGGCGCAGACCTTTCCGCGGCGATTCGGATACGCAGCGATCCATCGCTGTCTGATCCATGATCATTCCTCAATACTCGGGCTAGTGCCTTCTCTCACGCCCAGAGTCGTATCATGGTATTCGCCGTTCGAGGAATACGTCCACAATTCACCACTCGACGCCTGGAACGCCACCTCGTACTTACCTTGCGGCACCGCGGCGACGCTCGGACTTGTACCCGGCTCCATACCTAGCTGCGTATTGTGGTATTCACCGTTCGAGGAATATGTCCACAATTCACCTTTCGATCCATTGACCGCCTGGAACGCCACAACATACTTCCCTTCAGGCAACGCGGTCACACTTGGACTTGTACCCGGCTCCATACCTAGCTGCGTATTGTGGTATTCACCGTTCGAGGAATATGTCCACAATTCACCTTTCGATCCATTGACCGCCTGGAACGCCACAACATACTTCCCTTCAGACAGCGCAGTCACACTTGGACTCGTACCCGACTTCATACCTAGCGTCGTACCGTGATATTCACCGCTCGAAGAATACGTCCACAATTCACCACTCGACGCCTGAAACGCAACAACATACTTCCCTCCAGACAGCGCAGTCACACTTGGACTCGTACCCGACTTCATACCTAGCGTCGTACCGTGATATTCACCGCTCGAAGAATACGTCCACAATTCACCACTCGACGCCTGAAACGCAACAACATACTTCCCTTCAGGCAACGCAGTCACACTCGGACTCGTACCCGACTTCATACCTAGCGTCGTACCGTGATATTCACCGCTCGAAGAATACGTCCACAATTCACCACTCGACGCCTGAAACGCAACAACATACTTCCCTTCAGGCAACGCAGTCACACTCGGACTCGTACCCGGCTCCATACCTAGCTGCGTATTTAGCCAGTCGCCAGGAGGCGCCGACGCGTATGTCCAGAGTTCACCGCCAGTTACTTGAAAGGCGACCATATAGTTGCCTTCTGGTAACTCGATAATACTAGGGCTCGTGCCTGACTTCACCCCCAAGCCGCTATCGAACCACCCGCCCCCCGACGAGGAATACGTCCACAATTCACCACTCGACGCCTGGAACGCAACAACATACTTCCCTTCAGGCAACGCAGTCACACTCGGACTCGTACCCGGCTCCATACCTAGCGTCGTATTGTGATATTCACCATTTGAAGAATACGTCCACAATTCACCTTTCGATCCATTGACCGCCTGGAACGCCACAACATACTTCCCTTCAGGCAGCGCAGTCACACTTGGACTCGTACCCGGCTCCATACCTAGTGTCGTACCGTGATATTCACCGCTCGAAGAATACGTCCACAATTCACCACTCGACGCCTGAAACGCAACAACATACTTTCCATTAGGCAGCGCAGTCACACTTGGACTCGTACCCGACTTCATACCTAGCGTCGTACCGTGATATTCACCGCTCGAAGA
Organism: uncultured Solirubrobacterales bacterium; assembly: GCA_963757995.1. GTDB lineage: Bacteria > Actinomycetota > Thermoleophilia > Solirubrobacterales > Solirubrobacteraceae > Palsa-744. The sequence goes on from CAVWTS010000004.1 coordinate 247,486, forward strand.
ATACGTCCACAATTCACCACTCGACGCCTGGAACGCCACAACATACTTCCCTTCAGGCAACGCTACAACACTCGGACTCGTACCCGGCTCCATACCTAGCTGCGTATTGTGATATTCACCGTTCGAAGAATACGTCCACAATTCACCTTTCGTCCCATTGACCGCCTGGAACGCCACAACATACTTCCCTTCAGGCAACGCTACAACACTCGGACTCGTACCCGGCTCCATACCTAGCTGCGTATTGTGATATTCACCGTTCGAAGAATACGTCCACAATTCACCTTTCGTCCCATTGACCGCCTGGAACGCCACAACATACTTCCCTTCAGGCAACGCGGCAATACTCGGACTCGTATTTTCCCTCATCCCCATAGTAGTGTTTGACCAACCGCCAGCCGATGCCGATGAATCCGACCAGAGTGTGTCTGATGTAGCCTGGAATGCGATCGTAGGAACAGGCGTCGTATACGTCTGATCAGATCCCCGTTCTAAACCGCCCGTATTGCTCGCAAAAAGACGATAGTGATACGTGACACCGGCTTCAAGCCCCGTAGCTGTAGCACTCACAGCTACCGAGCTGGCGCCGGATCCCGCATCGCCTCCTGGCAACGCGGGGACATCTGTGCCATATTCGGTCGTCTTGCCATACTCGAAATAGTAATGTGTATCTGTGGACTTAGGATTCACAGTGCCATTTAGAGTAGCCTGCGCCTGTTGAACTTCAGAAGCTGGGCTCGTAGACACTTCGGGTGGCAAAGCTTGGGTGGTAAAAGTTTGGTCGGTACCTTCGCTTAGCCCTGTATCGCTATACGCCATAATACGATAGTGATATGTCGTGCCAGGCATTAGCCCGCTAATCGAATAACTCTCAGGCTCAGTAACTCCGCCCGTTCCGGCATCACCAGGGTAGGTTAATCCTCCATATGATGTGGAGGTGCCATATTCAAAATAATATGTGGCTTCGATACCGTTTGGATTTACGGTCCCATTTAGTGTTGCTTGACTTGTAGTAACTCCTGATGCAGTTCCAGTGGCAATTGTAGGCTTGAGAGGTAGCTGCTCGCCTTTGCCTTGTGGCAGACTCGCTGGCAAACACGAACGTGGAACAAAGACCCACTCACCTTCCCCGACCGAGATACGTGCATCGTGAACCATCACGTACGGTTCTTCTGAGCCATCTTTACTTTCGTACTTTGTGACATACCGCCATAGCAAGGCAGGAGTCCTTGAGCCCAACTCGCTCGCAGAATATGCTGGCAATTCACGAATAAATTCAGTCTCGATATTGCCGGCACTCCAAGGTCTATAATTTGCGTACTCCCTACATGGCACAGGGTTGACTACTTCCACACCATCTATTTCCGGATGTTCATTATTTCCCGGTACCCCCCGCATGAATTCGGTCGTCGGAATGTCATGAGGACTATTAACTAGTTGCGTACATGCGTTTTTAGGTTTGCTACTGAGTTCGGCGGGGTTAAACACCGGAACTTCAAGCCAGGCACACCCTTGAAAATTACCTCCAACGAATCCGCCAATAGAATATAGGTACGTTTCTTTTTCCGTTAATGGCTGGCCGACTACGGCTTCCAGAGTTTCCCCTTCCTTACAGTTGCCGATCGCATAGGAGTCAGCCCCTGACTGCAGGGTCGAATATTTGGCCGTACATCTATAGTTTTTGCTTATTCCGGTGATAAGAGGTTTGACCTTTTCGGTCGGAGATGAGCTAAGCGATGTTATAGACGGACCACTATTCAACTCAGCAGCCGATGCGACGTCCGAGGCAAGAGCTCCACTTATAAGCACCGTAAATAGGAGCGCCAACAAGCAGATACCGGCAAGCCAACCACCGGCCCTAGCCCCAGTAAAAGATGGGTGCCCAGCGGTCCGTCGGCCGATCCTTCCTACATCGCTACAAATCGTGTCCACACCCATCCCCCGTCGCATAGATCCAGGTTTGGTAAGGAGTCCGCTCAATACGTAGACCTATGTATTGGGAGGACTTAAGCTACGAAACGTACCCTAACCGGGATGCTAGGGCAAATACAAGATTTCACGTAAATATTCGTGCTGGATTTATCGGTGACTCACACAAAAAGCGGAGACGTCTTAGGGTGCGCCGCGCGCTCTGATGCTGACGACTCAGTGCAGACCAAGCCACTGCGACTACCATCAGCTCACACCTGCGGGCGATGCCCTAGCGTCACACGTTTGAGCTGCGGTGCTTTCCGTCGCCTGTCTTGAGACCGTCAGCATTGCTGCCTGAAGAGATGCGGAAGCGGATGATAGTTGCCTGCAGCCGTCGCAAGCCTCGTGGCCGCCGCGCGTGACGCGGTCGCGCTCAAACACGCGGTACAGCGCACCCATACCCGAGCTCGCACGTATACAACTCGGGATCAAAGGCAGACTGCTAACGAGACACCGCGTTCCGTCTACGCCGTCCACCCATTCAACACCCACGCCATAAACACAAGCGTGGTGGGATGTCTCGGGCGGCATGAGGGGACGAAATCGTAGACCCCAGCATCATGCTGTAACCTAATCGTCGCTTTGGCCCCGAACACATCGATCCCCAGACTGCCCATTACAACGCCGACCTATCAACAAGCTGCTCTTTCCATAGTCGTCTCTGGGCTAGACGATACACGGGGTACTGGCGGTATCTTTACGATCGAAGATGATTCGGCACGCCTAATCGATGACATACCGACCACAGGTCTGGTACTTGACGAGCGCGCCGGCAGATGGATCCGGGCCGTGCATCCGGTGTTTTCGCCAGTGATCTCCGGGGCTCTAATCAACTATGACCAGCTCGGGCACGTCCACCTTCGACGCCTACCCATTGCTCGTGATCTTCATGACGTACAGATTATCGGCGACGAGACCCTAGTTGTCGCCAGTCACGAGAATGCGGTGTTCATCGTGCCTCCGTTCGGTGTACCTTTAAAGCGTTGGCAACTGCCCGGTGAGCCCGACTCATGGCATCTAAATTGTCTTACCGGCCACGAAGACGAAGTTTTCGCCAGTGCTTTTTGTGACGGGCGCAATTATCGGGGATGGCTCAGTTGTCATGATGGTGCGGGGCTTGTACTTTCGCTCACGACTGGAAGAGTCGTGGCCAACGGACTGGACATGCCGCATTCGCCTCTTTTTGTCGACGGATCGCTACTTGTATGCAACTCTGGAAGTGGCGAGCTATTCGAGATCGATCCCACCGAGCCAACGCGACGCATGCGTACGATCGTCCTAGGCGGATTTACACGTGGCCTTGCTGTACTGGGAGACAAGATCTTTGTTGGGGTCAGCGCTAGGAGGAGCGCCTCAGCCTCTGGCGACCGCAAGTCGTATGTCATCATTCTGGACCGCTGTTCCTGGCAGATCACCGACCGTATAGAGGTGCAAGTACCCGAGATCTATGACGTGAGAGTAGTTTCGCGACTGACCGTTGCCCTGCTTGACGACGGCACCGACCAGGCACGTAACCTCGTGATATCTGCAGGGACTAATAGTCAAGATGCTCGGCCGCTTCCTGGGTATCCAACACCGAGACTACGCGCCTCGGGCTCATCTGCCATCCTCGAGGCACGGGATAGACGGGTCAAGGTACGAGGGCGACTACCGCGACGAATGTCCGCCGAGTCGCTGCATGAGATCAGGGCGGTATTCACGAACCTCTCGCAAAGCTCCTATCCGGTGGGAGTAGGCGACGATCATCCGGTCCATCTGTCCTACAGATGGATGAGCATGTCTGGAAAGCACATCACTCCAGATGACGAGCCGCTGCGAACCCTCCTCCCAGAAGATCTCTCGCCTGGGAGAACCCTTTCAGCGATCCTGCTTGTACGGGCACCGTTAAGAGCAGGTATATATCGCCTATGCATCACGCTAGTGCAAGAGCAGGGATTTTGGTTTGACGACGCCAACCCAGTTATGGTTAAGAACAGTCCTTGCGTACTGATTTTCCCCCGAGCGTCTGTGCGCCGCACCTTAGCCAGAATCGTAGCTTCAATCATCTCTCCAGCTATCCAAGGCGCCCGGCTTCGTCTTCCGCGTAGGCTCCTTCGATTCTTTAGTGACTAACAGGACTGATCACGCCAGCCACGTGACCGATGAACTGTCCCATACCGCATGAGCCACTGGCAAGACCTGAATAGCACTCATTTCCCCCTAACCAAGCGGCGAACACGACTCCTCACATGACCAAAGATAGGTGACTCCCGCTCTGGCTCGTTCCGCACGGCAATCATGTGTTGACGTACTTGCAGGAGTTCGTGACGCTGCGCGAGAATCATCTCATCGCGATAGGCAATGTCCCCTGCTTGATCTTGGATAACCTCTTCCAGTTGGGTATTGCGCACATTAAGATCCGCTATACGGTCGTTCAATCCATTGATAAATGAAGGTGCCGCAGAGCCAGCCCGCGCCACCTCTAAGGCTTTGCCCCTCAGCATCTTTCGAGCCAGCTCATTGTTGCGCCTACGAAGCTCGGTATTGGCGGTCTCAAGATTGCGCATATACCGGTTGTGCACAGGTGCCTCCGCTAGCTGACCGCGAGCTCGCTGGTTATCTAATACAGATTTTTCGTCCACATTGCTCATAAGAAGAAAGTGGTTTGCGTATTCGGGCTCTGCCTGCTCTAGGTTAATAAGTCGTGAATCAAGGCTCCTTGCATCCTGCGGACTGATCAGCGAGCCCTCGGTGAGATATTGGCCCACCATGAATCCAGAAGGAAATTCGCTGAGCAAGCTCACGGCCTCCTCGTAGCCAAAATTGGTCACATGAAACTCGTTATCCTCTTCAAATGCCTTACTATTAGGCACGGAGACAACGAGCTTTATACCTCGATTGGCTTGCTCGCGCAAACCCTCTACAGCGCCTCCGAGATCGTCCAAATGCTCCAGGGCCTCGAAACAGACGATAACATCGTAACGATCGCTTAGATCCTCGTTGAGGATTGCTATCGCATCCGCGACCTCAAATGTAACTCCTGCACGCGGACCGACGGTTGCGTTCGCAAGATCGATCGTCGCCACATCATTATCCACGCCATGGACAGTCTTTGCCGCCTCGGCAAGAATCTCTGATCCATATCCACTTCCGCAAGCTAGATCAAGGACACGAAGTTTGGCGCAAAACTCAGCAGCAAAATCGTAGCGATGGATATGCTCACATGCGATAACAGTATGCTCGCTAACAGACTCTAGGCTCAGTCTCTCACGGCTGTCCATTGCACCTTTCCTTCATGTCGATGGGCTTGGAGCTCACCATTTAGTCTATTCGTTTGGGGAAACCCTATCTTACGAATCATCGAATCGGCGCGCACCCTGTATTGGACAAGTCGCTCTGGGATGACAATGCCATAAAGTCCTGCCAAGTAAAGCTGCTGATAAAGCTGCCAGTCCTCATAGCTTGTCAGATCTTCTGAATATAAAAATCCTATATCAAAGAGTCGACGCCGAAGAAGCGCTACAGCATCGCCAGCCACATTGTTTCCTAGCACCTCGCTACTTGCGTTCCCTATCGGCTGATAACCGAGATTCGGCGCCGGCAGTGGCTCTCCGCCTTCATCTATATAACGGGACCAAGAAGTTACAAATGGCACATTTGGGTTCTTATCGATGGCTATAAGGGCTCGCTCAACAAAAGTCGACTCGAGCGTGTTGTCAGCGTCAAGGGGGACGACGAACCGCCCTCTGGCCTGGCTAATGCCGAAGTTACGAGCCGCTCCCAGGCCCGAGTTGAGCTGCGTGACTACCGTGATGGGATAACGTGACGCGATTTCACACAACACCCAATCTTGGTCGAGCATCGATCCGTCATTGACTACGATTACCTCGATGCGCGGATGTGTCTGCGCCAATGCAGACGCCACCGCAGCCTCGATATACTCTGCGAGGCGGTAGTAAGGGATAACAATGGAAACTAGTGGTGGTCGAGGCGAGCTAACCCAAGTCCTTTGTTTGTCCACCTCTTGATTTATCGAGCCCGCAGTACTGAGATGCTTCCCACCTAATCCATTTCGGGTCCAACGGCCGGGGTACTCCAATAGTGATTCATATTCTTTGGCGATCGTCTCTGGGTCTGTTAGCTCAGCAAATGTCCTGAAAGGTAGTCGGTCGTGTCGCAATTCGTTGATTTCGTCACGTGCAAATAGGAGCTTGCCTAGGAGATCGGCAAGGGCACCAGCGTCAGTGGCAGCACTGAGCCAGCCACTGGCACCTTGCTTGACCATCTCGGTGAATCCGCCTACAGGCGTTGCAATCAGAGGACGATTTAGCCGGAGTGCCTCAAGACCGACATATGGCCATGCCTCCCACAGCGATGGCAACACGACAGCATCGCTCGCACGAATTACCCGCGACAGATCGGCTCTTGTCACAGGCTCAAGGAAGTTGATGCGATCGTCTCCTGCAGCCATCATCCTCAATTGACCGCCCATTGACAAACCCAACGGAGCCGTGTTTGTGTCGCCGCCCAGAATATCCACTTGCAGGTATTCACTGTCTATATAATTTACGGCCCGGACCAGATTGTGTACGCCCTTACGACGCTCAAGACGACCCAAGTACAGTAGGCGCAGCGTCTCATCGTGGTCGTCTATGCGTTCGGTACGCCATTCGTCTCCATGTTGCATGACGGGGTTTGTTATGCGCCACCCAGGGGCGACATTTTCGGCACCGTAAAATCGATGATAGAAGGCGAGCGTGTCACCCCCTGGCCAGACAAGGAAATCCGCATCGCGGATCGCAAGACGCTCCAGCTCACACGTTATTCGTGCCTTGAACCCATTATCGACGTGGCCGTCAAGAACTGCACACACCTCGGCACTCGTGTGCAGTCTAATAGTCACAAGTGTCCGACGTAGCATAGGATCGCCAGCGCGACGTGCTTGTGCCGTAACCGCCCCCTCTCCAAGATAGTCAGAGAACTCAATAAGGTCCGGGCCGTGATCCCCGTAGTGTTCACGAAGTGCCTCGAGAACTCGCGCACTGTAGAGATGGAGTGCTGAGTAATAGCCTCCGACTTCGTCGTCATTCGCCTCTTGCACGAAGACCGTACGGATATCTCCTGATACGACGCGCGGATCTCCAGATAACTGTAGATGACGAAAACTGGCTAGGTGAGTGCTGCTTGTAAAGATCGTGACTTCCGCGAACTCTGACAACAGACGGGCGCAGGCGTTGACGTACTCGCCTATCCCACCGCCTCCAAATGGAAATAGCTCTCGGGAGACTAGTGCTACACGCTTACGTCTCGTCATTAATCACGCGTCCGCGAGCGAGCCTGTGCCGCCAGCGCACGTATCGGCGCCGTAATCTTCCAACTCACGGAATTCATCATGGCATGCCATAGCGCCTCATGGTGGACCGACACACTCGAAATTCGCAATATCTCTGACTCTAGCTCCTCGATGTGCTTTTGAAGCTTCTCGTCGGGTGTAGTGTCGGAAGGAAGACGCTCGACATCTTGAAGCTCCGAATCAGATTCTTGAGCTACTACGAGATCGCGAATGCGTTCAAATATTGGTGCAGCAGGATAATAGCGTTCCTGTGTCACGGAAGGAGCTCCATACGCGAGCCGCGACGAATCGATAATCAGCAGACCAAGCCCTCCCCACAGCTGATTCCTGAGACGCTCTTCCCGAAACATATACCCAGGTACGAAATCCATGTCTACGTGTGCAACCTTCGGCCAGGCACCGTAATGCACCGCATCAAGTCCTGCACGAACTGTTGGATTGGTGGTGTCGTGAATCAGGATCACTGTCCGCGCAACGGCGGCAGCGTTGAGAAGATCCTCGATATCACGCCTAACCCCATCGGAAGAATGGTCACCGTCGACCAAAACGAAGTCGATATTTCGGCCCTTCTCCGCGAAACGCTCTAGCTCTCTCGGTAGAGTCTCATGTGAATCGCCGGTGTGGATTGTCACATGCTTCTCTTCTGCGACAGGGAGCTGCGGCGACACGAGATCGAATGAATGAACCTCGCTAGAATGGGCTGCAATTCTGCTCAGGCTGCCTCCCTCGGCAGTTCCAAGCTCGATCGAGAGCTTCGGCTGTAGTTGGCTCAGCACGCCCTCCAGGGCCGCACGCTCCCCGAAGGACATCTGCCAGTAGGTATCAGCGAAAATGTCCAAGTTCTGCATTCTTTTGATCCTGATCGTCAATATTCAGATTGATAACGGTTTGCTTCGGTGCCTGTCCTACGCTACCTACTCGCCACGGTGATTGCACCACCTATCCTAATGCAGCATCTCGTCGTACCCTCTGGTCGCCCATATAGACTGCCGATCATGCTTGCCTACCATATCTATCGCGGCACCAGTCGCGCCAGGATAGCCTTATAGCCGAGTCCCTGGTTATTGGCGGCGGTTTCCTTGGATCGCACGTAGCCCATAGGCTCGCAAGCCTGGGTCACTCAGTCGTACTGTATAGCCGCTCGTTTAGCGAGTGGCTAGTACATACTGATCGCTCCAGCAAGGGCCACATCGAATTGGTCGAAGGGGAGCTCCCCGCCGGCCGCGCGCTGCCCGAACTGATCGACGCCGCTGACGTCGTCTACTACATGGCGGGGTCAAGTACGCCTGCGATGGCCCAGACCGATCCTGGCGGTGCGATCACCACTTCGGTGGTACCAGCAGCTGCGGTACTCGACCTGATGCGCGATACATCGACGCGGAGGATCGTCCTAGCCTCTTCGGGCGGCACAGTATATGGAGCCGTGAGGCAGCTCCCCACAAGCGAGGAACATCAGACTACACCTATCAGCCTGCACGGTCACAACTCCCTGACCGTCGAGCGCTATGCGATGTTTTTCGCGGAGCAGCACAGCTTTGAGCCGATAATCCTCCGCTACTCCAATCCCTATGGCCCCGGGCAGCTTCCACGCCACGGGCAAGGTGTCGTAGCCGCCTGGTGTGAGGCTCTAGCACATGACGAAACAATCGTTCTGTATGGTGATGGGCAGGCCGAGCGCGACTTCATATTTATAGATGATGCTGCCGAAGCAACAGCGCTTGCTGGCCTTGAGGGAACGGGACCAGCGATCTACAACATCGGATCGGGCAAGTCGTGGTCACTCCGGAGCCTACTTAGGGCACTTGAGCAAGCTTCTGGACGTCAGGCTGACATTCACCATGTCCTTGCCAGGCCAGTTGACGTTCCGGTGACCCGTCTCGATTGCACCCGTGCTCATCGTCACCTCGGCTGGGAGGCAACTACGCCGCTTGAGGCCGGTATTCAAGCAAGTTGGGAATGGATATTGCAGTTGCCGTATGAACGACGTGGCGCATAAAGCGAAGTCAGTGATTGTCTAGTTTTCTTACGCTAGATTCCCACTCACCATGACATCGACAATGCGCCCCCTGGCACGACAAGTCATCGAGCGAGCCGCAAGCCGCGCCCTAAGCGCTACCGGCTCCCCCTACGAACTAGCCCTGCCGTCGCCCCCTCCACCGCCTCCGCCAGAGCCACCGAGACCACAGGCGAGCGAGCTGGCTCGCGAGACGCAGGTGGCCGCCCTCGCCGGCGATCGAGATCGCGTCTCGAGTCTGATCGCCTCCCGCTTGAGCGCTGAGGACCTGGACGAATTGGAGCGCAGCTTGGCGGGCTCTCCAGAGCTAGAGGCCCACTACCTGGCGTGCCGCAACCCCGGGCCATCGCCAGACCTCGTGCTCGCCTACGGCCTCTGGCTAGGGATCCCATCGGTGATCGAGAAGAGCGGCCTGATAACCGATCAGCCCCCTGAGGATGTGCACGCGATGGCCCGCGGGCCGCTCTCGGCAGCCGGTGGCTTGTACGAGGCCAACATGGTCGCCGACGCCCTGGGCGGCGTCGGCGTAGAGATGGCCGACATAACCAGCGCCCTGGACTTCGGCTGCTCCTCCGGTCGCGTGGTCCGAGTCCTGGCAGCCGCCTACCCAGAGATCAAGTGGCAAGGCTGTGACCCCAACGCCCCCGCGATCGCCTGGGCAAACGAGCACCTGCCAGGCATCGACTTCTTCGTAAGCGGCGACGCCCCGCCCTTGCCACTCCCAGACGCCGCACTAGACCTCGCCTACGCGATCTCGATCTGGTCGCACTTCGCGCCCGAGCTCGGCCTGCGCTGGTTCCAGGAGATGCACCGCATCATCCGCCCAGGCGGCTACCTGGTCTGCACAACCCACGGCCTCACCTCAGTCGCCCACTACGCCCTAGGAGAGATGCGTAGCCCCGAGCAGTCGTTGGAGATCCGCGACACCCTCTACCGCAACGGCAGTTGGTACGCACCAGAGTTCGGCGAGCAAGGCGACTGGGGCGTCGTCAACCCCGACTGGGGCACAGCCTTCCTAACCCCAGAATGGATACTCACAAACCTCTGCCCCCACTGGCAAGTACTCGAGTTCGCCCCCGGACGCAACCAAGAAAACCAAGACGTCTACGTACTACAGCGGGTCTGAGCGAATCGAGTAGAGCCAACCTCCGGTATCCAAGTTATACCGTCATATCTAGTTCAGACGGTATATCGCTGGATACCACCGTAGAAACCTGATAACTTATCGCCGTGAACCCAGACCTGAACCCCTACTCGATGGGCGCCGGCAATCCACCTCCGGCCCTGACCGGCCGTACTACCCAGGAGCAGCAGTTTAAGACGCTGCTGGCCCGTCTTCGCGGCGGCTTGAGCGATCGCGGCATGATCGTCTCTGGCCTGAGAGGGGTCGGGAAGACGGTCCTACTGCTCGAGTTCGAGGACATAGCGAAGGACGCCGGCTGGACTGTTCCGCGACCGATCGAGATCAAGTCGGACACCGATTTCCGCTCCGAGCTCGCTGATGCCGCCTACCAGGCATTGCTCCAGCTCAGCTCCCGACATGCGCTCGGCGACCGAATAAAGTCGTTCACCAAACTGCTTCGCGGGTTCAAGGTCGGAGCCTCGTCTGACGGCAATCTCGAGTTCTCCTTCGATCCCAACGCGCTCGGCGGCTCCAGCGGGAACCTGGAGCGGGATCTGGCCAACTTGTTCGAGCAGCTCGGCCAAGTGGCTAGAGAACATGAAACGGGTGTTGTGTTCCTGGTCGATGAGATGCAGTTCTTGGCCCGCGAGGAACTGGAGGCCATCGCCGCGGCCATGCATCGGATGTCGCAAACTATGCTGCCCGTCACACTCGTTGGCGCGGGCCTTCCACAACTGCCCGGCCTGATGGTGGACGCGAAGTCTTATGCCGAGCGGCTGTTCGCCTATCCAAAGCTCGGACCGCTCAGCGAGGACGCGGCCTGTCAGGCGCTTGCGATGCCAGCAGAGGAACGAAATGTCTACTGGGACGAGGACGCGCTCGCGCTGATCGTCGGCGAGTCGGGGTGCTATCCGGCGTTCATCCAGGCCTACGGCAAGGAGGCATGGAATCACGCGACCGGCTCGCCGATCCGTCTCAGCGATGTTGTGGCTGCCGAATCGCTCATACTCACGCAGCTCGACCAAGAGTTCTTTCACGTACGCTTTGAGAAGGCCACCGACCGCGAGCGGGAATACATGGCCGCTATGGCTGATCTCGGCGAGGGACCATATCGCACCGCCATGATTGCCGAGCGCCTAGGACGACGCCTGTCCTACACGTCAGCTCCACGAGACGCACTCATAAAGAAGGGCCTCATCTACAGTCCCGAGTACGGTCAGGTGGACTTCACCGTCCCGAGGTTCTCACCGTTTATGCGCCGCCGCTACCCGCTACAGGCGAGCTGAATGCTCGCCAGAGTTTCCCGAGCTGGAGGCGAACAACCAGGCCCCAGATTCTCTCGGGGTCGATCAGTAGCGTCTCCGCCCTGTGTCACACGCAGGTCTGGCCCGACGGTCGCAAAGACGGCACGATCCATACGATCACGCCAGGGCGCAACAGGGAATCAGGACGTGGGTGTCGGCCTTAGATCTTTGCCCAGGTGTGTAGCGGAGACCCTGGGAATTCTGCAGGGCAATCCACTTGATCTGCTCCTCCCCCGCTGTCGCAAGGACGTGAGGATCGGCCGTCGCCACATGATCCTCCTCGGTGGCCATGGCAAGGAGCAAACAGTCGCCCAGCGACAGCGGTCGGCGAGTGCGGTGATAGTGCTTGACTCGTAGCTCCGCTGCCCTCCAGCCATGGGCGCGCTCCGTCGCCTGCACCCGCAGATCGGTTGATTGCTCAAGCGATTCGACAGCGGCGCGTGTGCGCTGCACCGCGATCCCATGGACGCGACCAAGACGATCCGCTGTCTCGGCAAGATTGGGAGCGGCGAGCACCGTGCCACCACCGGCAATCAGTTCTCCCACCTCGTTTGCCGCCGGCTCCCCGGCTAGGAGGGCGATCAGTGCGTAGGCATCGAGCAGGGTCACCGCTGTCGGTGTGTCTGGGGCACAACATGCACTCATGACAGCAACTAGTCTGATGCTATGATGCCTATATGCGCACCACAGTAACCCTCGACGCGGATGTGGCGGCGAAGCTCCAGCAGGTATCGCGCGAGCGGGGAGTGTCCTTCAAGGGCGCCCTCAACGATGCCGTTCGCGCCGGCCTTGCTGCCGGCGCATCGCCAACCAGGAGCTTCCACGTGGATGCGCAACCTCTGGGTATCCGCCCAGGCGTCGACGTCGACAAAGCCCTCAGTCTCGCCGGCGAAATCGAAGACAGCGAGATCCTGCGCAAGCTCGAGCTGCGCAAGTGAAGCTGCCCGACGTCAACCTCTTCCTATACGCATACGACTCCCGCTCACCGAGCCACGACGCGGCTCGCGACTGGCTCGAGCAAACGCTCTCCGGCGCGGAGACCGTGGCCCTGTCGTGGACGGTGCTGCTTGCGTTCATCCGCCTGAGCACGCGCTCGACTGTGGTCGAAGAGCCACTCAGTGTGGACGCGGCGATTGAGATCGTTGAGAGCTGGCTCGATCAACCGTGCGTCACGGTGATCAATCCAACAGAGCGCCACGCGGCCATCCTGCGCGAGCTGCTCTCACCACTCGGCGCCGCGGGCAACCTCACGACCGACGCGCACTTGGCCGCGCTGGCGATCGAGCACGGTGCACTGCTCTGCTCGTGCGACACGGACTTCGCGCGCTTCCAGGGGTTGCGTTGGGAAGACCCACTGCGACGCAGCTGACTTAGAGGCGTTGATCGCGCGAGCTGAGGAGCCCCATTAACCCTGCTCGCCCTGTGGCAGAATGTGGCAGAATGTGGCAGAATGTGGCAGAATGTGGCAGAATGTGGCAGAATGTGGCAGCGCTGCTTACTTGCGACGATAGAAGCCTGTCTGCCGTGAGCCTACGAACTCGATGGCGCCACCTTCGCGAAGATGACGAAGATCCCGTCCCAAGCTCCTCGTGGAAATACAGGTGTACCGCTGGATATCACCCGTATTAGGCCGCTCAAGCTCTTCGATTGCTTGCAGTACGACAGCGTATCGCTGATCCGGGGTCAGCCGGGCATGTAGCGCTCGTCCGACTTTGTCCGAATCCTCGCCGGTCGGCTTTGGTGACAGACCGCTGTTGGGGTGCGGCCCCAACACGACCTTGATCTGGGGTCCGTTCTCAATCCACTCAGGCGCCGGATAGCCGTTATCGCGGCATGCCGCGATAACGCGGTCGTACCCGCTCCCATACCCCTCGATCACCCCCAAGCGCATCAGCACCCGCGATATCGCCTTATTGCGACGGAGGCTGACACCGGATTCGAAATCCTCCCTGGAGAAACCCGGAGGCCATGTGCCAGGACTTGAGATCTCCAGACGATCCGCGTACAAAGCAACGAAGATGGAGGCGCCCTCTACAGCGTAATCAGCATGAGCGACGGCGTTGTTAAGGATCTCGCGCACCGCTACGCTCGGGAAAAGGTCCAACTCCGCTCGCTGCGTACGCTCGGTGATCTGAACGACCTGGTCAGTGTTCCGCTCGATGAACCGCACTGCCACCTCGATCCCGTCGAGCACGCTCCCATCGCTCTCCTCGCTCTTAACTGCCGGCCTGCTCTTGTCGTTTCCACGAAACCGGGCACACCGGATCTGCGCATCGGGAAAATGGACGGCCCGTTCTCGTCCAAATAGGATGATCCCGGCACGAGTGGGGACCAGTTGGCCTCCGTGTTCGCTCAATACACCGAGACTGCGCAACTTGGCGTCTGTCGGATGCTCCCCAACCAGCTCCAGCCACCGCTCGATCGACTCTTGGTCGAGATCCTCGCGGGCCAATCCCGCCACCGGCTCCTGGTCCCACGCACCCGTTTGCCGTGCCCGTTCGAGCTCGGCTACCTTCTCGGGGCTCGCGGGGAGCGAGTTGCTTCCAATCCGGACAAATGTTCCCTGATCCTTCCCTCTCTCCTTGATGAAGAAGGGTCCAGCCGCATAGGAAGCACGCAGCAATAGCAAGTCGCGCCCTTCGTAGGTCGCCATCTCCAGCTGGACGGTGGGCTGCGGCTCGATCGCGTTCGCAACCGCATTCGCCAACCTCTCCTCCTGCTTCTCTACGTCACCGAGCCCAAGAGTCACTCTCGTCTGATCCTCAACGCCTACGACCACAGTCCCGCCAGCTGTGTTCAGGAATGAGCAGACGGTCTCCAGGACTCGCTTCATGCTCGATAGGTCTCGCTTGAAATCCAAGCGGGTTCCCTCACGTTCTGACAGGAGCTCAGCGACGGACTTAGCCATGAGTAGAAGCCTAAGCCCCAGACACGACAACCGGCCACCGATTGCCGCCAGAGCAACTCTTCCCACTCCGAGGCGTTCTGTACTCCTGTCAGCCCAACCACTCGCCTACATACCGTCGTGTCCGGCGGCCCAAGCCATTCGCCAGGTCCTCCGCCGTGGAGACGGTTGCTAGCGTTCACAAGCCCTTGCCCACGACCGCAATCACCGACCCTGCCCCCTCCGCGCAGGCGGCGTCCGTCTCGCCGGGGCGCCACTCCGCGATCTCGATCGAGAATGTCAGCAAGACCTTCCGTCTGCCCCACCAGCAGTACTCGACGCTCAAGGAGCGTGCACTGCATCCGTTTCGCTCGACCGAGTACGACGAGCTGAAAGCCGTCCAAGACATATCTCTCGAGATCGCCGAAGGCGAATTCTTCGGGATCGTCGGGCGCAACGGCAGCGGCAAGAGCACACTCTTGAAGTGCATCGCCGGCATCTACCGAGTCGACGTCGGGCGCATCTCGGTCGCGGGCCGGCTCTCCCCGTTCATAGAGCTAGGCGTCGGCTTCAACCCCGACCTTAACGCGCGTGACAACGTAGTCATCAACGCGATCATGCTGGGGCTCAGCCGCAAACAGGCGATGGAGCGCTTCGAACACGTCGTCGCCTTCGCTGAACTCGAGGGTTTCATGGACCTGCGCCTGAAGAACTACTCCTCCGGAATGCTCGTACGCCTAGCGTTCGCCACCGCGATCCAAGTGGACGCCGAGATCCTGCTGATCGATGAGGTCTTGGCCGTCGGCGACGCCGCTTTCCAGCAGAAGTGCTTCGAGGAGTTCTTCCGCCTCAAGCGTGAGGGCAAAACAATCGTGTTCGTCTCCCACGACATGTACTCAGTAGAGCGCTTCTGCAACAGAGCAATGCTGATGGAGCACGGCAAGATGACCAAGATCGGCGACCCACGCGAGGTGGGACGCGCCTACCACGAGCTCAACTTCGGCAAGCTAGCCCACGACGCGCCCGAGGAGAGTCACTCCAGCTCAGGCACGGCAATCACCGATGCCTGGTTCGAGAGCGAGCAGGGCGAGCGCATCACCAGTGCAAGCCAGGAAGACCGCCTTTGCATGTGCTTTGAGGCACGCATCGCTGAGGCGCTTGAGAACCCTGTGTTCGCTATCACGCTGCGCACCGATCTCGGCCACACGATCATCGTCGCGCGCTCCGACCAGCACGCCCACGCAAGCGGCTCGTTCAAGGCCGGCGAATCGGTGATCGCGCGCTTTGCGATCCCCAACTGGCTGACGCCCTCTCGCTACCTGATGACCCCTTCTCTGGCGCGCGAGGGCACCGGCGAGAGCGCGCTCGCACTCGTGGAGGACATGGCTTCGATCATGGTCCACGGCACCGGCAGCGGCGGCATCCTCGAGCTGCCGATCGAAGCCAAGCTGGAGCGACTTTGAGCCGGGCGCAAACTCGTATCTCCGCGCCGGCGCGCCAAGGACGTGTCCGTGGAGGCGAAGGGACACGCCACTATTTGCGAGAGGTGGCCCTGTGAGCACGATGCCAGAGGTCGGCTTGCCTGGCCCACCGCAAGCCCCCACAAGCCATCGCGTGTACGGTCCTTCGGCTCTCGGCGGCGGCGCCCAGCGCTTCTGGTCGCTGACGTTCATGCTCGCCCGCACCGAATTCAAGCTGCGCTTCTTCGGCTCGATCCTCGGCTACGCCTGGACGCTGGTGCGCCCGTTGCTGTTCTTCGGGGTCACGCTGTTCGTGTTCACCGTGATCCTCGAAGTCAACAAGGGCAACCCGGTCCCCCACTACGCCCAATACTTGCTCGAGTCGATCATCCTGTTCACCTACTTCCAGGAAGCCACATCCGGGGCCGTACCAAGCCTCGTCGGGCGCGAGAACCTGCTGCGCAAGGTCCGCTTCCCGCGCTTGGTCGTGCCGCTGTCGGTCGCGCTCTTCTGCTTCTTCAATCTCTGCATGAATCTGATCGTCGTATTCGTCTTCATCCTCGCCGCCGGCATCGAGCCGAGCGTCAGCTGGCTCGAGCTGATCCCGCTCGTGGCGCTGCTCGTCACCCTCTCGGTCGGCGTGGGCATGCTGCTCAGCGCGCTGTACGTGCGCTTTCGCGACGTGCAGCCGATCTGGGAAGTGTTGGCACAGCTCTTGTACTACGCCTCGCCGATCCTCTACACCGTGCAGTCGGCCAAGGACCACCACTTCCTCGGCATCCCCTTCTCGCGCATCCTTGTGATCAACCCGATCGGCGCGATCCTCACGCAGACGCGCAACGCGCTGCTTCATTCCGGCCCCACGGCCGCCCAGGCGCTCGGCGGCGTCCCGCGTCTGGCGATCCCGCTGGGTATCATCGCCGTCCTGTTTGCGCTCGGCCTGTGGTACTTCAACCGCGAGGCCCCACTCATTTCAGAGAAGCTGTAGCGATGACTGCCGCCGAGACATCCAACGGACAGCAACTGCAAGCCGAGAACGAGCTTCTGCGCGCGCGCGTCGCCGCCTTGGAGGCCGAGCTTGTGGAGGTTCAAGCCAGCACGAACGCCGCGATCGGCCAGTGGCAGGAGCGCGCCTACTGGCTCGACCGCCTGCATCTCGACCTCAACAGGTTGATGGAGCGACCGGGAGCCAACGAGGTGCGTCTGGCGCTGCGCGCCATCAGGTCCGTGATCTGGCGGATCAAGCGAATCAAGCGTCGTCTGCTGGGCTCGTGAAGACGGTCTCCGTGGTGATCCCCGTCAAGGACGGGGAGCGCTATCTAGAGGAGCTGCTCGACGCGTTGCGGCGCGAGGGAGTCGCGGAGACGCTGGTAATCGACTCCGGCTCGCGCGACCGCTCACTTGAGATCGCCCGCGCCGCGGGCGTCGAGCTGCTGCAAATCGAGCCAGAACAGTTCGGGCACGGACGCACACGCAACCTCGGCGCTGAGCGCGTCTCCGGTGAGCTGATCTGCTTCCTGACGCAAGACGCCACTCCTTGCCCAGGCTGGCTGGCCGCCTATCTGGAGGCATTCGCGCTCGACGGGCGTATCGGAGCCGCCTACGGCCCCCACCTGCCACGGCCCGACACCAGCCCGATGATCGCGCGCGAGCTGTGCGAGTTCTTCGCCGGCTTCGCAACGGGCGACAGCGCTGATGCCGCGGTGGTGCAGTCCGCCGGGGCGCCAACGTTCCTCTCCAACGTCAACGCCTGCTATGCAAGCGACTGCTGGGAGGAGATCCGCTTCCGCGATGTCGCCTATTCCGAGGACCAGGCGTTCGGGGGCGATCTGCTGGAGGCTGGCTGGTCGAAGGTCTACCACCCCGGCGCGGCCGTCCTGCACGCTCACGACTACGGCACGCTCGAGTTCATGCGCCGCTACTTCGACGAGTACCGTGGCCTGCGCGAGACTAAGGGCCACGTCGAGCCGTTCCATCCGATCGCAGCGAGCCGCCACGTGGGTCGCGAGGTCGCGGCGGACCGCCGCTGGATGGCCGAACGGGGCATCGGCGCGGGCACGCAGGCCCGCTGGACGGGCCGCGCGATCGCCCACCACGGCGGTCGGCGCGTCTTCTCAGCACTCGGCTCTCGCTCGGAGCGGATTCCCGCGCCGCTGCGACGCAGGTTCTCGCTGGAGGGACGCGACGAAGCGACAGGCGAGCACCCCGCGACGGTGGATGCCTCCGCAAACGGGCACACACCAGGTGGTGGGACCCACCAGGGACGGACGCTGTCAGCACTGGCCGGCAACCGCCGGAGCTGCCGGCGGTCGAACACGTCGACCAGATGCTCGAGCGCGACGACTACGACGTTGTCGCACGAGTCTGGCAAGACGGCCCCGCGCCGCTGCTCGACCCATTGCCCGGCATGGCCGAGCGCGAGCGCCTGCGCCTGGCCCTGGTGATCCCCCCTTTCAGCCGTGGCAGCGGCGGGCACAACACGCTGTTTCAGATCTTCTCCCGCCTAGAGCAACGCGGACACGCATGCAGCGTCTGGCTGGCCGACTACCACGGCCACGCTCGCGACCTATGGCCGGCCGTGCTGCGCCACGACATCAACGAGTTCTTCGCCACATTCAACGGCCCGGTCTACAAGGGCTTTGACTCCTGGCAGGGCGCCGATGTCGCGATCGCCACCGGCTGGCAGACCGTGCACGCGATACTCGGCCTGGGGGGCACTCGCGCACGTGCCTACATCGTCAACGACCACGAGCCCGAGTTCTACGCCGCCTCCACCGAGCAGGTGCTGGCAGAGGACACATACCGCCATGGTCTGCACTGCATCGCCGCGAGTCCCTGGCTACGCGATCTGCTGATTGAGCGCTACGGGGCAAGCGCTGACGCCTTCCAGCTCGGCGTGGACGGCGACACCTACCATCCGCTGCCGGTCGAGCGCAGGCGTGACACGATCGTCTATTACGCGCGCCACTCCACCCCCAGGCGCGCCGTGCCGATCGGCTTGATGGCGCTCGCCGAGCTTCACCGCCGCCGCCCGGATGCGCGCATCGTGTTGTTCGGCACCGACAAAGCCCTGCACGCCGCGTTCCCCTATGAGCACCTGGGCGTGCTCAGCACGCCCCAGCTCGCCCGGCTCTATTCGCGAGGCGACCGCCGGCCTGTGCCTGTCGCTGACGAACTTCTCGCTGATGCCAAAGGAGATGCTCGCCTGCGGGCTCCCGTGCGTCGAGTTGGCCGGCGTCAGCGCCGAGTCGATCTTTGGCGAGGACGGACCGCTCGATCTGCCCCACTGCAGCCACAGGCGATCGCCGACGCGCTCGAACGGCTGCTCTCAGACCGCGAGCGCTGGCAGCGCCGCTCGAGCGAAGGGATCGAGTTCGTTGCCTCGCATACCTGGGAGCACGCCACCGACGAGGTGGAAGCGGGGTTGCGTCATGCGTTGCGCGAGCGGGAATTGGCGCGATTGAGCAGCGGTTGAACGACAGAGGCGCGTAGAGCCGATCGGGCTCTCAGGCGACCTCGATCCAATCCAGCCAGTGCCCGCAGAGTGAGTGCCATGCGCTCGGGGCCACGCGTCGCAGCGTCTCCCGTTCGGCAGCCAGCGGCTCCAGGATGCCCCCATCGATCACAGCCGAGGCCCTGTCGCCAGGTTGCAAAGTTCCACCACCCCTGAGCATCGTCAGCTTGTGCTTCCCGGCGCTCAGGCTCACCGCGGCAACCGGATACTTGTTCTCGTCACCGCCGAATTGCTCGCGTGGCACCCCTACCTGCCGGCCGTCGATCGACACGTGCAGGGGACGATCGATGTCCCCGCCGAACCACAGCCGGTAGCGGCCGGCCTTTGGTACCCGGAAGCTCAATTCGACGCGCGCGGGCGGGCCCATCGCCAGCTGTGGCTGGCCCTCCAGGTCGGAGAGGATCGCCGTATTGGGCGAGCGCACAGCTTCAGCCATGTTCAAAACGATGTTGCGGAGGACGTTTGGCGACCACAGCCGCTTGCCGTCGCGCTTAGCGACCCGCGCCAGCGAGCGGACCTTCTTACACTGCGGAATGGCCGCCGGCTGTGAGCCTTCGCCCACCGCCACATGAACCAGCGGCGCCGGTCCAACGCGGCGCCACACCTGCCATGACGGCCCGCTCCAAACCTCGCTGTAGTTGCTGGGCGGACGACTCCAGACGGGCGAGCGGCGCATCACCAAAAGCGGATATTGCTGCAACGTTGCCTGGGATATCTGATCGATGTCGTAGCTGTGGCCATACTGCGGGTTGGCTCCGTTATCCAAAGTAATCACACCGTGATACGCATAGCCGGGCGAGTCGACCTGCACCTCACGCAACAGGTACAGCCCGTATTCGTCAAAGTCGGTGAGCAACGTCGGCCCCTGACCGGAGAAGTGCTCTCCGATTGCGCTCAGTTCGGTGTAGCGCTGCGTCGGCGCCAGCCCAGTCGCGTGGTAGGCAAGCGCATCGGAGCCGAATACGCCGAGCGCGATCACGCCGGCCACGAGCGCACCCTCGATGCTACGTCCGCCCTTGATGCTGAAACGCCCCGATCAGCGCGATGAGCACCACCACAGGGAGAGCTCAGCATCAGCACCTTCGCGTCGGTCCACTCGGTCCCATGTCGGCGCAAGAACTCCCATACCACGACGGAGATAGAGCGAACACGAGCAGCCCCCAAGCCCGCCTGCGCACCAGCCACAGCACGCCGAGGATCGCGCACACCGCGACGACGCCGATCACCAGGTAGGTCTGATTGAGAAAGCGCGGTTCGATGCGATGCGATTCGCCAAGCCAAATACCGAATGCCTGGGCGATGCGCAGCGGGCGCAGCAGATTCCCGGGATCAGACGCGGCCTGCGCATCCGTGTTCGAGACGTTCTGCGCCAGCGCCAAGGTAGTCGACAGGGGCCCGAGCGTAGGCAGCGCGAGCACAGCCGTCATTCCACCGGTCACCACGGCGCTCAGGGCCAACGCCCTGGCGCGGTGGCGCCTGAGCATCACCACCGGAGCCGCAAACACCAGAACGGCAAGCAAAAACAGCCCAACCCAAGGCGACGCGGCGATGCCGATCGCGCCAAGCGACGCTGCGCCGGCGATGGCAAAAGGCAACGCACCGCGTACCCCTGCGCGGGCAAGCCGCGGGGCGAGCACGACGCAGGCCCCCATCAAGAGCAGCATCGGCAGCACCGTGATCTCCTTGATCGAGCCCATCAGCGCGTAGGAGTAGACGAGCGCTGGAACGGCTGCCAGCCAGCCGGTGATTGCCGCCGCCGGGCGCGACAGACCCGCGCTCCGAGCCAGGAACGCCAACACCAGCGCAGCGAACGCAAGCTCGGCCGCTTGGAAGGGCGCGTACAGCCACAACAGGTTCTGCCCAGAAAGCCAACCAACCGATCCGAGCACGGTGTGACCACCTGAGGGATAGCCATTGCCGAAGTACGCGACAAGGGTTGCGCCATAGCCTGGGAATCCGCTCGTGAATTCACGTCCGTGGTGCAACAGGCGCTCGGCGCCCATTATCTGGATCGAGCCCGTCGTATCCAGCAGGTAGCCCGGGAAAGTCAAGCGTCCAGCGGCAATGATCGGGGCGCTCACAGTCAGGTAGGCGGCAAGCGCCCCAGCGGGCGCCAGCCACCAGCCGCTCTCGCGACCCTGCCAGCGCTCAGCCAGACCGCCCCGCCAGGCAAGCACGAATCCCAAGAGAGCCAGCGCCAGCAAGATCCATGGAGTCAACGGAGCAAGCGTGGTGGATGGCGGCCAAGTCGTGAACTGAGAGACGACAATCAGCACGCCGAATCCAAGCGGTGCCAGCAATACGAACGGCAACCTGATGCCAACGATCCGCTCGACCAGCAGGCCGGCACCAAGCGCGAGCACCGCCAGACAGCAGCGGAAACCCGACCACGACCATCAGGAAACTCATCGTTGGACGGCTACCGCGCTACCGGACTGAGTCAGAGCGACGCAAACCGAGGATCGACAGGAGAAATGACGAGAAGAAGATCTGGATACCGACGATGATCAGCGTCGCCGCGACCACGGCCATGTGTTCGTCGGCAAGCGTGCCGAGTCCGTGCGAGATCCATGTACCGACGATGATGCCCCCGAGGATAAGCCCTAGAAGCAATACCAAGCCACCAAGCGCCAGCCCATGCTCGAGTCTGAAGCGCGCGCGCATATTGTCGAACCAGGGGTCGCGCTCGCCCATGTAGTACGTGCCATAGGCGTGCGCGCACAGACCGAGCGCGAGCACCTGCGTGCCGACCACCATCAGCAGAGCTCCTCCGATCAGCGCATGAATACCCCAGGAACGCCCAAAAAAATCCAACCCACCCCCGACGAGCGCCACGATCAAGGTGCCGACGCCGGCGAGAGCGGTGCCCGGCACGATGAACAGATGCGTAGGCGAGTGCACGAGTAGAAAGCGCAAGTGGCGCCAGCCATCGCTGAAGCTCGACAGCTTCGACTCGCCGCCGCGGGGATGATATTCGATCGGAAACTCGGCGATCTTCAGTTTCTCCTTGGAGGCCCTGATCACCATCTCCGAGGCGAACTCCATGCCGGTCGTGCGCAGGTCGAGTCTTGGCAACACGTCGGTGCGCAGCGCACGCATGCCACAGTGGGCGTCCTTGACGCCAGTGCGGAAAAATAGGTTCAGCAGTCCCGTGAGGATCGGATTGCCGATGTAGCGGTGCAGCCAAGGCATCGCTCCAGGCTGGATGTTGTCCATGCGGTCGCCCATCACCAGCTCCGCGCCACCGTCGAGCTCGGCAACAAAGCGGGGGATCTCGTTGAAGTCATAGGTCAAGTCGGCGTCGGCCATCACGATGTAGCGCCCACGCGCGGCGGCAAAGCCGGCTAGGTAGGCGCTGCCATAGCCACGACGCGGTTCTGAGACCACGCGCGCCCCAGCGGCGGCGGCAAGCGCGGCCGAGTTGTCTTCGGAGGCGTTGTCGACGACCAGTACCTCGCCGTCGATCCCCTTCTGCTCAAGCACCGTGAGCGCGGTGCGCACGCACTCCTCGATGTTCTCCTCCTCATTCAGGCAGGGGATCACAACCGACAAAAGCGTCGACGCGTTTTCCTCGGCGGCCTCGGCAAGCGAGGACCTGCTCTTCTGTACGGTACTCATGGTCTAGTTCGTCCAGCCCACTCTTTGCAGGTTCGGCTATCGCAGAGATAACCCTCTGCGGCCCGAAAAGCAGCGCACCGAGATCTCAAAACGGCACGCTTTTCGCTCCCAGATCCTACCGGACACTGCGGAGGCGCCCTAACAGTCGCGCTCAAGGCTCCAAGCCTGCGGCTATTCTGGCGGCGGCCCCATGCGCATCTGCCTGATCTACGACTGCCTATTTCCCTACACGGTGGGCGGCGCCGAGCGCTGGTACCGCAACCTGGCCGAGCGCCTGGTCGCAGAGGGACACGAGGTGACCTACCTCACGCTGCGCCAGTGGCCGCGTGGCGAGCCTCTGGACATCGACCCACGCATCCGCGTCGTCGTCGCGGGACCACGCATGGCTCTATACAGCGGTCCGCGCCGGCGCATCCTGCCACCGCTGGTGTTCGGCATCGGCGTGCTCTGGCACCTGCTGCGCCACGGGCGCTCCTACGACGTCGTGCACACGTGCGCCTTCCCTTACTTCTCGCTGCTGGCCGCAGCGCTGGCGCGCCCACTCGGGCGCTACGGCCTCGTCGTCGACTGGTTTGAGGTGTGGTCTCGCCAATACTGGCGTAGCTATCTAGGCGGCGTCGGTGGGCGCATAGGCGAGCTCGTGCAGTGGGCGTGCGCGCGGGTTCCACAGCGCGCTTTCTGTTTCTCACAGCTGCACGCGAAGCGGCTACGTGAGCAGGGCTTGCGCGGCCCGATCACGGTGCTGCGAGGTCTGTATGCAGGTGGCAAAAAAGCGCGATGCCCCCCGCGCGCGCGGGGGGCATCGTCGTTTGCGCAAGACCCCACCGAGGTCACGCTCCCCCCCACACCGAGCGCGGACCAGCTCTCGGCCAGCGCCCCCCAAACCAGCGTCCCCACCCGCCCCTCAGGGCCAGAGCCGTTTGTACTGTTCGCCGGACGCCTGATCCCCGAGAAGCGAGTCACCGTCGGCGTGGCGGCCGTAGCAAGAGCCGCGCAACGAATTGAGGGCCTGCGTGGCGTCTTCTACGGCGACGGCCCCGAGCGCGAGGCGCTCAGCACCGCCATCGCCGAGCACGACGCCGGCGCCTTCATCTCCGCGCCCGGCTTCGGCGAGAGCGAGCAGGTGGACGCCGACATGGCCAGCGCCATGTGCGTCCTGTTGCCCTCCGAGCGCGAGGGCTACGGCATGGTGGTGGTCGAGGCCTCAGCCCACGCAACCCCGGCGGTGGTGGTCGCCGCACCCGACAACGCAGCCGTTGAGCTGGTCGAGCAGGGCCTCAACGGCGTGATTGCCTCAAGCGCCGACCCCGAGGCGATCGCTGAGGCGATCGTGCGTGTGCACCAGGCGGGAATGGCGATGCGCGAGAGCACGGCCCGCTGGTTTGCGGAGAATGCTGAGCTGCTGTCGCTGGAGGGGTCGCTGCGTGTGGTTCTCGAGCACTATTCCAGTGATTTCTGAACATTCGCTTACAGCGTGTTACATGAGCAGCACGTACTAGACACGCTGAGACAGGTTTAGCGCCCCAGCGCCCGCCCGTAGCTCTCAAGCGTCAACCGCGCCGTGCGCTCCCAGGTGAACTCGCGGGCGCGCTCCAGGCCGCGCGCACGCAAACGCTCGACCTCCGCGCGGTCCTGATCGCTCTCTGAGAGCAGGCGCTCAAGCGTAGAGGCGATCGCGCGCTCGTCTTGGGGGTCGAACAGCAACGCCGCCTCACCCGCCACCTCCGGCAGCGACGACGCGTTCGAGCAGGCGACCGGGACGCCGCGCGCCATCGCCTCCAGTACCGGTAGGCCAAAGCCCTCGTACAGCGACGGATAGACAAAGGCCCGCGCTACTTGCCACAGCCCCTCGAACTCCTCGCCGCTCAGCCAATCCAGGAAGCGCACGTCTTGCTCGACTCCGGCTGTGCGCGCCCGCTCGCGCAGCGTCACCTCGTGCTCGGTCGGGTAGCCCGGCAGCACCAGCAGCGGTCGGCGCTCCGACGGGATCAGCGCAAGCGCGCCGATCAGCGCGAGCAGGTTCTTGTGCGGGCGCTTGGCCGACAGGCTCAAAGCGATCGGGCGCTCACCCAGGCGCAGACGCTCGCGCAGCTCAGGTTCGGGCAACGGCTCGCTGCGCGCCACCGTGCCGATTCCCAGCGGGACGACATCGATGTGCTCGGCGGAAGTACCCAGCAGCTCGATCAGGTCACGCTGCGTGCTGTGCGAGTCGACGATCACGCGATCGGAGCGGCGCACCGCCAGTGGCACGAGCACACGCATGCCCAGGTCGCGGATCCCCGCGTGCGCCTCGGGGAAGCGCGCGTAGATCAGGTCGTGGACGGTGACCACACGGCGAAAGCGCCCACGCGCCGGTGCGGTGCTCGCGAGGCTGTGCACGAGGTCCACGCCGGCACGGGCGGCAAGGCGCGGCAACAACAGCTGCTCGCCGCGCACCCACTGCACCCGGTTGCGTGCGTCGACTGGCACGGTCACCGCCGGCAGCAACTCCCCCCAGGGGCCGTCTTTGGCCGCGGCGGCCTCGCGGTTAACGAACGCGGTGAAGCGCGTACCGGGCGGGGCGGCATCGATCAACGCCGGAATCAGCTCGCGTGCCGCCACCTCCATGCCGCCGGTCTCGCCCGGCACTAGGAAGATCAGGTTCAGGCCGACGTGCAATGGACCTGCCGAGCGCGTGCTCAAGGGAGATGGATGACCATGCGCGGCGAGATCATCGCGCGCGCGGCCCAAGCTAGCCCGGCAATAGCAGCAGGTCAGAGTAGGAGTTGAAGTCCTGCGAATAGCGCTCGGCGAGCTGGCCCACGTCGCTGGCGAGGAGGACAGTGGGAGGCTCCTCAGAGCCGGTGCGTAGGTCGATGACCGTGCCATAACCCTCAGCGACCGCGGTGTGAAACCGATCCAAGCCACCAGCCCGGTTCAGCCCATACGGCCAGTACTCGGTGAGAATTGGTATGCCGGCCGCGATCACCTGCTGCGCCCCGGCAAGCACATGGCCCTCATGGCCTTGAGCATCCATCCAGACCAACCCAACGGGGTCGAGGTCGAGCTCGCCGCTTTCAACGAGCGAGTCGATGCGGCGAGCGGGAACCTCGACCGTGGAGCGCTCCGCCTCATTGAAGAGGTCCGGGCCGCTCGTATCGGGGACACGGATCCGATGGTCCCCGCTGTTCTCAGCGGAGCGCTCGAGCACCAGCGTGGCGTCGGCGTCAGACAGCGCCATCTCATGTATCACCGCAAGCCGGTCAAGCCCGTTGATCGCCAGGTTGACCCGCAGCAGGCGTGCATTCTCGGCGTCTGGCTCGAACGCTACGACACGCGCCACGCCGTGATGGCTGAGCAACGAGACGGTCTCGGTGCCGATGTTGGCGCCCACCTCGAGCACTGTCATGCCGCGAAGCGTCGTTACCCCGTGACGTGAGAGCGCGAGGAGCATCCGACGCAGCGTCTCTTTCTCGAAGGAGCCATTTATAAAAGTGCTGTAGCCGACCGCGCGGTCGCCGCGCGTGCCTACCACGTAGCGCACTCCGTCGTGCTCGACGCCGACGAACGGCGTCAGCCGCGCGAGCAGCGGGAATGCGTATGTGCGCAGACGCTGAGTGCGTATCCCATCGGCGTTGCGCAAAAAGCGGTAGATGCGTCTCGGCAGCGATCCGATTGACACACTCGCCACGATACTTGACAGCAGATCCGCGTGGCGCCCGCCCGAGTAGTGCATGAAGCTAGCTAAAGGGAGGCTACGAGCGTGCAGGCTATCCCGAGCCACATACTGGGATGGGCCACCCACCCCACATGCTGGGATCGGCCATCCTGACGCTACGATGGGCCACCCTGGCACTCGCAATCGACATCGTGGTCCCGACCTCGGGGCGCTATGACCTAACGGAGGAATGTCTGTCGCACCTTGCGCGACAGACCCGCACGCACAAGGTGATCGTCTCCGACAACGGTGGCAGCGAGGAGACCGCCGAGCGGGTTGGTCTTGAGTGGCCCGACGTGCGGCTGATCCGCTCGCGGCAGAACCTGAGCTTCGCCGCCGCCTGCAACCGCGGTGTGGAGCAGGGGAACGGCGAGGTCGTGGTCTTGCTCAACAATGACGTCTACTGCCGCCCCGACTGGCTCCAACGGCTCGTCGCGCCGCTGGAAGCCGAGCCTGCGACGGGCTCAGTCGCGTGCCTGCTCGTGCAGCCGGGCGAGCAGCTGATCGACAGCGTCGGGCTGTGCGCCGACGTCACGCTCGCTGGCTATCCCCGCCTGGCCGGCGAGCCGGTCGCGCGGGCCGGCGATGCGCGGCTCGCACTGGCGGGCCCGGCGGGTGGCGCCGCTGCTTACCGGCGCACCGCGTGGGAGCAGGTCGGCGGGCTCGACGAGGCTATCTTCGCCTACTCGGAGGACCTCGACCTGGCGCTGCGCTTGCGTGGCGCCGGTTGGGACACGGCGGTGGTGCCCGACGCGGTTGGGGTGCACCTCGGCTCGGCCACGCACGGGCACCGAACCGCCTGGCAGCGCCGCCACGCTGGCTTCGCGCGTGGCTACCTGCTGCGCCGCTACGGAGTCCTGCGCGGTCGCCAAGCGCCGCGGGCGCTGGCCACCGAGGCGGCGGTTGCGCTCGGCGACGCGCTCATCTCACGTGATTTCGCGGCCGTCGCCGGGCGTCTTGCCGGCTGGCGCTCGGCGCGCGGACAGCAACCCCGTCACGCCCCCGCCGCGGCGCTCGACTCCGAGATCGGGCTGCGCGACTCGCTGACGCTGCGCAGGGGTATTTACGCGCGCGGCTAAAGCCAAGCTGGATGCCAGACACACGCACGCACCTCGCTGGCCCCCATGCTTGCCAGCCAAGCCGCCAACGCGCATCAGCCGGCGCCGGCGGCCTTCCCGTATACCGCCTCCATCCGCTCCACGTAGCGGTCGATCGCGTATTCGGCGCGGAGCCACTCTCGCGTCGTCTCCAGGTCCTCGCGACCCTCACCTTGGCGCCAGCCACGAATCGCCTGTGCGATCGCCCGCGGGTCTTGCGGCTTGACCACCTGCACGCCTGGATGCCCGGCAAGGATGTCGTAGACCCCAGCCCCCGGGGTGAGAATCACCGGCGTTCCCGAAGCGAGCGCCTCCAACGGTGCCAGACCCCAGGCGTAGCGCTGGCTGAGGATCACGAACACGTCGGCTGCCGCGTATGTGTCCTTCAGCTCCGCATCGGATAGCGACTTACGCGGCAGCGTCACACGCTTACCCAAGCCTTCGGCGGCGATTTGGGCGGCGAGGCGGTCCCCACAAGCAGGATCTTCGTGGTCGGAGCCGGCGATCAGAGTATGCAGCTTCGGATCGTCGGCCAGCAGCGCACTCGCCTCGATCAGATCGTCGAAGCAGCGGTGCTCGACGAGTGTGCCCATGCCGACCACGAGAAAGGCGTCCTCGGCGATGCCGAGCCGCGCGCGGGCGGCAGCCCTGTCCGGTGGATCGAAGAAGTGTGCCGGCGGTCCCACCGGCAACAACAGCGCATCCTTGTGATAGCTGCGCCTGACCATCTCGACCTGCTGCGCGCTCAGCACCGCGATCGCATCCGCGCGGCGGGCATCGAGAAGATCGGGCCAGGTCAGCGCAGCTTGCAGCAGTCGGTGCGGCAGCGAACGCTCGCCGGTGATCGACAGCCGCGGCACGATCGCGCGCTCCCACAGCGATTCGTTGTTGCGCGTCCACACGAGTGGAACCGACAGACGCCCGGCGGCGATGCGTCCCGGGCGCAGCGCGATCCAGTCGTGGGAGTTGACGACGTCTACGTCGTGCGGCACGAGCTTTGCGACCTTCGGCATCTCAAGCCAGAAGCGGCGGGCCAGCTCGCGGTTGTTGGCGGGCAGCTCGAAGGGACCGCGTCTAACCGAGCGGATCTCGAGCTTGTCGGCGACGTAGGAGAACTCGCTGCCCGCGAGGAAGTCGTAGCAGGCGACGGTTACGCGGTGCCCGCGCTCAACCAGGCCGGCGCCCAGCTCGAGCATCAGCCGAACACCTCCGCCGCCGCCCGCCTTTCCGCCTACGTGATGGTTGACGAGCGCGATGTGCATTTGGGAGAGTCGGCGGCGGCGCGATGGCCTCGGGGAGACAGTCTTTGCGCGCCGGTGGGACGCCGACGGTCCAATATCCTCTTGTCGAATGGTATCCGCGCTCCCGGCCGACCGTGATCCGCCACTGGCCGATTCCTCGCAAGTCGCCCCCCCTGACATCCTCGACACAACCGACGCAGGGCCCGCTGTCATTCGCGGCAGCCTGTTGCGCATCAGCGGCTACGGACTTGGCACGCTAGCCACTGTCGCCTCCAGTGCCGTCGTCATCCGGCACCTCGGGCTGATCGACACCGGGCACTTCACGACTGTTACAGCGCTCGTCACGATCATCGCTACGATCAGCGACCTGGGGCTCACCGGAATAGCCGTGCGCGAGTACGCGTCCGGCCCGAGATCCGAGGGTCAGCTCTTCCTGCGCAACCTTCTGGGGATTCGCATAACGATGGCGCTGAGCGGACTGGCGCTCGCCGTGCTCTTCGGCCTGCTGGTTGGCTACCCAGACGTGATGGTGATCGGAACCGTCATCGCCGGAGCCGGCATGGTGGTGTTCGTCGTTCAAGATGCGTGCACGGTCCCACTCCAGGTCGGGCTGCGGTTCGGGTGGGTGGCCGGGCTACAGCTCGCGGTGCAAGTCGGGGTAGCGATCGAGGCCCTTCTGCTGGCACTCGCCGGCGCCGGCCTGCTGCCCTTCTTCGCGCTTCAACTGCCCGTGGTCGTGCCGGCGCTTGTGGTCACCGCGGTGGTTGGCGGACGCGATTCGCGCTTGCTTCCAAAGATCGACACGCGGGAGTGGCGCCGGATGGTCAGTCGGATCCTGCCCTACTCCGCGGCCGTCGTCCTCTCGGTCCTCTACTTTCAGATTGCTCAGATCATGGTGTCGGTCCTGTCGAGCTCAGCCCAGACCGGGTATTTCGGCGTGTCGTTCCGTGTGCTTGCCGCGTTCACCACCGTCCCCCCGCTGCTCGTGTCAACCTCGCTCCCGCTACTCGCGCGCGCGGCGCGCGACGACAAGGAGCGCTTCAGCTACGCGAGCCGCCGGCTTGCAGAGACGATGATGATCGCCGGCTGCGGCGTGGCGCTCGGCCTGTTCCTCGGCGCCGGATTTGCCATACGGGTCATCGCCGGTCCCGGATTCGGACCATCGATCGAAGTCCTCCGTATCTTGGCCTTCGCTCTGCTGGGAACTTTTGTCATCAGCGCCCGCGGGTATGCCCTGTTGTCCCTCGACCGACTGCGCGCCATCCTGCTTGCAAACGCGATTACGCTCACCGTGGTGGTGGCGGCCGGGGTGCCGCTGATCAGCGCCTACGGGGCCAAAGGAGCCGCGGTCGCGATGGTCGCGGCCGAGTTGACGCTGGCCCTCTGCTGCGAGTGGGCCCTCTCCCACACCCGGCCCGAGCTGCGGCTCGGGCCCGACTTCGTGTTGCGGGCCGGCGCGGCGACCTTGCTCGCGGGTGGCGTAGCGGTAGCGCTGGACGTTAGTCCTCTCGCCTCGGCACTACTCGGGTTGGCGATCTACATCGCGGCCCTGCTGGCGTTCGGGATCATCCCAGCGGAGATCCGCCAGGCACTGTTCCACCGTCGCCGCCCCGCCACATGAGCGCCTCCGATGAACAGGTAAACGACTCGGGGCAAGCGCACGGTCAGTTCGGCGAGGATCGCATCTTGCAAGAGATCTT
The DNA here is from genome assembly GCA_963757995.1 of uncultured Solirubrobacterales bacterium. Classification (GTDB taxonomy): domain Bacteria; phylum Actinomycetota; class Thermoleophilia; order Solirubrobacterales; family Solirubrobacteraceae; genus Palsa-744. The sequence goes on from CAVWTS010000004.1 coordinate 278,441, forward strand.
TGGCGAACAACCGGAGGGATACTGCGTTGAGATCGGAGCCTACGACGGGCGCACCGGGAGCGCGACTTACCTGTTCGAAAAGCGGGGCTGGCACTGCCTCTTGGTCGAGCCAAATCCCACCCTCGTCGAGGAGATCCGCAAGCACCGTGCTTGCAATGTGGTCAACTGCGCTGTGAGCGGTAAGGAAGGCATGGCGAGCTTTTTCGTCGCCGAGAATGTCGAGGAGATGTCAACGCTCGATCTCACTCCGGATCGTCTTGAGTGGATCGAGCAGGTCGGCGGGGCCGTCAAGGAGATAACGGTCCGCACCGCCACGCTTGACAGTCTGCTCACCGAGGCGGCCTTTCCTGAGATTCAGTTCATCACAATCGACGTCGAGGGCCATGAGATGGAGGTACTCGAGGGCTTTACGCTCGAGCGACACAGGCCACGGATTGTGATCATCGAGGACAACGCAGCGAGTGACGATCCGCGCGCGCGGGGGGGCGATCCGCGAGTCGGAAGACACATGTCCGCACATGGGTATGTGCACTTCCGCCGCACCGGCGTAAACGAGTGGTATGCCCACGAGTCCGACACGGAGCTCGTGCGAGCAGACGAGATCAAGAGATTCAGGCGCGCGAAGACGCGCCAGCGTTGGGAGCGGCGAGGCAAACTCCTCAGCAACCGCATTGCCACCTGTGCCGGGGCCTACCTACCGGCACCCATCAAGCGACGCGTAAGAGCGCCGTTTGACTATCTCCGGGCCAAGGGCTCGCGAGGGTAGAGGCGATGCGACTCTCGGTGTGCATTCCGACATACAACTTCGGCGCGTTCATCGGCGAGACACTCCAGAGCATCGCCGCGCAACTCCAGGACGGCGTCGAGATCGTGGTGCTCGACGGCGGCTCGACCGACGACACCGCCGAGGTCGTCGGCGCGTTCGCTGAGCGCCACCCGCAGATTCGCTACCACCGCCGGCCCGAGCGGGGTGGGATCGACCGTGACATGGCTCGCACCGTGGCGCTTGCAGAAGGCGAGTACTGCTGGCTGTTCGGTGCTGACGACACCATGCGAGAGGGTGCGCTTGAGCGAATGCTCGCCCGGCTCGACGGCGGCGCCGAGCTGCTGCTATGCGGGGTCACGTACTGCTCTTTTGAGATGGAGCCGCTGTTCGAGGGCAAGGTCGCACAGATCCCTGACGAGACGCGCTTCGACTTCTCGCTACCCGAGGAGCGGCTCAGCTACTTCGCAAGAGCGAGCACGACGCTCGCGTTCTTCAGCTTCCTCGGCTCGATCGCGTTCAAGCGCGAGCGATGGGAGGAGATCGGGCTCGAGGAGCGATTCGTCGGCAGCTTGTTTGCTCACGTGGGGCGCCTGTTCGCGATGATCGCGCAGGGCGCTACATTCGACTATCTGCCCGACTCCTATGTGCTCACGCGCGGCGGGAACGACTCCTTCATGGATCGCGGGATCGTCAACCGCTACGCCAAGGTGATCGACGGCTACCACGAGCTCGCCGCGACGTACTTCGGGGCCGCCAGTGCCGAAGCCGCCCACGTCCGCCGCGTGGTGAGGGCGGAGTTCCCGCTGTGGCTGGCACTTGAGAAGCGCTACGCGGTCGCCCACGAGCGGCCCGAGGAGTTGGCCGAGCTGCGCCGCATCACACGCCGGGCATACGGCGAGCCGGGCTCACGCTACCGGCTTTATCGCGAGCTTTACGACCGGACTCCGCACAGCGGGTTCGTCGCGGCGCGCCATTCGATGCGTGCGCTGCGCGCCGTGCAAGCCTCGCTCAGTAGAGCGGCCGCCAGCGCAGCTCACCGCGCCGCGCCGAGCTCCTCGTAGGCGGCCACGGTTGCCCGTGCCGTCTCATCCCAGCTGAAGCCGGAGACCACCTCGGCGCCGCGCTCGGTCAACTCTGCTCGCAAAGCAGGCTCTGCACCGACACTCCGCATCGCATCACGCAACCCCTCCACGTCGTCAGGATCAACGAGGATCGCCGCGCCTTGAGCGACCTCGGGTATCGAGGAGCTGTTGGAGGCGATTACCGGCGTGCGGCGCGCCATCGCCTCCAACACCGGTAGCCCAAATCCCTCGTAGCGACTTGGAAATACGAGCGCGGTGGCGTGGCGGTACAAGTCCGCCAGCTCCTCCTCGCCGACAAAGCCAAGCCACCGCACGCCACTCTGCTCGCTCTGCGCGTCGTGGACAGGAGAGGCCCTGTGCTGACCGACCACTCGCAGCTCATAGCCCTCGACCGACTTGAACGCCTCGAGCGCCAGGGCCAGGTTCTTGCGCTTCTCGGTACCACCGACGAACAGGAAGTAGGGGCGCTCGGGCGACACCTCGCGTGAGGACGGTTCAGCGGACAGGTGCTCACCGGACGACGGCTCGGGATCCAGTGCCGGCGCTCCCAGGTAGGTGACGCGGATCTTCTCGCGCGGCACACCCAGCACGCGCTCGATGTCTGTGCGCGCGCTCTCCGACAAGGTCAGAATCAGATCTGCACGGCGCACCGCTCGCCGTTCAAGCCAGTCATACGGATAGGGCAAGCGATAGCCCGGGACGACCCAGCGGATCGCGTCCAGCAGGTTGACGACCACTGGGCAGCCCGGCGAGAAAGGTGGGCCTGCGGGATGCAGGTAGTGGACCAGGTCGACGTGCTCGCGCGCGGCGGCGATGGCGGGCGATGTCTGGTCCCACAAGGTGTGCGCCGCGCGCGAGCCGCGCAAGACGTGGGAGGTGCGCAGCTGAAAACGCGGCCCGAGCGGCGGCGGCTCGTTCCATGTTGGCGTGTAGACGAAGTATTCGTGTTCGTCCTCACGGCGATCGAGGGCTTGCAGGAGGTTGGTCGCATAGGTACCAAGGCCTATCGGCAATCCGAGGAAGCGTGCGACCAGTCCGATTCTCATAACCGCGGCACTATGTCACAAGCGCGCGACCGATCCCGTCGGGCCAAGGACTGACCAATAGGCAGATAGCGTACCGACCAGATGTTAGATAGAAGCACGTCCATCTGTTAGTTTAGTTGCATGGCGTACCGGCGGAGGATCATCGACGAGACGCTTGACGAAGTCTTTCCCCACCTTGCGGCGATCGCCTTGGAGGGGGCCAAGGGCGTAGGCAAGACGGCTACGGCAACGCAGCGTGCCTCGACGACCCTGTCGCTCAACAACCCAAACGAGCACGCGGCCCTCGCCGGCAACCTTGATCTCGCTACGCAGCTGCCACCACCGGTGCTGATCGATGAGTGGCAACTGGAGCCCGGCGTTTGGGATCGCGTTCGCAGGGCGGTCGACGATGACCCCACCGGCGAACGCTTCCTGCTCGCCGGGTCGGCGGGCGTAGCCCCAGAGGTCCGTATCCACTCCGGCGCGGGTCGAATCGTCAGTATGGCGATGCGACCAATGGCATTCAGCGAGCGTGCCATCTCTCCTCCGACCGTCTCGCTTAGAGCTTTGCTGAACGGCGAGTCGCCGGAGATCGGCGGAACCTCCGATGTCGACGCATCCACATACACCGAGGAGATCCTCCGGTCCGGTTTCCCCGGCATCCGCGATCTACCTGAACGGGCCCGGAAGCTGCAACTCGACAGCTACGTGGCTCGCATCGTCGAGCGCGAGCTGCCCGAGAACGGCATCGGCGTTCGCCGCCCCGGCGCGCTGCGAGCGTGGCTGACCGCATACGCTGCCGCAACAGCTACCAACGCCGCGTACAGCACCATCCTCGACGCCGCCACCCCAGGCGAAGGGGACAAGCCAGCACGGCAAACCGCCGCGGCGTATCGAGAGCACCTGCAGCGGATCTTCATCCTCGATCCACTTGAGGCCTGGACACCTACCTTTGCGCCCCTCAAGCGGCTCACCTACGCACCCAAGCATCACCTGGTCGACCCGGCCATCGCCGCACGACTCGTCGGCCTCGACAAGGCCAGCCTGCTACGTGGTGACGGCAGCCGCATATGGGCGACCACGGGCACCTGGCTCGGTGCGCTCTTCGAGTCACTCGTGACCCAATCGGTCCGGATCTATGCTAGCGCCGCTGCCGCCAGGATCGGGCACCTGCGCACCAAGAACGGTGATCGCGAGATCGACCTGATTGTCGAGGGCGAGAACCTGGCGTGCGTCGCGATCGAGGCGAAGCTGAGCAACACCGTCGAAGGTCACGATGTCGATCACCTCAACTGGCTCTATCGGCAGATCGGCGACAGACTGGCTGACCGGATCGTTATCTATACGGGCAGGTTTGCCTACCGCAGACCCGACGGCGTAGCGGTCGTTCCACTTGCACTCCTCGGACCCTGAACTTGCACCTCAAGGTGCCGTCGGAGCTTGGTCACCTCATGAAGCGCCCAGCACCCGCACCTCCGGCAGCGGCACGATGAACTTCCCACCGCCCTGCAGGAACTCCTGCTCGCGCTCGATGAACTCCTCCAAGGAGTGCCACGGAAGCGCACGGTAGTAATCGGGGGTCATCCCGCGCGTTCAAGCCTGGCTAACGCCGGCGATGACCCTTGTCGTTTCCCATAAGGCGTTGTTTACGACTACCGTAAACAACTATCTACAGGCAATACTTTGTGATAAATTTGGATTTGTGACGACCATAAACTCAGTCTCCGAGGAAACAAGTCTATTCGAGGCGGCGATTCTCGAGCTTCGTAAGCGGGTACCCGAGGCGTGGACCGTTGAGCCATCGAATCGCGGTGTCGCGCCTGGAACCGGTCAACCACAGCCGGTTGATGGAGCTATCGACGTTCGCGGCTCCAATGGGACATTTACTACGCTCGCCGTGGAGGCCAAGCAGTCATTTGCGCCGCGTGACGTCGAGCGACTTCTCGGCGGACTGGCGCGCGTGCTGCGCACGATCGTGCACAACGTGCCGGTCCTCGTGGTCGCCCCTTGGCTCAGTCCTCGGACACAGGAGCTCCTTGAGGCGGAGGGGATGAACTTCATCGACCTGACGGGCAACGCTCTAGTCAAGCTCGACAATCCGGCTCTTTACGTCAGGTCGGCAGGAGCTCGGCGCAATCCAGAACCGACCCTGCAGGGACCAGCGCGAGTGCGCGGCCCCAAGGCCGCTCGCCTCGTGCGACTCCTGGCCGATGTTCGGCCTCCCTACGGTGTGCGAGACATTGCGAGCGCGGCCGAGCTGACCGCGGGGTACGTTTCGCGTCTCCTCGACGCGCTCGACCGGCAGGCGCTTATCGAGCGCTCGCGGCGGGGTGCGGTCGACTCCGTTGACGTGCCAGGTCTCATGCGCTGGTGGGCGGAGTCCTACGATGTGTTCAGGAACAACCAACCCGCAACGTTCCTTTCTCCGACGGGAGCTGCTCATGCTTTGGCGCAGCTCGCGACGTGCGAAGCGCGCGAAGGACGAGTCGCGGTGACGGGCTCATTCGCCGCTGGTCGTATCGCGCCGGTTGCTGCCGCAACGCTGCTGCTCGCCTACTGCGAAGACGTGTCGCGAGTCGCGGACTCGCTCGAGTTGCTTCCCGCGGATGATGGCGGCAATGTCGTGCTGTTGCGGCCATTTGATCCTGTCGTGTATGAACACACGAGCGAGATTTCAGGCGTCACGTACGTAGCGCCCTCTCAAGTAGTCGTTGACTGCCTTACGGGCACTGGTCGGATGCCCGCTGAGGGAGAAGCGTTGCTGTCGTGGATGACCGAGAACGAATCTTCCTGGCGGTGCGCGTCGCTCACGGAGTTCCGTGCTGCCAAAGGTGCAGCGTGACCGACCTAAAGGAGGCGTTGGGAGCGCCCATCGTCGATCCCATCTACATCGAGGCGCGACGCGTTCTGCTCGATGCGCTCACGGCACTTGCACCTCAGGGTGCCGCTGTCATCGTTGCCGGAGCGCAGGCGGTGTACTTGCGCACGGGCGATGCCGACATAGCCGTGGCGCCTTACACGACGGACGGAGACTTGACGCTTGATCCGTCGCTCCTCGTGGACGAGCCTGCGCTAGAAACCGTAATGCGTGGAGCTGGCTTCGATCTGCAGAAAGTAGATGGCCACGCCGAACCGGGCAGATGGGTCGCGCCCGCAAACGTCGCGGGACAGCACATCCTGATCCCCGTCGATCTGATAGTTCCTGAGGCGGCAGCATCCGGTGGCGGGACACGCGGAGCGCGACTAGGCGCGCACGGTAAGCGCGCGGCCCGGCGTGCGGTCGGCCTTGAGGCAGTGCTTCTGGACCACTGCTCTATGAATGTAACGGCGCTCGACACGACGGACACGCGCTTAGTTGAGGTTGAGGTCGCCGGACCGGCGGCGTTGCTCGTGGCGAAGGCCCACAAGCTGCACGACCGCGTCGCCAACGAGAAGGCGAAGCGCATCAACGACAAGGATGCTGCGGACGTGTTTCGCTTGATGCAGAAGACGAATCCCGACCTCGTCGGCGGCACGCTTGCGTCGCTTGCAAAAGACAAGGTCGCCGGGCCGGTAACTGTCGAGGCGATCGGTTACATCGAAGAGCTGTTCGGCAGGCGTGGAAGGCCGGGTATCGCGATGGCGGCACAGGCGCTACGCATTGGCGTAACTGAGGCGCAGGTGCAAACGCTCGCCGTCAGCTACACAGAGCGTCTTCTCGGCGCGGCGCTCAGCTAACTGCCCTGAGTCGCCGATCTTCCTACTCGGTCCCGTCCCGCCGTAGCTCAGTCACTTCATGCAGGGTCTGCGCCCACCACCCTCACCTCCGGCAGCGGCACGATGAACTGACCGCCGCCCTGTAGGAACTCCTGCTCGCGCTCGATGAACTCCTCGAGGAAGTGCCAGGGTAGGGCGAGGTAATAGTCCGGCTTCATTCCCCGCGAGTCCTCCTCGCTGATAATCGGGATTTTCGTCGCGATCGTCTCTGAGCCCCACTTGTCCGGGTTGCGGTCGGCTGCCGCCTCGACCAAAGTGTTGTCGATGCCGGCGTACTGGAGGATCGTGTTGCCCTTTGTAGAGGCGCCGTAGACGTGGATCTTCTTGCCTTCTCCATGGAGCTTCTGGCAGAGGGCAAGCAGCTCGTCGCGGACTCGCTCGGAGCCTAGGCGGAACTGCTCGTAGGGCTCGGGCGAGTCAAGCGCCAACTCAAACTCGGCGACGCGCAGGGCGCTCAAGGCCTCCTGCTGCTCGGGGGTGCGCTCGTGCTGTCCGGCATGGCCGATGAACAGGCGGATCGAGCCGCCGTTCATGTCGTTTAGCTCGGCTGAGACGACTTCCAGGCCCTCCTCGCCGACCAGGCGCTCGATCACTGCCAGCGAGTAGTACTCCAGGTGCTCGTGCACGATCGCATCAAAGGCGTTGGCCTCCAGCATCATCGACAGGTAGTGCAACTCCATCACCCAGATGCCACCCTCGGCCAGGGCTTCAGCTACGTCTGCTACGAATGTGCGCGGGTACTCCAGGTCGTAGAACATCGCGATGCTCGTGATCGCCTTGGCCTTCTGGTCGGGGCGGCGGCGCTTCAGGGCCTGCGCAGAGAAGAAATCGTTGACGACGTCGTAGCCCTTGGCGATCGCGTAGCGGGCTACGTCAGAGGGGTCAAAACCCAGATGACGCAGGCCCTCTGCCTGATAGCCATCGAGCAGCGTGCCGTCGTTGCAGCCGATATCCACTACTAGGTCGCCTGCCTCCAGCGGCAAGATCGCTTCTACACCTTTGGCGATTCCGTGCAGGTTCTCGGTCATCGTGCGGTTGACGCCGCTGCGGTACCAGTAAGAGCTGTAGAGGATCGAGCCTGGGACGGTGTGCTTTGTTTGGATCAGACCGCACGCTTCTTGGTCGCTGGTCATGTCGCAGCGCACTAGCTCCAGCGGGATCGCGCGCTCGACTGGTTGGGCGCCATTTGGGTCGGCAAACGCGCCCGCGATCCGCTGGTCGCCAAGCGACAGCACCGGGGCGAGATGGGCGCAGCCGCAGATGCGACAGCTGGTGCGCGTGATCAGGCTGGTGCGTGGGGCTGGCTTGAGGGCGGTCATATGGTCCTCCGTCGATGAGCGGGGTCGGGGCACTATACCCACGGGCTCCGACCCAAATCAGTCTCCTAGCGCTTGTACCTGCCCAAGCGTCAGCTCGCGTAGGTCCTGTCCTTCCTGCCAAGCCAAGTACCACTCCACGGTCGCTTGCAGGCCCGCCTCCAACGCCAGCGGCGGCGCCCACCCGAGCTGCTCGCGCGCGTGCGTGGAGTCCAGTTCGAGCAACGACGCCTCGTGTGGGTGCTCAACGTCGTCGTCGATCTCCCATGGCACTCCTCCCGGCCACATATCCGAGACCTGGCGCACGACCCACTCGACTGTGCGCGCGTCGCTTTCCGCGGGGCCGAAGTTCCACGGGCGCGCGTATGCCGGCGACTCGTACAAGGCCTCGGCCAGCAGCAGGTAGCCGTACAGCGGACACAGCACGTGCTGCCACGGGCGAATCGCGGAGGGGTTGCGCAGGCGTAGCGGCTCACCTGTGCTCGTCATGGCGCCTGCATCCGTCGGGGCGCTTGTGCGTTTCGCGGCGCCAACCACCGCAGCGCGCACTATGTCGGGGATCAGACGGTCCTCGCCCCAGTCGCCGCCCCCGATTACGTTGCCGGCCCGTGCCGTCGCGACGTTTGGCCCATCCTCGGCTGGGAAGAACGAGCGACGGTAGGCGCTTGTCACCAGCTCGGCTGCGGCCTTCGAGCTGGAGTACGGGTCGTGGCCGCCCAGCGGATCGCCCTCTTTGTAACCGCCCTTTTGCTCACGGTTCTCGTAGCACTTGTCTGACGTCACGACCAACACCGCGCCCACGTCCTCGCACTCGCGCACGGCCTCCAGCAGATTTACAGTGCCCATCACGTTCGTGTCGTACGTCTCGCGCGGGGACGCAAAGGAGCGGCGCACCAAAGGCTGAGCGGCCATGTGGATCACGATCTCCGGGCGAGCGCGCGCCAATTCGCGAGCCAGGGCCGGCGCATCGCGGATATCGCAGGCGACACTTGCCTGCATCCCTTCCTCGACTCGCGCCAGCCCATACAGCGACGGCTCGCTCGGCGGCTCGGGCAGCGAGATGCCTGTCACCTTCGCGCCCAACGACTGCAGCCACAGCGAAAGCCATGCTCCCTTGAAGCCCTTGTGGCCGGTGAGCAATACTCGCTTGGCCCGCCAGAAGTCACGATCTGTTTGGCTCGGCACCGGGGGAGCGTATCTGGGGTGGAGCCGTCACCGCTCGTGCACTAGCACCACGTTCGACGCTCCCTCCCCATATGGGAAATCTGACTCCTGCTGGCTGACCACGCGGAACTTGTAGTCGATTGGGCCCGCTAGGCGGAAGCGGTACGTCGCGCGGTACTTACCCCCCCTTGCGGTGCTCAGCACTTGGAATTGGCGCCACTGGCCCGCCAACGTGCGTGCCTCGAGCACCAGCTGCTTGCCTCCTGGCGGCAGTGGGGCGCCTCTTAGCTTGCCGCTGAAGACGATCCTGCCGCCTCTCTGCGTCGCGCGCGGGGCTATTTTCAAACTGAGGCTGGCCGGGACCGTCAGCTGTAGCGAGCCCGTGACGCTTGGCGCTGGCGCACCCGGTTGCGCGCTGTAGGCGAATGTGAGTCTGGCGGACGGGGTACTTGCCGGCACGCGGAAGCTGAAGCTGCCGTTTGTCGCCGTTTTGGCTGTCCCCAATGCCTGCGTTGGGGCGCGCTCGTACATCGGCGTGTCGAATACCTGGACAGTCGCTCCCCCGATCGGGGCGGCCGTCGGCGTCGTCAGCCGTCCCGAGACGGTCTCGGCGCGACCGTACCTGCCGGCCAAAGCCGCCTTCGCCGTGGCGCTCCAGCGCACCTGTAGCGCTGCCTGCATGGTGGCGTTCGTGCCGTTTGTCTGCGGCTGTACCGTCGGAACTGGAGCCGTGTTCGTTACTACTGGGGGGATTTGGATGGGTTGGGCGTGCTGTTCGGTGCTCTGCGGTCCTTGGCCTTCGGGCGAAGGGGTGGGTTGCTGATCCACTCCTTTAGTTTGGTTTTCAACGGTGACGTTGCGATCCAAGGCGACCGTCGAGTTACCCGCCGCGTTGGTCACCGAGACGACCAAATGGTGCGTGCCATCGGTGAGCGTTGTCGTGTCGAAAGGGACGTCGGCACGCAAAGCCGCTGGACACGGGCGCAGATATAGGAACGCCGGCAGACCGTCTGTCGTCTGGGCCACGTTTTGGCAGTGAGCCCCGTTGCTGCTCAGCACCGTTGCGGCCACTTCTTTGCTATCGACCGTGAAGACAGCCCGGTACACGCCCGAGCCTTCGTCTTCGGCGTGAAAGGAGATGTCGTCCGTTCCAGACAGCGTTGTTGCCGTAGCTAGTTCGCCTTCGACTTCGCTGACCTTGGGCTGGGATGTCTGTTCGAGCGTGAGGTCGGCGGCGTAGAGGTAGACGACGGCGGCGTAGCCGTTGGGATCGTGTTCGCCCTTTTTGCACAAGCCTAGAGTCGCAAAGCAAGCAGCATTGACGTACAAATTGGAGCCAAAATGGTCCGGTGATGGGCTCAGCAGATTCACCGCAGACAAAGGTTCTTCGGATTCGCCTCGGCCCAAGGTGCACGGCTGAGAGCCTGCATAGACGCATTCATCAAAGACTTCATTCTCGGTGGGCCCGGCTAGCCAAAACTCGTATGTGCCTTTTTTCGAGATACCGCCATCGGCATCGCCTGCTCGCCAAATCCTCACTCCGGCCAACGTCTCTTCCATCGGGATGCTGAGCATCCACGTAGCCACGTCGGTCGCTTCATGTTCAACTCCATCCCCCAACGCGGCGGTCAAGGCGCCGCCTTTCGCGCACTTGTCTTCGGCGTAGACAAAGGCACCAGTCGCGCTCCCGCTCCACCCATCCGTAGGTGCCACCTCGCCATTCGGCATCCGACAGCTGTACACGTGAAAGTCCCCAGCCCGAGCGCTTCCGACGAGCGCAAGCACGCAAAGCCAAGCCAACAACGCCGCCCCGACCGCCTTCCCCGCGAGCCTCGCTCGATGTGCAACTGTCCCGGCCTTCGCCGCCCCCGCCACACTTGCCGCCCCGACTGCCTTCCCCGCTGGCCTCGCTCGATGTGCAACCGTCTCGGCCTTCGCCGCCCCCGCCACACTTGCCGCCCCGACCGCCTTCCCCGCTGGCCTCGCTCGATGCGCAACCGTCCCGGCCTTCGCCGCCCCCGCCACACTCGCCACCCCGACTACCTTCCCCGCTGGCCTCGCTCGATGCGCAACCGTCCCGGCCTTCGCCGCCCCCGCCACACTTGCCACCCCGGCTGCCTTTGTCGCTGGCGCCGCCTTCGGAACCTTCGCCGCCACCGCCATCGCCTCTGCCTCCGCCGAAAGCCTCGGCCCCGGCCTGCTGCTCCTCATCCAAAGCATCCTCAGATTCCTTTCCATCGGTGTCGAAAAAGCGGCCGGTTATGCAGCCGCATAGCTGCATGTCGAAGGGCGGCGGCTTCACACCCCCCTGTCAATTGACTACCAGCACGTCTTTATCGGGCCACCATGCGAGTGAGCCGTAGGTTTCGGCCCATCCAAATCGACGGATGTTCGGGTCGATTCGGCCAGCCCGTCATCGCGCTCGGCGCACCGGAGCGATACGACCGACCGATGCGCCAGGAGGAACGGGCGCGGTTGGGCTACCCGAAGCGGATCGGCAACTCGGCCAGGCCGTAGATGCCGAGGATGCTCTCGAACACAGGCTCGCCGTCGAGGCGCAGGCGAGGCATCTTGCGAGCAAGGAAGCTCAACCCCTCTTCCAACTCCAAGCGAGCAAGGTTGGCGCCAAGGCAGTAGTGCACGCCGGCACCGAATGTAAGCGCCCGGGCTTTGGGCCGCTCAACGGTGATGTCGAAGCGATCGGGCTCGGCGCCAACGCCATCACGGTTGCCGGTGAACGCGCAGACCATCACGATCGTGTCCTTCGGAAAAGTAACGTCGCGGTAGGTCAGCTCCTCGGTAGTGATCCGTGCCGTGAAGGGAGTGATCGGCTCGTAGCGCAAAGCCTCATCGACTGCGGCCCCGACTAGCGAGGGATCGGCGACAAGCGCGTCCCACTGCGAAGGATGTTCAGCCAAAAGCCGAACCGCGTGAGCAAGCTGGCTCTGGGTAGTATCCACCCCGCCGATCAGCACGTTCAGCACGAGGTTGACGCACTCCTCCTCGCTGAGCCGATCGCCCTCATGTTCGGCGACTAGTAGCGTCGAGATCAAATCGTCGGGTGGGTGGGACTGATTCTCGCGCCGCGCGGCCAACAGAACGCGCGCGTACTCGTAGAACTCCTCCACGGCCTGCTCGATCCCGGCACGCTCGTTCATCATCGAGGCGGCGTCGAACTGGCGCTGGATCCAATTGGACCAGTGATGCAGACGGGGAGCGTCTGCGACAGGCGCCCCCATCACGGTAGCGATCATCCGCGAGGGATAGGGCTTGGCAAACGCCCCAACGAACTCACACGCGCCAGCGTCAACTACGGGAACGAACAACTCATCCAAAAACCCCCGCATCGCGGGACGCCAACGCTCCACGGCACGCGCCGTAAGCGCCGGGTTCACAAGGCTGCGCAAGCGCGTGTGATCGGCACCGTTGACGTGCAGGATGTTGCGCTTCATCTCCTCCCACAGCGGCCCGCTTGAGACGTCGAACAGCTCGGCGATCTTCATACCCGGGAAGATCGCCGAGCGTGTCCGTAGGAAGAACTCGCCCGCCTCGCGGTCGAGCACCACGTACCCGTACGGCCCGGCCGCCAGCCACCCCTCGGCTGCCAGCTCGTTCATGGCCGTGTGAAAGCGCCCCCCCTTCAGCTCGGGGTCGGTGTAGTCGAAGCTTGAAAGCTCCAGCTCTCCGACAAGCGCCATGTCGGGATCGTTTACTTCTTCGGGTGCACCGTCTGCTTGAGGCTTGCTCCGGGGGTGAACTTCGGGGCCTTGGACGCCTTGATCTTTACCTTCTCGCCCGTGCGCGGGTTGACGCCCTGACGGGCTGCGCGCTTGACCACGGAGAACTTGCCGAAACCCGTGATAACGACCTCGTCGCCTTTCTTCAGCGTCTTGCCGACTGTGGTCAAGAACGACTCGACCGCACGCCCAGCATCCGCCTTGGAGAGACCGCTGTCGCCGGCGATCGCCTCGACAAGCTGGCTCTTGTTCATGGAGTGCTCCCTTTCGATTGTGTGACTGGCAGGGCCGCAGACTAGCGCGCCAGCCCACGAACTGGCTTGAGCATGCGGTTCAGCTGCTCAGCCATCAGCCGCAAGCCACGCTCGGGAGCCACGCTAAGCGAGCCGATCGCGGCGTTCGCCTTCTCCTCGGAGAGGGCTGTGTTTGACGGCAGCTGGAGCCCGGGATCCTCACCGCAGGCACGCAGAAAGGCCTCGACCGTACCCTCCCGCACGAGCCCGGGCTCACAGTCGAACGCACCTGCCAGCGACGTCACCCACTCAAAGCGTCCCAAGGGCAAGGCTCCGCTCATGTTGTAAATGCCTTCACACCCTTGCGCGATCAGCTCACAGGTGCGCTGCGCAAAGTCCCAAGCGTATGTCGGCGAGCGCCAGAGCCCGCGCGGCGCCGGCAGCTCAGCGTGTTCGTGCAGCCGCTTGACGAGCCTCAACGCCGACCCCGAGCGCTCCCACACGCTCTGCTCGCATGTGCCTTGCTCGACATGGCCCTGTTCCTGCATGCCCCGCCCCCACTCGCCTTGCTGCCGAGAGTCCCTGTGCGCCGGCCGCGACAGGTTCACCCCATACACATCCGCGGGCCGCAGAATCAGCCAGGGCAGATTCGCGCGCATGGCAGCCTGCTCGCAGGCAAGCTTGGAGCGTCCGTAGGCGTTGACGGGAGCGGGAGCATCGCTCTCGGCAAAACGCGAGCCCGCGGGTCGATAGCCGCTGTAGACCCAATCGCAAGACACGAGCACGTAGCGAGCGCGCACGGCGCGGGCCGCGGCGATCGTGTGCTCGGTGGCAAGGTAGTCGAGCTCGGCAGCTCGCGGATCGAGCTCGAAGCGGCTGAGCGCGACCCCACCGGCAGCATGCACGATCACGTCGGGGTCGAACTCCATGGCGGCGGCAACGCATTGGTTGCGCTCGGTGACGTCGACGGCGATCGTCTGCACCCCCTCCAGTTGGACGGCGTGCCCGCGATAGCAGCCAATCGCCTCCCAACTCTGCTGAGCCACCGCGGCGGCCAAATTCGATCCAATCAGGCCACCGACACCTGTCACCAACACCCGCATCTGATACGCACCGTCTCGTAGCTGTCAAATGACGGTAGCACCCGTAAACTTTCCAGCCGCTTCGCGCTTGGTCCGCTCTGCGCGGGTCCGTCCAAGAACCTTCTCAAATGCCCTGCACGTCTCACCCCCATTTTGTTTGGGTGGGAGCATTTATTTTGGTACCGAACCTTTACCCGGTACCGAACCCTTACCCAAGTGTGTTCGTACAAAGGGGGTGTTTACGGGATCAAGCAAAATGAGCTGCACAACTCCGGCGCTCGTGGTCCACGAACATCGCGCCGTACAGCTCATTTGAAAGCGTTCTAAGGCAGAAAAGCGTTCGTGCCGTAGCGAGCCGGGGAGATCGGCGCGTGGATCAGCCCGGCGCCCAACATCCACTTCGACATCGCCGCAACGTTCGCGGGCTGCAGAGTCCCGAAGGCGACGGTATGCCCGGCCGCGAACAGGGGCAGATAAACCTTCAACGAAGCCGCTGTCAGCGCACGCGGCAGCGTCGGGTTGGCGGCCTCCAACTCCGCGAGGCTGCGAGACGGATCGGCAAGCGTGTCTTCATAGCCATGCACGGTCGCCGCCGCGAAGTCGCGTACGAGTTGTGGATCGGAGGCGATCTCGTGGCGCGTCGTGAACGCGACCAGGCCAGGGTAGGAGGGCCCGCCGTACTGGGCCAGGCCGAACGCGCTCACCGGATGCCCGCTCGCGCCAAGCGTCACGCCTTCGTCCGGAATGAAGCCGGTAAAGGCCGATATCCGCCCTGCCAGCAGGGCTTGGGGCCCGTTGAAGCCGACAGTGACGACATGCACGCGACTGGGGTTCACGCCGGAGGCATGCAGCTCGGTGTCGAGCACCGCCAGGTCGCTTGGCACCCCGGTGATGCCAACCGTCCTGCCGACAAGCCCAGCGGGCGAGTGCAGGTGCTCGGAAGCCAGCCCGATCAGCCCGCCGAGCGGCCGCTGCACGAGCGCCATCACGGCTTGTGCATCGCCGCCCCCGGCGATCAGCGAGGCCACGTCGCTGCCGTCGGCGAGCCCGAACTGTGCCTTGCCGGCGTCGATCAGCTTCAGCGTGTCCTGGGTCGATGTCGGTTCGATCACACGCAAATCAATGTTCTCGCGCCTGTAGTAGCCGGCGGCCAGCGCCCGGTAGATGCCAGCATGGACGGCATTGGGCGTGAAGTCCAGGATCAGCGTGGCCTGCGTCGGGTGCGCCAGCGGTGCCGGCACGACATGGACGGCGACACTCGCGGTCCTGTTCGTGCTCGAAGAGCCGCATGCGCACAGGCCAATCGCCAGTACGCAAGCCGACCCCCAGATGCCGAGGACTCTCCGCGCCCGTGAAGGCAAGGAGCCGAAACCCCGGATGGGTAGGCGGTATCGTCCAATCACTTGAAGGGATCCTCCTCAGCGCAGGTTGCGGGACAGCACGCGGCGGGCCACGAGGCCCGCACGCTATCGGGCGAGCCGATTCGGGAGCTCTACACACCCGCGGACCTGCCGGCCGGCATCGGCGATCCCGAGCACGACCCGATCGGCAACCCTGGCTCTTACCCGTTCACACGCGGCATCTACGAGTCGATGTATCGCGGCCGCCTGTGGACGATGCGCCAGTTCGCCGGCTTCGGCACCAGCGAGGAGACCAACGAGCGCTTCCACTACCTGCTAGCCCACGGCCAGACGGGTCTGTCGACCGCGTTCGACATGCCTTCGCTCATGGGCCACGACTCCGACGACAGCCGCTCCTTCGGCGAGGTGGGTCGTGAGGGCGTCGCGATCGATACGACCGAGGACATGCGCACGTTGTTCGCCGGCATCGACTTGGGCGAGGTGTCGGTATCGATGACGATCAACGCGCCGGCGGCGATCATGCTCGCCTTCTTCGTCGTGGCGGCCGAAGAACCTGACCCCGACGCGAACGGAGACGGATTGGGGCCCGCCCACCCGGTGGGACCTAATCATTTGTCTGGCACGATCCAGGCGGACATCCTCAAGGAGTACATCGCCCAGAAGGAGTGGTGCTTTCCAATCGATCCGGCGATGCGCCTGTGCGGCGACATGATCGAGTGGTGCACGCGCCACATGCCGCGCTGGCACCCGATCTCGATTTCCGGCTACCACATCCGCGAGGCCGGCTCCACCGCCCAGCAGGAGCTCGCCTTCACGCTCAAGGACGGGCTCACCTATGTGCAGCAGGCGATCGATCGCGGTCTCGATGTCGACGACTTCGCACCGCGCCTGTCGTTCTTCTTCAACGCCCAGATCGACTTCTTCGAGGAGATCGCCAAGTACCGCGCGGCACGACGTATCTGGGCGCGCGAGCTGCGCGAGACGTTCGGCGCCAAGAACGAGCGCTCGTGGCTGATGCGCTTCCACACGCAAACTGCCGGCGTCTCGCTGACCGCCCAGCAGCCGCTCAACAACATCGTGCGCACGACGATCGAGGCGCTGGCGGGCGTGCTGGGCGGGACACAGTCGTTGCACACCAACAGCTACGACGAGGCACTGGCGCTACCGACCGAGGAGGCTGTGCGGATCGCGCTGCGCACCCAGCAGGTGATCGCGCACGAGACCGGGGTCGCCAACACGGCAGACCCCCTTGGCGGTTCGTATTTCCTGGAGGCGCTGACGGATGAGATGGAGGCGCGCTGCTACGAGTACTTCGCCAAGATCGACGAGCTCGGCGGGATGGTCGAGGCGGTCAAGCGCAACTACCCCCAGCGCGAGATCGCCGACGCGGCATTCACGCTGCAGCAGGACATAGACGCCGGCGAGCGCGTCGTGGTGGGCGTCAACCGCTTCTGCGAGGGCGACGAGGGCGAGCCCGAGATCCTGCGCATCGACCCGGCGCTGGAGCGCAAGCAGATCGACCGCCTGCAGTCCGCGCGTGCGCGGCGCAGCGGCGCCGAAGTAGAGTGCACACTCGCGGAGCTGCGCAGCGCGGCGGCGGGCGAGGCCAACCTGATGGACCCGCTGATCGGCTGCGCCCGTGCCGGCGCCAGTGAGGGCGAGATCATCGAGTCGCTGCAACAGGTCTTCGGCCGCTACACAGAGTCTCCGGTCTTCTGAGACCTACTCCGCAAACCCCGTTCCGCTAATACCCCGCTTTTATGGGCACCCCGCTTCACGAACACCCGCCCACGAACACACCCCCCTTTACGAGCACCCCGCTTCACGAACACCCGCCCACAAACACACCCCCCTTTACGGGCACCCCGCTTCACGAACACCCACCCACGAACACACCCCCTTTTACGAGCACCCCGCTTCACGAACACCCACCCACGAACACACCCCCTTTTACGGGCACCCCGCTTCACGAACACCCCCGTTAGACCTCGTTCCGACCGTGCGACTTCATAAGTTCTTACGCTCTTTCCTCGCAACTTCTTAGGTTCGGCCAGGGTTTGCCGCGATAGGGTCGTACAAGTTCAGGGGAGAGGCAACCAGCGCCAGCAGGAGACGCCAGTAATCGCATGCCGCGCCGCCCATTCGCACAAAAGACGATCAAAACGCACCTGCTGGGCAGGGCGCTGGTGCTGCTCGGAGTCGCGATTGCCACCGGTTCGGTCGCGGCCCTGGCTTTCGGGGCAAAGCGAATCGCCGCCGAGAACGCCGCTTATAAAGGTCCGTCGGCGCCCCAGTGCATGCCCTCACAGCTGAACCGCTCAGACCTGCTGCCAGGCACGCGAATGGCGGTCTCGCCGCTGCCTGACTCGCTCGACGCCTCCGACGACACCCAGATCAGCCTGCTGGGATATCCGGTGAGCGACATCTCGGCGGTCTCGGTCAGCGGCTCGCGCAGCGGTAACCACTCCGGACGTCTGGAGGCCTATTCGCAGGGCGACGGCGCCAGCTTCGTCCCGGCCAAGGGCTTCGACGCCGGTGAGCTCGTGACCGTGCGCGGCAAGCTCGCAAGCGCCGGCAAACGCTATCCCTTCCAGTTCCACTTCACCACCTCGGTGCCCGACCCGCTCGGGCACCCAGCGTCGAGTCCCAACCCGGCCGCCAAAGCCGGCGAACTGAATGTGTTCCATTCGCGCCCTGAACTGCAGGTCCCGATGATGACCGTCACCGCCTCCGCGGCAGGACAGCAACCCGGCGACATCTTCACCGCCCCGTACTCCGGCGCCGGCCAGGACGGACCGGCGATCTACGACGACGCCGGCAACCTGCTTTGGTTCGACCCGATGCCGCCTGGCACCGAGGCGACCAACCTGCAGGTGCAGTCCTACGAAGGCAAACAGGTGCTCACCTGGTGGCAGGGCTACATCCCGCCCCAGGGCTTCGGCCAGGGCGAAGAGGTGATCGCCAACAGCAACTACCAGGTGATCACGAAATTCCGCGCCGGCAACGGACTACCGGCCGACCTGCACGAATTCCGCATCACCGCGCAGGACACGGCGCTGTTGACCTCCTTCGACCCGATCCGCTGCAACCTCTCAAGCGGCGGCGGCCCAAGCAACGCCGCCGTGACCGACAGCCTCTTCCAAGAAATCGACCTGAAGACACACCTCGTCCGGCGCGAGTGGCATCCGCTCGACCACGTCGCCCTCTCCCAGTCCTATGCGAGCCCAACCGGCTCCACGACGGAATGGCCGTTCGACTACTTCCACATCAACTCGATCGACCCCAGCCCCGATGGCTCCACGTTGATCTCCTCGCGCAACACCTCGGCGCTCTATGAGCTGAACACGAGCACCGGGCAGATCAGCGCACAGATAGGCGGTAAGCACCCGACCTTGACGCTCGGCTCCGGCGCTGCCACCGCCTACCAGCACGACGCCCAGGAACTGCCCAACGGCGAGATCACCGTATTCGACAACGGCGGCGTGCCGAAGGTCCATCCTCAGTCACGCGGCGTGATCTTGGCGCTCAACCCGAGTGCCAAGACCGACACGCTTGTCGGCGAGTTCGAGCACCCCACGCCGCTCGCAGCAGGCAGCCAGGGCAGCGTGCAGGCGCTTGAAGGGGGCAACATGTTCATCGGCTGGGGAGCCGAACCGTACTTCTCGGAATACACCCCAAGCGGGGCGCTCGTGTTCGATGCGCACATGCCCAAAGGCGCCGAGTCCTATCGCGCCTACCGCTTCCAGTGGACCGGCTACCCGACAGGCGCGCCGTCGGTCGCGGCGGCGGCTGGCAGCGGCGGCACGACAAGCGTCTATGCCAGCTGGAACGGCGCTACCCAAATCGCCAGCTGGCAAGTATTGGCCGGCAGCAGTGCCAACAAACTGACGGTTGCCGCCAGCGCGCCTAGGAGCGGCTTTGAGACGTCGATCTCCGTCCCTGGCCACCAGGCATACGTAGCGGTGCAGGCGCTCAGCGCCGAAGGCACCCTGCTCGGAACCTCGCGCACGATCAAGGGGTAGAACGGGCGGCTCCCGTAATAGGAAACACGGTCGCGACCACGCGGGCGGGCGCATAGTTGCGAGGACTACACTCCCGCAGCCATCGCCCTCTCCAGGTATGGAGCAAGCAGCGCGGCGGCCGCGGCGGCGGTCTGTGACGGCGAGTCGCGCGGCATCGTCACGTAACTGATCGCAAGCCGCACGAACGAATCGGCGAGCAGCTCGACGTGTTCGTCGTTGGCATGCGGCCAGCCAGCGCGCATCGCGTCACCCAGGCGCGCCGAGGCCCACAGCAGCACCGGGCGGCTCTGCGTGGTGATCAGCGGCAGCATGCCGCCGGTACCGTCGTCTGCGAGCAGCAGCGCCACGAGCGGGTCCTCGGCGGCCGCACTCAAGAAGACCTCGAGACCGGCAGCTACCGCGGCACGCGGATCGTCCAGATGCAGCTCGATCGCCCGCTCGACCGCGTCGAGGAAGCGCGCACCCTCGCGAATCACGAATGCCTGCGCAAACTCGTCGCGCGAGCCGAACTCCTTGTAGAGCGTCTGGCGACTGACCCCAGCGGTACGTGCCACCTCTGCCATCGAGATCTGCGCCCACGGCCGGTCTCCAAGCAGCTCCCGCGCGGCATCGAGCAGCGTGTCGCGCAGCAGCTCCCGCGCGGCGACGCGGTAAGGCTTGGCTGGATTCTGCTCTGCGGGCACAGCCACCATTGTGCCGCCAAGCGCACCGCCGCGGCGCGGAGGAAGCTGTGCAGCGGGCTCGGCATGCGCCAAATGTATGGGAATCAGCCCGGTGGCCTGGAGCGCACGCGTGGAGATCTGCCCCTGCGCGCCTACCGCTGCTTTCAAGAGCTCGCCGCGGGCGCCTCGTAGCGTGCCAGCACCCGCCGACGCGTGCGTCGGTGAATATTCATCTGCGAGAAGTCGCCCTCGTAGTGCTCGATCAGACGCCGGTCCATGATCCGTCGCCACAGTGGCGGGATCGCGGCAGCCACGATCATTCCGGCATAGCCAGTAGGCAGCTGCGGCGCCTCATCGAAGTGACGCAGCGACTGGTAGCGACGCAGCGGATTGGCGTGATGATCGGAATGACGCTGCAGGTGGTAGAGCAATACATTGGAGGCGACGTTGTTGCTGTTCCAGCTGTGCTCGGGTTGCGTGCGCTCGTAGCGGCCGTCCTCGCGCGTCTGGCGCAACAGGCCATAGTGCTCGAGGTAGTTGACGACCTCCAGCAGCGAGAAGCCGATCACTGCCTGGATCAACAGGTAGGGCAGCACGACCGGCCCAAAGACGATCGCCAACCCGCCAAACAGCGCGATCGACATCAGCCAGGCGTTGAAGATGTCGTTGCGAATGCTCCAAAAGCGATGGCCGTCGCGCTCCAGGTGCTCACGTTCGATCTCAAGCGCCGAGCGCAGGCTGCCGACCACGGTGCGTGGCAGGAACTCATAGAAGCTCTCGCCCATGCGTGAGCTGGCTGGGTCCTCGGGTGTGGCGACGCGCACATGGTGGCCGCGATTGTGCTCGACAAAGAAGTGCCCGTAGCCGGTCTGGGCAAGCGCCACCTTGGAGAGCCAGCGCTCGGAGCTGGCGCGCTTGTGGCCAAGCTCGTGCGCGGTGTTGATCGCCACGCCGGCGACCATCGCCACCGTCAACGCCAGACCAACCGATTCAAGTATCGAGAGGCCACCGCGCGACCACATCCAGCAGGCAAAGACCAAGCCCGCGTACTGCAGCGGCAGAAACAGATAGGTGCACCAGCGGTAGTAGCGATCCTGCTCGAGCCACTTGAGCACGCTGTCGGGCGGGTTGGAGGCGTCGAGCCCGACAAGCAGGTCGAGCAGCGGAAATATGCCGAAGATCAGCACAGGCCCGTAGAACCAGAAGACACCGAGACCGGTCGCTTCAACCAGACCCCAAGAGATGAACGGCAGCAACGGCACGATCAGGCCGAGCAGCCAGGCGTAGCGCTTGCGGTCGCGCCAGCGTGTACCAGCCGGCACGCCCTGTCCTGGCGCGTGAGCCTGCGCTGGCGATGCTTCTACGGAGCTCATCTTGCCGTACCTCCATCGAGTCGGAACATCAAGGGATATCGGGTTTACAAGATTAGCATATCTGTAAAAAGAAGGCACGCCAAATCCATATATGTCCTAAAAACGGTCGCCCAATAGTTATCTGTCGCTCGACCGCCCGGTCTTACTGAACCTTCAACACCAGCTTCCCCACGTTCTCCCCCCGGAAAAGCTTTTGTAGAGCGTGCGGAAAGCTCTCGAAGCCCTCGACCACGTCC
Source organism: uncultured Solirubrobacterales bacterium (assembly GCA_963757995.1). Classification (GTDB taxonomy): domain Bacteria; phylum Actinomycetota; class Thermoleophilia; order Solirubrobacterales; family Solirubrobacteraceae; genus Palsa-744. Next base: position 300,256 of record CAVWTS010000004.1, read on the forward strand.
TCGCGCGCAACGAGCTTGCCCGCGGCGATCCAGCCGGCCATCTCGCCGACGGCCTCAGGCGCACGACCCATGTAGTCGATCACGACGAAGCCCTCCATGCGCGCGCGGTTGACCAGCAGCGACATGTAGTTGGACGGCCCGCTCATCGAAGTCATTTTGTTGTACTGGGAGATCGCCCCGCAGATCACCACACGCGCGCCGCGCGCCAGGCGCGCCAGAGCTGCGTCGAGGATGTCTCCGCCAACGTTGTCGAAGTACACATCGACGCCCTCCGGGCAGTGCTTGCGCAGCGCCTCGCCGACGTCTTCGCCCTTGTAGTCGATCGCGGCGTCGAAGCCGAGCTCATCCACAATCCAGGCACACTTCTCCGGCCCACCGGCAATGCCAACGACGCGACAGCCCTTGATTTTGGCGATCTGCCCAACCACGCTGCCGACGGCGCCGGCAGCACCCGAGACGACAACCGTCTCGCCCTCTTTGGGGGCGCCCACCTCGAGTAGACCGAAGTAGGCAGTTATGCCCGGCATGCCCAGCGCCCCCAGGAACGTCGTCAACGGGATCTCGCCAGCATCGACTTTGAAGACCGCATTCTCGTCGCACACCGCATACTCCTGCACGCCGAGCCAGCCGGTGACGTGGTCGCCGACGGCGAACTTCTGGCCCTTGGACTCCACGACCTCGCCAACCGTGCCGGCACGCATCACTTCGCCGATCTGCACCGGCGGGATGTAGGAGCGTCCCTCGGACATCCAGCCGCGCATCGCGGGGTCGAGCGAGATGTAGGCCGTCTTGATCAGCACCTGCCCGTCGGTCAGCTCGGGGAGCGACTCCTCGACGTAGTCGAAGTGCTCGGGACCGACCATCCCATCTGGGCGCGCAGCTAGACGAAACTGGTGGTTGACGGCATCCATTGCATCTCCTCGGTTTGGGGGGCTCGCCGGTTACTGTACGCTCGCGCCGATGGACTTCGCGCACTCCCCCCGCACGCAGGAGCTGCTGGAGCGCCTGATCGCCTTCCAGGAAAGCGAGGTGTCGCCACGCGAGGAGCCCTACATGCGTGAGCTGCTCTCACGGGAGGACCCCTGGGTCGTGCTGCCGGCGATCGAGGAGCTGAAGAACCTAGCCAAGCAGGAAGGTCTTTGGAACCTGTTCCTGCCTGACGAGCAGCTGGGAGCGGGACTCTCGAACGTCGAGTACGCGCCGCTTGCCGAGCGCATGGGGCGCTCGTTGATAACCGCCGAGGTGTGCAACTGCAACGCGCCGGACACAGGCAACATGGAGGTGCTGTGGCACTTCGGCTCCGATGAGCAAAAGCAGCACTGGCTGCAGCCCCTGCTCGACGGTCGCATCCGCTCGGCCTTCTGCATGACCGAGCCCGAGGTGGCCTCCTCGGATGCGACCAACATGCAGGCGACAGCCGTGCTCGACGGCGATGAGGTGGTGGTCAACGGCACCAAGTGGTGGAGCACTGGCGTGGGCCATCCGAACTGCCAGGCATTGATCTTCATGGGGCTGACCGACCCACAGGCCGACCGCTATCACCAGCACTCGATGGTGCTCGTGCCGATGGACACACCAGGCGTGAAAGTGGAGCGGATGCTCGAGGCGATGGGCTTCCTCGATGCCCCAGGCGGCCACGGCGAAGTCTCCTTCAGCGACGTGCGCCTACCAGCAAGCGCAATCATCGGAGGCGCCGGTCAAGCGTTCGCGATCGCCCAAGCGCGGCTCGGCCCAGGACGTATCCACCACTGCATGCGCCTGATCGGGCTGGCAGAGCTGGCGCTCGAATTGGCTTGCGGGCGCGCGAGCGAACGCACAGCCTTCGGCAAGCCACTGGCCAACCTCGGCGGCAACCGCGAGCGCATCGCGGACGCCCGCATCGCGATCGACAGAGCGCGCATGCACGTGCTGCACGCGGCCTGGCTCGTAGATCAAAAGGCGCCGGAGGCAATCGGCGCGGTGTCACAGATCAAGGTCGCGACTCCGAACATGGCTCAAGGCGTCGTGGACATGGCAATTCAATTGCACGGCGGCGGCGGACTCTCCAACGACTTCCCGCTTGCCGGTGCTTGGACGGCCGCGCGGGCGTTGCGTCTGGCCGACGGCCCCGACGAAGTACACCGCGGCGTGGTCGCTCGTCTCGAGCTGGCGCGCTATGGCAAGGGGAAGTGGTCGGGGTAGATACCGTGGAGGGCGCCAACCACCGTGCCATGACAAGCGAGAGCGAAAGCCCGCGGAACGCGGGCGTGGTGCTCGCGACCCTGATCGCGGTGGCGGCCGTCGCCAACCTGAACCTGTCGGTGGCCAACGTCGCCCTACCGGACATCGGCAAGGCGTTCGACGCGTCACAGACCGGGCTAGATCTCGTAGCCGTGGGCTACTCGCTGGGACTGGCCACCTCGGTGCTGTACCTCGGGGCACTCGGCGACCGCCACGGACGGCGCATGATGCTGCTGCTGGGAACAGCGCTTGCGATCCCGTCGTCCCTGCTGGCGGGGCTCGCCCCGTCGATCACAGTGCTGTTCCTGGCCCGCCTGCTCGGCGGCTTGGCTGCCGGTATGGCCTACCCGACGACGCTCGCGCTGATCACCGCGTTGTGGTCGGGCGCGGCACGCACCCGACCGATCGCGCTGTGGTCTGGTCTAGGAGGCAGCATGTCAGCGCTTGGGCCGCTGATAGCGGGTGTGCTGCTGACCGGTTTTGATTGGGGGTCGGTGTTCTTGATCACGATCCCGCTGGCGGCCATCGCGCTGCTGATGGCATGGCGCTATGTGCCCGCACATGTGAACGAGACAAGCGATCCGGTGGACAACCTAGGGGGCGTGCTGTCGGTGCTGGCTGTTGCCGGACTGGTACTCGCGATCAACTTTGCGCCGGTCCCCAATGAGACGACGATCGTGCTCGTCACCGCGATCGTGGCGGTGGCCGCGGGGGTGGGGTTCGTGATCCGCCAACGGCGCGCGAGCTCGCCTTTGTATGACTTGAAGATCGCTGGACGAACCACCTTCTGGGTGGCGGCGCTCGCGGGGATCGTCGTGTTCGGCTCCTTGATGGGCGCAATCTTCGTGGGCCAGCAATTCGAGCAGAACGTGCTCGAATACTCGACGCTCGACGCCGGCCTGTCGATCCTCCCGGCGGCAGTGCTGATGGTGGCGATCGCGCCCCTCTCGGCCAAGCTCATCGTTACACGCGGCTCACGCGTGACGCTGCTGTGCGGCTACGTGTTCTGCCTACTGGGCTTCATAACGATGCTGGCGCTGTGGAAGCAGGGAATCCCCTACTGGAAGGTAGGCCTCGCCTACGCGTTCATCGGGGCAGGCGTCGGCTTTGCCGGCACGCCCGCATCGCACTCGCTGACCAGCTCGGTGCCGGTGCACCGCGCGGGCATGGCCTCGGGCACCGCCGACTTGCAGCGCGACCTCGGCGGCGCGATCATGCAGTCGATCATGGGCGCGCTGCTGACAGCCGGCTACGCCGCGGCGGTGTCGAGCGCGATCGCGGGCGCGCCGAACAAGGCGCGCATTACGAGCAGCGTCGAAAACGAGCTGACCAAGTCGTTCTCCAGCGCCGCCGCCACCGCCTCGCGCTACCCCACCTATGCGAAAGCGATCATCGAAGGTGCCAAGCAATCGTTTGTGAAAGGCGACGAGTGGACGTACATAGCCGGCATCGCGGCGATCGCACTCGGCACGCTGATCGTGTTCTTCCTGTTCCCGGGAAAGCAGCGCGAGGAAGAGCTGCTAGCCGAATATCACACGCTCGACAGCGCCTCTGACGCCGAGGGGACGGGCGGCATTCAGGGGACGCCCGCACCCTCAGGGGCCTGACGGCCTGGACGCTCGGAGCTTGCCCGCGGGTGCGCTCGCTCGGAGCTTGACCGCCCCGTCTCCTCGACACAAGCACACTCGAGAGACTCACTCGAAAAAGAACGCACGCGAAAAAGATTTGCTGCGCCTAAACGTTTCTTGGGGTGGATATGCACTCATGGGGGCGATCTAGCGGAAGCGACCATATGAGTCCGTCGTTGCACAACCACCTGCGCGGCGCCCGCGGTGCCTGGTGGATGGCGCTGCTTGCCCTGTGCCTGATCGCCGCCCTGTGGGTGGGACGAGACTCGCTCGGGACCGCCAGGGCGGGGACCGTCGTCCCCGCGTTCGTGCAGGCCTCAAGCGCCCACTCCAGCTCGGTCACCAGCCTGGCGGCCACACCGACGGCGAACGTGACGGCCGGCAACACGATGGTGGTCGAGGTCGGCGTGTGGAGCGAAAAGTCGGCTACCACAGCCAGCGTCACCGATTCTGCCGGCAACAGCTATGTGGAGCTACTGCACTTCACCGCCTCGGACAAAACCGAGATGAGCATCTGGGCGGCACCGATCAGCGCCGGTGGTGGGACCAAGCCGACGATCACAGCCAAGCCTTCGGCCAAGGCCGACGTTGGGGTCGTCGCGCTCGAATACTCGGGCGTGGCGATCGCAGGAGGGACGACTGTGCTCGACCGCTCCGCTTTCAACACAGGCACGACCAAGACAGCCGGCACAGTCTCCCCTGGCGCCACCCAAGCGACGACTGGTACCGAGGACCTGGCGATCGGCTTCTATCTGGACTCGGGCTTCGGCGACAAACTCGCCGGCGGCTCGGGCTACACCACGCGCGCCAACGTCTCACCCGAGGAAAACGTCGAGCTGCTGGCGCAGGATGCTGTCGTCACCGCAGGCTCGACACCCAATCCGACGTTCAGCACCGGGGCCTCCACGATCTGGCTCGCCTCGACCATCACCTTGCAAGGGGGCGAATCTGGGCCTGTCACCGCGCCCAGCGCGCCCACTGAAGTCGGCGCCATCGCCGGCAACGCCAGCGCCAACGTCAGCTGGCAGGCTCCCTCAAGCGGCAACAGCACGATTACCTCCTACACGATCACCCCCTACGTCGGCTCGGTCGCACAGACGCCGACGAAAGTGAACGGCTCACCGCCGGCAACGAGCGCGACAGTCTCCGGCCTGACCAACGGCACCACCTACACCTTCACGGTGAGCGCCACCAACAGCGCAGGCACCGGACCGGCCTCGAGCGAATCCAATGCCGTGACACCCGACACCAAGCCCGAAGGCGAATTCACTGCGCTTGCTAGCTGGCCATTCGTGGCGATCCACCTGATCCAGCTTGCCAACGGCAATGTGCTCGCCTTCGACGGGTGGCAGCAGCCTGAGCCCACATACGTGTGGAACCCGACGACGCAGGCGTTCACCTCAACAAACGCCCCCGACAGCATCTTCTGCTCGGGCATGGCCCAGCTTCCAAACGGCGAGGTGATGACCGTCGGCGGCTACGGCGGGCTCACCACCGGGAAGATCGGCATCGTCGACACCGCGATCTTCAACCCGGCTACTGGCACTTGGTCGCGCGTGGCCGACATGCACACGCCACGCTGGTATCCCGACGTGACCGAGCTCGCCAACGGCGACTACGTTGCGATCAGCGGCAACTCGACCAACGCCAACACCTGGGCCAATACGCCCGAAGTGTATGACCCGACCACAAACACTTGGACCGAACTGACCAAAGTCTCCACTTCGCAGATCAAAGAGGAGGAGTATCCGTTCTCCTACCTGCTGCCAAGCGGAGAAGTCTTCACGATCGGCCCCTCCGAGGATCTGTCCTTCGAGCTAAATGTCGCCAACCAGACATGGACGCAGGTCGGCGGAGCCAGCGGCATCACCAACGGCTCCTCGGTCATGTACCGCCCGGGCAAGATCCTCTATAGCGGCGGCGCGCCTAGCGTCATCAATACAACCAACTCTGTCGCCAATACGGCGGTCATCGACCTGACGGCCGCCACACCCAAATGGCAACAGATCGCGCCGATGCACAACAACCGCGTCTATCACACGCTGACGATGCTCGCCAACGGTGAAGTGCTGGCAGTCGGCGGCGAGGCCACTAGCGACCAGGAAATCGTCACAAGCGGCGTGCTGCCAACGGAAATCTGGAATCCCGCGACTGAAAAGTGGACCGCATCGGCGCCGATCGCCGCCGCGCGCAACTACCACTCCACCGCGATGCTGATGGCCAACGGCAAGGTGCTGATCGCCGGCGGCGGGCACCCCAACGGCCTTGGCGATCCCGGCGAGTTCTCCGCACAGACCTATTCGCCCCCCTACCTGTTCGACGGCCCCCAGCCAACAATCACGGCGGCTCCGGCAGCATCGACATACAACACGAGCATCACAGTCACAACGCCCGAAGCGGCGTCGATCGGCTCGGTCAACCTCGTCTCACTCGGCGATGACACGCACCAGAGCGATATGGCCCAACACTTCGTACCGCTGTCGTTCACTGTCAACTCGGGGTCGTTGACGGTGCAGACGCCGGCCAACTCGGCACTTGCGCCCTACGGCAACTACATGCTCTTTATTGTGAATAAAAAGGGCGTGCCATCGATCTCCACCCCGCTCAACCTGAGTCCCACACCTACGGCGCCGGCCGCCCCCACAGGCGTGAGCGCGACTGGCGGCGAAGGCAGTGCGACCGTGACCTGGACGGCGCCCTCACCCGGGACGAGCCCGATCACCAGCTACACCGTCACGCCCTACATCGGCAGCACCGCCCAGTCGAGCACCGTTGTCAACGGCTCGCCGCCCGCGACCAGCACCACGATCGCCGGCCTGAAAAACGGCACCACCTACACATTCACCGTGACCGCAACCAATGCTGTTGGCAGCGGGCCTCCCTCGGAAAAATCGAACGCCGTGACACCGTCGGCTCCCACCGCACCGGCCGCGCCGGCGGCCCCAACAGCCACCCCCGGCAACGCAAGCGCGACCGTCAACTGGAGCGCACCCGCGCAACAACGGCAGCCCGATCACCAGCTACATGGTCACCCCTTACCTTGGAAGCACGGCCCAGCCGGCCACCACGATCAACGGCTCGCCGCCGGCGACCAGCGCCACGATCACCGGTCTTACCAACGGCAACACCTACACATTCACCGTGACGGCAACCAACGCCGTCGGCAGCGGCCCCGCCTCGCCCGCGTCGGGCGCCGTTACGCCCTCCGGCACGGCCTCGCCGCAATTCGTGCAACAGGCATCCAGCCACGCCCCCAACGTCACGAGCTTGGGCGTGACTCCCGGGGCCAGGCTCGTCTCCGGCAACCGCCTGATCGTCGAGGTCGGCGTCTGGAGCAGCGCCAAGGCGACGGCTTCGAGCGTGAAGGACTCGGCCGGCGACACTTTCACCGAGCTGCAGCACTTCAAGGCGTCGGACAACACCGAAATGAGCATCTGGAGCGCACCGGTGACCGCCGGCGGCGGAACGATTCCCACGATCACCGCCACGCCCAGCGCCAAGGCCGATCTCGGCGTCGCCGCGCTCGAATACGCGGGCCTGTCGACGGCGGCCGGGACTGCCGTCGTGGACCAGAGCGCGAGCGCAACCGGCACGACCAAAGCTGCCGCAGTGGTATCCACACCTGCCACTGCCGCGACCACGGCACCGGGCGAGCTGATCGTCGGCTTCTACGCCGACTCCGGCTTCGGCGACAACCTGATGGCGCGGATGGGCTTCAACGGTCGCGTGAACGTCTCGCCGGACGAAGAAATGGAGTTCGTCGCCGAGGACGCTTTGACCGGCGCCACTGGGGCGACGCCGAGCGCAAGCGTGCAGACCGGGGCCTCCACGATCTGGCTGATGAGCGCGATCGTGTTCAAGTCCGCGGCTGCCGGCGAACCGCAGGCGGCGCCGCTGGCCGCGCCGGCGCGGCTGGTCGCCACACCCGCCAACGGCGGCGCGATCGTCACCTGGACGGCGCCGCGCAACGGCGGTAGCCCGATCACCACATACACGGTCACGCCCTATCAGGGACAGCACGCGCTGCCCTCGACGACCGTCTCGGGCACCAGTGCCGCGATCGGCGGTCTGAAGAACGGCGTCAGCTACCGCTTCAGAGTGGTAGCCCATAACCGGCTCGGCACGGGGCCAAAGTCTCACCTGACACGCAAGATCAGGCCTTCGCGCTCTGCCATGTGGGCGTTTTGGTGCACGCCATTCTCGATGGCGCCCAACGTCTCAGGCTCGATCCTCTCGAGCTTGACCTCGGGGAAGCTGGTGCTACCGAACGGCCAGGCAGTTATCTGGTCAGGCGCGCATCTGCGGTAGCGACCACGTTTACGCCAGACGCCAAGCGCACCGCCACAACCGGGCGGTGACTCGCGATACACGTGTTCAGAAACACACCCCCTTTACGTGCACGGCGTTCTGGACTATGCGCGCATCTGCGGCAGGACCGAGTGCCCAGAGCACGACGCTGGACTTCGTTCACGCCGGGTCACAACCGAAGCGCCCATCCACGGGTGGACATGTCGTGCGCCGGGTAAGCAAAGGACATCTCGGAGGTTGCGATCAACCAGCGCGTGCTGGTAACCGGAGCCACCGGCTTCGTCGGTGGGCGTTTGGCGCGCGCGCTTGCCAGCTCGGGTGCTGAGGTTCGCTGCCTGGTGCGAAACGCAACCAGCGCTGAGGCCCTGCGAGCCGTTGGCTGCGAGGTGGTCGAGGGCGACGTTGGACAAAGCTCCAGTTTGGACGGGGTCGGCCACGAGATCGATACCGCCTATTACCTGATCCATGCGATGGCCGGCGGCGAGGGCTTTCAAGAGCGCGAGCAGGAAGGCGCTCGCAATTTCGCGCAGATGGCCGCGCGCGAAGGGATCAAGCGCGTTGTCTACCTCGGCGGACTGGGCGATCAGAGCGTCTCAAAGCACCTGCTCAGCCGCCACGAAACGGCGCTCACGCTGGCGCGCCACGGACCAGCGCTGACCTACTTCCGGGCGGCGATGGTGGTCGGCGCCGACAGCGAGTCCTACCGCACGCTGCGCTACCTCGTGCAGCGACTGCCAGTGATGATCGCGCCCGCCTGGCTGCGCACGAAGACGCAGCCAATCGGGATCGACGACGTGATCGAGTACCTCAGCCGCGCCCCTGAGGTTCCTGAGTCGATCGGGCGCGAAGTGCAGATCGGCGGGCCCGACGTGCTCTCCTACGGAGAGATGCTTGACCGGATGGCCCGCGTGATGGGAAAGCGCCCACGCGTGATGGTTCCAGTGCCGCTGATCACCCCGTGGCTGTCCTCGCTGTGGATCGGGCTCGTGACACCGGTCGACGCAAATGTCGCTCGGCCGCTCGTCGAGGGCTTGAAGACGGCCACAGTCGTAGACGACCTAAGCGGCGCCGAGCCGTTCGGGATCGTGCCGGCGTCGTTCGACGAGGCACTTAGACGAGCGCTTGCCGAGGAGGGCTCAACGCCTTGAAGCCCCCTCCTGGGAGCCTCCTCCTAGGAGCCATCCTCCAAGGAGCCATCCTCCAAGGAGCCCTAATCCCCGGGGCCTACGCACTGAGGAGTGGATCCGAATCAACGTCATCAATCGATGCGTCTCGGTCCAAACGCGCATCGGCTTGAGTCCACACGATCGCGGCCACCACGGCCGAGACGAACAGCACCGATGGCCACGCGCCAATGACGAGTCCGAGCAGGTGCGAGAGCACGAACGCGCCGAAACCAACACACCCGAGGATCAGCGCCGTGCGCCGGCCGTGGCGACGCGCCCACGCCTGGATGCACCACAGGCCGCCGATCGCCAGAACGACTCCACCAAGCGGCCGCGAGCCGGTGCCCACCGCGACCGCAAAGCCGGCGATCAAAGAGGCCGCGGCGACCGGGGCTGTGGGGATGGGGCGCATCGGCCGAGCGTAGCGCGGCCTGCCGGCACTCGCTGAGGCAAAGCAACAAGAGAACAGTCGATTGACAGCTCGTTTCCCGCGCCCGCCATAACCCACTACCGTCTTTAGGTGGGGAAGTCACAAGCACAAGGAAGGGCTCGGATGCACGCACCACCGCTGTTTCGAGATCGGCCCCGGCCAATCCAAATAATCCTCGGCGGCTTTGTGCCATTCGCCTTCGGAGCGCTCGTTGGGGTCGTCCTCGGTATCTCCGCCGGCGCTTACTGGGGACTGTCGGTGCTTGCCGGGCTCGGCGCGATAGTGGCCGGCTTCGAGCACCAGGACGGATGGGGTGGCGCCGATCGCGGGCTGGTCGGTGGCGCTCTCTTCGGGGCAGGCGTATTGATCGCCCACGCAATTGCCGGGACGGACGCCAAGGTCTCGCTAGGGAGCTTTCCGCCACTGCTCATCGTGATCGACGCAATCGCGGGGATGTTGCTCAGTGCCATTGGAGGCCGTCTCAGACGAGCTTTGTGGACAGACCCGCACGGTGGAGATCCGCCGCCGTCCGGGAGCCAGGCGCCGGAGATCTAGGACCCAACCAGAAGGATCGGAGCACCGGGGATCTAGGACCGAACCAGAAGGATCGGAGCACCGGAGATCTCAGGACCGAACCAGAAGGATCGGAGCACCGGAGATCTCAGGACCCAACCAGAAGGATCGGAGCACCGGAGATCTCAGGACCCAACCAGAAGGATCGGAGCACCGGAGATCTAGAGTCAAACCAGAAGGATCGGAGCACCGGAGATCTAGAGTCAAACCAGAAGGATCGGATTCCCAGAAGGGTCGTGGAGGAGCACACCATCTTCGAGATGGCGCAGCTCGTACCCGGCAGCCGTCACCCGGGCCACGACCGAGTCGCGCTCGACCAGACTCGGTAGCACGATCGTCACCTGCTTCAACGCCGCCGAGCCTCCAGGCGGCTGACCGGCGCCGGCGCTCTCCCACGTATTGGCGCCGAGATGGTGGTGATAGCCCCCGGCGCTCAGGAAGGCCGCTTGTCCTCCAAGCGAGGCCATCAGCGCGAAGCCCAGCACGTCACGATAGAAGGCAATCGTCCGCGGAGTGTCGGCCACGCACAGATGGACGTGGCCCATCACGGTCCCTGTGGGCAGTCCATCGAACGGCGCCTGCAGCGGATCGACCGGTTCGCCCCCCGCCGGATCAAGCGGCCCACTTGCCGGTCCTGCCAGCTCGGCGAACAAGCTCGACGTGTCGAGCGGCAGCGTGGTCATGCGCTCGGCGACCCTTCCCTCCCATAGCTCGCGTGGGCGGTCCCAGTAGATCTCGATGCCGTGCCCGTCGGGGTCGCTGAGGTAGATCGCCTCGCTGACGAAATGGTCGGAGAGACCGACCAGCGCGACGCGGTCGCGGGCGGCATGGGCAAGCCACCGCGCCAGGTCAGCGCGCTCGGGTAGCAGCAGCGCGAAGTGGTACAGACCGCAGTAACCACGTGACGGACGGGCGCCGGGCTGCTCTATCAAGACCAGCAAGTCCTCGCCGCCGGTGCCCAGCAGCGCGCGCTCGTCACAACGCTCGCGGACACTCAGGCCGACGACGCTCTCGTAGTAGGCAAGCGAACGTTCCAGGTCAGAGACGGCAAGGTGCACGGCGCCCATCCTGCTTGCCGCGGCGATCTCAGCGTGCGCCGGCGCGCCGGCAGCCGTGACCTCCTCGGGATCGCGCGGGGTCGTGCTCATCGGACTCCACGATACGCATGTTCATAAACACCCCCCTTTTATGTGCACTGCGTTTTTGGACTATGTCCCTCGCGGACCCCTGGCATCGCGACCCTGGAGCGTCGCGGATCTGGCGTCGTGGACTCTGGCGTCGCGGACTCTGGCGTCGCGGACTCTGGCATCGCGGACTCTGGCATCGCGGACTCTGGCATCGCGGACTCTGGCATCGCGGACTCTGGCATCGCGGACCCGGCGTCGTGGACCCGGCGTCGTGGACTCTGGCATCGCGGACCCGGCATCACGGACTCTGGCATCGCGGACCCGGCGTCGTGGACTCTGGCATCGCGGACCCGGCATCACGGACTCTGGCATCGCGGACCCGGCGTCGTGGAACCGGCGTCGTGGACTCTGGCATCACAGACCAGGCATCACGAGTCACGAGCAGCGATTGATGCAGCACGCCCGACCCCCAACCGACAGGCAGGGCACACTGTGAGCGGTGGACTCGCTCTTCGACCCCGCTGACGCAGAGGCCGGCACGCCCTCAACCTCCGACACGGCGCCGCTTGCCGCGCGCATGCGTCCCACCACGCTCGACGAGTTCGTCGGCCAGGAGCACCTGCTCGGGGTGAGTGGGGGCCGGTCATCTCTGCGCACCGCGATCGAGCAGGGCAAGCCCCATTCGATGATCTTGCACGGCCCACCCGGCAGTGGCAAGACCACGCTCGCGCGGATCATTGCCGCCAGCGCCAGCGCCGCCTTCGAGGAGCTGAGCGCTGTCGAGGCCGGTCGAGCCGAGGTCAGGGCGGTACTGGCGCGGGCGCGCGAGCGCAGGCTTGGCGAACGCGAGACGATTTTCTTTCTCGACGAGATTCACCGTTTCAACAAGGGCCAGCAGGACGCGCTCTTGCCCGCCGTCGAGGAAGGGCTCGTGACCCTGATCGGAGCGACGACCGAGAATCCCTCTTTCGAGGTCAACCGCGCGCTGCTCTCACGTACGCGCCTCTACGAGCTGGCGGAGCTCACCGAAGAGAACGTGCTCACGCTGCTGCACAGGGCGCTCGAGCACGGTGAGTGCGGTGACGCGCAGGTCGATGAGCAAGCCATTGAGATGTTGGCGGCGCGCGCGGGCGGCGACGCGCGCACGGCGCTGAGCGCACTAGAGCTCGCCTGCGAGACCGCTATCGACAAGGTCACGGTCGAGCACGCCGAAGATGCTCTACAGCGGCGGATCGTGCACTACGACAAGGCCGCCGACAGTCATTACGACACGATTTCCGCCTGGATCAAGGCGACACGCGGCTCTGACCCCGACGCTTCGCTCTACTACCTGGCGGTGATGCTCGAGGGCGGCGAGGATCCCCGTTTTATCGCGCGCCGGATGGTGATTCTCGCCAGCGAGGACATCGGCAACGCCGATCTGAGGGCGCTGACCATGGCCACCGGCGCCGCGGCAGCCGTCGAGCACGCGGGCCTGCCCGAGTGCCAGTTCGCGCTCGCCCAGGCCGCGATCTACCTGTCGCTCGCGCCAAAGTCCGACGCAGCCAAGCGAGCGATCGGCGCCGCGCGCGATTTCGTGCGCGAGCATGGCGCCGCCCCGCCCCCGGTCCAGTTGCGCTCGGGCGGGCGTGGGCAAGGCTATGACTATCCGCACTCGCACCCCGGCCACATCTCAGACCAAGAGCTCGCTCCCGACGAAGCAATCGGTGAGCGCTTCTACAGACCCGACGATGCCGAGGCCGAGCTTGCCGCACGACTGGCCGAGATTCGCAGCGCACGCGGGCGCAAGGACTGAGCCCCGTCCACCGACAAGGCCCAAACACTTGGGGTCGGAGCGAGCTCGGGTATCGCCGTGCGCCGGCTAGCCAGCGCTCACCCCGCCAGTTCGTCGGCCATCTCCAGTAGCTTCGTCGTCGTCTTCCAGTTCCTCGCCGTCGCAACGACGCCCAAGCGCTTGTCGGACAGCATCCGCGCGAGCCGTGAGTTGTGGATGCCGTTCGGATGCCATGCATAGATCTCGCGGCCGACCTGCACGAAACACTCCGGCTCGAAATCCTCCTGCATGATCCTCGCCACCGCCTCGAGATCGGGCTCGGCCGAGAGGAAGCTCACCTGGTAGAGCTTGTGCTCTTGCGCGACGTCGCCAAGCGGATCCAGCTCGACTACCGCGACCAGCTCCTCGCGTGTACGCACGACAACCGGTGTCTGTACCCCAAACTTGCCTGCGATCGCTCGTTCGAGCTCAGCCGCGAGCTCCTCCGGCGCCAGCTCGGCACTGAGCACGATGTTGCCGCTCTGTACGAGAGTCCGCGCGTCTGGATAGCCAAGCTCGGCGAGCAGTTCACGCAGATCCGCCATCGGAATACGGTTGTGCGCGCCGACGTTGATGCCGCGCAGGAGAGCGATCTGAGCCGTCATTCAGAGGCGAGCCTAGCGCCCCCGTTGCAGAGGCCAGCCTAGCGACCCTCGATGTGAGCGTACGCGAGTATGTGACACTGCCGCCGTGCAAGCCAATCCCAAAGTCGCCGTCGTAGGCCACGTCGAGTGGGTCACGTTTGCGCGTGTCGATCACATCCCCGCGGCGGGCGAGATCGTGCACGCGGAGGATCCTTTCGAGGAGCCGGCGGGCGGCGGCGGCGTCGCGGCGGTACAGCTAGCCCGCTTGGCCGGTGGGGCCGTGCTCGTCACAGCGCTTGGCGAGGACGAGCACGGGCGCCGCTCGGTGGAGCGCTTGGGTGAGTTGGGCGTCGAGGTATGGGCTGCGCCTCGCAAGGAGCCAACGCGCACCGCGATGACCCTCGTCGACCATGCCCGCGAGCGCACGATCACCACGTTTGGAGAGCGGCTGGAGCCGGTCCTCGACGATCGCGATATTCCCTGGAGCGAGTTGGCACAGATGGACGCCGTGTACTTCACCGCCGGGGATGCGGCAGCGATGCAAGCCGCACGCAGCGCCAGCGTGCTCGTGAGCAGCCCGCGCGCACTACATGCGCTCGGGCACGGCGTCGAGTTGGACGCGCTCGTGCTGAGCGCCGAGGACACAGAGGAGCGCCAAGAGGCCGCCCGCGCCGAACAAGACGCCAAGCTCGTCGTCTTCACCGATGGGGGCCACGGCGGCTCCTACCGCGAGCGCGACGGCGAGTCCGGTACGTGGCCCGCTGCCGATCTTCCCGGCGAGCCACGAGACTCATACGGTTGCGGGGACTCGTTCGCCGCCGGACTCACTTACGGTCTCGGCACAGGCCTCGCGATCCCCGACGCGCTCGCGCTAGCGGCCCGCTGCGGCGCCTTTTGCCTCACCGGCCGCGGCCCCTACGAGCGCCAGCTGACCGCACACGATCTGGATCAGTAGTCGCCTTCGACCACATTCACAAGCGGCTCGCCGCGCACGTAGCGGCGCACCTGCTCGCCAACGAGCGCGAATGCGCGACGTTCCGCACCACGCGTGTCGCCGGCGAAGTGCGGCGTAATCAACAGCCCCGGCGCATCCCACAATTGGTGGTCGGGCGGCAATGGCTCTGGCTCAGTCACGTCGAGTGCTGCGCGGATACGTCCCCCCTGCAGCAGCTCAAGCAGCGCCGCGGTGTCGACGATCGACCCACGTGCCGCGTTGACCAGCAGGGCACCCTCACGCATGCAGCCAAGCATCTCCCGATCAAGCAGTCCCTCTGTCACCGCCGTCAACGGCAGCAATACGATCACGATATCGACCAAGCCGAGCAGCGACGCCAACTCATCGACAGCGTGCACGCCCGGGCGGGCACGGCGCGCAACGCGAATCACCTCGGCTTCGGCTGCCACCAGGAGCCGCTCGACCGTCAGTCCGATCGACCCATAACCCAAGATCATCACCGTCTTGCCCGCCAGTTCATCTGGCTCGCGCCAGCGCCAGTCGTGTGCCCGCTGTGAATCGCGTGCGTCGCCGAAGTGCTTCAGCGATGCCAGGATCGCGCCAAGCACCCATTCGGCCACGGGCCCATCGCGCGTTCCGCGCGCATCGCACAACGTCACGCCGGCCGGCACCGACGGCAGCAACCAGTCGATTCCGGCCGAGAGCGTCTGGATCACGCGCAAGCCTGGCATGCGTCCAAGCGCCTCAATCACGCAAAGTTCGTCAGACCCGGGCACCAGGAACTCGGCCTCGAGCAGCTCCTCTGAAAGTCCCTCCTTGGGGATCAGATGCAGCTCTACACCCTCGGGCAACTCACCGACCGAGTGACTATCGGTCCGATCGGGTATCCACAGCTTCACAATGTCGGCGAGTGTAATGCGAGCATGTCGAGGAGACTCGTGAGTCGATTGGTATCCCACCGTACGAAAGGCGCCCATGAGCACAGCTGCACAGTCCCGGCCTGCGAGCACACCGGCCACAAACGACTACACCCAGACGGCCGACGTCCTCGTCGTGTTCGGTATCAGTGGCGACCTCGCCAAGGTGATGACCTACCACTCGCTCTACCGGCTCGAGCTGCGCGGACTGCTCGACTGCCCGATCATTGGTGTCGCCGCTGACGATTGGAGCATCGAGGATCTACGCAAACGGGCGCATACCTCGATTGAAGAATGCGGAGAGAAGATCGACGAGCGAGTGTTCAAGCGCTTCGCCGATCGACTGAGCTACGTGTCGGGTGACTTTGCCGACGAAGGCACCTATGCGCGTGTGGCCGACGCACTTGGCGACGCTAAGGCTCCCGTCTTCTACCTGGAGATCCCGCCGTTCCTGTTCGGAACCGTGATCAAAGGCCTCGCCATCAGCGGTGTCACTAAGAACGCGCGTGTGGTTGTAGAGAAGCCCTTTGGCCACGACCTGCAGTCCGCGCGGGCGCTCGCCGCCGAAATCCACCAGTACATCGAGGAGCCCCAGCTTTACCGGATCGACCACTTCCTCGGCAAGATGGGGATCGACGAGTTTCTCTACCTGCGCTTTGCCAACACGATGCTCGAGCCGGTGTGGAACCGAAACCACATCGCCTGCGTGCAGATCACGATGGCCGAGAGCTTCGGGGTCGAGGACCGCGGGCATTTCTACGATCCTGTCGGCGCGGTGCGCGATGTGGTCGTCAACCATCTGATGCAACTGGTGGCTGTCGCCGCGATGGAGGCACCCGCTGGCGATGACGCGGAAACGCTGAAGGACGCCAAGTTCGCCGTGTTCCGCTCCACCGCCGCGGCCGATCCCAAGCACTACGTGCGCGGCCAATACGACGGCTACCTGAGCATCGACGGCGTCGCCAAAGAATCGACCACCGAGACCTACGCCGCTCTGCGCCTTGACATCGACAACTGGCGCTGGTCCGGCGTGCCGTGGTTCATCCGCACCGGCAAGGATCTGCCGATCACCCAGACCGAGCTGCGGATCGTCTTCCGCAATCCCCCGCGCCTTGGCTTCATGGAGCATGGGCGCCGCCGGCCAGAGCCCAACCAGCTCGTGGTCAAGCTCGACCCCACAACCGGCGTGCAGATGATCCTCGACGCCCATCGCGCCGACGAAGGCGGGCCGCAGGCGATCGAGCTCGACATGGAGTTTGCGCAGGAGGGCGGCGAGGCACCAACCCCATACGAGGTGCTGCTGCTCGATGCGATGCGCGGCGACAGTGTGCGCTTCACTCGGCAGGACAGCGTCGAGCAAACCTGGCGCATCTTCGAACCGCTGCTCAAAGAGCCCCCACCCGTGCAACCATACGCACAGGGAACCTGGGGTCCGCCCGAGGCCGACCAGCTAGTTGCCCGTTACGGCGGCTGGCACGGTCCCTGGGTGGCATCGTGAGCCCGGCCAAGGGCGAGGCGAAAACGGCTACCCCGCAGGCGCCCCAGGCCGCTCCCCAGAGCGCGGCGATGCCCTCGCCGTTCCCGCCAATTGCCGACTATGCGTTCCTATCCGACTGCCATACCGGCGCGCTGGTCGCCCCCGATGGGACGATCGACTGGCTGTGCGTGCCGCGCTTCGATGCACCCAGCGTGTTCGGTTCGCTGCTCGACCGCCAGGCCGGTGGGTTTCGCTTCGGGCCGTTCGGGATCAACGTGCCGACGGCGCGCAGCTATGAGCCCGGGACCAACATCCTGCTCACAACCTGGAAGACCACGTCCGGCTGGGCGATCGTGCGCGAGGCGCTGATCCTCGGACCGCGTCGCGGCGTAGATCTCGTCACACCGCACACCCGTCCCCCAGCAGACCAGGACGCCGACCACGTGCTCGTGCGACTCGCGATGTGCCTGGACGGCGAGGTCGAGATGGAATTGACGTGTGAACCCGTCTTCGACTACGGGCGCGAAACGGCAAAGTGGGCCGTCAGCGACGACGGTCACCGGGCCGACGCGAGTGGCGCGGAGCAGACGCTCAGACTGCAGACGGACATGGCGGTAGGGGTCGAGGGCGATTGGGTGAGGGCCCGCCACGTGCTCAAACAGGGCCAGCAGATCTATTGCTCGCTGTCATGGGCCGAGGAGCTGGCGGTGCCCGAGGACATCGACGACGCCAACGCACGGTTGGCCTCGACCGCCAGCTTCTGGCGCGGCTGGCTGAGTCGCGCGCGCATGCCCGACCACCGATGGCGCGATCCGATCCAGCGCTCGGCGCTCACGATCAAGGGACTCACGTACATGCCGACAGGCGCGACTGTCGCGGCGCTGACGACCTCACTGCCTGAGACGCCTGGGGGCGAGCGCAACTGGGACTACCGCTACACCTGGCTGCGCGACTCCACCTTCACGCTGCAGGCGCTGCACTACCTCAACCTCGACTGGGAGGCGGAGGAGTTCATGCAGTTCGTGGCCGACCTGGAGTGCAACGGGGACGGGGCGCTGCAGATCATGTACGGGATCGACGGGCGGCGCGACCTGACCGAGACGACCCGCGACGACCTATCCGGCTACGCCGGCGCGGCCCCCGTGCGGATCGGTAACGGCGCCTTCGACCAGCGCCAGAACGACGTGTACGGCGCGGCGCTCGACTCGATCCTCTTGCACACGCGCCGCTCGGAACGGCTGCCGCGCAGGCTGTGGCCGATCGTGCAGGCGCAGGCCGAGTGCGCGACCAAGGTCTGGCGCGAACCCGACCAGGGCATCTGGGAGGCACGCGGCAAGCCCCAGCACTATGTGTCCTCGAAGCTGATGTGCTGGGTGGCGATGGACCGCGCGGCCAAGCTCGCCGCGATGCGCGGCGACAGCAAGCGGCAGGCCACATGGCACGAGACCGCCGAGGAGATCCGGGCGGACATCCTCGCCAACGGGCTCACCAAGGACGGGGTGATGCGCCAGCACTATGAGACCGACGCCCTGGACGCCTCCAACCTGCTGGCGGCGATCTTCGGCTTCCTGCCCGGCGACGACGAGCGCCTGCGTGCGAGCGTCCTTGCGATCGCCGAAGACCTGACCGAGAACGGCTTCGTGCTGCGCTACCGCACTGATGAGACCGACGATGGCATGTCGGGCAAGGAGGGGAGCTTCCTGATCTGCTCCTTCTGGTTGGTGTCGGGGCTCGCGGTCGTCGGCGAGCAGCAACGCGCTTGCGATCTGATGGAAAAGCTGTTGAGAGTCGCCTCGCCGCTCGGGCTGTACGCCGAGGAGTTCGACACGGACACGGGCCGCCACCTCGGGAACTTTCCCCAGGCCTTTTCCCACCTCGCGCTGATCGAGGCGGCGGCGCGCATCATTCTGGTCGAGCGCCTGGCGGAGATTTCGTGATCGACGGCCACAACATTGTCCACGTTCACGGCATCGATCCCGCTCAGATAAGGGACACCCAGGATATCGACCGCAGCCAAAAAGCCGTGCCCGCAACAAGGGGGGTGTTATGGACCACTACGACGTGATCATCATCGGCAGCGGCGCGGGCGGGGGCACCCTCGCCCGCCACCTCGCCCCCTCGGGCAAGCGCATCCTGCTGCTCGAGCGCGGCGACTGGCTGCCGCGCGAGCCGCAGAACTGGTCGGCCGCGGATGTGTTCGTGGACAATCGTTACGTCTCGCCCGACACCTGGTACGACGCCGAGGGCAAGGCCTTCCAGCCGCAGGTGCACTACTGCGTGGGCGGTGCCACCAAGATGTATGGCGCCGCGCTCTACCGCATGCGCGCTGAGGACTTCGGCGAGCTGAAGCACCACGGCGGCATCTCTCCCGCCTGGCCGATCTCCTACGAGGCGATGGAGCCCTATTACACGAAGGCCGAGCAGCTCTACCAGGTGCACGGTGCGCGTGGCGAGGATCCCACCGAACCGTTCGCCTCCGCTCCCTATGACCATCCCGCGGTCTCTCACGAGCCGCGCATCGCCCAGCTCTCAGAGGCGTTTGCGGCGGCTGGGTTGCACCCCTTCCATGCGCCCTGCGGCGTGATGCTCAACGAGGGCAACATGCCCTACAGCAACTGTGTGCGCTGCTCCACCTGCGACGGCTTTCCCTGCCTTGTGCACGCCAAGTCGGACGCCGAGGTGCTTGGTGTGCGACCGGCGCTCGAGCACGACAACGTCACGTTGTTGACGAGGGCCAAGGTCGTGGCGCTGAAGACCAACCCCGCCGGTACCGCCGTCACAGAAGTCGTGGTGGAGCGCGCGAACGAGCGCGAGACGTACGCGGCCGACATCGTCGTTGTCTCTTGCGGGGCGGCCAACACAGCCAAGCTACTGCTCAGCTCAGCTACCGATAAGCATCCTCGCGGCCTCGCTAACGGCTCCGATCAGGTAGGGCGCAACTACATGTTCCACAACAGCCAAGCGGTGCTGGCGATCTCCAAGGAGCCCAACCCGACCGTTTTCCAGAAGACGCTTGGCGTCAACGACTACTACTTCGCCAGTGACGCTTGGGAGTACCCGATGGGCAACATCCAGATGGTTGGCAAGTCCGTGGCGGCCATGTACCGCGGCGAGAAGCCGCTGATGACCAGGCTCGCGCCTACCTTCTCGCTGGCGGACGTGGCGGAGCATGCCGTTGACTTCTGGCTGTCGACCGAGGACATACCGCGGGCGGAGAACCGGGTGACGGTCGACCGCGACGGGAACCTGACATTGGCCTACAAAGCCAGTAACGACACCGCCCGTGACCGTCTGTTCGAGCAGCTGCGCTCGCTGCTTGGGCACCTTGGCATGCACGAGCATCACCTGATTCCGCGCTGGGCCTACCTTGAGAACAAGATTCCCGTCGCCGGCGTCGCCCACCAGGCCGGGACTTGCCGCTTCGGCTCGGACCCTGCCTCATCGGCGCTTGACACTAACTGCAAGGCGCACGAGCTGGACAACCTGTACGTGGTCGACACCAGTTTCTTTCCCAGCATCTCCGCCGTGAACCCGGCGCTCACCGCGATGGCAAACGCTTTGCGCGTCGGCGATCACCTGTTGCAGCGCCTCGGCGCCAATGGCAGCTGAACAAACCCAAAGCGACGATGCCCCCCGCGCGCACGCGGGGCGTAGCCCAACGAGCAAACACCGCCGCCACATCGTCATCGTCGGCGGCGGCTTCGGCGGGCTTGCCGCTGCGCACGAGCTGCGGCATGCCGACGTGGACGTCACGCTCGTGGATCGCACCCACCATCACCTGTTCCAACCGCTGCTCTACCAGGTGGCCGGCGGCGGGCTGGCTGCCGGCGAGTGCGCCACACCGATCCGCACCGCCCTTAGACGCAACTCGAACATCACCGTTCTGATGGGCGAGGCGACCGGCCTTGACGCGGAGCGCCGCCAGCTCATCCTCGACCGTGGTGAGCGGCTCGACTACGACAGCCTGATCGTCGCCTGCGGAGCCGAGACCTCCTACTTCGGCAAAAACGAGTGGCGTGAGGTGTCCTGCGAGTTGAAGACGCTTGCCGACGCGCTCGACCTGCGCAATCGGCTCTACGGCGCGTTCGAGGAGGCGGAGCGCGCGAGCGATCCCGTCGAGCAGCGCGAGTGGATGAGATTTGTGGTGATCGGCGGCGGCCCGACCGGCGTCGAGCTTGCGGGCGAGCTGCGGATCATCGCCCAGCACGGGATGAAGCGCGGCTTCCGGCACATCGACCCCCGCAACGCCGAGGTGATCCTGCTCGACGCTGGCGAACGCGTGACTGCTGCCTTCAGCGAGCGGCTGTCTGGCAAGGTCGCGAAGGAGCTTTCCTCACTTGGGGTCACGGTGCGCGAGGGTGCGCGCGTCACCGCGATCGATGAGCGTGGTGTGACCGCCTCGGTCGCCGGTGTGGACGAGCGGATCGACGCGCGGACCGTGATCTGGGCCGCCGGTGTGCAGGCCGTCGGCTTCTCCCGCGTGCTGGCCGAGGCGACCGGGGCCTCCACCGATCGTGCTGGGCGCGTGCAGGTCGAATCCGACCTGACAGTTCCCGGTCATCCTGAGATCTCGACGATCGGCGACACCTCCGTCCTCGAGGGCCCAGGCGGCAAGCCGTTTCCTGGACTGGCGACAGTCGCGATCCAGCAGGCCCGCCACGTGGCGAAGGCGATTCACAAAGGGGCGCCCGGTGCCTCTACCCCCTTTCACTACCTGGACAAGGGTGCGCTGGCTGTCGTCGGGCGCGGCAAGGCCGTGTGTGAAATCCGCGGCCACGAAATCTCTGGGCGACTTGCTTTCTTCACCTACCTGACCGTGCACATGTATTACCTCGGCGGCGTCCGCGGTGGGCGCCTGAAGGTGTTGATCGACTGGATCAGCGCGCGCCTGGGCAATCCCCAGAATCAGGTGATGGAGGGCTCGCTGGCCGGCATCGAGCGAGCTCACGTTGGAGCGGATGACGGCGGGATCACTCGAAGTCCGTGAGAGCGCTCGATCCTCGATTGCTGCAGTACGCGCGCGCTACACGCACCTTCCTTTTCCTTTCGGTCGCCTTGGGCAGCCTGCGCGCGCTGCTGATCGTGGCGCAGGCTTGGTTGCTTGTGAACGTCGTCGTCGGTGCGTTCTCGCACGGCAAGGATCTCGCGCAGGTGCGATCGCTGATGATCCTGCTGCTGTGCGTAGTGCTTGCGCGGGCGCTGGTCGCATGGGCGGCTGAGCTGGCCGCTGGACGCAGCTCGGCTCAGGCAAAGTCGCAATTGCGATGCGCACTGCTGGAGCGCGTCTCCGCGCTCGGCCTGAACAGCTCGCGCACGCAGAGCACCGGCGAGCTGACGGTGCTTGCCACACGCGGACTGGACGCGCTCGACGGCTACTTCTCTCTGTACCTGCCCCAGCTTCTGCTGGCCGCGATCGTACCGCTTGTCGTGCTCGTGACCGTCGTCTCACAGGACTGGATCTCTGCCGCGATCGTCGCCTTCACTCTTCCCCTAATCCCTCTGTTCATGGCGCTTGTCGGCGCGGCGACGCGCGAGAAGATGGATCGTCAAGTGCGTACCCTGCAGCAGCTTGCCGGGCATTTCCTGGACGTTGTCGCCGGCCTGCCGACGCTGAAGGTGTTCGGCCGCGCCAAGGCCCAGGCCGCCGGCATTCGCTCCATCTCCGAGCGCTACCGCGAGGCCGCGCTCTCGAACCTCCGTGTGACGTTTTTGTCCTCGCTGATCCTCGAGCTTGTCGCCACGATCTCGGTCGCGCTTGTGGCAGTGGCGATCGGGTTGCGCTTGATGGGCGGCGATATGTCCTTGCGCGCCGGGCTCCTCGCCTTGGTGCTCGCTCCCGAGGCCTATATGCCGTTGCGCCAACTGGGCGCCAACTACCACGCGAGCGCTGAGGGGATGGCGGCTGCTGAGCGAGTGTTCGCGGTGCTCG
This sequence comes from uncultured Solirubrobacterales bacterium, assembly GCA_963757995.1. GTDB lineage: Bacteria > Actinomycetota > Thermoleophilia > Solirubrobacterales > Solirubrobacteraceae > Palsa-744. The sequence continues at coordinate 323,383 of CAVWTS010000004.1, forward strand.
CCGACGCCCAACCGCGCGCATCGAGCCCCAACCCCGCCGAGACAAGCCAGGTCGGGCCGGTCCCCGCTGAGCCCGTGCGTGCCGAGACAAGCCAGGTCGGGGCGCCCCCCGCCGAACCCATCCATGCCGACACGGCCAACGTTGAGCGCGCCCCTACCAAGCCCGCCCTCGCTGAGTTCTCCAATAACGGGGTGCACATAAATACTAGGAAATTAGGGGAGGGGGTTTTTGACACACCCTCCAGCCGCTCCAGCCCCCGCCGGTACATAACCGACATGGCGACCACGGACATAACGATCGAAGCACTGACAGTCTCCTATCCCGGCCGCCCGCGGCCGGCCCTCGATAATCTCTCGCTGCGCGTCGAGGCGGGTAAGGTCGTGGCGCTCGCCGGCCCCAGCGGCTGCGGCAAGTCGACACTGCTGGGAGTCCTGCTTGGCTTCGTCACACCCGAGCAGGGAGCGGTGCGCATCGGCAATGTCGACCTCGCTGAGCTCGACGCAAACGCTTGGCGTGCACAGCTTGCCTGGGTGCCGCAGCGGCCACACCTGTTCGCGTGCTCGATCGCCGAGAACGTGCGGCTCGGCCGTCGCGACGCCTCCGACGACGAACTGGCAGCCGCAGTAGCCGCCGCCAACCTGACCGACGTCGTGGCCGGCTTGCCTGATGGCCTGGACACAATGCTCGGCGAGCGCGGCGCCGGGCTGTCGGCAGGCGAGCGCCAGCGCGTCGCTCTGGCCCGCGCGTTCCTGCGCGACGCGCCATTGCTGCTGCTCGACGAGCCGACGGCCAACCTCGACGGACAGACCGAGCAAGTAGTGCTCGACACCGTGGCGCGCCTCTCGCGCGGCCGCACCGTGATCCTCGTCGCACACCGGCCCGCCCTGCTGGAAATGGCCGACTGCGTCATCGATCTTGGCAGGGCGCCGTCGAACCCAACAGCCGCCGACCGACTTGGCGCACTCGACACGGCAGATGTGCCCGCATGATCCCGGCCGTGACCGACCGACCGTGGGCCCTTGGCGCGATCGACGCGGCGGGCATGAGCGCCCAGGCCGCGGGCGAGCGCGCAGACTGGGAGCCGGCCGGCGCGGAAGAGACAACCGGAGTGCCCGCATGAGTGCTCAAGCGTCCCTGATCCCCCCAGCCGCGGCCGCTCCCGCGCCGCCCGCCGCCAAGCACCCACCTGAGGCGCCGCTGCGCCAGACATTTGCGATCGCTCGCCCCGCCGCGGGGCGCCTGGCGTTCGCGACGCTGCTCGGCGCCGGCTCGGTGGCGGCCGCGATCGGACTTATCGCGACCTCGGCCTGGCTGATCTCACGCTCCTCTCAGCAACCACCGGAGTCGGCTGTTGCGGTGGCGATCGTCGGAGTTCAGTTCTTCGCCCTGTCGCGCGGGCTATGCCGCTACTTCGAGCGCCTCGTCGGCCACGACGCCGCTTTCCGTGTGCTGTCGAGCCTAAGGGTCGATGTCTACGAAGGCCTGGAGCGTCTGGCGCCGCTCGGCCTGCCCGCATTCCGCTCCGGTGAGCTGCTCTCGAGGCTCGTGCAAGACGTCGATTCGCTGCAGGACTTGCTGTTGCGAGTCGTGCCACCGTTTGCGATTGCGCTGCTCGTCGGCGCGGGCACGGTGGCGCTGGTGTGGTGGATGCTGCCCGCCGCCGCCTTGATCCTGCTGGCCGCGCTGCTGCTCGCGGGCGTGTTCGTGCCGTGGCTCACCGGCACGCTCGCCGCGCACGGCGAGGCATTGCAAGCCCAGGCGCGCGGCGAGCTGAGCGCCTCGGTCGTCGACCTGATCGAGGGCGCACCGGAGCTTGTCGCCTACGGCGCCGCGCAAGAGCAGCTACAACGCACACTGGTAGCCGATGCCGAGTTGACGCGCATCGCCAGGGCCAGCGCGCGCACCGCAGGCATCGGCCAGGGCCTGACGACACTGTGCTCGGGCTTTGCCATGTGGGGCGCGCTGCTCGTCGGCGTCAGCGCCGTACGCGCGGGCCACATGGACGGAGTGCTGCTGGCCGGTATAGCCCTGATCCCGCTCGTGGCATTCGAGCTAGTGAGCGGCCTTCCGGCGGCGACGCAAACCCTGCAGCGCGTGCGCCGGGCCGCGGCCCGCGTGCGGGAGCTGCACGAAACGCCGCCGCCAGTACGGGAACCGGAACACCCACAGGCACTCCCAATGCGATCGCCTACACAGGAGCCGGTGAGTCGACCGACGCCAGCAACAGCGGACAGGCAATCCCTAAACGGCCAGTCAGGCAACAGGCGCAGCTACACCAACCCGCCACCTGCGGTCGATACGCACGAACTTCAATCCCACACATTGAAGGCACGTAACCTCAGCTGCTCGTATCCGGGGGCAAGCCGCCCGGCGCTCGAGCAGATCGAGCTCGACTTGAGCCCGGGCAGGCGCGTCGCGCTCGTCGGTCCAAGCGGCGCGGGCAAGTCGACGCTGGCAGCCGTGCTGTTGCGGTTCCTCCCCTATCGAGGCTCGGTGACGCTGGACGGGGTGGAGATCGACGCACTCGCCGGCGACGACGTCCGGCGCGTAGTGGGACTTGTCAGTCAGGACGTGCACATATTCGACAGCACGCTGGAGGAGAACCTGCGCCTAGCCAAGCGCGACGCGAGCGAGGAAGAGTTGCGCGATGTGCTGGCGCAGGCACGGCTGCTCGACTGGATGAATTCGCTGCCCCTCGGACTGGCGACAGAGGTCGGCGAGCGCGGCGAGCGCATGTCCGGCGGCCAGCGCCAACGCCTAGCGCTTGCTCGCGCCCTGCTTGCCGATTTCCCGATCCTGATCCTCGACGAGCCGGGCGAGCACCTCGACACGGCCACAGCCGATGCGCTCGTGACAGACCTGCTCGACGTGACGCGTGCAAGAACGACGCTACTGATCACACATCGCCTAGTCGGCCTGGAGCAGGTTGACGAGATACTGACAATCGAGCAGGGCAAGATCGCCGAACGTGGCACGCACGCACAGTTGACAGCACGCGGCCACTCAGCATGGTTCCGCCGCACCATGGGTAATGGTGATGGAGGATGACCAACGACCTGGCGCGCTGGCAGTTTGCCACGACGAGCATCTACCACTTCCTGTTCGTGCCGGTCACGATTGGCTTGGCGTTTCTGGTGGCGCTTCTGCAAACCGCGTGGCACCGCAACGAGCGCCCCGAGTACAAGCGCATAACGCGCTTCTTCGGCACCCTGCTCTTGATCAACGTCGCCATCGGCGTGGTCACCGGCCTGGTGCAGGAGTTCGAGTTCGGGATGAACTGGTCGAGCTACTCCCGCTTCGTCGGCGACGTGTTCGGCGGCCCGCTGGCGATGGAGGGTTTGGCGGCGTTCTTCCTGGAGTCCACGTTCCTGGGCTTGTGGATCTTCGGTTGGGATCGACTACCCAAGCGCGTTCACCTGGCGTGCATCTGGATGGTGGTGGCCGGCTCGATGCTCTCGGCGATGTTCATATTGGTCGCCAACTCATGGATGCAACATCCGGTGGGCTACGTCTTGAACAGTCAGGGCCAGCCGGTGCTGAACAACGTATGGGCGCTATTCACCAATCCCACATTCCTATGGGGCTACGTGCACGTCATCCTGGCCTCGCTAGTGACAGGCTCGCTCGTGATGCTCGCCATCTCATCCTGGTACCTGCGCAAGGGCCGCGAAGTCGAGGCCTTCCACCACACCGCGCGATTGTCGGTGCTGGTGCTGCTGCCGGCGATCCTCTTGCAAATGTTCGTAGGCAACAAGCTCGGCGAGATCGAGAACACCTATCAACCGGCCAAGATCGCGGCAGCCGAGGCGCAGTGGAACAACTGCCAGCCATGCTCGTTCTCGGCCTTTCAGATCGGCGGCGGAAACAACGACCAGACCCCGACCCAGGTCATCTCGATCCCACACCTGCTCTCGATCCTCGCAACCGGAACCTGGGATGGCGCGGTCGTGGGGCTCAACCAACTGCAGAAGGAAGACGTCAAGAAGTACGGACCAGGCAATTACATCCCTGACGTGTTCATCCAGTACTGGTCGATGCGCGTGATGGCCTACCTCGGCTCGTTGATCGCGCTGCTGGCGCTGTGGGGAGCGTGGCTGATCCACAAGGGCAGGCTCGATCGTTCCAAGTGGTTCCTGCGCGCGGGCTTGTTCGCGGTGGTCACACCATTTGTAATGAACACCGCAGGCTGGCTGTTGACCGAGAGCGGTCGCCAACCCTGGATCGTGCAGGGATTGATGAAGACGGTCAACGCCAATTCCCCATCGGTCAGCTCGCTCGACATCTGGATCAGCCTGATCGCGTTCGTCTTGGTCTACATCGCGCTCGGCGCAGCCGACCTGATCCTGATGCTGCGCTACTCGCGCAAGGGCCTCGACCCCGACGAGGGCCCCGAGGGAACAGGCTCGGGCGCACAGGCCCCTACCCCGGCCATGAGCTACTGATGACTCCCCTACACAAGCCCCGACCCTGGCCATGAGCTACTGATGCAACTGCACACGATCTGGTTCGTCATCCTCGCGATCTTCTGGGTCGGCTTTTTCGTGCTCGAGGGCTTTGACTTCGGCGTCGGCATGTTGCACACGATCGTGGGGCGCACGGATGAGCAGCGCAAACGCGCCTTGAGCACGATCGGCCCGTGGTGGGACGGCAACGAGGTATGGCTGATCGTCGCCGGCGCCGGCACGTTCGCGGCATTCCCCGGCTGGTACGCGACGATGTTCTCAGCCCTCTATCTGGCTTTGCTGCTCGTGTTGCTCGCGCTGATGGCGCGCGGCGTGTCGTTCGAGTTCAAGGACAAGAGCGAGAGCCCGCGCTGGCGCACGACATGGCGCTGGGCGATGACGCTCGGCTGCCTGCTGATCCCTTTGCTGCTCGGCGTGGGACTCGGTGACCTGCTGAATGGCTTGCCGATCGACTCAGGCCACGAGTACACGGGCAACTTCTTCGACCTGCTAACCCCTTATGGCCTGTGGACGGGCGTGACGCTGGTCGCGTTGTGCCTGTTGCACGGAGCGACATTCCTCAAGCTCAGGACCACGGATGAGGTACGCGAGCGCGCCCGCGCGCTCGCCCGGCCGCTGGGTTGGGCCACCATTGCATTGGTGATCGGCTGGGTGATCTGGACGCGCAGCGTCGCGGGCGGCCCCGACGTGCCCCAGCCGGTCGAGATCCTGGCAGTGATCGCGGCGGGCTTCGCCGCACGGCTTGCGATGACAGACCACGACGGCCTCTCCTTCGCCTCCTCAGCAGTCGCGATGGCCGCGACCGTCGGCTCGATCTTCATCGACCTGTACCCCAACGTGATGGTCTCGAGCACCAGCACCGCCTACAACCTGACCGTCAACAATTCGGCCTCCGGCCACTACGCGCTCGTTGTGATGACGGTGGTCGCGGTGATCTTCTTCCCGGTGGTGCTGCTCTACCAGGGCTGGTCGTTTCATGTGTTCCGTGCGCGGGTGCAGGCGCCGGCGGCGCCTGAGGGCTCGCCGGCCGCGCCAGGGCCTGGGTCAGGCGCCTGGCCCACACGCACACCAGAGCCGCCGACCGGACCGGGGCCCGCCGCGCCGCAGATCGGGTAGAGGGCCTCCGGCGCAGGCCGGATAGAGGGCCGTCGGGCCCGACCGGGCATGACTACCAGGCGTCGATATTGGGACGCCGCTTGCCGGCACGCTTACGCCAATCAGCCGGCGGCGGGTCGAACAGCGTCGCGATCCAGCGGCGCGAGTCGGCCGGATCGATCACGTCGTCGATCTCGCCGTAGGCGGCCATGTTGAGCCCCTCGCCGTGCTCGTAGGCCGCGGCGACAGTCGCCTGAAAGACGCGCTCGCGCTCCTCGGAATCTTCGATCGCGTCGAGCTCGCGACGCATACCGAGGCGCACCGCCCCCTCCAGCCCCATGCCCCCGAACTCAGACGTCGGCCAGCCGACGGTGAACAGCGGCGCCTTGAACGAACCGCCCGCCATCGCCTGCGCGCCGAGCCCGTAGCCCTTGCGTAGCACGATCGTGCCGAACGGGATCTCCAGGTTGGCGCCGGTCGTGAACAGGCGCGCGAAATGACGCACAGTGGCCGTCTGCTCAGCGGCAGGGCCGACCATAAAACCGGGCGTATCACACAGGAAAAGCACCGGCAGCCCAAAGGCATCACACAACTGCAGGAAGCGCGCCGCCTTGTCGGCCGCGTCGGCGTCGATTGCGCCGCCGAGATGCGAGGGGTCGTTTGCGACGATGCCGAGCGACTTGCCTTCGATCCGCGCGAGCGCGGTAACCATGCCGGCGCCGAAGCCGTCGCGCAACTCGAGCACTGAGCCGTCGTCGCAGAGGCCGTCCAGCACCTTGCGCACCTTATAAGCACGCTTGCGCTGCTCGGGCACGATCTCGCGCAGCAACCTTTGGTCGGGCGCGGACCAGCCGGGCGCAGACTGGTCGGGTACAGGTTCGTCGGACGCAGACTGGCCAGGCGCTGACTCGTCGGACGCAGACTGGCCAGGCGCTGACTCATCGGACACAGATTGGCCATGCACGGTTCGCTGCACCGCCGGCCCGTGGAAATACGAGAGATAGCGCTTGGCGGCGGCCACCGCCGCCTGGTCGTCGGCGACACGCAGGTCGACCACGCCGTTTGTGTGCTGCACGTCGATCGGGCCGACCTCGCCCGGTTCAAACACGCCGAGTCCACCGCCCTCGATCATTGCGGGGCCACCCATGCCGATGCTTGAGTCCTCTGTGGCGATCACCACGTCGCAGCAACCAAGCAGCGCAGCGTTCCCTGCAAAGCAGTAGCCCGAGGCGATCCCCACGAGCGGCACCAAGCCGCTGAGGCGGCCAAACAGGTGAAAGGCCCGACAGTCCAGACCGGCCACGATCGGAAAGTCCACATCGCCGGGACGTCCTCCCCCGCCCTCGGCGAACAGCACGACCGGGAGGCGCCGGCGCTCGGCTATCTCGAACAGGCGATCCTTCTTGAGATGCCCGCGCATGCCCTGGGTGCCGGCGAGCACCGTGTAGTCGTAGGACATCGCTACGCAGGGGTTGCCCTCGACTGTCGCAACACCAGCGACCAGCCCGTCAGCGGGCGTTCTCTCGATCAGCTCCTGCTTGGAGCGCCGCCGCTCCTGGGCGGCGAACAGCAGCGCCCCGTACTCGACATAGCTGCCCTCGTCGACGAGTTCCGCCAGGTTCTCGCGCGCCGTGCGCCGCTTGCGCTCGCGGCGACGCTCCACAGCCTCCGGGCGTGCCGCATCCAGCCCGAGGGCGTGGCGCGCGTGCACCGCGGCCAGGTCAGCCCGCACCTCGTTGCCCTCCGCTCCAGCCGCATCAGAGCCGCGCGCCGCTCGGGCCGCTTTCGGCTCAGTCACACCGGGCGCGGCATCGAGCTTGGTTTCGGGGCGAGGCGCCCCGGGGGGTGCATCCCCAAACCCCGTGCCCATAAAAGCACCCCCTTTACGTGCACCGCCAAATTCAACATCCGCAGCAGGCCCCTCCTTATGCGCACCCTCAAATTTAGGATCCGCAGAAGCCCCCCCTTCCTGTGCGCTCCCAAGCTCGACACCCGCACGAGCCTCTCCTTCGGTCATCTCGTTGACGACGCCAGCATCGGCCGTCAGCACCACAAGCAGGTCCCCCGCCTCAATCGCATCCCCCGCGGCGACCTCGACCCGTTGCACGACCCCGTCACTCTCAGCGAGAACCTCGTGCTCCATCTTCATCGCCTCCAGCACGACCAGCACAGCCCCGGCTTGCACCGAAGCGCCAGGAGTATGCTCGATCGCCACGACCACACCGGTAAACGGAGCGCTGACCTCTAGCTCGACGGGCGACGGCATCGCGCAATCATTGCGCAGCGGCGATTTTTCGGGAGATCGGCGATTTTTCGGGAGATCGCTGACTGCAATGCCTATTGGAGTTGAGTCCTAGGAAAGTTAGCCTTTCGCGTTGAGTCCTAGGAAATTTAGCCTTTCGCGTTGAGTCCTAGGAAAGTTAGCCTTTCGCGCGAAAGCTTCGGCTGAGCCGCAGCCGGCAAACCGACACCCGACAGGAGCTTCATCCGAGCCAACAACCAGACGAAGCTAAGGTGAGGCAGATGGCCGCCGGCTGGGATGAGACCACCAGGGAGCGTACGCACCCGAACCTGATCCTCGCCGTGCTCGCGCTCGGCGGGCTTGCCTACGCGATGCTCAGCTCGGCCGTGCTGCCCGCACTGCCGACCTTCCAGCACGCGCTGCATACGAGCGAGACCGGGGTCACCTGGCTTTTGACCGCCTACCTGCTGGCCGCCTCGGTCGGCACAGCGATCCTTGGCCGGCTGGGCGACATGTACGGCAAGGAGAAGATGCTCCTGTGGACGCTTGTGATCCTCGCGGCCGGGACTCTGCTCTCCGCGGTGTCGAGCTCGCTAGCCGTGATCGTCGTCGGGCGCTTCATCCAAGGCGCAGCCGGGGGCATCTTCCCGCTTGCCTTCGGGATTGTTCGCGACGAGTTCCCGCGCGAGAAGGTGGCAGGAAGCATCGGCCTGCTGTCGGCGATCCTCGGCGTAGGCGGTGGCGCCGGGATCGTACTGGCGGGCGTCATCATCGAGCACCTCGACTACCACTGGCTATTCTGGCTCCCCTTGATCCCCACGGTGCTCGCGGCGCTGGCCACGTGGCGCTTCATCCCCGAGTCGCCGGTGCGGGTTCCCGGACGCGTCAATTGGCTTGCCGCGACCTTGATGACGATCAGCATGTCGATCGTCTTGATCTCGATCAGCCAGACCACCAGCTGGGGCTGGGGCTCTCCCAAGACGCTCGGCCTGCTCGCGCTCGGCATCGCCGTCTCTGGCGCCTGGATCGCCGTGGAGGTGCGCAGCGATAACCCCTTGATCGACATGACGATGATGCGCATCAGGGGCGTTTGGACGACCAACGCCGCCGCGTTCCTGCTCGGCGCCGGCATGTATGCGTCGTTCATCGTGATCCCCCAGATCGCCCAGCTGTCGAAGAGCACGGGCTTCGGCTTCGGCGCCTCTGTCGTTGTCTCAGGGCTCTATCTGCTGCCGCTGACGATCGGGATGACGATCCTGGGCCTGTCGGCCGGAAGGATCTCGGGTCGCTACGGCTCGCGCAGCGCGCTACTGGTGGGAACTGCCTTCACCACCGCGTCCTTCGCGTTGCTCGCGCTCGCACACAGCCATCCCTATGACCTACTGATCGCCGCTGGACTGCTCGGTGTGGGGGTCGGCCTCGCCTTCGCGGCACTCGGCAACCTGATTGTGCAGGCCGTCTCACCGGAGCAGACCGGCGTGGCCAGCGGCATGAACACCGTCATGCGCACGCTCGGCGGCGCACTCGGCGGGCAGCTGTCGGCAACCTTCATAGCGGCCAACATGGCCAACGGGCTGCCGACGGTCACCGGCTTCACCGACACGTTCCTCATGGCCACGGGCTTTTTGCTCATCTGCCTGGCGACGGGTTTTCTCGTCCCCAAGCAACTGGGCGCACGGACGGGAACGGACTTCACCCACGAAGAAGCGACCGCCGGCGCCCCCGCGGCAGAGGGCGCCACCGGCTAAAACGCTCGAGCGGCGAGTACGAGCGGCAGGACGCAGAGGCGCGACAGTCACAATCGTGGCACCCGAAGGCAAGTGCGACCGCCACTCTCGCGCGCGCGGCGAGCCCACAGCGGAGGGCGTCACCGGCTAGACGTTCCCAAGGTCCGCAGATCCGGCTACTCCGCGTCAGGCCAGTTCGCGCTGCCCATCACGCCGTCGCCGTCCTCAGGCTTGGGACCGCCGATCGCGACGATGTCCAATCCATCTGGGCCGGCCTCGAACGCGCGCACTACCTCCGGTGCCACGCGCACCACATCCCACTGACCCAGCTCCAAGATCTCGTCGTCGAGCAGCACGCGTCCGGAGCCGGCCACGACGACATAGGCCTCCTCCTGCTCGCGGTGGCTGTGAGCCATCGGGCTACGCAGATTCGCCGCATAGCGAAAAAGACTCACACCGAGATCACGCGAGTCGAGGTGTTTGCGCCCGAAGCGACCCTCGATCCCTGGAGCCCGCTCGCCGACAGAGTCCTCGATCTCCAACAGGTTCACGGTGGCATAACGGGACATTTTTTCTCCTTGGTCGGATGGGATCGCGAGCTTCAGCTCCACCATAGCTCGCACGCGTGAGGGGCCGCGGTAGCCAATCCAACTCCCTCGTGACGCACCCGGACTACTGGTCAGCGACGGCCTTCGGGCAACCAGCACCAGCGAAGGTGCAGGAAAGGCTGATGATGTCCTGACTGGGGTTGTTCACCGGACGCTTGGAGTGCTCACAGGTCTGCTCGCCCATGTTGCCCGACGGGCACAGCCAGCCGCCGTAAAGCGTGTACGAGTTATATGAGTAGCCGTTGTTCACGTACTTGCCCTTGCCATTGGCAATCGCTTTCAGGATCTGCTCGGCGACGCTGCACTTGACGTGACCCGTGGCGATGTAGACGCCGTACTTACCGCCTTTGGCGTCGAAGGTCGCGCAGCGGCTCGCCAGGTGCGTGTCGGAAGCCGTTGCCGCCGAGGTCATGGCGAGGCAGCAGGCCGCGAGACAAATCGTGGCACCCACGGACGAACTCGACAGTCTCCTCTTCTGGCCCATGCTTACCCGATAGTAAACGTCTTGCGCGCCGGAGCAGGATCGACTCCGGCCGAATTCACACCGCGCACGAGGAATGTGTATTTCCCGGCCTTCAGGTGCGTGTAGCTCTTTGACGACCCGCACGCGCCGAACTTCGGCTTTGGCTGCTTGTGCCCCTTCTTGACGGGCAGCACGAGCGCGCACTGGAAACTCGTGGCAACCTGCGCGCTGAAGCTGAACTTGGCACTGTGCTTACCCGAGCTGATGCTTGCCTTCGCGATCTTCGTATGCGACGGCAATGCTTGTATTGGCGGGATCCCTTTGACGATTACGGTCCCTCCTCCCCCGGAACCCCCCGCGCCGCCAGAACCTCCCGAGCCACCCGAGCCGCCTGTGCCAGAAGAGGCCGGTGGCGTGACCGCGATAGTGACCGTCTTGGTGGCCGCCGTACCATTGGAGCTTGTCGCGTGGTAGGTAAAGCTGTCGTTGCCGCTGAAGCCGACGGCCGGTGTGTAGCTGACGTGACCGTTGGCCTGTTCGATCCCGCCCAATGCACCATGCGAGGGACTAGTGTCGATCACATAGGTCAGCGAGACGTTGCCCGTTTCCGAGCACTTCAGTGCCACCGTCGTCGGCTTGCCCGCTTCGGTCGACGTGGCTACGTCTTGGCAGACCGGAACCGGTTTGGAGCCGCCGCCGTTGTCGGAGGTCGAATCCTGCACCACCATCGCCTGCCCGTAGGAGTCACTGGTTTCGCTGAAGCTGCCGGCACCCCAGCAGTCGCTTGTGTCCTTCGGCGGACAGGAAACGCCCCACAGCGCGCTACTGGAGCCGCCGCTCGGCGCCGGCACGTTTTCCGCCGCGCCCCATTTACCTTCGTCTTGTTCGCTGGTCACGAACGCGCCGCCGCTGTAGTTACCGACCGCCAGGCAGGAGTAGAAGTCCGGGCACGCCAGTCCTTGCACGCGCGCATTGGCGCCAGAGTCCGGGGGAGCGATCGCGGTCTCCTGGGCCCATTTGCCGTTGGGCGCTTCGCTTACGACCATCGCTTCGCCGTCGACGCCGCCGCCCGCCTCGCAGTAGCCGGTGCCGGGGCAGGCAATCGCGATCAACTGTCCGAGCAAGCCGCTGGACTGGCCGGAGGGCTGGCTGATCGTCGTGATCTCGCTCGCCGAGGCGCTCGATCCTGTCGTTGACATCGGCAGGATTTCTTCCAACGGCTTGGCGGAATAGTTACCGACCGATACGCACACGCCAGGATCAGAGCAACCCACACCCGCCAGCAGCGGCCCGAGATAGTTGCTCTTTGGCCAACTCGCTTCGCCTTCGGCAACCGTGTTGGCCGGCGGCGTCACCTTCACCGGTGTGCCAACGCCCGCCGTCGAGGCGCCGGCGATCATCATCTGGCGATATTCACTCTCCTCGAAATAGCCAAGCGCGACGCACGATCCCGACCCCGCCCCAGGACAGGCGATGGCGACGAGAGCCGAATCGGGATTGCTGTCCGCGCCCGCGGGTATCGCGACCGCCGTCGCGGAGCTGTTCCAAAAGCCGTTTGTCTGCGTGACCTGCATCGGGCGCAGATCGCCTGAGCTGTCGGTATAGCCGCCAACGGCGATGCATTTGCCAGCAGCGGTGCACGCCACCGAGGAGAGCGACGCGCCGTAGGGCCCGGTTTTGGGTTCTGACGGCGAGCTAACCGTCACGGCTTGACCCCAAGCGCCGTCGGTCTGGTCAACAACCATCGCCTGCTTGATCCCTTTGCCGTCTATGTACTGGCCGACGGCAACACATTCCCCAGCGGCGGGGCACGCGATCGCGTTGAGGAGCGCGTTCGGGTCGGCAGCGGCGCCCGCTGGCGCCTGGATGAGGGTGGCTTGACCAAGTGACTGCGCCTGCGCCGTGCTGCCGGCCCACGCGACCGATATACAAACAACCGCGGCGAGGACCGCCGATACCAGCAACGCGCGTCTCATCGCTTCCACCCCTCGCCGTGCGCCACGTGCCCGTTGCCTACCTGGCCCGCGGTGCGGTTTGCCCCCATGGGCCGCAGACCTGGATATTACCGACACAACCCGTTCACACAGCCCTAGAACCACCACATGCGTATAGCGACAAGGAAGAGTCGATTTTTGGCTCCACGCACCCACCAGGACGTGCACCCTCAGGAGCGGATCTCGCGCAGTCGAGTAGCTGGCCCGAGAAAAGCTCAGACCAGCGCGCCGGCCGGCAAGACGAAGCGAAGCGGTGCTTTTTGAGCGCGCCTCGCCGCCGCTCAGGCCAATGCGCCGGCTGGCAAAACGAAGCGAAGCGGTGCTTTTGACCGCGCCTCGCTGCCGTCACTCAGACGCGCACCATGTAGTCCGCGTCTTGGAGCCTCTGCTGCCGCGGCCTCTGGAACGCCGGCGTGGTCGGTGATCCACGCGATCACTGCCGCCGAGTCCGCGCCCGCGGCCATGATCGCGGCACGCTCGATCACCTCTCCTCCGGAGCGGTGAGGGCGACTGAGCTGGATCACCAAAGCACGGATCGCATCGTCGTCGCCGCCCTTGACTTCCGTGCGCCTGGCCTCCTTGGCCGTGGCGTCGGTGGCCTCAGTGTCGATGCCCTCGGCGTCTATGAGAACTCCGTCACCGAATACACGGGACGCCCGACCCGCACCGCGCGGGCGACAACCTCACCGTCGTCGTCATCGCTGTTGTCGATGCCGTCGGTGTGCACGACAAACGCCTCCTCGCGACCGTGGTCGAGGATCGCCGCCACCACGTCGCTCCCGCTCGCAAGCCGCCTGCCGACCTCGATCTCGGTGTCGCTTCCATCGAAGCGACAGCTGAGCTTGAAGATCCTGCGCGACCTCGCCGGGCAGCCGACGACCGCCAGCGAGCGCTCGCGCAACTCGCTGTAGGCGTCCTCCGCCCGCTTGCCCTTGCCCTCGATGCCGGCGACGAAGAAAGCGGTCATTTGCCGCGACCGCGAGACGGTCGTGGCGGTTGCTGCGGATAGCGCTCGCGCTCGGCAGGCGTCATCTTGCGGATCGTCAACGAACCGTCCTTGACTTGTGAGCGGATCTCCTCCAGCTTCTCGCGGCGGCGCTCAGCCGCGCGATCTGCCTGCGTGAGCATCTCTCTACGTTAGCGGGTCAGCGGCTCCTGGCCAGCCGGCGAACCTCGACAGGGGTACCATCGGCCACGCACAATGACGCCAAACACCTTGGATCTCGAGCATGCGACGCGGGTCACACCCGACAGCGACGGCTACCTCGCATACCTCTCCAAAGACTGGGAGATTTGGGGTCCTAACGGCGGCTATCTCGCGACGATCGCGCTGCGGGCCGCCGGCATGGTCGCTCAGATCAAGAGGCCGGCGAGCTTCTACTGCCACTTCCTCAGCTCCCCAGCCTTCGATGTGGTCGAGCTCAAAGTCAGCGTTCTCAAGCAAGGACGCCGCGCCGAGTCATTTGCCGTCGAGATGACCCAGCAAGGCAAGCCCATCCTGCATGCGATGGTGAAGACCGCCGCCGAGGCACCTGGCTACAGCCACCAGCACCCGAGCGCTCCCGCGGTTCCCCTTCCTGGAACCTTGAAGACCTATGAGGAGCTGTTCCCCGCAAGTCCCAGCTTTAGCTTCTGGGAGAACGTCGAGCGACGGCCCGTCGACCAGAGCACCACGGACGAGCCACAGGCGCCGCTGGTCCGGGCGTGGGTACGCTTCCGCCCGACAGCTTGCTTCAAGGACCCTTTCCTCGACGCCGCACGCGCCCTGATCCTGCTCGATACCTATGGCTTCCCGGCTGTCTACCGCCACTATCGAAGCTGGGAGTACCTGGCACCGAACCTCGACACGGGCGTGTGGTTTCACCATTTCAGCCCCGATAGTGAATGGCTACTGGTCGACAGCGAATGCGCCGTCGCCGCCGACGGCCTGATGGGAGTCGGCGGCAGGGTGTGGGATGAGGCCGGCCGCTTGCTCGCAAGCGGATCCGCGCAGCTGTGCTGTATCGCCAACGACCCGACCTGACACGCCGCGACCCTGACGGACTCCACCCTCAAAAGCGAAGTCCGTCAGGCACCTGGTCGTTTAGCGCATACGGGCCGTTAGCTCGGGAGCGGCTCCTGGGCGCGCGGACCAGGTACATAGGCGTCGGCCGGCTCGAGTATCTGCACGATCTGCTCGCGCATCTCGGGCGTGTCGGCGTGCCCGTGCACCGTGGCGGCATGCTCAGAGGCCGCGCGTATGACCTCGTCCTCCTCGCCGATGATCACCAAGGAGCAGTTGGAGTCGCTTGGGAAGCGACGGCAGTCAGCCATCTTGCGGGACATGTGCATCTCCTCTCGGAATGGTTACGTCCATGGTTGCGCTCCGACGCTCGAACGTCAAACGAGCCTTCGGTGGACCATCGTTCTCTAGATGGATTGTCCTACCAAATGCTCGGCAGAACCGACCTCAAAAACATGTAGACAGTGCTCAGAGCAGAAGTAAAAAGTCTCGCTGCCGAAATCCCTACGGATCGCCTTGGCCTCATCGACCTTCATGCCACATACCGGGTCGGTGACACCGCGCCGGGCGGTCATCCAAAAGAACGCACTGAAGACCGCGAGTCCGAGCACATTGAGCAGGAGCTTGTAGTTCACCGCTATCGCGCCGAAGATGTCGCCGCGCGAAGGCCGCGCGCCCGTTGGGATCAGCCCAACGGCGCTGAACAATCCATCGACTATCAGCGCGGCGGCGACCATCGTGACGAACATCAGCGCAACGATCCGAAGTGTGTAGCTCCTGCCGTAATACTTACGGTAGATAGCGATGATCGGCAGCACGATCAGGTCGGCGAAGATGAACGCCATCACTCCCGCGAAGGAAATGCCACCCGACCACAACACCGCCGCGAGCGGCACATTGCCAACCGAGCAGACGAAGCTCAGGACGGCGATCACCGGCCCGATGATCGCGCCCCACACGGTTTGCACGAGCGCCGGAGACCCCTTGAGGAAAAGATCGTTGAAGAAACCGTTGCCGAGTTGCGCGATGAACCCGGCGAGCAGGAAGCCAGCGGCGATCTCCTTGTAGAGCATCTGCCAGTCCCCACGGAAGTTGTGCGCCACGTCCGACCACGCCGACGCAGAGGTGAGGCGTTCTCGCCAGGTCATTTGCTCGCCGGCCATGTGGTGCTGATGGCCGGCGTCGGCCTGCCGCGCGTGCTCACGCGCCTGCTCCTCCAAGCGAGGCGAGACAAACGCCCTCAGCAGCACCGCCATCAAGGCAATCATCACGAGCCCTCCGACGTACTCGGCAAGCGTGAACTGCCAGCCGATCAGCACCCACAGCACCAGCCCCAGCTCCCACACGAGGTTCGTGGAGGCGAACTGGAAGGCCAGTGCGGTGGTCGCCGAGGCGCCCTTCTGAAACAGGCTCTTGGCGATCGCGATCGCAGCGTAGGAGCACGAGCTCGACGCCGCCCCAAGTCCAGTAGCCAGCGCGACGGGTCGCGCTCCCGACCCTGACAGCGCGGACTCGATCCGTTCGCGCGGCACCCACGCCTGTACGACGCCGGAGATCGTAAAGCCGAACACCAGCGCCCACCACACCGCCCACGCCATCAGGAACGAGTCCCGCAGGCCATGCCAGATGACTTCGAGCACATCCATCACATAGCCGAGGCTAACGGCTCATGCGCGCCGGCCTGTTCCGAGGATGTGCGCAGAGGTGGCCTACGTCGAGGAGACGCGTGGCCTGGTCTAAGGTCGGGTCTATTCAGCTCTGCTGGAGCCGTCCCGTCAAGCGTCGCAAAGGAGAGCCTCGTGAAGATGCGTGCCGCTGTGCTCGAGCAATTTGGCCGGCCCCTGGTGGTGCAGGAGGTAGATCTCGCCGATCCCCGTCGCGGAGAGGTGCTTGTGCGCCTGGTCGCGTGCGGCGTCTGCCATACCGACATGTACACCGCCTCCGGGGTCGACCCGTCTGGGTATGCGCCGACGGTGCTCGGACATGAGGGAGCCGGAGTAGTCGAAGCTGTCGGGGAGGGCGTGAGCTCGGTGAAACCTGGAGATCATGTGGTCACCCTCTTCTCCCCGCAATGTGGAGAGTGCGAGCACTGCCTCAGCCCCAAGACCAACATTTGCCTAGCGATCCGAGAGCAACAGAACAAGGGATACCTTCCCGACGGCACGGTGCGACTCTCACGCGCGGGCGAGCCGATCCGCCATTTCATGGGTACCTCCACCTTCGCCGAGTATGCGGTGCTGCCCGAGATCGCGCTGGCGTGCGTAAACCGCGAGGCGCCGCTCGACCGAGCGTGTCTGTTCGCGTGCGGTTTGACGACCGGGCTCGGCGCCGCTATGTACACGGCCGCCGTGGAGCCCGGCTCGACATGTGTCGTCTTCGGCGCCGGCATGGTCGGCCTTGGGGCGGTGGCCGGATGCAGGCTCCAGGGTGCTGAGCGGATTGTGTGCGTGGACATCTCGCCCGAGCGCCTCAACTTGGCTCGAGGCCAGGGGGCGACCGATTGCTGGCAGGCCGACGAGCACACAGTGCAGCGGGTACTGGAGGCGACAGGAGGCTTCGGCGCGGACTACACCTTTGAGGCGACCGGACTGGTCTCGGTGATGGCCCAAGCCGTGGAGGCAGCGCGAATGGGCTGGGGCCTGTGCACCGTGGCCGGTGTCGCCGGAAAGGGCGAGACGCTCGACATCGTGCCTCGGATGCTGATCACCGGGCGACGAGTGTGTGGATCCTCGTTCGGTGGGGTCAAGGGCCGCGATCAGGTGCCGCAACTGGTCGATCGCTACCTGCAGGGCGATCTCGACGTCGACCCGTTCATCTCCCATCGCATGGGCCTTGCGGAAGTCAACCGTGCGTTTGAGTTGATGGAACGTCAGGACGGGATTCGCTCGGTGTTGGAGTTCGATCGCTGAGCGCCGCGTCGCCTGCGTCGCTACTACCTCCTGGCGAAGATTTTTGCGAGTGCAGCGCGACATGCCCGACACCGCCCGGTAGCTCAACCTCCGCGTCGGTGCGCCCCGGCTGTAGGTCAAGCAGCGTGCTCAGCAACAACAATGGGGTTCCCGCCGCCCATGCCTGGGGACGTGAGGCCGTCGGGAACGCCACGGGGACCGACGTCACCGACGCGGGGTAGCCGGCAAAGACCTCGGGCAGGCGATGCTCGAAGTGCGGAGCTGCGCGCAGCATCGCAGCGGCAATGGTGCTCGCCGCCTCTCTGTGTCCATAGCGTGCTAGGCCGGCAACGATCAACGAGTTCTCGTGGGGCCAGACGGTGCCCGTGTGGTAGCCGAGCGGGTTGTAGCCAGCCTCGCCGGTGCCGAGAGTCCGCACTCCCCAGCCGGAGTAGAGCTGCTCGTCGAGTAGCCGCTCAGCGGTCGTGGCCGCCTCGCTGTCGTCCAGCATTCCCGACCACAACAGATGCCCGATGTTGGATGTCAGGCTGTCCACCTGGCGCTTCTCGCCGTCAAGCGCCAGGGCATGGCAACCGCGCTCTGGCATCCAGAAGTCGCGGCGGAAGCACTCACGTAGGTCGGCGGCTTGGCGCTCCAGGCGCCCGGCGAGTACCTCATCGCTCCACACCTCACGGGCCAGACGTGCGCAGCGACGGCGTGCGTCGTATACATAGCCCTGGATCTCGCAGGTCGCAATCGGCCCCTGAGCCAACGTGCCGTGAGCGTTCTGGATCGCGTCCCAACTGTCCTTCCAGCACTGATTGGCCAGTCCAGTGGCCTGGTTGCGGCGCGAGTACTCAACGTATCCGTCACCATCGGCGTCCCCACTGTCCTCGATCCAGTCAAGCGCCGCACGAGCATGAGGCTCGAGCGCGCGGACGAGATCGTCGTCGCCCGACCAACGCTGGTACTCGTCAAGGAGGATAAGGAACAGCGGCGTTGCGTCGGCGCTCCCGTAGTACGGGGAGTGCGGACGCTCTCCACGCGCGGTGAGCTCGCCAAAGCGCAGCTCGTGCAGGATCTTGCCCGGCTCTTGTTCATGGAAGTCGTCGCGCACCTCGGCCTGACGGGCGGCGAATACACGCAGCGTGGTGGCGGCCAACTCTGGCAGGTATGGCAAGGCCTGGAAGCTCGTGATCAGGCTGTCGCGACCGAAGAGCGCCATGAACCACGGCAGGCCGGCCGCCGGGAGGGTGGCGCCCTCCAAGAGATCGGGATGCAGTCGCAGGGCACCAAGATCGCTGAGGCTGGCGCGGTAGGTGTGTGCCAGTGACGTGTCCTGTGTCTGCAACACCGGCGCCCGGGCCAGCCACTCCTCGAGCTCGGCCGACTTGGAGGCGCTCAATTGCGACAGTGTGCCCCGCGGCTCGCGCAGCGCGAACGAAACGCCCGACTGCGCGGCATAGGGGGTAATGGTGAAGGTGGTGGACCATTGCTCTCCGGGCGCGAGCCGCAACGAGTAAGCAAAGCCGTCGCGGGTCACCACCGCGGGACTGCCGGCAGAGATTGTGATTGAGCGCCGGAAGCCAGGACGCTCATAGGTAAGTGTAAGAGTGCGATCGTCGTGGCGACAGTTCACCTCGCGCTCGGCAACCGCGCCGTCCTTGACTTCGAACAGATCGGCGAAATCGGTGTCAACCTCGAGCACTACTCGCATCTCACTCACCTCGTGGCGATGGTTGGTCACCGCGATCTCCTCCATCCACACGTGATCGATCAGACGCCGGCGCATGATCGAGCATGGCGCCTCCTCATCCGGCCCCACTCGCGGAGTCAGGAAGAACTGAGCGGAGAAGTGCGCACCCTGGTCGAGGCCCAAGAGCTCCAGCGGCACCTCGCCCGTGCGCAAGACCCAGCGCGAGAGGAAGCGGGTGTCCTCGCAGTAGAAACCATGCTCGCGACCAGCCTCCTCACGCACGTCGCCGAGACGATCGCCGACGACGAAGGTGCTGCCGTCCAACACGCTCAGAGTGCGCTCAGACAAGCTCGAGTGTCTCTGACGGTTGGCGCATCGCTGATCGGTAGGCCGACTCGTAGGCAGCGGCAACCACATCGACATCGCAGTGTGCGGCGACCCAGGCACGACAGTCCCGCGCGGCGATATGGGGAAGCTGGGCGACCGCGGCGCCCATCGCCTGCTCGTCCTTGACAAGAAATCCGGTCTGCCCGTCGAGGACGAGCTCGCGGGCGGCGCCCTCGGGGAAAGCAATCACCGGGGTTCCGCAAGCCAGCGCCTCCACCATCACCATCCCGAAGGGCTCCTCCCAGCGGATCGGCATCAGCAGCGCACGGGCACCAGCAAAGAGCGAGCGCTTGACCGAGCCACCAACCTCACCCACGAAGCGAACGCGCTCGCCATCGACGTGTGGCGCTATCTCGCGGTCGAAGAATGCCTGCTGGCCAGGCTGGATGACTCCAGCCAAGACGAGCGGCACACCAGCGATGCGGGCGGCCGCGATCGCGCGATGAGGACCCTTCTCGACGGTCATGCGCCCGATCCACAAGAGATAGTCATCCTTGTGCTCGCGCAACGGCCACGCCCGCACGTCGATGGGGTTCGGAATCGCGCCGATTGAGTGAAGCCCCCTCGGCGCCGATTCGAGTTGCGCGCGGCTGATACCCACAAGCGCCGCCTTATGGCCGTGGCGAGCATAGAAGGCCGCTGTACTGGCGGTGAACTGCCCATGAAGGGTGTGCACGATCGGCGTGTCGATGCGATCGGCCATCGCCAGGGCCGTGAAGCCGCAGTGATCGTGAACCACATCAAAGCGGCGATCGTAGGAGGCGATGTCGATCTCCTCGAACGCCCGCGCGACGTGATCGACCTCGTAGAGCGAACGCTCGATCTCGTCAGGGTGGGACTCCTCGAGCAGAGTCACAACACGCGCGCTCGACACAGAGCCCGGGGCGCAGAACAGCGTGACCGAGTTCCCTCGCTGGACAAGTGCCTCCGTGAGTGCATTAACTACCGACTCCACACCCCCGTACCCAGACGGAGGAACTGAGATCCAAGGTGGAGCAAGCATCGCGACGTGCAGTGGTACCCCGCTTGGTCGGGACGACGTCGCGGTAACGGAATATTTCGGCGGGCTCCCCGAGGACCAACGAGGGGACGTACGGTCAGACCCTGCAGCCACGGCATTCACAGACGCTCCTCACGAGCCTCTCAAGGGCCGCGATCGCGAGGCAGAGAGGTCAGGAAGGACCCGGCGAGCGCACGATCGCAGCCTGATCGGCACGCGACGGACCTGTCCACCGTACCAGTGGAAGGCGGCACGGCTCGCGCCTGTGGTCGTCTGGTTGCCTCCACCGTCCGCTCCCAGGAAGAATATCCAGTGGATGACGCTCCCCTTCGCCATCGATTGGCCGACGATTGCCTCGTTGGCAACCGCAGGCGGCACGCTCGTGCTTGCCGTCGCGACATTCTCCTCGGTGCGTTTCGGGCAGCGCTCGACACGTATCGCGGAGCGCTCGACGGCGATCGCCGAGCGGGCGCTGTTGCTCGGTCTGCGGCCGGTTATTGCCCCCTCGCGTGTGACCGATCCGCCCGAGACGGTCCGCTTCGGCGAGGGGCGAATGGTGACTGTCGATGGCGGTATGGCCGCGGTCGAGCGCGAGGGGGAGAGCTACTACTTCGTCATCCCACTGCGCAATGTCGGTAACGGCCTCGCAGTCCTTCAGGCCTGGCGCTTGACGTCGGGGCGCCCCGAGTTGGACGCCGGGCACGCCGAGCCGGCAGAGCACCGCCGCCAGTCACGCGACCTGTACGTACCCGCCGGGGACATCGGTTTTTGGCAGGGGGCCATACGTGAGCCCGACGATCCCTTCCGCGAGGGTCTACGCGAGGCGTTCCTAGCCGGGGAGACGCTGACCGTCGATCTGCTCTACGGGGACCACGAGGGCGGCCAGCAAACGATCAGCCGCTTCATCCTGACGCGTGAGGAGAACGACCACTGGCGACCTGGCGTCGTCCGTCACTGGCCACTGGAAAGCACCGACCCACGCGAGCGCTAGCGGCAAGCCCAGGCGCGAAGCGAATGTCCACCCGCGCCTCCGAAGCGGTCGTGCGGCGCATACGTAGCGTCTCCGGCTTACCGAGGTAGGTGGAATGGGACCGTGGTAATGACGATGCCCTCGTAGGCGATGAGGGCAGCGCGCAGGCGTGCGGCGGTGCGGTTGTGGAGGATCCGCTGCCAGCGCTTGGCAACGACGATCTCGGGCACGACGAGCGTGAGGATCACGTCGGGGCGCTGGCGGTGCAGCGCGGCGATGTAGTTGGCCAGCGGTGCAACCGTGGAGCGATATGGGGACACGACAACCTCGAGCGGCAAATGATCGCCCCACGCGTGCCACGCACGGTGGAAGCGCTCGGCCTCCTCCTCGGTGGGGCTGAGGTGCAGCGCGAGTACTGGCTGGGCGAGCGAGACGGCGTAGGCGAGCGCGTGCAAGGCGGCGAGGTCAAGCACCGCGATCGGGACGACGGCGAAGCTGTGCACCTCGGACGGGTCATCCTGCGTCTCGGCCAGGCGCTCGGAGACATCCGGGCGCAGCCGGGGCGGCGTCACGCGTGTCGTCCGCCCGTGCCCGCCCACCTCGGGTCGGGCCGCGTCGGGTCGTGGCGTGAGCGCCTCGCGGGCGCTCACGTAGTGCGCGTGCACGCGCCCGCATGCCAACACGATCAGCGGAACCAGCACCACCACGACCCAGGCGCCCTCGGTTAGCTTGGTGGCAGTCGCGATCAGCACGACCAGCGCCGAGAGGACCGCCCCGAGCAGATTGGTGCCCAGCGCCGAGCGCCATTTCTGCTCGTGGTGGCGCCACCAGTACGCGACCATCCCGCTCTGGGCGAGTGTGAAAGCGAGGAACACACCGATCGCGAACAGTGGGATCAGCGGGGCGGTCCGACCGCCGAAGGCCGCGTAGATCACAGCCGCGGGGACGGCGAGCACGAGGATGCCGTTGCTGAACGCGAGACGATCGCCCATGCGCAGGAACAGCCGTGGGACGTAGCCGTCACGGGCCATGAAGTACAAAAGCCGCGGGAAGCCGTTGAACGCCGAGTTGGCGGCGACCAGCAGCACGAGCGTCGTCGCCAGCTGCACGAAGCCGTAGGGGATGCCGCCGCCGACGCTGTCGTGCGCGATCTGTGAGAGCACCGTTTCGCTCCCACTCGGCGCAGCACCGTCGAAGTGAGCGACAAGCACGACGCCGATGAACATCGAGATCAGAAGTCCCATCATCACCGTGAGCGTCTGGCGGGCGTGCCTGGCTTGCGGAGGGCGGAAGACCGGGACCGCGTTTGAGATCACCTCGATCCCGGTCATCGCCGTCGCTCCGGAGGCGAACGCGCGCAGCACAAGCAGCACGCCAAGCGCCTCGGTGGCCCTGTGCGGCGCCGCGACGGCAGGGTGAAAGCCGTGGGAGCCCGCCTTGAGAAGACCGGCGATCACGACCAAGACGATCGCCACCACGAACAGGTAGGTGGGAGCGGCGAAGGCGGCGCCGGCATCGCGCACACCGCGCAGGTTGCCTGCCACCAGCAGCACGATCACGACCAGGCCGATCTCCACCCGTGCCGAGGCAAGCGACGGTATCGCCGAGGTGACGGCTTCCACTCCGGAGGCAACCGACACCGCGACCGTGAGGATGTAATCGAGGATCAGTCCGGCGCCCGCGAGCAGGCCCCACTGGCGACCGAGGCTGTCGCTCGCGACGATATAGGAGCCTCCACCGTGCGGGTAGGCGCGGATCACCTGGCGGTAGCCGAGACCAACAGACAGCATCAATATCGCGAGGGCCGCTCCGATCGGCAGCGAGAGCTTCAGCTCGGCCGAGCCGGCGAGCACGAGGACCGCCATCATCGCTTCCGGTCCGTATGCCACGGAGGAGAGCGCGTCGGGCGAGAGCACGGCAAGGGCGAGCAGGCGCCCCATGCGCTCCTCCGCGATCGCCGTGCTGCGCAGCGCCGGCCCGATCAGGACCCGCCGCAGGGCGTGGGCGACACGGCCCGACCGCGAGTCGGTCTCCCCCGCGTCAGCCGTCGCTTCGAGCTCGTCTTCGTCCGCTTCGCGTAGCGCGCTGCGGATGTGCACAAAACGTCCGCTGCGAAATTGCTGCGGATCGACGAAATCAAGATGACGGTCGACAGGCAGCGCACGCTCCCAGACTTGCCGGGGCGGCATGCACCCCGCCCAGCTGTGTCCTACCTCACCCAGCGCAGCAAGCGCACGTTGGTCGAGCTCGGGCAGCTGTGCGCTTGCCGTGACCGTTGAATCAGACCCACCCACCCTGTCGCCCTCCGGGCCGTCGCTTGACCTACCACGCGGCCTGTCGCGGTCGCCCTGGCTGTCGGAAGGTGGGCTTGGCAAGGGCTGAGTGACGAGTCCGAGGGTTACGAGCCGCGAGCGTCTTCGCTGCTGCCTTGGAAGGGATCGTACAGCTCCGTTCACAACCTGCGTGGGCAGGACAACTAGTGCTTGACGGTTGTCTTCGGCCCCTCCACGTACGTCGCCGCTCCCTCATGCGGAACGCCCCACGGCGGAATACTTGGATTGCTAATGGTACAAGCGGAGAAGTCCTGAGTACCCATAAGACACTAGGACTGAAACGCACGCTGACTAATGATTTCTCAGGCGAAGTCGGTGAAAATAAAGCGCTTAGCCGCGATTGCGCTGAACTACAGTCCAGAGTCCAACTCTATATAGGAGGCAATCATCATGGCCATGCCATATACCTTGAAGAAGCTCACCGACATAGAGGATGCCGCGCCAAAGTCCGGGTTCGGCGACGTCCAAGAGGCGCGATTCGCAAAAGATGCACTTGATACGGAGGACACGGGCTTCAGTTACCACCGCCTGAAGGCAGGGCAGCGCCAACCCTTTGCCCACAAGCATGAGCGCGCTGAGGAGGTCTATGTAGTCCTCGCCGGCTACGGCAGAGTAAAGCTTGACGAGGAGATCGTGGAGCTTCAGACACTCGATGCGATCCGAGTTGCTCCTGGTGTGATTCGCGCGTTTGAGGCGGGGCCGAGTGGCCTTGACCTAATCGTCTTTGGCCCACGGTGTGACGGGGACGGTGAAATATTGATGGGATGGTGGGCCGACTAGGTTGGGCTCAGCGTTCACTCGAATGGTGGGCCGACTAGGTTGGCTCAGCGCTCGCTCACCGCGAAAGCAGGTGCTAGTAAGATCTCGGGTGCGTGGCCGATATACCCAGACCCATCACAGGCCGCTGCCTGTGCGGTGGCGTGACCTATAGCGTCGACGCCGAGCCAGTCTGGCAAGGGGTTTGCTACTGCTCGAACTGTCAACGTCAGACCGCCACGGCGTTCTCGATCATCGTTGGGGTGCCGAGCAAAGCGCTCACGGTCGAGGGCGATACGGTCGCCTCGTTCAAGACCGCCAGCGAGGACTACCAGAGCACCACCGAGCGACGGTTCTGCTCGGCCTGCGGGTCGCCGCTATTCAGCACGATCGAGTCGATGCCGGAAGTCGCCTTCCTGAAGGCAGGCACGATCGACGATACGTCTTGGTTCGAACCGACGGCTGAGATCTGGACACGCTCAGCGCAGCCGTGGGCGCCACACTTCGAGAACGTCACGCGGCACGCGCGTACCCCGAACTAACTGCCACCGCTTGGAGGGAAGAAGCGCTCAGCGCTCCCCGCAGCTGGCACACAGCACCCGCCCAGGGCTGTGGCGGATGCGATCGCCGGGCATCACCGAGCAGCCACACTGCTGACACTTGCCAAAATAGCGTGCCCGTATCCAACGGCTGCTACCTGGAAACGAGGCTCCGCCCGGTCTCCGTCCGAGGCGGATAATCGAGTCGAGGGCTGAGCAGCACTTCTCGATCATCGGCAGCGAGTCCGAGAGACTGAACTATCCTGCACGCCGTGACATCAGGGTGGCCAATGAGCTTGGCTTCATGGTGGCTTCGTGGAGCCACCGGGCGTTGAGGGACCCATCATCCGATCGCTTGTCAGGTCTCTCGCCCAGTGTCTACCTCCAATGTTCCGAGTCGCTCGATCACCTCGTTGCGGTCGGTGCCGTGTGCCCGAAGCACCCGATCGAAGTCCGCGCCGTAAAAGTGCATAACGGCCATCAGCACGTCGGTCGTTGCGACTCCAGCGGCGCCTCGCCAACTGGCTATGTGGAGGGCGTCCTGGGTGATCTGTGCGACTACGTCGCGATCATCGACGCTTGCGGGAGCGGTTCGCGCACGATTGGTGTCCTCGCTCTGCACCTGGAGGGATCCTTCGCTTACGCCGAGCGCTTGTAGCGCGATCCCAACTTCGCCATGTAGGCGCAGGATTCGTAGCCAGCGCTCGGCCTCGGCTTCGGGAGTGCGAGCGAACGGCATCGCTGTGGATGCGATACCCAACACCATTGCCGTGTCTGGGGCGAGCGCTGGCGCGGAGTTCACTGCGACACCCTGAGATCCGCTTGCCGTCTCACGTGGGATGTGTGGAGAAGCGCGACATTGTTGTGTCCCAGCACGACCTCCGGCGACCCGTCGCCAAGGCGCAACTCGAGGACGACGGTGCCGGTGCGCTCGGCAGCTACGCGCGCAGAGTGCATGAGCTCAGCGACCTCGTGGCGCTCGACCCCACAAGCAAGGAGGAATCGCTCGGTTCGATCGCCCGCGGCCTGCTCGCGGTCGAGCTCGAGCTCCTCGAAGAGGATCGTCGGCGCGGCGGCGCCTCCCTCGATGTTCAGTAGACACGCAGCCATGTCGTCGGGGCGCGCGTCGGTCTCTTCGGCCACCTGGTCGAGGAGCGCCGATGCTGTGGTTCGCGGCCCAAGCT
>CAVWTS010000005.1:0-292603 GCA_963757995.1 uncultured Solirubrobacterales bacterium
GGTATCGGCGTAGTCGAAAACACCTTGCAGGTCCACGAGCAGGCGAGCGACGGAAAAGCGGCCTAAGCGGGGCGTGAAAACGGCGAAAGCCGCCGCGCCCTCAAGGCTTGCCCACTTCCGCTGCTGCGCATCGAACGCCAGAGCACGCAGCGCTGGATCAAGGATACCCCGCGCAAGCGCGTGCAGCCGGCGAATCTCGTGCTGAACGACCGGAAAAACGCCGAGCCAGTAACGCCGAGCGGCTGAGACAAAGGCGACGACGCTGCGTGCAGTCGATGGGCTCACATATGACAGCGTGGCGGGTACTTGCCCACTGGTGCATGGCCCAGATACTCATTCCTGAAAGCTCAGCTCTCGTGCAACGCCAGCAGCCGAGTAGCCCGGTATCGAGATAATCGCTAGTGATCTGCGGCGACGATCACGAGCGTCAGCGCAATCTGCGCCAGGCCGACGCTGAACGGCGCCGGAAAGCCCGTGGTGATGCGCAGATAATGGTCCGCGAGCGCGTGTCCGTAGAGGCCGAGGACCGCGCCATCCAAACAGCCGATTCCGAGCACGACGGTGCTCTCCAACAACACGCCGCGCCATAGCTGCCAGCGCACGTAGCCTTGCGCCTTGAGCGAGGCGAGGCGACCACGCCGCTGATAGATCGTGGCCGTCAGGGCCGCTGCCAGCGCCAGCGCCGAAATCAGCAGCAGCAGATTCGACACGTCGTTGAGGATGCTGAGACCCTGGCGCGCTGTTGACTCCACCTCCGCGATGCGTTCGTCCGCCGTCTGCACCCGCAGCCCGGTCATTGGGCCGAGCGCTTGGCGAATAGCCTGCACACCGGCTGCCGGCGTCGTCCCTGGCTTCACGTCGACGGCCAAGGTAGTCGGGTTGGAATTTTGCCAATAACGACTGTAGTCGTTGGTGTTGAGTGTGATCGTGCCGGGGGGCCATCCGATGTTCGTGGTGATCGCCGCCACGCGAAACGGCACGGCGCCGGATGGTGTCGGCAGCGTGAACGAACTGCCAACCCGCAAGCGGTGTTCTGAGGCAAAGCCGCTGGAGACGGTCGCCCAACCGGGCCGGCGCATGAGAGCATCGGCGCGCGCCAGCGCTCCGGTTTCTAGCTGACTGGAAAGGATCATGGCCGAGCTACCCGGCGGCGCGGCGCGTATCCAGAGACGCTTTGCGCCCACGTCCAAGAAGGAGCCCTGTCGCGCGCTGACTGCCGCAACGCCAGCCGTGCGGGAAACCGCCTGCGCCACGCCGCCCACGTCAAAGCTGTCCGTGTCGTGGATGTTTTCGTTGGGCGTGATCCAGATCGCCGCCGAGTGCCATTGCTGCGATATGCCTTGCTGGAGGCCGTCGATCAGATCGCTACGCGCCCCACCGACCGCGATGGAGCCGTAGATCGCCAGTGCCGTAATGCAGGCCAGCGCCACCGAGCGGGTAGCGGTCGCTTTCAATTCGATGTTCGCCATCGCCACCATTTTCCCGTGGTAGCGGTGAGCGATATGGCCGAGCACGCCAGTCACGGCCCGGAAAAGCAACGGGATGAAGCAAGGCGCAGCCAGGGCCAGCGCCACTCCACCGAGGATAGTCAGGCCCGAGTCCAGCAGCACCATGAGCGTCGCGGCAACGACGATCGCCCCGCCCAACAGCGCCGCCCTGCTCACAACCCCATCGCTGATGCTTTGGCCCGGCTCGCCAAGCTCGCTCATGAGGGCGTCGGCATCCCGGTACTTGCGCAAGTCGAAGATCGGCGACATGGCCGCCAGGAAGGCCGCCAACACCCCGCAACCAAGAGCGACAACAACCGGCATCACACTGACTAACTGCCGGCCGGTGATCGGGAACGTCGTCGCTAGGTAGCTTGGCACCGCGCCGAACAAGCTGCGCGCCAGGACATAGCCGACAAGGACGCCGACCCCCGAGGCCATAATCCCCAAGACGAGTGCCTGAGAGCCAAGGACGGCAACGATTTGACGCGACGTATAGGTCTGTTCGCGTAGTTCCGCGACGTGCCAACGCCGGTCGGGCATCGTGAGCAACATGGCATTGAAGGCCAGCAGAAAGCCGACCATCAGCGAGATTGCCGCAAACAAGCTCGTTGACTGATTCGTCGGTTTCAGAGCGGATTCGGCCAGCGCGATTTCGTGATTCGCCGGCTCGACGTTTAGCCGCCCGGCCGCCAAGCGCTTCAGTCCGGCTTCAACCTGCTTGGTCCGGCCCGGATACGTTTTGACGAGCACCTCAGTGACGCGCCCTGGCATACCAGCCACCGCCTGCGCGCTGCTCAGCAGCATCACCGCAATCCGGCTCGACGCCAGCGAGCCAATCGCACCCGAGTTGAGCACCGCCCTGACCGGGACGTTGTGCGGCTGGCCGTTGACAAGCAGCCGCGCGTTGCCTTCGGTTTGGACGCCGACGGCTTCCGCCACGCTCGACGGCAAGCCCACACCGCTTTCCAACAGCCGCGCGCCTGCGCCAAGGTCGCTTGTTGCCGCGCCCCGCAGCGCCACGATCAGCGGACTGACCCCGACCAGTTGTGTCAGTACATGACCCTTCGGACCCTCGACCACGGCGCTCTGACGCAAAATCGGCACCGCTACCTGGACGCCAGGTAGCTCAATCGCCCGCTGCGCGAGTCGCTGGTTGAATCCGCTCGGCGAGCGAGCCACGAGGGCAAGAGACGCCGAGCCGTTGACGGCATTGATCGCTTCGCGGGTCGATCCCAGGATGCTGCTGTTGGCCACCAAGACGCCAAACACCAACGACACGCCGATGGCAATGCCAGCGCCGGCCATCAGCTCCGAGCCGCGATTGTTGTGCCAATGCACCCGATAGAGCGCGTATAGACCAGCCGGCGTCATCCCCAGGATGCGCGGCCGTGTCGGGATGCGCGGGGCGCGCCTCATCCCAACATCGGGACGTGGAGATCCAGGTCGAGGCCGTCCGTGAGCTTGCCGTCACGCAGCGTATGCACACGATTGACAAAGGCCGTGGCCTGCGGATCGTGCGTGACCACCACGACCGGGATGCACTCCTCGACGCATATCTCCTTGAGCAGTTCCAAGACTTCTTGACTGCGGCGCGTATCGAGATTGCCGGTCGGCTCGTCGGCCAGCAACATGCGCGGTTTGTTCGCCAGTGCCCGCGCGATGGCGACGCGCTGGCGTTCGCCCATCGACAATTCCTGCGGCCGGTACTCCAACCGATCGCCGAGCCCGAGCCGCTGTAGCCACGGCCGCACCATGTCTTCGGCTTGGCGCAGCGTCGCGTCTGTGGCAAAGAGCTTCATGCAGGCGTTCTCGAGCACCGTCGCGCCGCGTGAGAGATGGAACGACTGAAAGACGATGCCGGCCTTCTCACGCCGGAATTCGGCGCGCTCGTCGCCGCTCAGGCTCGTAAGCTCCTGCCCGTCGAACAAGATCGACCCGGCGTCCGGCAGCTTGATCGTCGCTGCCAACATGAGCAGCGTGGTCTTGCCCGAGCCGCTTGGCCCGTACAGGGCCACGAACTCCCCCGGCTCGACAGTCAGCGAAACACCATCGACCGCCTGAACTGTCTCGCCAACACCTGCATAGCGCTTGGCAACGTTCCGCAGCTCCAGGGTGTTCACGACGCCCGGCTGGTCTCGCCGCGGGCCGGGAACTCGATGACCTTGCGTCGACTCGTCGGCACGGTCAACTTGCCGTCCGACAGCCGCATCATCGGCTTGCAGCCGTTGAGCGGCGCGATTTCTTCGGAAGCGATCAAGAGCGCACAGCCAATCTTCGCCGGCAGCGACCGCAGCAGCTCGTAGAACTCTCTGGCTTGGTCAGGGTTATTGAGCACCGCTGGCTCGTCCATCAGCAGCAGGCGCGGTTTGTGGGCTATCGCGCGCGCCAGCTCCACAATCGGACGCTCGCTCATACCAAGCTCCGTCGTGCGTTGTCGCGCCAGGTGCGGAGCGCCCAACAAGGCAAGCGTCTTTTCGGCCCGCTGTTCGGCTTCTCTCCCAGTTGCTGAGCCACCGAACAGCGAGACGGTAATGAACTCCATGACCGTCATCGAGCGACTGGGATGCCAATCGCCACGGGCATAGGTAATGCCGTTCTCGCGGCGAGCCACCGCCACCTCATCGCGGCTCATGGTCGCCAGCTCCATCTGACCCCATAAGACGCTGCCGTCGTCGGGCGGAATTAGACCGGCGGCCACCTTCAGCAGCGTGGTCTTGCCGCCTCGGCGCGAGGCCATCAGGCCGACGGTCTCGCCTGCCTCAATCTCGAACGAGACGCGATCCAAGACCGCAACCTGCTCGCCCCCGTCAAGGAAGCGCTTGCTGACCCCTCGAAATGCCAGAAGGCTCATCGACTCAGCCGATCGCGCTCCAATTCGAGTTCCCGGCGCGCGTCCTCAAGCCATTCCAGCTCGGCGCGCAAACGCCGCTCGACCGAGGAGCGCTGCATGTTGATGACTCTCCCCAAGTAGGAAACGGGCCTCGTCTCAGCGTCTTCGGCATCCTCGATTTCTTCGAGAATCCGCTCCTCGCGTTCCGCAAACCGCTTCAAGAGGTCGGGGATATCCTCCTCCGTCGAGAACAGCAGCCGCACGTCCAGGTCAGTCGGGACGACGCCCTGTTTGAGAGGCATCGTGCGCCACTCACGCCGGGCTTCTTCACCCTTCTCAGTTGGGTAATAGACATCGAGCAGTTCGTCCTTTTGCCCGGCAGGCTGATTCTGCGAGCGGATCAAACCGTCGCGCTCAAGCCGCTCCAGGTAGGAGTAGATGTGTTTGCTGTCAATCCGCCACGACGAGCCCATGCGACGCCTCGCACGGCTGGCGACGTCCCAACCGTGGCCCGGTTTCTCGATCACAGCAGCCAGCACAGCAGCGGGCACAGGCGACTTACCGCTGAGCAGAGACTCTTTGCTTGTCTTTCGAGCTGCCATATCTTGTTCGTATAGAGCGAATATCGACTAACCAACGGTACAGTAGGCCGCCGACCTATGCCTGCCAGATGACGCCGCCGATCTCCGGAGCGGCTGCCAATCCTTGACAAGACAACGAGACCAGGGATCCCGGATAATCAAACATTGTCGGTGATCGGTTCTGGACTTTACTCCGCGCGAGGTCGCCGCGAGCTATAGTCGCGGCGAATGGGTCTTCTGCCAGCACGCCCGCCGCTCGATTCCGCGCTAGCGACGCGCCACCGCCTCAGCGCGTTTAACTTGACCCCTGAACAACTGGCGGCGCTTCGCGACGGCATAGCCAAGATGCAGGCGACCCGCGACAACAGAGGGTTCGCGGCACTCGCCGGGATTCACGGATGGCCGCAGTATCGATGCCAACATAGTCAGGAAGGAGGAGCGCAGGCCACGCTTTTTCTGCCGTGGCATCGCGCCTACCTGTACGAATTCGAAATGGCCCTCCAGCAGCAGAACCCGGGCGCACGGCTGTGCTGGTGGGACTGGCCTGCATCGCGTGAGGCCGGAATCCCGCCAGCGTACGCCGAACCACAGGTGGCAGGTGCCCCGAACCCGTTGGCGTCTGGACCGATGCCGACCAACGTGCCCAACCGACCGGAAGACTGGACGCCAACCACGAGGCGCACGCCCGCCAAGCCAGCCGAACTGCCCCAAGCCTCCGAAGTCGAAGAAGTGCTCGCCAACCCTGACTACTACGACTTCGAGCTGGCGCTTGAGACTCAGTTGCACAATGCCGTGCACGGGTGGGTGGGAGGCAGCATGAGCGAGATCAACACGGCGGCCTATGACCCACTTTTCTGGGCGCATCACACGATGGTCGACCGGCTGTGGTCGCTGTGGCAAAGCCGGCACGCGAGCCCCGGTCCTCCACCGGAGACGTATGGAACATCGCTCGGCTTCAGCGCACAGCTCACCGTCGGCGCGGTCTTGGATACGACGGCCCTCGGCTATGACTACGCCGCCTCGGCGCAACACGTCCCTGTCGCCGCAGCCGGGGGATAGCGATGGAGCGCTACGTATCACAGCCACTACAGGTCCCGGCGCCAAACGCCCTGTACAGCCACGACCGGGTGGACCTTGAGCTGCACGGTGTGGAGCACTCCGGAGGGTCCTTCGCGGTACGCGTGTTCGTCAACCTGCCAGACGCCGACAGCAGCAGCGCCACGGACACTGAGAACAAGCGGTACGCCGGATCCTTCTACATCTTCGGGCACGGCCCTTGCCTCGGTGATGAGGGACATTGCGCGGTTCGCACCGGGCCGATCCACCCCTACGATTTCCGACCAGCGCACCCGCTGATGCCGCAATACCACCGCTTGCCGATCACCAAGGCATTGCGAGCAAACGCCGCCGAGGACACCTTCACCGTGACCCTGGTAGTGGTCGCCAACCGGGACGGTAACTACGAAAGCGCTGACCTGCTGGACTTCAGCAGGCTGAGTGTCATCGCCTATTCCTGAGATCGTTTATTGACTTACATGCGAAGTCCCCGGCGGGCACCTACGGCCGCAGCCCGGACCAGATATGACCGTCCGCGTATGTCGAAGCCTGAGTGGGCGGGGACCAGACCGCTGTCAGGAGCAACCCGGGGGTGAGCAGCTTGGTGGGAGACGCCGAGCGAGCGGCGCTACGAGATATCGCGCACCTGCTGCCCGCGAAGTGGCGGCAGATCGTTGATGTAGTGGCCGCGCCCGTCCCGCCGACACCCGCAGCGACGATCGCAGCGCCCGACGACGACGCGGCGGCAAGGCTGAACGATGTCGAGCACATAGTTGTGGTGATGCTAGAGAACCGCTCTTTCGATCACATGCTCGGCTACCTCTCGCTACCCCCAAGCCAGGGCGGCAAAGGCCGCATTGATGTCGATGGGCTCAGTAGCCCGACGGAGAACTTCAACAGCTTCAACGGCGCCGACTACCCGATCCACCACCTCACCGAGACCGCCTTTAAGGGTGAGGCCGAAGACCCCGACCACTCCGGCAAGTCCGTTGAAGAACAACTCGCCGACGACGGCGGTGGGTTTGTGGCCAACTTTGCGCGCATCTCAAAAGAACGCGCCGAGCAACTGAAGGTCCCGGTACCAGAACCGGGGCTCGTGATGGGCTATTACACCGCCGAGGAGCTGCCGGTGTATGACCATCTCGCGGCCGAGTACTGCGTGGTTGACCGCTGGTTCAGCTCGGTCCCGGGAGCGACATGGCCCAACCGGCTGTATTCGGTCACCGGCCGCGCTGCGGATAGCCGCGACGATATTTCCCCACCGATCTACACGCTGCCGAGCTTCGCTCGCTACCTCGACCAACACAATGTCGACTGGCGCTGGTATTCCTTCGACCCCGCCACCCTGCGAGCGATCGACCCCGCGTATCGTCTGAGCGAACACCATCGTTTCGCCTTCCTGGACTCCCGCAAGCTCAGTGTCAAGGAACGTGGCGTCGGCGAGCTGACCGAGGAGGGCCCCTCCTTCCTTGACGACGTGGCTGCCGGAAAACTCCCACAGGTCAGCTGGATCGATCCGCGCTTCAAGGACCTCCGGGTACTCGGACCAGACTCAAACGACGACCACCCGCCGAGCGACGTAACTGCCGGACAGGACTTGATCCTAAACGTCTATGACGCCCTCAGCTCAGCACCCACCTGGTCAAAAACCCTGCTGGTGATCGTCTACGACGAGCACGGTGGATTCTACGACCATGTCCCTCCACCGCCCGCGACCGACGACAACCCAAAGTTTCAACGCCTCGGTGTGCGCGTACCCGCGCTTCTCGTCTCACCGCTCGTAGCCGCAAAATCCTCCTCCACACAGATGCTAGGTCCGGACTTCCACTTCGATCACACCTCGATCATCAAGACGATCCTCACGCGCTTTTGCAACACCGGCGGTCAGATCCCAGAACTGAGCGTACGAGTCGCTGCAGCCCAGCACCTCGGGCACCTCCTCAGCGAACCGGGCACACCGCCCCGCGGCTCAGCGGCCAACCACAGCGCACTCATCAAACAAATGATCGACTGGCACCAGACATGGGCCGACGCCCGATACGCCAACCCAACCGCGGCGGGCGGGCCGCCGCGGCGCCTCACTGACTTTCAGAGCGGCTACTACGACATGGCGCGACTCTTGCGCCGGGCCGGCCTCCCCGGCGGACACCCATAGGCGTCACGCACGCCGGATATCGTGTGTCAGGAGCGGGCGCCCGTGCCGATTGCCGCGTGCTCGCTTTAGCCGATCAGCCCTTGATCTCGTTATGAATCCGAGCCACCATCGGCTCGTTCATCTCGATGCCCGCCGCCGCGAGGATCGGCAAAAGGGTTACCCCGAATGCCTCGAATGCCTCCCGCGACTCCCAAACGTCAAAAACCTGGATCTCGCCGTCCGTCTCAAGGGCGATGTGGGAGATGCGTCCGTCGGGAGCTCCCGCACCCGCTTCCTCAAGCTGAACGGTAGTCGTGTCGTACCGCTCCTGCGTAAAGCCCTTGGCAGTGATATAGAACCCGAGCGCCATTCGATCCCCCTTCGCGCGGTCTGCGCGGTGGTTTGTCCAGCAATGCCGTGGACTGTACTCCACAGACCGCGCCTCGGCCAACGCGAGCACTTCACAGGCGATGCCGACCTCGTATTCGCCGGCGTCATAGGCGAACACCTCGCTAGCCGGCCCAGAATCAGATTTATCTGATTAATCCGGCGGGGCGGGCTCGAGTCCCGCACGACGCATACACCGATATCCGAGGCGCGCGGAGATGTCGTCGGCGGCTGCTAGGAGATGCGGCAGGAACTGATCGACCATCTCCTCCGAGGAAATCATCGACGTGTGGGCCGCCAGATTGATCGCGGCGACAACCTCGCGACTGTCGTTGCGTACCGGGCAGGCGATCGCCACAAGGCCCTGTGCCAGCTCTTCGCTGTTGACCGCGATGCCCTCGTCAAGTACGAGTTCCAACTCGACGAGCAGGGCCTTCTTGCTGGCGATCGAGTTGGGGCCGCGGCGCTTGAGCGTCATAGCCGCGATCAGATCGTGCTGCTCTGGTTCGGGCAAGTTGGCAAGTAGGACCTTGCCCATCGAGGTGCAGTAAGCAGGCAGACGCGAGCCGGGACGCACGTTCAGATCGATCTTGTACTGCCCGCGGCGGAAACTCCTCGCGCGCTCGACGTACAGGATCTCAGGACCGTCAAGCACCGATAGGTTCGCTGTATAGGAGGTGCGTTTGCGCAAATTCTGCAAGTAAGGCCGCGAGGACTCACGCAAACCTGAGGAGTTCAACACAGACATGCCCAGATCGGTGACACGCAATCCCAAGCGGTACTTACGCGAGGCATCCTGCTCCAGAAAGCCGAGCGCAACGAGCGTGATCACATACCGGTGGGTGGTCGAGCGGCTGATCCCAAGCTCGTCGGCGATCTCAGCGATCCCGAGCGCGGAGCGCTGCGGCGTGAAGCAGCCAAGGACCGACAGGCCGCGCTCCAATGATTGCGAATACTGGGGCTCACGTAGAGTCGGCAGCTGCCCTGACTTGGGCGGCCACTGATTGGGCGTGGTCATTCTGGTTCTGGCGGTGTCGTGGTTTCCGCAGCCGTGATCCTCGGAGCCGT
This sequence comes from uncultured Solirubrobacterales bacterium, assembly GCA_963757995.1. Taxonomy (GTDB): domain Bacteria; phylum Actinomycetota; class Thermoleophilia; order Solirubrobacterales; family Solirubrobacteraceae; genus Palsa-744. The sequence continues at coordinate 9,547 of CAVWTS010000005.1, forward strand.
GTCCCCCGGAGCCATATCGTCGGCTAACGGTGGCGTCTCGGCGGGTCGAACGTCAGGTTCCACGGAAGCCTCCCTGACGCTCCACCCGCCGCAGGACACGGACAACGAGCGAGAAGATCGCAGCGCCAACCCACCGCGGACCCCCTCCTCTCTGCGGGTGCGTGGGCGAGTCGCACCCGTTGCGGAATCGGACGACGGCGAGCAACCCCCGCTCGTGGTTTTTGCCGTCCATAGCCACAGAGCCCGAACGACGCCGGCTCGCTGAGCCCTCGACCACCGCTCCCCATTGCGTATCCATAGACACCACAGCTGCATGATCGGACTCTTCGTGCAGTTTGGCTAGCCCTTGTTTGAGGGTTCAAAGTTTGAGATAGTCAGAGAGAGCTAGAAATGGGTCTTTTCGATAGGACGGAACTTCCGGTAGGCTGCACGATTCGATGTCTGGGATACCTATAAGGCAAACCTCTAGTCGGGAGATGACCTCGGTCATCTACTGGGTGCTCCTTGGCCTAGTGATCAAGCGTCCGAGTTACGGCTTGGAGCTCTATCACCGCTACCAGCGCACGTATGGAGATGTGCTGCCCATGAGCGGCGAATCGCGTGTATATGGCGCCCTCGACTCCCTGGAGAAGCGCAAGCTGGTCGAGAGAATGCCCGGTAGCGAAGTCGCGCGCCAGCCCAAGCCCCACTACAAGGCCACCCAGCTTGGCCTCTCAAGCTACGAAGACTGGCTCGTATCCCAGGTAGGCGATGAACGCCATCGCCAAGAGATGTGGGTGCGTCAACTAGATATTTTTGCCGACGACCCCGCCACGATTCTCAATCTGGTCGGTCGTTTTGAGAAGCAGCATCTGAAAGGCATCGCCGAGACTGCCGGTTTACCGGTCACGCCAAGCGATTCTCGTACCGAGCTGATCGAGGATTTGGTTGCCGAGCGCCATCGTCTGGCCAGCGGAGAGATGCTCTCCTGGCTGCATTACGCCGAGGACAGAATCGAGGCCCTCACGGGAAGGTCCTACGTCGATGATCCTCCTGGAACTTGAGCACGTAAGCAAGCGCTCTCGTCGTGGCGTGCGAGACGCGCTCGATGATGTTTCGCTGTCGATCGATCAGGGCGAGCTGGTCACGGTTTGGGGCGAGCGGCGGTCGGGGCGCTCGACGTTGCTGCGGGTGCTCGCCGGGATCGAGACACCCGATGCAGGCGTCGTCAGGTTCGCCGGTCGAGATTTGGCCGACCGTAGTAATGATGAGCTGGGAGAGGGGATCGGCTATTGCCGCACCGCGTTTCGTGCATCCGCGGGCCAGCACATCGTGGATCTGTTGGCTGCCACGCAACTCGCCCGCGGTAGACCTCGGTCGGCCGCACGATCACGCGCCTGGGAAGTCCTTGAGCGTGTAGCGGCCAAGGAATGCGCGAAGCGGACCGCCGAGGAGCTGGGCGGCGAGGAGCTCGTGCGTATCGCGATCGCTCGTGCTCTTGCTTGCGAGCCGCGGCTGCTGGTGATCGACGAGCCCACGATTGGCGTGGAGCTGGTCGCTCGGGATGGAATCCTCTCACTGCTGCGCTCGATTGCCGACGACGGCGTCGCGGTCCTCACGAGCACCGGTGAGGGCACGGGATTCCTCGGCGCTGACCGTGTTCTGGCACTGCACAAGGGCAAACTGCGAGGCGAGATAGCACCCGAGCTCGCGCCTGTGACCGAGTTGGAGCGCCACCGCCAGGCGCGGGGCTCGGCATGAGGAGCATCGTTGCTTGAACTCGAAGGGGTGGTCAAGCATTACCACGGGGCCAGTGAGAAGGTACGGGCCGTCGACGGCGTCAACCTCACTGTCTCTCCTGGGGAAATGGTCGCCTTGTACGGGCCAAGCGGCTCTGGCAAGACGACGCTGCTGTTGCTGATCGCTGGGCTACTGAAGCCAGAGGGGGGCGCGATCCGCTACGCCGGGCGCGACCTGGCCTCGTTGACCGATGATCAGACCAGCGAGCATCTCCTGCGCGATGTCGGCTTCATCTTCCAGGGCTTCCATCTGATGCCTCGCGTCTCAGCGATCGAGAACGCCGCGCGAAAGCTGTTGCTCCAGGACATCGGCATGAGTACCGCGCGCGCCCGCGCGATACCGTGGCTTGAGCAAGTCGGGCTTGGCGGCCGTCTGCACCACACGCCCGAGAAGCTCTCAGGCGGTGAGCGCCAGCGCGTCGCGATCGCGCGAGCGCTGACGTGCGAACCAGGCTTGATTCTGGCTGACGAGCCGACCGGGAACCTCGACAGTAACCGCAGCCGCGAGATCATCGAACTGCTCAGCTCTATCGCTCACGAGCGTGACGCGATTATCCTGCTCGTCACCCACGACCAAGAGGCAGCAGCTGTTGCGGACAGGCGCTACACGCTGCGCGACGGCAAGCTTGACGAGGACGAGGAGAGCACCGCGCGCAGTTCCCTATCCGCGTCCGCCGCGGTGATCACGCAGCAGTGAGTTGTCGTCCTGATGCGGACCTATGCGCTTGTGTACTTCTACGGCCGGCGGCTGCGAGTTCACGGCATGCAGGAGCTATGTGCGGGGTTGGGCGTGGCGGTGGCCGTGGCGCTCGTGTTCGCTGTCACCGTCGCCGCGAGTAGTCTCACAAACTCAGCCGCGAACGTAGTTCACGCGGTCACCGGGCCGGCAAACCTTCAGGTCCATGCGCGCGGCCCAGAAGGATTCAACGACCACCTGCTCCACCAAGTAGAACGGCTTAGCGGGGTGCGGCAAGCAGCGCAACTGCTCGAACAGCCCGCGACGATCATCGGCCCTCACGGTCACAGGGTGACGGTCACGATCGCCGGCGCCGGTGTCCGCCTTGCTGTGGTGGACGGTCTCGTCCATACCCTGCCTGCCGGGATCCTCTCAACGGAAGGCGTCGCTCTCAGCAATAAGAGCGCGAGCAGCCTAGGGATCACCGACCTGGATTCCAGAACCCCACCCGCGGTGACGGTGGATCTTCGCGGGCGCGCAGTCCGCATGAAGGTATCTGCCATCTTGGGACACGAAGCCGCAGGAGCACTATCTCTTGCGCAGGTCGCCGTCATGCCGCTTGCCGACCTGCAGGAATTTGCCGGCCTGCCACACCGAATCAGCCGCATCCTCATCCAAAGCGATCCCGGACGCGAGGCTATGGTGCGCTCTGAGTTGGAAACGCTCGTTGGCGGACGTCTCGCGGTCGCGGCGGCCGACCAAGAAGTCTCGCTCCTACGCCAAGCCGTGCGTCCGAGTAATCAGGCAAGCGCACTGTTCGCCGGCCTTGCGGCGCTCCTGGGATTCCTCTTTGCATTTAACGCGATCCTGCTGACAGCCCCCGAGCGACGTGCCGCGATTGCCGATCTGCGCCTCGATGGCACCAACCGCAGGGCGATCGTGCAAATGGTCATGTTCCAGGCCCTCTGCCTCGGAGTGCTCGCATCCCTGGTCGGGCTGCTTGGTGGGTACGTCCTCGCGCGTGAGGTCTTCCAAACAAGCCCCGGCTATCTAGCCCAAGCGTTCACGCTCGGCGGAAACACTGTGATCGGCGGGCGCGCGGTCTTGCTTTCGCTAGCCGGTGGGATTCTCGCGACATGTCTGGCATCAGCGGTCCCCCTGCAAGACTTGCGTCGCGGGAGGCGCCTGGACGCGGTCTTCGCCGAGGCAGGCGAACGGGACCAGCCGCCGAGACCCTACGCCCAGCAACGGCTGTTCATGATCGCGGTGGGCCTGCTCGTGGTGGCGAGCGTGCTGTTCGTGTTCGTTCCCTCAACGGCGATCGTCATCTGTGTGCTGCTAGCACTGGCGACGATTCTCGCGGTTCCACTGATCCTCTCAACGGTGCTGCGGGTAGCAGAAATGCTGGCCATGGGTAACGACAAACTCACGACTCTGCCGTTGGCGATTGAATCTTTGCGTGCACGGACGTTGCGATCACTTGCGCTCGCCGCTACGGGCGCGGTCGCGCTGTTCGGGAGCGTCGCACTCAGCGGCGCCCAGCACGACCTATTGCGTGGGCTTCACAATTTCGCCGACGCTTACGCAACGGATGGACAGGTTTGGGTGGTGAATCCCGGATACATCCCAGAGACAACCAGCTTCCCGACAGATGGGTACCAATCGCGGATATCTCGCATTCCGGGCGTGAGCGGCGTTCACGTACTGCAAAGCCAGTTCATGAATATGGCCAACAGGCGTGTTGTGATAGTCGCGCGCCCTCCTGGAACCGGCCAGGAAGTGCTGCGTACGCAGATCCTTACGGGAAATTTTTCCACCGCACGCGAACGATTGAGCGAAGGCGGCTGGGTCGCGGTCTCCAAACAAGTCGCCGAAGAACAACGCGTGGGCGTAGGACAAACCCTCAAGCTGCCAACACCAACTGGCATAGCTCCCTTCAGGATCGCGGCATTGACCACGAACTTTGGCTGGCCTGGCGGTGCCATCCTTATGAGCACCACCGATTACAGTCGTTTGTGGGCAACGCACGCTCCCAGTTCGCTCGCCATCGATTTCACACCGGGCACCAACATTGCCCAAGCACGACGTGCGGTCGCTGCCTCCCTGGGATCCAACAGCAGCTTGGAAGCGATAACGGCCTTTACTTGGAGCGAACGGTTCAACGCGCTTGCCGGCCAAGGCCTGAGCCAGCTCGGCGATATATCCGACCTACTGGTGCTCGCCGCGATACTAGCGATGGCCGCGGCTCTCGGGTCGAATATCTGGCAACGACGAGCGTCGCTGGCCGAACTACTCCTGGACGGTGCCTCGCGACGTCGACTACGACGAATCCTCCTCACAGAATCATTGTTGATGCTCTGCGCAGGATGCTTGGCCGGCGCGGTGGTCGGTGTATACGGTCAATTTGTGATCGACAGTTATCTCGAGCACGTGACAGGCTTCCCCGTCGCGGGCATCGCCACCGTGATTCGGCCAATCGAGATGTTCGCGTTTGTGATCGCCATTGTCCTCGTGCTGGTGTCACTCCCAGGATGGCGTGCCTCGCGTGTCCGCCCGGCGCTCGGGCTGAGCGAGTCCTAGGAACAATGCCCCATTGTGGGCACCACCGCGCTTGAAGCGGCATAGGTTCGTTGGCAATGCTCCTATCCGGCGATCGCCTGCTCACCGTGCGACTGGGCATGGCGCTCGTGTTCGCCAACGCTCGCTACTGGAGTACAGTCGCGCCGCTTGCCCGCGCACAGCTGGACCACTGGACCCTACGCGCCGCGGCTATCCCAGACCCGGCTCTAAAAGAGATCGCGCTTGTCAACTTGCGCGAGGAGGGTTTCAACGCGCAAGCAACGGCGACACTCGCGACACTCGCGCCTCGTGAGTACCGCAAGCCCGTGGTGGAAGCGATCGTTGGCCTACAGGTTCTCTATGACTATCTCGACAGCCTCATCGAGCGCCCACTACCTGACCCGCTGGGTGAAGGTCGCCAGCTCTACAAGGCGTTCGTAGACGCAATCATTCTCGATGACGTTCCTCGGGGTGATTACTATCCCCCAACTCACGAGTCTGCCGACGGGAGGTACCTGGAAGACTTGGTCGGCGTTGTGCGGGGCGCGCTAACGCGGCTGCCATCCCAAGCCATAATCGCGGCAGTCTCCGCTCAAGCAGCCGAACGTTGCGCGGAGGCGCAGGTCCACGCCCACGCAACCGCCCTCCTCGGCGATGCGCAGTTCGAAGGATGGGCGATCGCCAACGCCGCCGGCACAGGGCTTCAGTGGCGAGAGTTTCTGGCCGGCGCGGTGTCCTCGGGACTTGCCCTGCACGCGCTGATCGTCGCGGCCTCAGACCCTCAAACCTCGCAAGAGCAAGCCCTCGCAGTCGATGAACTTTATCTGTCCGTCTGTGCGGTAACCACGCTACTTGACGGACTCATCGACTACGAGCAGGACATGCGCGGCATGGGTCAAGCGGGATATATCCGCTACTACGAGGACAACGACGCGCTGGCCCAGGGGCTCACGGGCGTAATCCACCGTGCCGAGCGCGGAGGCGATTACATCCCCAACAGCACCTACCACCTGATGACACTTGTAGGTGTCGTTGCCTACTACCTCTCGGCTCCAAGCGCCTTAAGTGAATTTGCGCGAGAGGTCACTGGACAGATCCACCGCGATCTCAAGCCGCTCATCACGCCAACGCTCGCCATCATGCGCACCTGGCGAATCGCCAAGCACGCCCGGGCTGAGGTGGCACGCAGAGCGGGTCACTGATGCACCTGAGCGAAGAGAGATCCTCCCAGTCAGCGCGCTACGTCGCGATCATCGCCGACGGCAATGGCCGCTGGGCACAAGCGCACGGACTACCCGTCAACGACGGCCACAAGGCTGGGGCTGACACACTGAAGGCCCGGCTGCGCGACGCGGTAGAACTCGGTATCGAGGAGTTGACCGTGTACTCATTCTCCACCGAGAACTGGGCGCGACCCGCGGACGAGGTGCAGGGTCTAATCGCGATGCTCGCCCAGCGCATCGCCCAAGAGACACCTGAGCTTTACCGTCAGGGAGTCCGTATGCGCTTCCTTGGACGCCGAGAGGGGGTCCCGAACGAACTGGTCAAGCAGATGCACAGAGCGGAAGCACTCACCGCGAGCAACGAGCGCCTCGTCTTGTTCATCGCCTTCAACTATGGCGGACGCGCCGAGATCCTGGATGCCGCCAAGCGATTCACCGGCAGCAGCGAAGGAGAGTTCCGCGCCTGCCTATACGCGCCGGGGATGCACGACCCCGACATCATCATCCGCACCGGCAGCGAGCGACGGCTCTCTAATTATCTGTTGTGGCAATCCGCCTACTCGGAGCTCATGTTCCGCGACGAGCCGTGGCCAGACTTCACGAGACAGTCACTCCTCGATTGCCTGACGGAGTTCGGCGAGCGTCGTCGACGCTTCGGCGGACGGTGATCCGTATCGGTAGTCCCCACACGAGCGAAACGGGATTTCGGTCAGGCCCCGTCGACAACCTGACGGGTAAGGTCAAGTCGCTTCTGCCGCGGCCGTTGCCGCCTATTTGCCTTTGCCTTTGCCTTTGCTCTTGTTTTTGGCGTTGTTCTTTTTTGTTGTCTTGGTGGTCTTGTGCTTGGGGCAGCCTGTTGGCACGATTGGTGTGCTGGTGTTGATGACGACGCCATTTTGTGCGACGAATGAGGTTGGCATCGCGAGTTTCTTGATGGTGCAGGGGTTGCCGTTGGCGGCGAGCGCTGAGTACTTGCCTTGGGGGAGTGTCAGTTCGAACGTGCCGACTGGTACGTCAGGGATCGTCTTGAAGGTGCTGCTCGTGACGCCTGCTTTGCTGATGAACGTCGAGCCGACCAGGTGAACCGTGGCACCATAGCCCTGTAGGACGATGACCAGGTCGGGGAACTGTTCGCCACCGTGACTGACGAAATATGCAGGTCCTGTCAGCGGGACTGGCATTACGGGTGTGGTGGCGGTCGCGTGTCCGACGATCGAGGCGGGTGGACAGGCGGCAGGGTTGGCGTTGAATGTCGCCGCGGGACACGCCTGCTGCAGCGTCGTGAGCCTCGAGGGCAGCTGCTTTGGCAGGTCGACCTTGACCTTTGCGATGTTCGCGTCGTATGGTCCGGCTGGGTAGGTGAGTTTGACTGACAGGCTGGCGCCGTTCGCACGGGATGTTTTACCGCTGACCTTGGCGGTCAACTTTGGTTTGAACGCGAGCACAGCACAGTTTGTGACCTGGAACGGCACGGATAGTGCTTGGCTTGCTCCCTGGCTGCTGCTCAGGCTGCCCGTGATCGGTAGTTGGCTGCAGTTGGTCGGGTTGAACGTGAAGTTCGACCGGTCGATGATGACGTTGATGTGTTGTATTTGTAGGGGGATCCCGTCGAGGATCGTGGGGATCTTGTAGGGGCCGGTGTTGTCGGTTGTGATCGTGAGGACGGCGGTGATGGGGTCTACTTCGATCTTGGCTCTGACGATGACCTTGCCGAGGTCGAACGGTCCGGCCTTCGCGGGGTTCACGATTGACAGGCCGTAGGGTGCACCCTCATAACCTTCGGTGATGAACACTTCACCACCCACCACGCTGTAGGGGTCCCCGCCGACACCCACACTGACGGTGGTGTGTCCGATCAGGCTTTCAGGACCACACGTCCCTGAGTTTGCTTGGGCTTCTTTACACAGCTTGACCGTCGCCAACGTCCCCAACAGGCCCGGGGGCATCTTTAGTTGGATCGCTTGGAGGTTTTGGCTGCCGTCGGGGCGACTCATGGTCATCGTGAACGGGCTGAAACCACCCGCCTGGATACTCGTCATCCCCGCCGTCAACGCGGGTGCGAAGGGTAGTGGGTTCGCACACGGCCGGTCGTTGGGGCCACTGGTGATGTTGAACGTCGATGTGGGGTTTACCGCTTCGTTGCCTGACCACGGTGCAAAGGATGCCGTCGTGACATATGGGCCGCATAGTGCGGGTGTTGAGAGGGGTGCGCGTGCGCCTCCGAAGAAGTGCAGTTCCAAATCTTCGAAGGGTAGCTCTGGTGTGTTCTCGAACGTCGCGACGATCTGGCCTGTCACGGGGTCGGTTTTGGCTTCACCGGGTAGCTTCAACAGGGTCCCCGAGATCGGGTCTTGCGCGACTATGTACATCGAGACAAGCGTTTTGAAGGGGTTCTTGCCTTCTTCGCTTTGTGGTGCGGGCGTACCCAAATAGACCGCGCCTTCAAGGGCATGCGGCAACAACGGGGTCTTGATCTTGACCGTCGCGATCTTCGACGCATCCGGACAGAACGCTTCAGAGAGTTCGGGTGTGAAGATATTCAAGCCGGCTTCCGGGCCGACATACCCGATCTGTGCCTCCGAACACGCTTCCAGCCCATCCGCACCGGCAGGATTCAACGACACACCCTCCGGTAGCGTCACAGTCGTGTTCCTCAAAGTCGACTCGGACAGTCCTTCAGGGTTCAACGCCGCTTCCTGGGGCACATGCACCCCCACGGTTAGGCCTGTAGCGGTGCTGCCTTCTGGGGAGTCCTCGGAGACGTTGATCGAGGGAGAGAACGGTAGATGGTTACAACCATCCAATTGTTCTGGTAGACGGTAGAGCACGGGTTCGGCCTGTTCCTCGGGATGCTCAGAAGAGTTCCATGAGTCGCCGGTTAGCGTCGATTCATATGGTGCTTCGCACGAGGTTGGCATCACCAGAAATGGCGGCGGCGTCGTACTCGTCGATGGTGAGCAGGACCCGAATTCCTTCAAACATTCCCAGCCGCGTTGACCGTCGTGACGCGGATCACCCGGAACACCCCAAAACGTGAGGCGCACCGCGATCAGTGCCTGGATCTGAGTGATGTTGTTCGATGTGATCGTCACACCATAATCATGGCCGGTACGCACGGACACATCCAAGAACACTGGCACGATTCCGTTGACCTTGAAAGCAAAGCGCGCGGGCTCCCCGACGCGCGGCACCATGGCGAAAATCGGCTGCTCGGTCGTGGCGTAACCGTTAGTCGGCAGCGTAAACGAGATGGTGGCCACCCCGATCGCCGACTGAGGTGGGCATTCGTTGGCGATGGCGCCAGCCCCCGCTTCGAATCCGTTGGAGAATTGTACGTCGGTGCATTGTGTGAATGGTGTGGGGTTGCCGACGAAACCGGCCGGGAGCTGACCGATGATGTCCTTTGGTAGCGCCACGCTCTGCGGGTCGCCTTTGAAGTTGGGTTTCTGGGTGCGCAGGTTGAAGAGGCCTGTGACTTGGAAGGGATGCGATCCTGCTTGTGTGTCGATCGATCCACCGAAGTTTTCAGGGACGAATTCATAGTTTTCGAAACCGAACTTTTCACGGCCACCAACTTCGATCGCATCGCTCGCGCTCGTCGCGCCACTCGCGCCGCCACCCGACACGGTCCCAGTGTTGATTTCGCCACTGGCGGCGCCCGTGGACACTTCTACCGAGATAACCACTTCGATCACTTCGTAGGGGCGCAGCGAACCCGAGAAAGTACACGTCAACGTTTTACGCGAACATTCAACGAAGCCACGACTGAGCGAGCCCGAGCCTCCCGCCGTTGCTTTGATCGCGGTGGCTTCCAGACTAGCCGGCAGTTTGTCAACGATCGTGACCGTTCCACTGGTGGTCGCGTTACCGAGGTTTTGCGCCATCAGCACGACCTGACCTTCACCGCCTTTGGGCAAATCCGTGGGACGAGCACCTGACGTCAGACTCCACCACGGCGCCGACGGCGTCGCCGCCGAAGCACCCGACACACCAACGATCAACGCGAATACGCAAACGGCAACCACACACAGAACTCCGGACTTGACCGAACGCACCGCGCTCACCTCCCCTTCTTCTTCGACGTCTTAGGCTTGCCTGCCGCCTTGGCCCCGTACAGGCGTCTCGCCTGCCGTTCGCACGCCGCTCGCTTGCCCTTCTTTCGCTTGTGACACGCGTTCAACGCCTGCTTGAGCTTCTGCGCCCGCGTCAGACTCTTGGATTTCACGCTGCCCGCTGGTGTCCCGGACGCGGTGACGTTGCCCGCACCGGAGAACGTCGCGCTCGCTGGCGAACCAAAGATCGCCGGCTGCGGCGTAGGCGCAACACGACAAGCCTCCGCCGTCGTACACGCCGGCGGCACACTCGGCACATCCGGACACGACCAACCACTTGAGCAAACATGCGCATCATACAAATCAAGCGACGTATCCCTATCTTCCGCCACCAGTTTTTCACCGGTGAGGAAAAACACATCATTACCATTTTCACTCGCGTCAAAGAAAGCCGATTCCCCGATAGCTGTACCCGAACTGATCATCCCCACACAACCACCAGAGGCCACACTGAACGTCGACGAACTAGCCGAACAATCGCCAATACCGACCGGCTCGAACTCATACGCATCCTCATTGTTATTGATGTCCTGCGGCACAAGCGAATCGGCGGCGTCGAAGAACAACCGACCATTATCAGACAAATAACGAGACTGATAATCCGCCTGGTTCAAACTGTAGTCAGTCCAGCCAGGAACGCTCGCCGCAATGTACTGAGATCCATTCCACGTTCCGTCGCGGATGGCGAGCGCGGTGCCAAATATAATACGCGCGTATTCGACCCCTTCCGGACGCGCACCGGTCGGCCGGCAAGATGCGCACACGACACTCCCGGCGCCTCCGTCACCGCTTGCGTCATACAGATACACCTCCTCATCAGGTACTCCGTTGAGCGCATTGCGATTGTCATAGTTCGTCAGCTGTCGCTGCGACATGAACGCAAGCCATTCGCCGTTCGGGGACACTCGCGCCGTCAAATATTCGAGCGCTTCGCTCCTCCAGTCGGGCCGGTCTTCGTTTGACAGTCCCGCGATCAGCTTTGGTGCTTCCCAGCTCGTCCCGTCGTAATGACTCACATACAGGTTCGTAGAGGTGCTGGAGCCATCCGCGACCACCCGTTCCCCGAAGACGCCTTCGGCAACGTAGTAGGCCGACGAGCCGTCTTTGCTCGCGCCCAGCACACCAAGCACGTGCGCGCCTTGGCCGCCTTGTGAGATCGGCGTCAAGTCGGAGAGCTTGCACTGCAATTCACCCGCGACCTCAACGATTTCACACTCGTACAGGTCAGCCACATTCTGTGAACTACCTGAATCGGCGGTCAGCCGCTGTTCGTCGGTAAAGAATATCCTGGACCCCTCGCTCGACGCGATCTGGAAATTTGGTTTGATTACACCGCTGCCCAGCGCACCAGGCTGCACCACATCCAACTGCAGCGTTTCCCCTTCGCTGCCCTGGCCGGTGTCGCGCAGATAAAGATGCCCCTTTTCTTTACGTTCGGTCCACACTACGCGCGTACCGTCAGCCGAGATCGCGTTCCTCGCGCTCCCTTCGGTATCAGCGCCATCACCCAACGCGGGAGCGGCGGCGGGCCCTCCGTTCTTCGGCAGCAGGCTCACCAACTGCAGCTCTTCAGAGGCCGGCTTGCCGGCCGACCACTCATACAAACCCGGCGGTGTCAGAGCGAGATTTGATTCAAAGACCACGTGCTTCAGATCCGGAGTCGCTCCACTAAATTTAAGCGGACCGGTCAGTTTATCCGGATCGCCGCCGAATTCTGTGCCTTCTGGCACGTCGGCATAACCGGGAGCGCTCGTGACCAGCGGTTCATAGCAGGTGCCCGGCGTCGCGGCACAGGTGGAGTTGTGACGCACATACAAGGTACGTTCGCTGTCCGGCGGCGATACTTCGGGCGCCAGCGAGGTGAATTCGCCCTGCGGTTCAACCAGGCTCGCCGACAGGTCTTCAGAGAAGAAACGATATTCTTCCCCTTTTCCAATAGGAACTCCCGTCGCCGAACGATGCGGAAGCCCGATATCCGTCGAAGACCAGCCGCCAGACGTCCGAGATGTAAGCACTTGCTCGAGTCCGACATATCCCTGTGGGTTGCTTTCTGTCGGACTAGACGTCATATACGTGACCGCCTGGCCCGATGACGAAGACTGCATCACCCATCCGCCGTTGAGCGGGATAATCCGTGCTCCATGCTTGTCTGGCGGAGATACCAGTTCCCAGGCGCGACCGTCCGGCAGCACGAACGCCGTACCCGCCGGCTGTGTCGTGAACGTCTGATCTGGGCCGACAAATGTTTCCGTGACACCTGCTTGCGGTTCGCTGACAGCGACCACTCGATAATGGTAAACCGTACCGGCCGTCAAACTCTGCAGATGCCTGCTTACTTCGACATCTGCTTCACCGGACCCCAAAGGCGCGCCAGGCGCCAACGTCACCGACGCTTCATATTCACTACTCTTACCGTACTGAAAGTAAAACGAAGTCGGCTCCTTGTCCGGATTGATCGTCGCGTTCAACGTCGCCGACGTTGAGGAGACATCAGAGACAGACTCACCGTGTATGCCCGGCCCTGGTGTAGTGAATTGCCGATTCTGGGGCACTTCACCCGGATTCGCACCATTCTTGTTCGTGGCCTGCAACCGATAGAAATAAGTCGTATCGGATTCCAGTCCGCTCAACATCGCGTGCACCGGGACAAAGCTCGAGCCATCAGCCACCTGTTCCGGTTCACATGGCGCTTCCCGTCCAAATTGCGGGTTCGTGCCATACATAAACTGACATGACGCCTGACCTTCGCCACGGGGGTTGACTTCACCGTTCAACATCGCCCCATGCGGCGAAACACTCGACGCTTCATCGGTGACCACATCCGGAGTGACAATGTCCGGCCCAAACGCATCCACGGATTCACTAGGTTTGTTTTCCGCGTGTTCGTTATGGTCGGCGACAAATACCTCGTGACTGACCGGATCGACGGCAACGCTTTTTACCGACAAGAATTGTGCTCCAGACGCTGTACCTGTAATATTTCCCGTGTATTCGCCGTTCGAGTTGTACTCGTAGACGACGTGCGTTTCCGTTAGATAGATATCACCGTTGCCACCATCCGTTGCGACATTTTCTAGCCTTACGAAGGCTTTGCCCGGTGGAGGTGCGAGTGTCTCAGCGAATTCATACTGGCCGGCGATCGGCGCGGGCCGGAACAGATACACGGTTTCGCCAGTATTCACGATTACATCCCCGTTGGTCTGATCTACAGCGATGCTAGTCAAATGGGGGAACAATACACTTGGCGGTTCGGGACCCGTCAGCTGCGTAACATATTTCTCACCGCCGCCGGCCTGGGGCTTGAATACATCCACCACGTTATTCCGTTCATCCTCGACGTAGACATCTCCGGCAGCCGAGTCCGTGAGACTTGTCGAGTCGTCTACAGCCAGACTAACAGGACCTCCGCATTCAAAGCAGCCGAAGCTCCCTGCCGGAGTGTCGGCCCCATTCCACACCGACTTGAGGCTACCCTGCGGTGTCAAAACAGCCACTCCGCCTAGAGGTTTCCCTTCCGGATATATATCGCCCGCGACATAGAGCTGGGCTTCACCGGTCGAATGACCCACCACTACACCCTGATGTAGGTACAAAGGTTCCGACAGCCGCGGGAGTTGAGAGAGAAAGGCCCCCCCCGTGGACACGTCGAACTTGTCGATCTTCGATTTTTCAGTGCCTTGCGCTACATACAATTCGCCCCCGTCGACCGTCATCGAGTTGACGGCGCCAAACGGCACTGGCGGTGGTTCACCTTCGATACCTTCCGCAGGCAATGGCTGGTTCAGCTCGGCGGTAACCGCTGGCAGAAATTCATGCGTCACTGCCGCCTGCGCGGATACGGCGAGAAGCAGGAAAGCGCCCACGACAACGCACAGCCCGACCAACCCCCTCGGGGAGGATCGACGAATTCTCGTGACGACCTTCGATGTATTGGATTTTTGTGTCACGTGACTGTCTCCTGGTCGTAGTACTAAAGCGTGTAGGCGCATTCGGATTAACGCAAATCGCGAGCCTGACGCACCGCGTGCGCATGGGCGAAGCCACCCGGAACATGACGCGTCACTCGATCCGGGCGAGATCCTGGACAGTACTATTTCGTAGGAGCCGTCACCGCCCAGCTGCCGTAGGCACTGAAAAGCCCTTTATTTTCTTCTGGGCCCGCAATAATTACGGTACCCATTGGACCCGCTTCACCTGATCCGCCAGGAGCCAAGAGAGTATAGGCAGCACTCGCTCCCCCCTGTTTGATGTCAAAGTCATTGGCAACGAAGATGCAAAGGTTGCCTGGTTCAGCTTGCGGTTCGCTAGCCGAACCAGTACACCCCTGCGGATTGCCGCTTCCAGGCGCGATGATATGCGCCATCGGCGCTTCTTTCAGGGGGATGTTAAACGATATCGAATCTGACCCGAAAGTCTGCCCCGGCACCACTTCTTTCGTCGCCGTCCCGAAAAACGCCCAACTGCCTGTCTCAGACTTGCCCGGAGGAAGTGTCGTGGTGAAACCGGTCTGCCCATTTTCACCGTTGCACGCATAGGTTGTGCCTGAAGCAGCCACGAGCTTCGAGCCTCCGTTTTTGCAGTTGGCCCCTGCCGGCTCAGCACTGGCGGCGACGCTTGTCCCATTCGCCCCATTCGCCCCGTTGGCGCCATCTTTGCCGTTGGCGCCGGCAGGACCCTGCGGGCCGGCCGGCCCAGCCGCACCCTGCGCACCGGCAGTACCAGCCGCACCAGGCTTACCCTTCAACGAAGCAAGCACACTAGGCTTGATCTGTTTCGTCGAAGTAATCAAGAATTTACTGGCGGCATAAGCGCCGCCGCTCATCGCGAACACAAGCGCGAACGTCGCAACGACGTTCACGTAAGTGAGACGCTTACGGATAGGTGAAAGCATGTGTGGTGTTCCTCCCCTGGTTTCTTGCCTACGTTTGAAGTTCATTGCTTGGCGCCGACGATGGCGCCCATCCCAACGACCCGTGCGACCTGCCCGCCCTCGGGCGTCAACCGCCAAGCGTTGGCGGCGCCCTTGCGGACGGGTGCGGTGTTCTCGACCAAGCCAAGCCCCTGTAGCCGCGCCAGCAGCTTGGAGAGCTGCCCCTGGTCGGGAATTCCGGCCGCATTGCCAACCCCGCGGTTAGACATGCCCGGCTCGGCCGCAACCGCTTCAAGCACGCACGCCGTGCGGTAGGTGAAGCGCATCGAAACGCCGTGAAGGGGGTCGCGCTCGGCGCCCACGATCGCGCCGCCGGCGATACCGTCGTCTGCGCCTGCGCCCGCACCGGACGCGGGGGCCGCAACCGGCGCCGGCGCAGGCCGAGCGCGCTCGGCACGTGCAACCGCGAGGCCGAGGTAGGGCGCGAGGATCATCGCCATCAGCTCGCCCTGCAAACTCCTCAGCGGCCGCTGCTCGCCGCGCACCAAACGCGTGTGCAGAATCGACAGCACGGCTCCGACCAAGCCCTCGGCGGTCAGCTGTGGGCAATCAGCGACGCGACCACCGGCACTTCTGCCCTCGTCAAGGATGTCGGTCAATTGAGCGAACACTCGCTCGCGCAGCTCGGCAATCTGTGGCCCGCCCTTGGCGGACTCAACGACAGCGACGCGCGCCAGCACCGGCTCGGCATCGAGGAAGCAGAGGATCGCCCACAGCCCGCCACGCACCCGCTCGCGCCAGGCGAGTCCATCGAGTTCCGCGGCAGCCACCTGCGCGGATGCGCGCCCGAGTACCTCTTCGAACATCACCAGCAGGCACTCTTCGCTGCCGGCGAACAGCTCGTAGAAGGTGCGCCGCGAGACGTGCGCGAGCGCGGTTATCTCACTGACGGTTGCGTGCGCGTAGCCGTACTTATCGACCGCGCGCACCGCGCCGGCCAACAGGCGAGCCCGCTGCACGACGGCGACGTGTTCGCCCTGGCGATCCCTGACGGCCTCAAGCTGGGCGCGTGCCACGGAGCGGGAACGTGTGGCCTTGGCCGGGAGCTCCCGGCGCGTTGAGCCGGCAAGGCTCACGATTGCGCCACCCGCGGCCCTGCATCAAGCCTTGTGCCGGCCGTCAGACCGGTGCTAGCGACGCTCCCCATGTTCGTGCTGCTCCCCTCCTGTCGACTTCAGACCCAAGGCGATCGACCTGCTGATCGCGACCTGACCGCCTGCCCCTGGGTTGGACACAAATGTCCTGCCCCAATAAAAACAGATTTTTACGTGCGTGTCAAGAGCCAACCCGTTGACGCACTACAAACTCCATCCCCAGGCCGTCCGGCGAGCGCTCCAGCTCGTGCCGTGCGGCCTCCTCGCCCATGTAGGGATGCACGATCATGCTCAGTAGCGACGGCGCCAACTCCATGAGCGGGCCGCTTTCCTGCGCCAACCGTTTGTGCACCCAGGACAGCGAAGCGCCGACGAGGTTCTCGGCGGTCGTTTCCGGGAGCCACCCAACTGGCCGAGCCCCGGCTCCTACTTGCTCGAGCTCGCCCGGCTCCGGCTCGAGCGCCTCGGCAAGTGCTTCGAGCAGCTCACCTCTGCGCTCCAATACCGCCGACCCCCAGGTGATCGAATCGATCACCAGCGCTCGCGCCAGCTCGGGCCGCTGGTCGAGCGCGCCCAGCAGCGCCGGCAAACTTGCCCGCGTGCGCTCCAGCCAGTCGTTGCTCGCACGGTAGACCGGCAGCACCCGCGCCGCGATCTCATCCACGGCCTCATCGAAGACAGCCAAATGCTCGCCCGTAGTTGCCATCTCTACATAAAAACAGATTTTTATGCCGATGTCTAGTGTTGCCTACTGACTCGTGGAAATAACGCCCGTCCCAGGCAGCCCAAGCTTGAGCCTGAGACTGATGGCGTGGTGTGGCCAGATCGCCGACGCTCAAGCGTGAGCCCAGACACCGTAGAAGGCGAGATCGCCAACGCTCGAGGTGGACCCGGACGCCGTAGAGGCGAGATCGCCGGCCGCGAGGGCCGAGCCTAGCTGCCCTTGGGTGCGAGGCGAGCCCTACACCCTGTCGGGTGCGAAGCGGCGCGCGGCTACCTCGGCGGCCGGCGCGTGCGCGTGGCGCGCGCTCAGCAACGGCGCACACACGATCTCGGCAAGCTGGTCCTGCAGCGCGGGCAACTGCTCGACGCGCCGCTCGAGCGCGTGTTCGTGCAAGACCTCGAGGATCGCGCCGACCAGCATCTCCGCACCCGCTTCGGGTAGACCTGGTGCGGCGGCCAGAGCAGGCCGCAACAGCTGCTTGAGCGCCCGCGCGCGCCGCTCCAAGAACTTGCGTCCCGGCTCGCCCAGGCTGAGCGAGTCGAGCACCATCACGCGCGTCGCCTCGGGATCGCGCGCCGCCTCAGCCAGGTAGGCACCCAGGCCGTCGCATACACCCGTGGGCCAGTCCGCGGCAGTGGCCGAGGCCCGGCGCGCCGCGGCGATCAAGCGCTCGTGTATCCCCTCGCACGCCGCCAGCTGCGCCTCCTGGCGACTTGCGAAGTGCTTGTAGAAAGTGTCGTGCGAGACCCCCGCAGCGGCGGCGATCTTCGGGTAGGTGCAATCCTCGCCGTCGCTGCTCGCAGCCAGCGAGATGACCGCGCGCAAGATGCGCTCGCGTGGCTCTTCGCCAGGGAAATCGAGCCAGCCGGGGCCCTCACCGCCCCGCGTCTCGCGCTCCCCTGGATGCCCGACCGATGCCTCGCGCGCAGGTGCGTTGCCAACCGCCACGCCGGCGCCATCGGCGCCCGACAACTCGCCGTCCGCGCCCGCTCGCGCTGCGCCGCCCGCTCGCGCCGCGCCGGCCGGACTACCGCTTCCGCCCGCGAAAGCAGCGTCGCCATAGGAGCAAATCCACTCGTACAGCTCCGCTCCGAGCCGCCCCAGCTCGCGCCGTGGGCGCTTGCGCAGGTGTACGTATGCCGCCCAGCGCACTCCACCGAGCACGGCACTCACAAGCAAGGGAGCCCGCTCGATGTGCGGGCCGCCTGCCCCCCGCGATGGGGGGTCGGCGCCGAGCGCCGCGTCGAGCAGTACGCGCACTCCCGCCAACTCTTGCGCGCGCGCCTCGAGCGCGCCGTGGCCGACCGTCAGCACGTCGACCGCGCACACGCGCGCGCCCGCGGGCCACTCGCGCGCAAACTCAACAAGCGCGGCCAGCGCCGCGCTGGCTCGCTCGGGGTCGTGCTCCAGCTCGGGCGCGCCCCACGCGGCGACGACCTGTCCCGCCCCCCAGGCGAAGTGCCCGTTGTAGGCGCTTTGAAAACAGGTCTCCATGCTGCCGTAGTGCCGGTAGAAGGCGTCCCTGGGCACATGCGCTTGGGCGATCAGATCGGCGAGGCTCGTGCCGGCAAACCCCTGCGCGTCGACCAAGGCGAGCATCGCGCTCGTCAGGCGCTCGCGCTGGCTCTCGGCGACCAGCTCGCGTGAGAGGCGCATACCCGGGGCGAGCTTGCCGGGAGGCGCGCCGCCTGCGTCACGGATGGGCTTGCGGGGTGGCATCAGTGCTCCGGCTCCATTTCAGACTACCATTGATATTGGTAAGGATTCGTACTTACTGTCATTCTACGCCCCATTTGACCTCGCTGGCAAGCGATGAGACGGAAGGCTCACGGCTCGCCGCCCGTCCAAGCGGGATGAGGCGGAGGGCCACGGCTCGCCGACTGCCCAGGCGGGATTGCGCACGGCTCGGCGGATGGCTCACAGTTCACCCACCGCCAACGTGGCCGCGAGGATCGGCGCTAGACAAGCAAGCGCACAGTCGAGCCGCTCATCCTCGGGATCGCGCGCATGCTCGGTCCGGCGCTCGGCCTGGGGTTCGTGCCAAGCGCGACGCTCGGCCAGCGGATCGGGGTGGACGGGCCCAGCCGCGAATGAGAAGACCTGCGCGTGCGCGCGGATAGCCAGTGAGTGCAATGCCGCCAGCAGGCACTCCTCGGCCGTGGCGAAGTGTTCGTGAAAGCACACCTCGGACAGGCCGGCGCGCGCCGCGACGGCCTCGACGCTCGTGTCAAGATAGCCGTGCGCGCGGGCCTCGGCGAGGGTCGCCGCGAACAACCGCTCGCGCTCGAGCAGCCCGCTCAACGAGCCCGGCGAGTCCCTGAGGACCGGACTCCGCATAAGAACTAATTCTTAGCACGCACGGCTCTTATTGTCAATGGCAATAGACGCCTGCTTGCTGCCGAGTCGTGGCGGCCAGCCCGGCACCGCGCGATCCAAGCACGCCTGCACGGGCAACGTGCCCGCTTGACAAGCACTGTGCCCGGTCAGCAAGCACTGTGCCCGCTTAAACAAGCACTGACTGCGTAAAAACTACTTATCTGAAATGCGGCGCCCTCGCGTTGACAGCGCGGCGCATCACCGTCAAGCTCTTGGCGACAACGGGCAACACGCGCTTTCGCCCCCAGGCGGGAGACGACGACTGGCCCCCAATCGATAAGGACGGTCCCGATGGTTGTTGCAGCAACAAGTTACCCGTTTCTAGAAGTTTTCTGGACGATGTTGATCTTCTTTGCCTTCGTCGTCTGGCTATGGATTCTGTTCACCGTGATCGCCGACCTGTTCCGCCGCCACGACACCTCCGGCTTCATGAAGGTGCTGTGGATCATCTTCATCATCGTGCTGCCCTATCTCGGCGTGTTCGTCTACCTGATCGTCGAGCACAAGGGCATGACCGAGCGCGCGATCTCATCGCAGAAGGCGGCGCAGTCGCAGTTCGACGACTATGTGCAGTCGGTCGCCGCCAAGACCGACCCGACCGAGCAGATCAACAAGGCCAAGGGCCTGCTCGACAGCGGCGCGATCACACAAGCCGAGTTCGAACGCCTCAAGGCTAACGCCCTGGGCACCACCGCTTGAGCAGTCGACGCGCCGGCGTGCACAGCGATTTGCACGCCGGCATGGTCTCTGTACTCCGGGCCTTTCGACTCTAAAAAGGTCGATCCTGAAAACCCCAGCTTTTCTGGGAACCCACTTTGTGGAAGACCAACCCGCAGAGGTCAAGCACTCCTCCGCACGCCGGAATACATAGAGTTATCGAATAATGGCCCGCAATCAGACACCCTTCAATATCAACGGGCGCACCGTGTTCATCACCGGCGCCGCCCGCGGCATCGGTGCTGAAACCGCCAGGCGCCTGCATCGCAAGGGCGCGAACGTCGCACTCGTCGGCCTAGAGCCCGAGCGGCTAGAGGCGCTTGCCGCCGAGCTCGGCGACCGGGCAGCCGCCTTCGAGGCCGACGTCACCGACTACGAGGCCCTGCAGCGCGCCGTCAGCGCCACCGTCGAGCGCTTCGGCGCGATCGACGTCGGCATCGCCAACGCCGGCATCGCTTTCACCGGGCCGCTCGCGACCGCGCCGATCGAGCAGGTCGAGCGCACGCTGGCGGTCAACTTCCTCGGCGTGTGGCGCACCGACCGCGCGCTGATCGGCCAGATCACAGAGCGCAAGGGCTACCTGCTCAACATCTCCTCGCTGTCGGCGATCGCGCACGCGCCGCTGATGGCGCCCTACACGTCCGCCAAGTCGGGCGTGGAGGCGCTGACTGACTCGCTGCGCATGGAGACCATGCCCAGCGGCGCGCGCGTGGGTTGCGCCTACTTCGGCTTCATCGACACCGACCTCGTGCGTGCCAGCTTCGCGCAGCCCTCGACGCAGGGAGTGCGCCGCAGCGGCCCGGGCTTCCTCACCAAGCCCGCGCCCGTTTCGACCGCCGTCGACGCGATCGAGCGCGGCATCGAACAGCGCGCCGCGCGCCTGTGGGCGCCACGCTGGGTGGGCCCGATGATCGCGCTGCGCGGGTTGATCCAACCGCTCACCGAACGGCGGCTGATGCGCGAACAGGACAGCCTGCGCGAGAGCATCCGCGCGGCCGAGACTTCGCAGGAGACAAGCAAGCAAGATCCGCTGCTCGGCGTCGCCATGCAGGCCGTCGAGCCCTGAGGATCGGGAGGCGGCGCCTGGCGGCGTCCTCAGTCGCTTATGTGCAGAGCACACTGCGCTCCTTGCGTCCTTGCCAGGCTTGCCTCTCGACCCTCAGGCAGGCTTACTCCACTGCGGAGAACTCGGCGATCGCGATCGCAAGCATCACGAGGCCGATGATTCCCACCATCGCGGCCTCGAGCAAGCCCGGCACGTGCCAGCCCCACCAGGTGACCCCAGGCGCGAGTGCGTGGCGCACGAGCGGGGAGATGTTCAGGTGGGCGAACACGGCGCGGCGCATCGGGTCGACCGCGTAGGTGAGCGGGTCGAGGCGGTTGAGCACCGCCAGCCATGTCGGCAGGTTGTTGACCGGAAACATCGCGCCTGAGAGGAAGAACATCGGCATGATCGCCATCTGCATCAGCGCCATGAACGACTGCATCTGCGTCACACGCGCCGCGGCCATCATGCCGAAGGCGGTGATCGAGAAGGCCAAAAGCAGCTGCAGGGCGAACACCTCCAAGGCAAGGCCGAGCGTGTAGTGCACGCCCACGAGCGGGCCGATCGCCATCACGATCACGCCCTGGAAAGCGGCGACGGTGGCGCCGCCAGCGCACTTGCCGAGCACGATCGAGGAGCGCCTGACCGGCGCAACCATCATCTCGCGCAGAAAGCCGAACTCGCGGTCCCACACGATCGAGGCCGCGGAGAACATCGCGGTGAACATGACCGCCATGCACAGCACGCCCGGGTAGATGAACGTGCGGAAGTTGACGCCGTGCGTGCTGGCCGACACTAGCGAGGACAACCCCGTCCCCAACACGAACAAGAACAGGAACGGCTGGATCAGCGAAGTCAGGATGCGCAGGCGGTCGCGCGAGAAGCGGATCAGCTCGCGTCGCCAGACCGCCTTGATCGCACGCAACTCTGAACGGAGGCTCCGCGCTGGAACGTGCGGGCGCGCCAGCGCGGGCGCGGAATCGTGCTGCACGGGTGACGTGGTACGGGCCCGGGTCGCCATTTAGCACGCCCCCAGATGCCAGGGATTCACACGGGCGGGGGCAGAGGGGCGGCGGGCGAGCATCGACGGCGCGCCATCCCCGCCATGTGAGGGGCCACGGGTGGCCATCAGCGACTCATCATCCTTGCCATGTTGCGCATCATGTCGTTGGAGCCGGCCTCCGCGTCGCGAATCGTGGAGCCCGTGTATGACATGAAGACATCATCCAGCGACGGGCGCGCGACGCTCACCGAACGGATCGGCAGGCCCAGCTCGCTGAATAGTCGCGGAACGAACTGCTCTCCCGACTCAACCCCAAACGTGACCTCGCCTTCAGCCACCTGTGCCTCGATGCCGAAACGCTCACCCAGCGCCGCGATCGCCGCCTCGTCGTCGTCGGTCGTGATCTGCACACGGTCCTTGCCGACGCTTGCCTTCAGCGCCTCGGGCGTGTCGAGCGCGACGATCTTGCCGCGGTCGATGATCGCGATGCGGTCGCAGTACTCGGCCTCGTCCATGTAGTGCGTCGTCAGGAAGATCGTGACGTCCTGCTCGTCTTCGAGTTTTGTGATGTAGGACCAGATCGAGCTGCGCGTCTGCGGGTCGAGGCCGATCGTCGGCTCGTCCAGGAACAGCACACGCGGTGAGTGCAAAAGGCCGCGCGCGATCTCAAGCCGGCGCTTCATGCCACCGGAGAACGTGCCGACCAGGCTCTCGCGCCGCTCCCACAGTTGCAGCATCTCAAGCACGGTCTGCATGCGCGGGGCGATCGCCTCGCGCGGCATCCCGTACAGCTCAGCGTGCAGGTGCAGGTTCTGCTCGGCCGAGAGGTAGTTGTCGAGCGTCGTGTCCTGGAAGACAAGCCCGATGTTGCGCCTGACGCTGTCGCGTTCTGAGACGACGTCCATGCCCGCCACGCGCGCCGAGCCGCCGGTCGGGCGGGCCAGCGTGCACAGCATCGAGATCGTGGTCGACTTGCCGGCCCCGTTGGGACCGAGAAAGCCAAACGTTTCCCCACGCGCAACCTCGAAGTCGATGCCGCGCACGGCTTCGATCTCGTCGTAGCTCTTGGTCAGGCCTTGCACGGAGATGGCGGGGGGCTGCCGTTGGAGTCGCTCAAGGGAGCAACCCCACTCGCGTGCGCTCCTCGCGCTCTCGTTCAGTCTGACGGTCGCGCTCGAGTGTCGCTGTCAACGACTGTTCGCCGGTAAGCGCACCGCGAAGCGAGGCCGCAATCGCCTCGCGCTCCGCCGGCCCGGGGAGTGCCTTGCTGTTGCTCGCTGATTCGGCCTGACTCACTCGCTAGTCCTCCGCAGGTGTCTGGGAATCTCCATCAGCGAGGATACGGTAGAGGTCGCGTCGCGTCGTCGCCAGCACCTTACCCGCTTGCGTGATTTGCGTCTCACTGCCGCTGCGGATCACCTGCGTGAAGGCAGAGGCGACCTCGCGCATCGTGTTTGCCAGTTCGTGCGCCTGGTCTGAGACGTTGCCGCTCATCTGCTCCCAGGGAGCGGGAGCGTCAGTGTCGCGCTGCTCCACATGAGCACGCCCGGCATCGGTCAGCTCGAACACCTTGCCGGTGCCGCCGCTTTCGCTCGAGCGGATCAAGCCCTCGTCCTCGAGCTGCTGCAGCGCCGGGTAGACCGAGCCCGGGGAGGGACGCCAGACGCCGTCGCTGCGCTCCTCCACCTCCTGCATGATCTGGTAGCCGTTACGCGGCTCCTCGGCCAGCAAGAGCAAGGCGGCCGTGCGGATGTCACCGCGCCGCGCCTTGCGCCCGCGGCCGAAACGCCCGCCACCGGGACCACCGAAGCCACCGAAGCCAAAGCCCTCGAAACCGCCGCGGCCGCCGGGGCCGAAGTCGCGCGGTCCGCGATGGTGGCCGTGGCGGTGTCCGCCGCCCGCGGGCCCGCCGCCGCGCCCAGTCATCGCGCGCAGGTAGTCCCTCAGGTCGTGGCGCGAGACTCCTCCTAGACAGCGAGGGTCCTCGTGCAAACAGCCCCCCTCGTCAGTTGCATATATCGCGTGAGCGAACATATCTATCTCCTATCGTGATCTATCAAAGTAAGTTCACGATATATCGTTATGCCAGGGTTGTCAAGGGCTTCCGTTTTGGCTGAGCCAGCACTCGATGCGACGCCGGCCCACAGGAGCGGAACTTCGGTTGTGTCGTGTCCCGCTCGGCGAACCCGGTCGGATGAGTAGACATGACACCATTTGTTTTTTCGCCACAGGCCGGGTAGAATGTGTTCATGGCCACGGCCACAAACACAGAGGAGCCGCTCCACCGACTCGACGTGGAGACCTACGAGCGCCTGGTCGCCTCAGGCGCGCTCGAGGGCATCGGCGTCGAGCTGCTCGACGGGCTGCTCGTCGACCAAGAGCGCCCCCGCGCGAACCCGATCCACCGCATCGACGTCGACACTTATAACCGCATGGTGCTCAGCGGCGCCCTGGAGGGCCTGCACATCGAGCTGCTGGACGGACTGCTGGTCGAGATGAGTCCGATTTCGCCGGCGCACACCATGGTCGTGACCAGGCTGATGCGCCACTTCGCGGCGGCGCCGCAATGGTGGACCCAGGTCCAGCAGCCGGTCGAGATCCGCCCGCGCTCCGAGCCAGAGCCCGACCTGCTCGTCGCGGCGAGCGAACCACCACCCGGAGAGCACCTGCGCAGCGCGCTGCTCGCGATCGAGGTCGCCGTCAGTTCACACCGCAGAGACCGCGGTCGCAAGGCCACGCTGTTTTCCGAAGCCGACATCCCGACCTACTGGCTCGTGGACGTCACCGGCAGAGCGGTTGAGGTGCGCACGCGGCCCGGCCCGCACGGATACGAACTCTGCGAGATCTACCACGAGGACCGCCTCGTACCCGCGCCCCTCGACGGCGTGGCCGACCTGGATATCGCGACACTGCTTACAGACGTCACGAGCTGAACACGGCTCTGTTGCTCGATGTCTTGGGCTGAGCGGACCTGACAACGGGACGTCGGCCCGTAGGAGCTGAAGTTCTGTCGCGCCCGGGGATGGTGCTTAGAGCTGTGCGGCGATCGTGCGCTGGACTTCGGCGCCCTTGCTCGTGAGCGCCCAGGAGTTGGCGGCTCCCTTGACCGATGGGGCGGTGTTCTGGATCAGGCCGATTCGTTGCAGGCGGCCGAGCAGCTTTGAGATCTGGCCGGGATCGTCGACGCCGGCGACGCGTCCGACCTGGCGGTTGGAGACGCCGGGCTGCTCGGCGATCGCTTGTAGCACGCGGATCGTACGGTAGGTCAGGCGCATGTCCAGGGCAGCCAGCGACTCGGGTCCCGGGGGGCGCCGCCGTGGCGGCTTCGGCGTGGGTTGTTCGAGCTCCGCGCGCGCCGCGGCGCTGCCGAGGTAGGGCAGCACGACCATGCCCATCAGCGGGTTGGAGAGCTCGGTCAGCGACTGGCGGCGATCCTCGAGCATGCGCTGGTGCAGAACCGCGAGGATGCCGCCCGCGATCCCCTCAGCCGTCAGCGGCGGCGGCTCCGTGCCCTTCCTTGCGGCCGCCCGACCCTCATCGATCGCAGCCACGACGCCCGTGAGCGCGCGGGCGCGGCGTTCGAACGCGCGCGGCCCGGCGGCCAGCGACTCCACAACCAGCAAGCGCGCCATCTGCGGCTGCTCGTCCAGAAATTGCAGCAGCGCTGTCAGCGCAGTGCGCATGCGCGTGCGCCACGGCGCCCGCGGGTCATATGCCTCAAGCGCCCGTTCGCTCGCGGCGGCGATTGCCTGGTCAAGCGCCGCCAGCAGGCAGTCTTCGCAGCTGTCGAACAGCTCGTAGAAGGTGCGCCGCGAGATGCCGGCACGTCCCACGATGTCGGCAACCGACAGTCCCGCGGCGCCCTCCTGCGCACACGCTTCGAACGTGGCGGCGACGATCCGTGAGCGCTGCACGCCCGCGACCTGGCCGCGCTTCAGGCCATCTTCCGCCACGCTCGCCATGTCGCCCGCCACCTCACCCGATAGCAGTCGGTGCGCTCGCGCTCAACCGACGTTCACGGTCATGCCCGCCGTGAGCTTTTTACCGTGCGTCGGCGTGAACGTGAGCTTGACGGCGACCGCGAGCTTGCGACCAGGATGGCCCCTCAGCAGTGCCCGCTCGCGTCCGGACAATTTCAGCGAGAAGCTGAGCGTGCCGGCTTTGCCGATGTGCTTGCTCGCATGTGAGAGCCCGGGGCCGCTGACGACGAGCTTGCCGGCCGCGGGCACGCTGGCCGCGATCGTGACCGTCGCGCCTTTGACGCTGTGGCGCACGATGTTCACCGACGGCTTGCAGCCGGTCACGCCGATCGGCGTCGACTGGTGGATTTCGGCGCCGTTCTGCGCGACGAACGAAGTCGGCATCGTCAATGTGCTCTTGCACAGGTTGCCGTTGGCGGCAAGTGCAGAGTACTTGCCCTCGGGGAGGGTTAGTTCGAAGCTGCCGATTGGCTCGTCTGGGATCGTGGGGAATGTGCTTGAGGTGATGCCGGCTTTATTGATGAACGTTTCACCGTGCAGGTCGATCGTGAGGCCATAGCCCTGCAGCACGATGACCAGTTCGGGGAACTTCGCGCCGCCGTGGCTGACGAAATATGCCGGGCCTTCGAGTGGGACCGGGATGAGAGGTGTGATTGCCTTGGCTTCTCCGACGCGTGATTCCGCTGGACAACCCGCTGGGTTTGTTTCGAATTGCGTTTCGGTACAAGCCTTCTGCAGTGTCGTCAGGCGGGATGGTAGTTGTCGTGGCAGGTCGACCTTGACCTTGGCGATGTTCGGATCTTTGGCCAGCGAACCAGCGGGGTAGGTTAGGTTGGACGTGCAGACTCGCGCCTTGGGTGCGCGATGTCTTGCCGCTGGTGGAGACTTTGAAGTTCGGCGCGAACTTCAAGGCTTGACAGTTGGAGTCCTGGAACGGCGAGGTCACGGTCTGAGCTCGCACCGGCTGGGCTGTTCAGCGTGCTAGCTATCGACAACGGGTTGCAGCTGGTCGGGTTGAGGATGAAGTTCGAGCGGTCGATGTAAACGCGGATGTCGCGGACGTGCGTGACGATCCCGTCGATGATCGTCGGGATCGGTTCGGAGGACGTGGGTGTCACGTTGACCCTCGCCGTGGTCGGGTCGATGTCCAAACCGAAGCGCAACACCACCGTCCCCAGGTCAAACGGACCGACGACAGCGCTTGTGATGCTGACAATCGACAAAGGCGCCCCGTGGAACGAGCCTGCGAGGTAAATCTTGCCGGGGACGTAGGCGAGTACGGAGCCAACGCCGGTACCGACGAGGGTATGCCCAATCTGGCTCGCCGCGGGACACGACGGGTTGGCTTCCTCCTGTGCACCGCTCTTATGCCTTGCCGCTTCGATGTCGGCCTCCGGACAGAACGGGATCCCTGAGAGGTTGCCGGTCAAACCAGCCGGGAGATTGGTGGAGAAGCCGGAGATCTCCTGCTCGCCATCGGTGCGGGTCAGATGTAGGTAGAAGGGGCTGAAGGAGCCCGCGTTGTTGTTGATCACCCCGGAGAGGATCCCTGGTTTGAATGGCGGTATGCCACCCGTTGGGCATGCTCCACCATTGACGCCCTTTGTGATCGTAAACGACGAGGTCGCCGTAGCCGAGGTCATCGGTGCTGACCATGGCGTCAGCTGCGCCCGCGTTGTATACGTACCGCAGGCCGGGGGACTGATCAGCGGTGCTTGTGCGCCTTCACGGAAATGGAAGTTGAAATGGTTGAAAGGCAGTTGCGGAATGTTTTCGAAGATCGTCGTCAGCTGGCCCGTCACGGGGTTCGGTACGACCTTCCCCGCTACTTTGATGAGGATCCCTGTTTCGGGGTTTCTCGCGACGATATAGAGCGCGACAAGCGTCCCACCGGGGTGGCCGGCTTGCGGTTCGGGGAACGGGTTTTCATAGGGTTGGGCGATATACAGCGAACCATAAATTTTCTGCGCCAACAACGGCGATTCCATTTCGACCGTTCCAAGCTTCGATTCGTTGGGACAACCTTCGCCCGCGATCGAGTCGATCGTCTCCCGCGCAAAATCCGCTGGCGTGCAACCCACCAAACCAACACCCGCGGACGGATCGATCGTGAAGCCTTCCGGCAACGTCACAACCGTCTTGTTCACCTGCGACTCCGCGAGACCCGGAGCGCTTGTCAGTCCTTCGTCGTGGAAGTTGATGTTGAAATCCAGGCCGGTCGGTCCGGCCGCGTCCTCGGTGCTTGCTTCTGCGGAGATCGAAGGACTGAACGGCACCTGGTTACAGTCGGTCATCGGTACCAGCGCATCGGACTGGTCTTCAAGCGAGTAGGAGAACGGTCCGAACGGGGCGCCCGTCGGATTGTTCTTGTTCGGGCCAGGAAACCCGGTAACCGACGTCGCATACGGCGCTTCGCAATTGGTCGGCAACGTCAGGAACGCCGGCGGCGCAGCTTCAGTCGACGGGACACAATTCAAGGTCGGAAACTCTGGATTGCGTAGAAACGTTCGCGGATACAACCGAAACCACGCGATTCGTCGTGGCTGGCTTCGCCTGGCGCACCCCAGAAGACGACTGTCGAGGTGATGAAGTTGACAAGCTCGGTTGTGTTCGAGACGCTGACCGTGACACCGTAGTCTTCGCTGGGACCACTGCGAACGGAGGTGTCGAGGATCACCGGGGTGCCAAGGATCACAAAGCCGAAACGCGCCGGCTCCCCATACGCCGTTTCCAAGATTGAAAAGCGGCGTCGGAATCGTCTTCAATCCGAGATTGGCCGGTTCGTCGAAGGTGATAATGGCAACGCCGATGGTCGTGTCCTCCGGACACAGGTTGGCGCCGCTCTGGCCCGGAGGCTCTGCGTCGAACGCGTGCGCGCTGCACTTAGGTACAGCGGTCGCGCTGCCGATCTGCCCTGGCGGCAACTTGAAAGCAAAGTTGCGCGCAAGCGCCGGCGGCGCTTCGGGGTCGGCCGTCTGGTTCAGCGCGACCGTCGTCGTCAACTGGTACGGGTGCGAGCCGGCGCGATTGTCGATCCCGCCACCGATTTCTTCGGGCACGAGATTGTATTCTTCGACCCCGAACGGAACCACACGCTTCCCCTTCGATCCGGACCGTTTGATGGCGCGTAACGGTGGCCGCTTCGCCGCCGCTCACTTCGGCGTGGTATTCACTGCCGGAAGTCGCGCCCGAGTCCTTGACCTTCACCCACAGTTCGAGTGTTTCATAGGGACGGCATGTTCTGGATTGCTCGAATTAAATGACCGACGGATCGGTCGTACACGTGATCGTAGCCACGTCGACTTTGCAATTTTCGCAGCCAGCAGCGTCGCGACCGGTTCGTTTCCGTCCCCCAGCGGCCAAAAAAGCAGCTGCGGAGTCGTGCCCTCCATCGCCACCGACAAGCCCGCGGGCAAAGTCGCCGAGATCGTCGATCGGACCCGATGTCTGAGCATTGCCGATGTTCGACGCCTGGATCACGATCGTGCCTTCACCGCCGCTGGGCAACACCGCCGGCCTGACGCTCGAGGTCAGATGCCACCACGGCATACACGATTTGCAACTTCCCGCGGCGAGCGCCGAAGAAGACGGCCCAACCAGGCCGACCGCCGAGAAGACCACCACAATCCTACTAGTACCATGATCCGCCTCATCGGTGGGTCCCCCTGTTCGACTTCTTCGCTTTGCCCACCGGACCGTAGGACCGCCGTGCCTGTCTCTCACACGCCGCCCGCTTACGCTTAGGCTTGCCAGCACAGGCCTTCAACGCCCGCGTCAGCTTCTGCGCCCGCGTGGCCGGCTCCGCCTTCCCTTTCGCCGGCGCCGAAACGGACGGCAGGGGATTGCCCGGACCCTGGAACGTGAGCGAACCAGGAGTCGGATCTTCGGGCGCGCTCAACAGGATTTTGACACGCATCGCCTTCGCACGCCGGCGGCTTCACTGCTTCAGACACGGCGCCACCAACACGCGCATCGTAAATGTCATTGGCGGTGTCGACATCCCCCGGGACAAGTTGGGCCCCGGTGAGAAAGAAAACGTCATCGCCAGATTCCGAGGCATCCATGAAACGCCGATTCTTCAGCCGAGGCGCCCGAAGAGACCAGGTCGACGCAACCACCCGACACCGGCGTTGTAGGTCGGGAGAGGAGACAATGCAACTATTCGACGCCGGCTGACCTTCACCCTGCGGCGGCTCATACTCGTAAACATCGGTCCTTCCGTTGGAATCGCGTGGAACAAGAGCGTCGACGCTGTTGAAAAACAGGCGACCCGAATCGGAAAGATAATGCGACTGATAGAAACGTCTGCTCCAGAGAAAATGGAGTCCAACCGGGGATCGCCGCCGCAAGCCAGGTTCCGCCGCTCCAAATACCCTCTTCGTTGAGCAGACTGTGAGCGTTGTCCACTATTTCGACACCGTGCGGCCTGGCGCCAGTCGGGTTACACGACGCACAGACAAGCTTGCCTTTGCCCCCATCACCAAGCCGATCGTAAAGATAGACCTCCTGGTCGGGCCGGCCAGAGACGGCGTCACGATTGTCATAGCCGGTCAAGCTGCGCTGCGACATAAAAGCCAAGAACCGGCCATTGGGAGACACCCGAGCGGTCAAATCGGTGAGTTCGCCATCATCTCCACCCCAGTCTCTGTTGTCGGCAGTCGACAATGTCGTCACGAGCTTGACCGTCCCGGCGACCGTGTCGTACAGATACAGGCCGCAAGTGCCCTTCGCCAAGCCTTCGCCCCTAAACTTGCAGTCGCCGGGAGCGGCATCCGGGGTGAGCGCCCGTTGGCGACAAAATAGACGTAACGACCGCTGGAGTCGGAGCCAAGAATGGTACCCAGGACAGCGGCGGCTTCGCCGGCGTTGCGGGCAACCGAGAGGTCCTTCAACACGCACGTGAGCGCTTCGCCCCGAACGACTATTTCGCACATGTACAGCTCCTTGCCACCGTCGGAGTCGGCGGTGAGACGGGCGGTGTCGGTGAAGAACACCTTGGAGCCATCCGCGCTCATGTCGTCAAATTCCGATTCTTCTCCGGCGCCCCCTGCCGCGCCCGGTTCGGCCTGATCCAACTGAACGGTCCCGGCGAGCGCCATGTCGCGAAGATACAGATGAAGATACGTTGACTTCCGTGACTGAAAAACAAGGCGCGTCCCATCTTCGGAAACCGCGTGCCTCTTTCGATTCGGCCCCCCCCCCAAGCTTAACGCTGCTTCCCCCCACCGCCGGCTGCCCGTTGGGAAGGACACTGGCAAGCTGAAGCGCGCCTTCGTGCCAAACGAAAAGACTTGCTCCTCCCTTACTACACAAATTGACCGCATCTTCGGTCAGCTTGAAACAACTGGCGATGACAACGCTGTGCAGGTCGGGCGAGCCACCTTCGATCTCCGGTTCGTTTGGGGGTATGCCGCTGACTGCCGACCTTGCCGTCAAACACAGTTTCAGGCGGTACATTCAGCGAATCGACCAGCGGCAGAAATTCACCGTTGGCGCGCACGCAAATACGGAGTCGTTTCCGTCGCCAACGGCGAAAGCGGGGTGATTCCCCGCGGCTGGACCGCACCAAACGACAAATCCTGCGAGAACGCCTTGTACCCCTCCGTGTTCCCCGCGATAAGGCCAACGACGTCTTCGCGAGGCGTCGTGACATCTTTCGTGCTCCAGCCATCCGCGCCTCGAAACGCAAGGAACTGAGAGGGCTGGCAGCTGCGATCGCCGGGGGCTTCCTGCCCGAAGGACCCTCTGGCGACAAACGCAAGACCATCGCCGTCGGCGGATGCCTGTAGGACGCCTCCAGGGACTTCATCGATGCCGAGGATGCCCGAACCGGACTTTTGTGGCGGTGAGACCATTTCCCATACGCGACCGTCAAGCAGCGTTGGTCCGGAGATCGCGGGCTGTGTCGTGAAGGACTGCTCAGGGCCCTCGATCGCGCCGAGGGAGTTTTCAGCGACAGCGCGGTAGTGGTAGACAGTCGAGGGGGCGAGACCCAAGACCAGGGTGCTGCGGGTGATATCGGTTTCTCCGGAGCCGGCGGGGGCGGCTTGGGTGGTGTTGCCGTGTGGGGGTTCGCCTTCGAGGTAGGGGGTGGTGTCGTATTCGAAGTGGTAGGTGGTGGGGGGGCCGTGGGGGTTTAGTTCGGTTTGGAGGGTGGCAGAGGCAGCGCTTACAGCCGAGGTGAAGGTCGAGTCGATCGACGGTCCGGTGAAGAAGACTTTGTCGGGGCTTGGGGATGGGATGGTGTTGGCGTTGGCGGCGACGAGACGGTAGTGGTAGGTAGCGCCGGGCTTGAGGTGTTCGATCCGGGCTTCCACGGGGTGCTCGGCTTCATCAGCCGGGATCGAGGCCGGCAACGGTTTGCAGGGAGCGATTTCACCGTAGGCTTCTGTGGTTCCGTATTCGAAGAAGCATTCGGTGACCTGGGTACCGATCGGATCGACTTCGCCGTTGAGAGTGGCGGCAGTCGTGGTCGGCGCGGAAACAGGCTTGGTGGAGACATCCGGAACGATCGTCGGGCTGAAAATCTGAACAGCCGGCACGCCGTTTGTCCGCGTCGCCAGATAGAGATCGCCGCTGGCCTGGTCTACCGCAATGCTTTCGAAGCCACTTTGGGACTGCTGGACTACATGCTGGACTACAAACTGACTCTGGTATGCGACGGATGAATCGAAGACGTCGACAACGCTATGGGCGGTGTCGGTAACGTAGACCGCACCGCTAGAGTCGTCTGCAGCGACGGAAAAGTCGCCTTCGCCTATATTGCCGAACGGCTCTTCGATTTCGCCGAAATCGCCGGCCGGGGTTTCGGAGCTGTTGATGGTAGCGATGAAGGAGCCAGTGGCCAGGTCGAAACGGTAGACTTGGCTATCGCAGGGATTAGCGACGAAGAGTTCGCCGGACTTATCGTTGACGGCGAGGCCCGTCTTGACGCCAAGACGGTTACAACTGTAGAGCTGGCCAGGGGTTTGGGTGAACTGTTGGAGATAAGCCCCGGCGGAGTTGAAGACGTCGATGACATGGTTGCCGATGTCGAGCGCGTAGAGGTCACCGGTCGCCTGGTCAACAGCGATCCCGAAGCTGGACTCAAAGCCTGGTTCGGGCGGCGAGAAAGAGCCGGCGGGGGTTTGCAGGCCCGCGAGCTGACCGTTGTGAGTCGGGGCGCTGTCACCGAAACTGGTGATCAAGTTGCCGTTTTGGTCAAACTTATCGATGACCTTCTGAGTAGCGTCAGAGACGTATATATCGCCCGTAGAGTTATCAACGGCGACAGCGAGAGCGCCGGTGAAAGACCCAGCCGGGGTTGAGGAGCCGTCCCACAAAGTCGGCGAAGTGTCGGCAGCGGAAGCGTAATCACGGATGACGTGATTGCCAGCATCGGCGACGTAGATGTGACCGTTTTGGTCATCGACGGCGACAGCCTCAGCCGTGGGAGCGCTTGCATTGGTTGAAAATGCTTCCGTGATTTCGCCGACCTTGGGGTAGACGGTCGCCGCCTGTGCGGGGGTGCCGGCGAACGCCAGCACCCCCAGTCCGGCGACGACGACGAGCAGCGCCGCCCGATGTCCCCGAATACTCATTCTGCTGTCACCGCCCAAGCGCCCGCAGCCGCGACCGGTTCTTTTTCTTTCGTAGCCGCCAGAAGGAGAATCGCGCCGGTATCGCCGGCTTCATTGATAGACGCCGGGCCGGCTGGGACGACGTTTATTGTCTTGAGGTTCGTCACGAGCAAAGCATCGTTGGTGAGGAATACGCAGAGCTTTCCTTTCGTGGCACCCGGGTCTGAGGCGGTGCCCGTGCATTCGCCGGGAATCGCGCCGCTCTGTTTACCTTCACCTTCGCCTTCTTCCGCGCCGATTACTACCGAAGACGGTCGGCTGGCGAGCGGGATCGTGAACGAGATGGGCGCATAGCCATCTTCTCCAAGGAAGCCCAAGGAGACCGGCGTACTTGCTGCTCCCCAAGCGCCCGTCTCGGTCTTGCCCGACGGCAGCGTTTCGGTGAACCCGGTTGTGCCGTTTTTGCCGTTACAGACGACTTCGGCTTTGCCGCCGACGCTTACCGTCGTGCCACCGGTTTCGCATTCCCCGGCTTTTTTGCCGACTTTTGCCGAGCCCAGCGTCACACTTTCACCGGGAGCGCCGGCTTTGCCTTCCGGGCCGGGGGAGCCCGTACCGACAGGACCCTGCGGACCGGCGGGACCGACAGCCCCGTTCACGCCATTAGCCCCCGCGGGCCCGGACTTGCCCTTCAACGAAGCAAGCACGCTCGGCTTGATCTGTTTCGTCGAGGTGATCAAGAATTTACTGGCGGCGTACGCGCCACCGCTCATGGCGAACACCAACGCAAACGTCGCAACGACGTTCGCGTACGTGACGCGCTTGCGAAGAATCGAGACCATCTATCCATCCCCTCCTAAGTTCAGTGGAAACCCCGTAGACGACTTCCCTGGGCCGTCTACTTGACAGTAGCGGAAGGTATGGGACCCTCTCGACATCTGTGCGAGACAGATCATGCACGTACCGCGCCGGCAAGACAAGCCAGTACCTAGAAGCTTCTAGGTTGTGAATAGCTAACACAGCCGTTCCTGTTTGCGCAGGTCTCTACCGACGCCAGGCTCTCAGGGCCGGCAGTTGCGCCGCCTCCAGGAAGGCCCAGCTTGTGCAACACCGGCCCGTAGAAGCGGTACTGCAGCTGTGACATGTCCCGCTCGGTGGCGCCCGGTCGGATCAGTGGGCATGACCTCCGCATTTGTTTTTTCGCCACAGCGCGGGTAAAATGTGTTCATGGCCACGAGCACAGAGGCGCCGCTGCACCGACTCGACCTGGAGACCTACGAGCGCATGGTCGCCTCGGGGGCGCTTGAGGGCGCGCACCTCGAGCTGCTCGACGGATTGCTGGTCCGCGTGAGCCCGCAGTCGCCGGCGCACGCGGCGGTGGTCGAAGCGCTGACAGAGCACTTCGCCGGCTCCGGCCTGCGCATGCGCATCCAATCGCCGCTGCGCATCCCCCCGGACTGCGAGCCCGAGCCAGATGTCGCGCTGCTCGCTGGGCGGCCGCCGGCCGGCGCACACCCGAGCACCGCGCTGCTTGTGGTCGAGGTCACCGTCACTTCGCATCGCCTCGACCGGAGCAGGAAGGCCGAGCGCTACGCACAGGCCGCCGTCCCCAACTACTGGCTCGTAGACGTGCCCGGCCGCGCCATCGAGGTGCGCACGCAACCCGGCGCGCACGGCTATCAGCGTTGCGAGATATTCCCTGAGGGCAGCGTCGTGCCCGCGCCACTGGACGGCGTGGACAGCCTCGACATAGCCGCGCTGCTCGCCGACGCCGGCTAGCTTGCTATTTCGCTCAGGTCGACCAGCTCAACGGTCGGCCCGGTAGGGCGGAGGCATAAAACAGCCGCAGCCTGCTCAAACGACGTGCAAAGCCAATTCTCCGCCCATTGCCGAGGCGATACGCCGCAGATCGTCGGGGTCGCTCGTAAGCACCAGATCGTCGCGTGCAAGCGCGCGCACCACAACCACGGCATCGACGATGTCCTCGCCGCCAGACTCTGCCAACGCCGCTCCGGCCGCACGAGCCTGAGGCTCGCTCAGCGGCTCGGTGCGACAGCCTCGCAAGAGGCGCGAGAGCTGTGCTTGCGGGCCTCCACGCCACGCTTGACCGAGCACGACCGTTGCGACGCTGGGGCAGACGCCGCGCTCCAGCAGCCGGCGGTGCAAGGCCCAGACCGATTGAGAGCCGCGTTCGGCCGCGATCAGCGCGCCGGTGTCGTAGGTGACGCCGCTCACGCGGCGCGGACGGCGCGCGCGGCATCCAGCACCGCGTCGGCGCCGGCAAGCGTCTCAGCAGAGAGGGTGCCATGCTCGGCTTCCCATTCGGCAACGGCGATCAAGCCGTCCTCGACCGTCAATGCGCTACGCGACGCCTCGTTCAGCCAGGCCGACAGGCT
This sequence comes from uncultured Solirubrobacterales bacterium, assembly GCA_963757995.1. Classification (GTDB taxonomy): domain Bacteria; phylum Actinomycetota; class Thermoleophilia; order Solirubrobacterales; family Solirubrobacteraceae; genus Palsa-744. The sequence continues at coordinate 45,719 of CAVWTS010000005.1, forward strand.
GATGCCGCGACGTTGAGCCGCGCGCTTTGCGGCAGCGGCTACGGGCTCTTCCAAAGCGATCGAGAGCTTCTGAGCAGACATTCTGCCATGGTAGCACCCAATTCCCACCGTTGTGCGTTCGACTGTGACATGCCCGCCCCCAGCGCGGCCAACACGAGCATCGCGACCGCCGCGCCACTCGCCGACCACCCGGCACACGAGGCGTCGACAGTCACGACCCAGAAGCTTCTAGGTTGTGAATAACTAACACAGCCGTTCCTGTTTGCGCTAGTCTCTGGCGATGGGTGGAGTGGGGGTTGCCAATGAGAAGAGTGGGACGGCTCTACGCTCACCGGTGAGCTGGGCGTTGCTGGGACTGGTGATCCAGCGTCAGAGCTATGGGTACGAGCTTGTCCAGCGCTTCGAACGCACATACGGACACGTGCTCGAACTGTCAAGCCCTTCGCAGATCTACACGGCGCTCGACGCGCTCGAGCGCCGCGAGCTGATCGAGAAGCTGCCTCCCGGGGAGGCGCCGGAAATCTCGCGGCAGCCAAAGCCGCACTACCGGCCCACCCCGCTGGGGATCGATAGCCACGCCGAGTGGCTGATCGAGCAGGCCCACGACGAGCGCAGGCGCTCGCACCTGTTCGCCTTGCAACTTGCGGTGCTCGGGCCGCAAGGGGCGCTCGAGATCCTCGAGCGCTACGAGCAGGCGTGCCTGCAGGACGCGAGCGAGGCCGCGTCAGAGGCCGTGGGCAAACCTGCAGGCCGTGAGACTGGAGCAAGCGCCGGCCCCCGCACCGGGGAGGGCGGCCAGGTGGGCGAGCTGGCGGCACGGCTGTTGCGCGAGGAGCAGCAACTGTCCGTGCAGGCGCGCCTGGCCTGGATCGGCTACGCGCGCCGCGAGCTGAGCGCGCTGGCGGCGGGACGGACAGCTAAGCGATGAGCCTGCTCGCGCTCGAGTACGTCGGCCGCCGGCACCGCCAACCCCCATCGCGGGGGACACCCAAAGGGCACACAGCAGGCGGTGCGCACGAGCGCACGATCCTACGCGAGGTGACGCTCGAGCTCGACGCCGGCGAACTGGTCGCGATCTGGGGGCTGCGCCGCTGCGGGCGCTCGACGCTGCTGCGCATTGCCGCCGGGATCGAGCCGGCCGACTGCGGGCGGGTGCGCTTCGCCGGGCGTGAGCTGGCAGGGGCCGGCAGTCTCGCGCTGGGCGGCGGCATCGGCTACTGCGCCCGTGCCTCGCTCGACGCGTCCAACGTGCTCGAGGAGCTACTGCTGGGCCAGCTCGCGCGCGGGGTGCGCAGGCCGCTGGCGCGGGCACGCGCCTACACCGCCCTGGCGCGCGTGGGCGCCGCCGATTGCGCCTCGCGCGCCCTGCACGAGCTCGACGGCGCCGAGCAACTGCGCGTGGCGCTCGCACGAGCGCTCGCGCTCGCACCCGCCCTACTGGTGATAGACGATCCCGTCAGGGGGGTGGATCTGCTGCAGCGCGATTCGATCATGGGATTGCTGCGCTCGCTCGCCGACGAGGGCATCGCCGTGCTGATCGGCACCGACGAGGCGACCGCGCTGGCCGGCGCCGACCGCGCGCTGTCGCTATCCGACGGGGTGTTGCGCGGAGCCGGCGCGCCGGAGCTGGCCGAGATCCTGCCCCTGCGCCGCAGTGCGAGCGCATGACCGCGAAGGCCGTCCACCGCGGCCCGGGGAGCGTGATCGTGCGAGCGGAATCGTCTTTGCGCCGGCGCCGCCTGTATCTGGCTGTGCGCCCACCCACGCCTTACCTCAGGTAGCCACGATGGCGTTGCTCGAGCTGGAGCGCGTGGTCAAGCGCTACCGCCGCGGCAGCGAGCAGGTGAGCGCAGTCGACGGCGCGAGCTTGGAGCTAGAGTCGGGCGAGATGCTAGCTCTGCATGGGCCCGAGCGGCTCAGGCAAGACGACGCTGCTGCTGCTCGTCGCGGCGCTGCTGGCACCTGAGGAGGGCGAGATTCGCTTCGACGGGCGTCCGATCTCCTCGCTCTCAGAGCGCGAGGCCTGCGACTACTTGCAACGCGACGTCGGCTTCGTCTACCAGAGCCCGCAGCTGATGGGGCGCGTCTCGGCGCTGGAGAACGTCGCGCTGAAGCTGGTGCTCGCCGGCACGCCCGCGCGCGAGGCGCGCGCCCTGGCGCAGCCGTGGCTCGAGCGCGTCGGCATCGCGGCGCACGCCGAGCAGACACCGGAGACGCTGTCCGGCGGCGAGCTGCAGCGCGTGGCGATCGCGCGCGCTCTCGTCGGCGAGCCGCGCCTGATCCTCGCCGACGAGCCGACCGGCAACCTCGACAGTGTGCGCAGCCGCGAGATCGTGGAGCTGCTGCGCGAAGTCGCGCGCGAGCGCGGCGCGGGCGTGTTGTTGGTCACACACGATCTGGAGGCAGCAGGTCTGGCCGATAGGCATGTGACGCTGCGCGACGGGAAGCTGACGCAGCTTGCACAGGCGGCGGAGCCGGACCTGGCGAGCGCCAAGACCAGGAGCGCGAGCGTTGCTACGGGCTGAATCGAGCACGCCGAGCGTGCCGCCTGTCGGCCACAGCGGACGCACGGACGCGCCTGGCGAGCAGACGCGCGCGCGGCCGTTGATGCGCCTTGGCGCGCTCGTCTACCTGTACCGCCGCCGCCTGCGCGTGCACGGCGTGCAGGAGCTGCTGGCGGGCCTTGGCATCGCAAGCAGCGTCGCGCTCGTGTTCGCGACGCTCGTCGCCGGCGGCAGCGTCGCCGGCTCCTCGGCGCAGCTCGTGCACGAGGTGATCGGCCCGGCCACATTGCAGCTGCGTGCCCGCGGCGCAGACGGATTCAACGAAAGCATGCTGGGACGCGTCGAACGACTGCCCGGCATCAAGCAGGCCGCGCCGCTGTTGGAGCAGACGGCCACGATCGAAACTGCCAATCCGCTGCAGGGCTCACCTTCAGGGGCACACGCAAGCGAACGCCGCCTGACCGTCTCGCTGGCCGGCGCCGACACGGCGCTGACGGTGCTCGACGGACTCGCGCACACGCTACCGCGGGAGACGCTTGCCACGGGCGCGGTCGGCCTCAGTCAAGCCAGCGCCCAGGCGCTCGGGATTCCCACCAACGCGACTGGGCAGAGCGGCATTTCCCTCGCGCGCGACACCCCGGACGGCGCCAGTTCCACCTCCACTTCCACCTTTCCCACTTCCACTCCCATCTCCACCTTCACTCCCCCCTCCACCTCCATCACGCTTTTGCTGCGCGGGACGGCGCCGCGTCTGCGTGTCTCCGACGTGCTCGGTGCCAACACGATCGGCCCGCTGTCTGCGGCCGACGTGGCGGTCATGCCGCTCGAAGACCTGCAGCGGCTCGCCGGCCTAAGAGGCCGCATCACACGCGTGCTCGTGCTCGCCCAGCCCGGCCGCGAAGCGCAGGTGCGCCGCGAGCTGACAGCGCTCGCCGGGGGGCGCATCGAAGTCGCCGCCGCCAACCAGGACGTCGGGCTCTTGCGTGAGGCGCTGCGGCCCTCAGACCAGGCGAGCACGCTGTTCGCCACGATCAGCGTGCTACTAGGCGTGCTGTTCGCCTTCGGGGCACTGCTGTTGACCGTGCCCGAGCGCCGACGTGCGATCGCCGACCTGCGCCTGCTCGGGACACGACGCAGCGCGATCGTGCAGATGCTGCTGTTCCAGGCGCTGTGCCTCGGCGTGGCCGCCTCGCTCGTCGGCCTGCTCGGCGGCTACGTGCTCTCGCGTTCGGTACTGAATCAGTCGAGCGGCTATCTCGCCGAGGCCTTCACGCTGGGGTCGCACACGCTCATCAGCCTGCGACCGGCTTTGGAGGCAGCGCTCGCCGGTGTGCTCGCCACCTGTGTGGCCTCGGCCGTGCCGCTGCTCGACCTGCGCCACAGCGCAAGCCTCGACGCCGTTTACCGCGCCGAAGCGAGCTCGGGTGCCACGCTCTCGCGATCCTCACAGCGCTGGCTGGCGTTGGCAGCGGCTCTACCGCTGGCAGGGGCAACGGTCCTGTTCGCGAGCTCACCCGCCAGCGCACTGCTTGCATGCGAGCTGCTGGCGCTCGCCACCGTGCTCGCGGTGCCGTTGACGTTCGCCGCGGTGCTGCGCGGCGGACGGGCGCTGGCCGAGCGCCGCCAGCGCCTGACCGTGCTGCCGGTCGCACTGGCCTCGCTACAGGGCACCAAGCTGCGCTCGCTCGCGCTGGCCGGGACCGGCGCGCTGGCGCTGTTCGGGGCGGTCGCGCTCGGCGGCGCGCGCGCCGACCTGCTGCGCGGGGTACAGCGCTTCGCACATAGCTACGCCAACGAGGCCAACATCTGGGTGGGCGCCCCGGGCGACAACCAGGCGACCGTCGACTTCCGTGCACACGGACTGGCTACGCGCATCGCCCACATCCAGGGCGTCGCCGGCGTGCAGAGCTTCCAAGGCGGCTTCGTGCAGTTGGATACAGAAAAGGGCACACGCTCAAGGGCACACCCTGGAGGGCATATCCCGACGAGCACCCCCAACAGTGGGGGGCAGCAGGCGGGCGGCCGGCGTGCATGGCTGTTGGCGCGACCGGTCGCCGCCGAGCGCGAACTGCTCGACGGCCAGGTCGTGGCCGGCCGCCTCGCAAGCGCGGCACAACGGCTGGGCGAAGGTGGCTGGGTCGCGGTGTCCGCGCAGATCGCCGCAGCGGCTCATGCCGGCGTTGGCGGCACGCTGCTATTGCCAACGCCAAGCGGCAACGTGCCGATGCGGATCGCCGCGACCACGACCAACCTCGCCTGGAGCCCCGGTGCAATCCTGATGAACCAGGCCGACTACAGCCGCCTGTGGGCAACCACCGCTCCAACCGCGCTCGACGTGCGCCTCGCGCCCGGGGCCGACTCGACGCGTGTGCTCGCGCAGGTGCGGGCAGCGCTCGGGCCGGCAAGCGGTCTGCGTGCAACGACCGCCCGGGAACGCGAAGCGCGCATCGACGCGCTAATCGGCGAAGGACTCAGCCGCCTGCAGGAGATCTCGACGCTGCTATTGCTCGCCGCCACGATCGCGATGGCGGCGGCGCTCAGCTCGGCGATCTGGCAGCGGCGCGTGTCGCTGGCGACGCTGCGCCTCTCAGGCGTCAGACCGGCGCGGATAAGGAGGATCTTGGTGGTCGAGTCGGCGCTGATGCTCGGCGCCGGCTGCATCACCGGCGTGCTCGCCGGACTGTACGGCCAGCTCGTGATCGACGCCTACCTGCGCCATGTGACCGGCTTCCCGGTCGCGTCGCTCGCCGCCAGCCCGCGCCCCGTCGAGATCCTGACGCTTGTGATCGCGGCCGTGCTCGCGATCGTAGCGCTGCCGGCATGGCTTGCCTCGCGCGTGTCCCCGACCCTGGCGCTCAATGAGTAAGGCCACAACGATCCTTGCCGCGTTGTGTGCGACAACCGGGCTCACCACTTACGCGGCGACCGGCGCCGCCAGAGCCGCACATCACGCGCCGGCGGCGAAGGCCCGCGTGGCGCACACACTGAAAGCAAGCGACACCGCCCACCTGCGCTACCTGTCAGCCTCCGGCTCACTGCTGCTCGAGGAAGGCAAGACCAGCGGCACACTGCCAGGCAAGATGCGTGCGCACGTGAACGTCGGCTCAACCTTCACAGGCAGCTTCACCACCTACACGCGCTACGGCACAATCGTCGGCCACGGTACGGCCACTCCGCACGGCTCGGGCACATACGAAAGCTTCTCCGGCACGCTCGTCGTAACCGGAGGCAGCGGGCGCTACGCGCATGCGCACGGGACCGCCGGTCTGTACGGCACATTCAACCGCGACAACTACGCCTTCGTCGTGCAGACGACCGGCACGCTGCTGTACTGAGCGCGACCCATGAAATCGAGCGTCGCCCTACTCCTCGTCGCACTCAGCCTGGGTCTGCCCGTGGCGGCGCAAGCAAGCACGACCGCCACGCTCAGCGCGGCCTTCACACCCGAGAAGCTCGGCAAGCGCACCACCCTGCACTTCGGCTTCTCCTTCTCGGCCGCGCCCGGCCAGGTACCGCCGCCACTCACACAGATCGAGCTGCGCTACCCCAACAACCTCGGAATCGCGCTCAGTGGGCTGGGGCTCGCGACCTGCGCTCCCGCCACGCTGACAGAACTGGGCCCGAGCGGCTGTCCTCCCAACTCGATCATGGGCCGCGGCGAAGCGTATACGGGGATCGTGCTCGGAATTACCCCAATCAGGGAGAACGCACCGATCTGGATCGTGCGCGCACCCGACCAAGAAGGGCACCTGTCGGTGCTGTTCTACTCCGAAGGCTCGACGCCCGTGGACACGCACATCGAGTTTCCAGGCATCCTGCTGCCCGCAAACGCACCCTTCGGCGGCGTCGTCTCGATCGGGATTCCGCTCGTGCCCACCCTGCCCGGCGCGCCCTACATCTCCGTGATCCACCTGCACGCCACACTCGGCCCAATCGGCGTCACCTATTACGAACACCTCGGCGGCGTGACGCTTGCCTACACACCCAAGGGCATCCTGCTGCCCAACAGCTGCCCAAGCAGCGGCTTTCCCTTCGCCGCGACGTTCAGTTTCCTCGACGGCAGCGAAGCCAAGGCGAACACGGCGATCGCCTGCCCGGACCCGGCCAGGAAGAAGCACAAGAAGAAGCGCGGCTAGCGCACGCCCGGGCAGGCACAAGTACCGGCTCCGTGGCCCAAGCGCCGGCTTAGTGGCGGAAGTGCCTTACTCCCGTCGCGACCATCGCCACGCCCGCGGCGTTCGCGGCGGCGACGACCTCCTCGTCGCGCACCGAGCCGCCCGGCTGGATGATCGCCGTGACGCCCGCGTCGATCGCCAGTTGCGGGCCGTCGGCGAAGGGGAAGAAGGCGTCCGAGGCCAAGGAAGCACCGGCCAATCGGTTCGCTCCACCGCCCTCCGAGCCGCCTGGGGGGCCCGCTTCGCCCGCGCCTGCCTTGGCCTCAGCCGCATCGGCATTCTCAGCCCCCTGAGCCTGCCCCGCCTGGGCCTTCTCGATCGCGATGCGCACGGCATCCACGCGGCTCATCTGGCCGGCGCCGATGCCGATCGTGGCACCGTCGCGCGCTATCACGATCGCGTTGGAGCGCACGTGGCGGCAGACCTGCCAGGCGAAACGCATGTCCTGCCACTCAGCGTCGCTCGGCTGCTTGGCGGTCATCACGCTCATCTGCTCGGCGGTCTCTGCGACCTCGTCGCGGTCCTGCACGAGCAGGCCCCCTATGACTGGCTTGGCCTCCAGGCCGCCGGTTGGCTCTGGCCAATCGGGCAGCTCTAGCAGGCGCACATTCTTCTTCTGCGTCAAGACCTCAAGCGCCTCGGGCTCGAAGCCAGGGGCCAGCAGGACCTCGATGAACTGTTTCGAGAGGGCCTGCGCGCAGCCTGCGTCAACCGGGCGGTTGAGTGCGATCACGCCGCCGTAGGCGCTGACAGGGTCACTGGCGAAGGCACGCTCGTAAGCGTCCTGGGCGGTCCTGCCGAGCGCGCAGCCGCAGGGATTGTTGTGCTTGACGATCGCGCACGCGGGCTCGGAGAAATCCTCAACCAGCTCGCGGGCGGCGCTCAGGTCGAGCAGGTTGTTGAACGACAGCTCCTTGCCGTGCAATTGCTTGACACCAGCGAGCAGGTGCGTGGGCGCGCCCACCTCGGCGTAGTAGGCAGCACGCTGGTGGGGATTCTCGCCGTAGCGCAACTCGGCCGCCTTCTCGTAGGCAAGCGTGCGCTGCCGCGGGAAATCCTCGTCTTCGCGCTGGGCAAACCAGGAGGAGATCGCAGCGTCGTAGCGCGCGGTGCAGGCAAAGGCGCTGCCGGCAAGGCGTTGGCGCGTGGACAGGGCCAGCTTGCCGTCGGACTCACCGAGCTCAACAAGCACGGGCTCGTAATCGGAAGGGTCAATCACCACAGCCGCGAACGCGCTGTTCTTGGCCGCCGCACGGATCATCGTGGGACCGCCGATATCGATGTTCTCGACAATCTCCTCAGGCGTCGCGTCGCCGCGGGCGAGCGTCTGCTCGAAGGGATACAGGTTCACGCACACAAGATCCACCGGCTCGATCGAATGCTCGGCGGCGGCCTGTAGATGCTCATCGTTGTCGCGCACCGCCAGCAGCCCGGCGTACAAGCGCGGATGCAAGGTCTTAACCCGGCCGTCCATCATCTCCGGAAAGCCGGTGAAGTCCTCGATCGCACGCACCGGCACATCCGCCTCGGCCAGCGCCCGGGCGGTACCACCTGTCGAGACGATCTCCACGCCCAGCTCGACCAGGCCACGGGCAAAGTCGACGATGCCGGTCTTATCCGAGACCGACAGCAGCGCCCTGCGCACTCGCACCGCGCCGGGCTCGGCGCGCTCGATGCCGGTGTGCTGCCGCTCAGCGCTCATCTGCCGCCCAGATTATCCGTGTAGCGCGCAGGACGCCTGCAGGTCACGGCCAACAGACGAATAGACGAAAGACGCGTGCAACAGACGAATGGACGAAAGGCACATGCATGTCACGGCGCCTGCACCGGCGGCGAGACGATCGTGACGCGACGCGGATTCTCGGGATCGACGCCAAGCGCTCTACGCGCGAACAGACGCACGGCCTCGGGCAGCAGCGAATGCTCGATCGGACGCAGCGCCGCCAACACCTCGTCGGGGTCGCGCGCGTTGGGCAGCTCCAGCGCCCGCTGGGAGATCACCGCACCGCTGTCCACGCCCGCGTCGACGAAGTGGACCGTCACGCCGAACACCTTCACGCCGTAGGCAAGCGCCTGCTCAATCGCGTGCAAACCGGGAAAGGCCGGCAACAGTGACGGATGCACATTTATGACCGCGCTCGGGAAGCGCTCGAGGAAGACGAAGGTCAACAGCTCCATGTAGCCGGCGAGCACGACCAGGCGTGCGCCACGCTCCAGAAGCCAGTCGGCCATCGCGCCATCGCGCGTCTCGCGGTCGGCGTAGGCCGAGCGCTCGAACACAGCAGTCGGCACGCCCCGCGAGGCAGCACGCTCCAGAGCCAGGGCGCCCGGCGTGCCGGAAGCGACCGCGACGACCTGCGCCTCGTGGCCGTGGACGGTGTCAAGCAGCGCCTGCAGGTTTGTGCCGGTGCCCGATACGAGCACAGCAATTGGCAACGGCTCACTCACGGGCGGCTCGCGGACGATGTCACTGATCGCGCACCCTAGCGGGCAACGGACTTGTGAGCACCCTCACAGAGACTCAGGCCTTGCTTGGCTTCAATCGGTACATGGTTTCTTCACTCATAGTCGCGGGCGCACTGCTCAGCGGCGCCGCAACGGCGCTGCGTGGCGGACGCAACCGCGGTCTCATAACGCATAGGCCCTACAACAATCGCCATAGCGACGCGACTGCCGCACGCGACGAGCGCGCGCAGATGCTCAACTAGGTTCCTCGACGTGGCGTTGGGCGCCTGACGCCGACCCTGCGCCACCGCTGACGTCAACCGCGTACACCGGCTCGGCGCCCGACTAAGCGCCCGCTACCTCGAGCGCGTACTTGCCCTGGGCTCCGTCTGAGCCCTTGACCGGGTACTCGCCGGTGAAGCAGGCGTCGCAGTGTGTGGCGCGCGTGGCGCCGACGGCCTCATACACGCCGTCAAGCGAGAGGTAGGCAAGCGAATCGCAACCCAGCTCGGTCGCGATCTCCTGTACCGAGCGCTCGTGCGCGATCATCTCCTCGCGCGTGGACATGTCGATGCCGTAGTGGCACGGATTCTTGATAGGGGGCGCTGAGATACGCATGTGCACCTCGGTGGCGCCGGCGTCGCGCAACATCTGCACGATCTGGCGCGTCGTGTTGCCGCGCACGATCGAGTCGTCGACGACGACCAGCCGCTTGCCGCCGACGATCTCGGGAAGCGGGTTGAACTTGAGGCGCAGGCCGTGCTTGCGCAGCTCCTGACCGGGCTGGATGAACGTGCGCGCGACGTAGCGGTTCTTGACGAAGCCGTCGTCCTGGGGCAGGCCGCTGGCGCGCGCGAAGCCGCGGGCGGCGGCGTTGCCGGAGTCGGGTACGGGGATCACGAGGTCGGCCTCGACGGGCGACTCGCGCGCCAGGATCTCGCCCATGCGCCCGCGCGCCACCTGCAGCACCTGGCCGTTCATGCGCGAGTCCGGGCGCGCGAAGTAGATGTACTCGAACACGCAGAAGGCCTTGCGCGCGTCGGGCATGACGCGCCGGCTCTCAAGACCGCTCTCGCCAAGCGTGACGATCTCGCCAGGCTCGACGTCGCGCAAGAGCTTCGCGCCGATGATGTCAAACGCACACGACTCTGAGGCGACGCAGTAGCGCGGGGACTCGGTGTCCGCGCCCGCGCCCGCCAACTGACCACCGTCCGCCTTCTCGCCGGCCGACCCGCGACCGTCCGGCCGCGCGCCGCTTGTGCCACCCGCCGCGCTGCCGTCCCGCGCATCGACCGCGGCCGGGAGCGCCCCCAATGCAAGCGGGCGCAGACCGTGCGGGTCGCGGAAAGCGACGACGCGATCCTTGGTCATCACGACGATCGAGAAAGCGCCGTGCAGGCGCGGCAGCACGTCAGCGATCGCGTCCTCGATCCGCTCGGCCGGGATGCGTGGCGAGCAGAGCCGCGACGATCTCCGAATCCGAGGTCGAGTTGAAGGTGACGCCGCGTCCGGAGAGCTCCTCGTGCAACTCCAAGGCGTTGATCAGGTTGCCATTGTGGGCCAGAGCCAGCTCGCGGTGCGAGCCGTTCATGCCCTCCGAGCGCTGCACCGGCTGCGAGTTCTCCCAGGCGTTGGAGCCGGTCGTCGAGTAGCGCACGTGCCCGATCGCAAGCTCACCACGCAGCGTGCGCAGATCGTTCTCGCTGAACACCTGCGAGACGAGGCCGAGCTCGCGGCGGGTCATGATGTTGCCGCCGCGGTCGGCCGCCGCGATTCCCGCCGACTCTTGACCTCTGTGCTGCAGCGCGTACAGCGCGAAGTACGACAGACGCGAGACCTCGTGGCCGGGCGCGTATATGCCAAACACACCGCACTCGTCGCGCGGTCCGTCGCGGTCCTCGGGACAAGGGCCAGGGTGGGTGGCACCCCCATAAAAGGCATTGCCTGGCTCACGCTAGCAGCCGGCCCCGGGTGCGAGCCGACGCGCTCCTCCCGGCTCACGCGAACAGCTCCGCGAGCGCACCGTGCGCCTCGGACAGCTCGGCGAGAGTCAACGAGATCGGCGATGCCCCTCCCGCGCGCGCGAGAAATGCGATTTGCAGTACATCGCCGCCCACGCTGCCGAGAATCCGCACCGGCACCGAAGAGCCAAGCGCTCGCAGCGCATCCTCGCCGCCGCTGACGACGAAACCGCCCGAGCCCTCGCCAAACAGCTGTCACGAACGTGGGCGCGACAGCGGAGTCGAGCGAAATGCCGCTCCCTCCAGCCTCACGTCCCGTCGCATCGGCTGGCTCAGCCCCAAAGAACTCCTCCTCGAGCGACACGCGCGCGCCAAGGCCGCCACCCAGGCAGCACTCCGCCAGCGCGACCGCCAGACCGCCCTCAGCGACGTCGTGGGCGCTTGCGAGCGTGCCGGCGCGCACCGCCTCGCGGACGGCCGCCTGAGCTTCGGCCACCGCGTCGATGTCGACCCCGGGCAGCCCGTCCGGCAGCTCCGAACCCCACAGCTTGGCCAGCTCGCTCGCGTCCAGCGAGGGCGCGAATGGCCCGACGAGCGCGATCGCGTCGCCCGCGCGCGCGAAGCCCGACCGGCCCGCCGCGCGCACGTCGGGCAGCTCGCCGACCATGCCGATCACCGGCGTGGGATAGATCGGACCGGCGGAGGCGCCCTCGTTATAGAGCGACACATTGCCGCCCACGATCGGAGCCTGCAAGCGCGCGACAAGCGTCGCCAAGGCCGCGCACAGCCTCAGTCAGCTGCCAGGCGATGTGCGGCTTCTCGGGGTTGCCGAAGTTGAGGTTGTTGGTCGTCCCAAGCGGCCTCGCGCCGACGCAGGCAAGGTTCGACGCGCACTCCAACACCGCGGCGACGGTGCCCGTGTAGGGATCGGCCGCGACGCGCCGCCCGTTACAGTCGATCGACACCGCGATCCCCGCCAGCGGCCCATCCGTGCCATGAACGCCATCGGCGGACCTCGCCGTCCCGTGCGCGGCGATCGCCAGCACCGCCGCGTCGGCCTGCTCAGGGCGACGCACCGTGCGCGATTGCACGACGAGTCGTACTGCTCGAAGAGGGGTCGACGCGAGGCGATGTTGGCCGAGGAGAGCAAGGCAGCAGCAGTCCCCAGTCCAACCGTCCTGCGTCCCCGCGTGGGCGCCCACCGATCATCCCCAGCCCAACTGTCCGCGACGCCGGGTCGCGGGCGCCCACGCGTCCGCGGGGCGTTTCAGAGGAGCGCCTTCGGCGCTTGAAAGGCGTGCCTTGTGGCTTCACAGGCTTCAAGTCATAGAGCGGGCAATCGTCCACCAGCGCCCGCACTGGCATGCACCCGACCAGCCGCCCCGCCTTGAAGATGCGCATCTGCGCGCGTGTCGGTGACCGTGCCGATCGGGGCCCCGCCGACCTCCCACTTCTCACACAGCTCCAGCACCGCCGCAACGTTGGCGGGCTCGACCACGCACAGCATGCGCTCCTGGGACTCGGAGACCATGATCTCAAACGGCTCCATGTCGGCCTCGCGCAGGGGCACTTTGGCGACGTCGATGTCGATCCCGACCTCGCCCTTGGAGGCCATCTCCGAGGCCGAGGAGGTCAGGCCGGCCGCACCCAGGTCTTGCAGGGAGACGAGCAGGCCGCGCTCCAGCAGCTCGAGCGAGCACTCCATCAGCTTCTTCTCCTCGAAGGGATCGCCCACCTGGACGGTGGGCCGCTTGTCGTCGTCTTCGCCCAACTCGGCGGAGGCCAGGACCGACGCCCCACCGATCCCGTCGCGGCCGGTGGAGGCGCCGAACAGCAGCACGACATTGCCAACCCCGACGGCGGCGCTGGTCACGAGCTGCTCGCGCCGGCGATGCCGAGCGCCATCGCGTTGACGAGGCAGTTCTGCTCGTAGGGCGCCTCGAAGTAGACCTCGCCGCCGATCGTGGGCACGCCGATCGAGTTGCCGTAGTGGCCGATGCCGGCGACAGCCCGGTCGAGCAGGTAGCGGGAGCGGCTCGCCCAGCGACCTTGCCGGCTCGCCGAACCTGAGCGAGTCGAGCACCGCGATCGGCCGCGCGCCGATCGCGAAGATGTCACGCAGAATGCCCCCCACGCCGGTGGCCGCGCCCTGGAAGGGCTCGACCGCGCTCGGGTGGTTGTGCGACTCGACCTTGAACGCGCACACCAGCCCATTGCCAAGGTCGACCGCGCCCGCGTTCTCGCCGGGCCCCATGACCACGCTCGGTCCTTCCGTCGGCAACGTGCGCAAGAGCTTCTTGGAGTGCTTGTAAGCGCAGTGCTCGCTCCAAAGCAGCGAGTACATCGCCAGCTCCACTTGGTTCGGCGGCCCGCCTTGCTTCTCGCAGATCAGCTCGTACTCGGCCTCGTCAGCCCAAGCGCGAGCGCGTCCTCGAAGCGGGGAGCGTCGCGGCTCAGACAGGCCACGCTCGAGCGCTGGTCCTCGGCATGCCCCGCGCGCGGGCGCACGCGGCTCTCAGACACGGGCGCCCTCCACCGCCATCCGCATCGAGGCGAAGATGCACAGCCCGTCGGTCGAGCCGGTCAGCTCGTCAACGGCGTGCTCGGGGTGGGGCATCAGACCGAAGACGTTGCCCTGCTCGTTGCGCACGCCGGCGATGTCGTGCAGCGAGCCGTTGAAGTTCTCGCCCGGCGCGTAGCGCAGCACGACCTGGCCGTGCTCTTGCATCGAGGCGAGCGTCGGCTCGTCGGCGTAGTAGCGGCCCCAGGAGTGCTTGGCGGGGATGCTCAGGCGTATGCGACCCGTCCCCCTAGCCTCCGATCGACACGCGCGGGTGAACGCCGTATCGGCCTCCACGACGTCGAGCTCGACCTGCCTGAAGGTGAAGCGCAGGTTCGCGTTCGGCAACAGCGCCCCCGGCAGGAGGCGCGCCTCGCACAGGACCTGGAAGCCGTTGCATATCCCGAGCACAATCCCACCGTCGTCGCGCGAAGGCGATGACCGACTCCATCACCGGCGAGAAGCGCGCGATCGCGCCGGCCCGCAGGTAGTCGCCGTAGGAGAAGCCGCCGGGCACGACGATCGCGTCGACGCCTTTCAGATCGCGCTCGCCGTGCCACAGCAGCTCTGCGTCGCCGACCCGGCGAGCGGCGTGCAGCGCGTCAACCTCGTCGCAGCTGCCGGGGAACTGGAGAACGCCGAACTTCACTCCTCAGCGACGCCATGGCCGCGGCATCGGCCGGGTCGATCCGCTCCAAGCCGGGGACTACCGTCAAAGTCTCGATCGGGACTGAGGATCGCATCGATACCGCGATTGAGCGCCTGGGCGGCGAAGATCGCGTCGCGCATGTCCAAGACGCTCGTGTTCGCGACCAAAGCTCCAGAGCGCGCTCGATGTCGCTCGGCGTCGACAGTGTGCAACCGAGAGGTGCCGCGCGATCTCCAGCGCACTCTGCAGGCGACGGCGTCGCGAGATGCCGCGCCTGGCACGCGAACGTACGCGAACTCGTGAATCAGCTCGACACTTGCCTCGGCGGCGAGCAGCCCTCGCGCACCGTCGTCCAGGATCAGCTCGGCAGGGCTCGCGATAGCGGTGCTCCCCGCCGAGCGCGTAGAGGAACACGCTGGTATCGAAGAGGAAACGACGCACGCGCGGCGCTACTCGTCCGTCGTCGTAGGTGCTTCAGCAGCTTGCCGTACCGGCCCTCGATCATCTGCTGCTTCATCACCGGCCAGTCGTCGACCGGCATAGGCTCCGCTGCGAGCAGTTCGTCGAACGCCTTCGAGCGAGAATCGTCCTGCATGCTCGCCAGCTTCTCGTCGATCGCCTCGCGGATCAGAGCCCCGAGCGAGATGCCGCGCTCGAGCGGCGATCTCGCGCAAACGACGGTGCAGATCGTCATCAAGCAGCAGTTGGGTGCGGCGGTGTCAAGGAGTGGCATATGCACATACTACGCATGCACATGAGTACACATACATGCACAGGTTGCCCGATGGCTACTGCCTCAAGCAAGTGGCTCGCGTCCAAGGAGCTGATCTCGTAGTCCTCGACCAGCGGGTTGGCCAGCAGCTTCTCGCACATCGGCTCGAGCTGGCTGGCGTCCTCCACGTCGAGCTCCACGAGCCGGCCGATGTGGACATTCGCGACACCCGTCGAAGCCAAGCGCAGGCAGCGCGCGCTGGACGGCCTCGCCCTGCGGGTCGAGGATGCCCGCCTTCGGGCGGATCAGGACGCGCGCGCTCACGCGCTCAAGCGCATCGCCGTCGCCCTCCGCAGGCACTTGTCCGCTCCAGCCACGCCGAGAATGGCTCGCCGGTGATCAGCTCGTACGCCTCGACGTAGCGCGCGCGGGTCCCCGCGACGACGTCCTCGGGGATCTCGGGCGCGGGCGGCTTCTTGTCCCAGCCGCTGCCGGCCGCCCAGTCGCGCACGTACTGCTTGTCGAAGCTCGGCTGCCCCTTGCCCGACCTCGTAGCCTTCTACGGGCCAGTAGCGCGAAGAGTCGGGCGTCAGCACCTCGTCGCCGACGACCAGCTCGCCGTCCTCGTCGAGGCCCAGCTCGAACTTCGTGTCGGCCAGGATCACCCCTCGCTCGCGCGCATGAGCGGCCGCGAAGGAGTACAGGTCGATCGAGATGTCCCTGACCCGTTCCATCAGCCCTCGGTCGCCCACAAGCTCGGCGGCCCGCTCGAAGTCGATCGCCTCGTCGTGGCCGACCTCGGCCTTGGTGCTCGGCGTGAAGATCGGCTCGGGCAGCTGCTCGGACTCGCGCAGGCCCTCGGCAACTCGATCCCCGAGACGGCCCCTGTCGCCTGATAGTCCTTCCAGCCGGAGCCGGTGATGTAGCCGCGCACGACGCACTCGACCGGCAGCATCTTCAGCTTGCGCACGACCAGCGCCCGGCCGCGGGCCTCCTCGCGGCACGCCCTCGGTCGCCGAGATCAGGTGGTTGGCGACGATCCCCTTCGTCTGCTCGAACCAGAAGTCCGACAGGCCGGTGAGCACCTTGCCCTTGTCGGGGATCGGCGTGGGATGGACCGCGTCGTAGGTGGAGATGCGGTCGCTGGCGACCATCAGCAGGCGGTCGCTGAGGTCGTACAGCTCGCGGACCTTGCCGCTGGCGAGTAGGGGCAGGTCGGCGAGCGAGGTCACTTTTCGCGATGCTACCAACGGCTCAGGCGATCTCGTCGAGACGCGCCACGATCTCGTGCGCGTAGCGCGTGTAGTGGCCGTAGTCGAAGATCGCGTCGAGGTCGAGCCCGGCGGCGCGCTCGTCGGCGGCGAGCAGCTCGCGCAGCGGCGTGCCCTCGTCCCAAGCGCGCTGGGCCAGCTCCTGGGCGATGCGGTAGGCGTCGTCGCGCACCATCGGCGCACGACCGCGCTCGCCCACTGGCGTCGCCCTCGACGAGCGCCAGCAGCACACGCTGGGAGAACAGCGCGCCGTGGGTCAGCTCGAGGTTGGCGCGCATCCGCTGCTCGTCGACCACAAGCCCATTCACGAGCTTGATAGCGCTGTGCTGCATGATGGTCGATCAGGATCGTCGAGTCCGGCAGGATCACCCGCTCGACCGAGGAGTGCGAGATGTCGCGCTCGTGCCACAAGGCGACGTTCTCTAGTCGCCGCCTGCGCGTTGCCGCGCAGCACACGCGCCAGCCCGGAGATCTGCTCGCTCTTGATCGGGTTGCGCTTATGCGGCATCGCCGAGCTGCCCTTCTGGCCGGCACGGAAAGGCTCCTGCGCCTCGCGCACCTCCGTGCGCTGCAGGTGGCGAATCTCGGTCGCCAGACGCTCAAGGCCGGCGCCGGCGAGCGCGATCGCCTGCAACAGCTCGGCGTGGCGGTCGCGCGCGACGACCTGCGTGGAGACGTCCTCGCGCGGCGAGTCCGAGCCGCTCCAGCACGCGCCGCTCGAACTCGGGGCTGGTCGCCGCGTACGTGCCGACCGCGCCCGAGATCGCGCCGACGGCGACCTGCTCGAAAGCGCGCTTCAGCCGCAGAGCATTGCGGTGCGCCTCGAAGGCAAAGCCCGCGAGCTTGACGCCGAACGTCGTCGGCTCGGCGTGGACCCCGTGCGTGCGCCCGACGCAAAGGGTGTCCACGTGCTCGCGCGCGCGGTTGGCAAGCGCCTGCACCAGCGCCTGCGCTCCCGGCACGATCATTTCGCCGGCGGCCGCAGCTGCAGCGCGAGCGCCGTGTCGAGCACGTCTGAGGAGGTCAACCCGAAGTGGATCCAGCGGCCCGCCTCGCCCGCCGAGGCGGACAGCACGTCGACGAACGCGGCCACGTCGTGGTCGGTGATACGCTCGCGCTCGTCGACCGCCTCGACCGTGAACGTGGCGGCGCGAATCGCCTCCAGCTCGGCCGGCGTCGGGCCCTCGCCGTCGCCGAGCAAGCCGGGAAGCTCCTCGCAGGCGGCCACCTCGACGCGCCGCCATGTCTCCATGCGGGCCTCGTCGGTCCAGAGGGCGCCCAGCTCGGGGCGTGTGTAGCGGGGGATCACCTCTGGGATTATCGCGGTTGCTTGGGACGGTACTTTGCGCAGGTGGATGCGCGAGGGCGATGCCCCCCGCGCGCGCGGGGGGCATCGCCGATTTTGGACACAGCCGTCCACGAGCCGCGCAAGTGCGCCGAGCGCACCAGCAAGGTCCCTGTCAGACCCGATCACGCCGCGCAGAACGACCACGGACGCAGCAGGAACTGCACAACCGCCTCCACCGGCAGGCCCAGCCGCCCGCCGATCCTGTACAACGAGAGTGAGCGCGCCATCGGGCGCGGACGCCGCGAGGAGAAGAGGAGCCATGCCCACGTACATCATGCTCTCGACCTTGACGCCAGAGGGTGTGCAGACCGTCAAGAACAACCCGGAGCGCATCCGCGAGGTCAACAAGGAGGTCGAGCAGCTCGGCGCCACCGTCAAGGCGCAGTGGGCGACGCTCGGCAACGTCGACTTCATCTCGGTCGTGGAGGCCCCCGACGAGAAGACGATGGCGCGCGTCTCCTTGGAGCTGGGCTCGCGCGGGACGGGTCGCTATGAGACGCTGGCGGCGATACCGGTGGACGAGTTCATCGCGTCCCTGTAGGAGCCAGACGAGCGACACTGGCTCCGACGCGTCAAGGGAGGCGGACCGATACGCCGTGAAGGTCCTTGTCGTAGGAGGCGGCGGGCGCGAGCACGCGCTCGTGCGTGCGCTCGCGCGGTCACCACAAAAGCCGGAGTTGCTGTGCGCGCCCGGCAATGCCGGGATCGCGCGAGACGCACGGGTGCTCGACGTCGCGGTGGACGACATCGCCGGGATCGTCGCTGCCGTCGAGCGCGAGGGCGTGGAGCTGACAGTCGTCGGACCCGAGGTGCCGCTCGTCGCCGGGCTCGTGGATGCGCTCGCGCGAGCGGGGCCACGCCGCCTTCGGCCCGAGCGCGGCCGCCGCACAGCTCGAGGGCTCGAAGGCGTTCGCCAAGCAGGCGATGGAAGAGGCAGGCGTGCCGACCGCGCGCTGGCGGCGCGTGGAGACGCTGGAGCAAGGGATCGAAGCAGTGGGCGAGCTGGCCGGGCCGGGCGTGGTGGTCAAGGCCGACGGTCTCGCCGCCGGCAAGGGCGTCACCGTCGCCGAGGACGCCGAGCAGGCACACGCGGCGCTGCGCGAGATCTTCGTCGACATCGCTTCGGAGAGCAGGGCGCGAGCGCCGTGGTCGAGGAGCTGCTGATCGGCGAGGAGCTGTCGCTGCTGGCGCTGTGCGACGGAGTGCGCGCGCTGCCGATGGCACCGGCGCGCGACTTCAAGCGCATCTTCGACGGGCGACGAGGGACCCAACACGGGCGGGATGGGCTCCTACTCGCCCGTCGCCGGTATCGACGAGGCCACCGCGCGCGAGCTGGCCGCCGCCGTCCATCAGCCCGTCGTGGACCTGATGGCCGAGCGCGGCACGCCCTTTCACGGCGTGCTCTACGCGGGCCTGATGCTCACAGCGGACGGCCCGCGCGTGCTCGAGTTCAACACGCGCTTCGGCGATCCCGAGACCCAAGCCGTGCTGCCGCGCCTGCGCTCGGACCTGCTGGAGCTGCTGCTGGCCGCCACACGGCCCGGCGGCCTGGAGGGGGCGTCGTTGGAATGGACGGACGAGTGGGCGGTGACGCTCGTACTCGCCAGCGCCGGCTATCCCGCGTCGTCCTCCAGCGGCGAGGAGATCCACGGGCTGGGAGATGTGCCGGCCGGGATCGAGGTGACACACGCGGGCACCGCATGGCGAGAGGCCCAGCGGGCCATCCGGCGTGCGGCGCGACGACCGACCCGGCCCAGCACGAGCAGATAGCTCCGCGGCCGACGAGAGACGATCGTCACCGCCGGCGGCCGCGTGCTGAACGTCACCGCACTGGGACCGAGCGCGGAGTCAGCCCGGACGGCGGCGTATGCTGCCGCCCAGAAGATCTCCTTCGAGGGAATGCAACTGCGGCGCGACATCGCCGCCAACGCCGAACGCGAGGCCACGACGACCACATGAGCGACTCAGCCCCCACCCCAATACGAACCGACCTCGCCGAAGCCGAGGTGCAAGCACAGCTGGAGGAGTTCGACGTCGAGGGACCGCTGATCGGCATCGTGATGGGCTCTGAAAGCGACATGGAGGCGATGGAGAAGGCAGCAAAGGAGCTGCGCACACGCGGCATCCCACACGAGATACAGGTGATGTCTGCCCATCGCGAAGCGGACACCGTCGCCGAGTACGCCAAGAGCGCCAAGTCGCGGGGACTGCGGGTGGTGATCGCGGGCGCCGGCATCTCAGCGGCACTGCCGGGCGCGGTCGCCGCGCACACCGACCTGCCTGTGATCGGCGTGCCGCTGTCCGGACGTCTGACAGCCGCCGGCGGCCTAGACGCGATCCTCTCGATCGTGCAGATGCCCCCGGGGGTGCCGGTGGCATGCGTGGGCTTGGACAACGCACGCAACGCGGCAATCCTGGCCGCGCAGATCATCGCGGCCTGAGCGGCGTCTTTTACGAGGTAGTCGGCGCTATCCAGTATTCCGAGCCTGCCATCCCCTTTGGATGTGCGCGCATCAGCGCCTCGATCTCATCCGGCCAGTACCCCGGTGGCGTCCCGAGTGTCGGTCCGCTCCAGTTCGGCATCAACTGCAAAGGCGCCGCGACCGGCACGGAAGAAATCAAGATGGGGACGTTCCTCACCATCCCGGGCCCGCAGACATTGCTCTCGGAAGTCCCGAAAGAATCGCCGTCAAAATCCTCGGCGTATGATCTGATCACGGGATCGATCGCAGGCATCGGCAGCGAACAGCCGGTGCTCGCCAAAGAAGGGATGACCGCTACCGGCTCCTTCATCGTCGCCGGCGCGAACGGCGTGCCCTACTGGCTGTGGATCACATATGGGGCAGACACCACAGAAGAAAGCTCGTCGTCCAGCGGCCTAACCGTCACGCACCCGCGTGGCTGCTGGTTCCTGGCGGAGGAGGTTTAGCCCGTTTGTCTTGTGGGGCGGCCAGATGGTCGCCCCACATTCTTGGCTGTTACACAGCGGACCTGGGTGCGGATCGAGTTCAGCAGTGGCGCCCGCCAGCACCAGCGCCACCCCGCCCTCGTGCGCGTCGGCAAGGACGCTCTCGCCGGTGTGAAAGCGCCCCTCAAGCAGCGCAAGCGCGAGCTTGTCCACCAACTGCTTCTGAATAACGCGCCGCAGAGGCCGCGCCCCGTAGACCGGGTCATAGCCCATGTTGCCGAGCAGCTCACGGGCGGCAGGAGTGACATCCAGCTGCACCCCGCGCTCGGCCACGCGCTCGATCACATGTTGCAATTGCAGGTCGACTATCTCTCCGATCTGCTCACGAGAGAGCTGATCAAAGCGCACGATGTCATCGAGACGGTTGATGAACTCGGGCTTAAAGTGTTGGGTCAACTCCGAGCGCATGTCATCGCCGGTAGCCGATACCGGAATGTTAGAAGTCATGATGAGCACAGTGTTCTTGAAGTCCACGGTGCGCCCTTGACCATCGGTGAGACGGCCGTCGTCCATTACCTGCAGAAGCGTGTTAAACACGTCAGGATGGGCCTTCTCGATCTCGTCAAGCAGGACAACCGAATAGGGTCGGCGGCGCACGGCCTCGGTAAGCTGGCCACCCTCTTCGTAGCCGACATAGCCAGGAGGAGCCCCAACAAGGCGAGACACCGAGTGCTTCTCCATGTACTCGCTCATGTCGATCCGGATCATCGCGTCCTGGGAGTCGAACATGAACTCGGCAAGCGCACGGGCAAGCTCGGTCTTGCCGACGCCGGTCGGGCCGAGGAAGAGGAAGGTGCCGATCGGGCGATTGGGATCCTGCAGACCGGCCCGTGAGCGCCGCAAAGCAGTGGCCACAGCCTCGACCGCCTCGTCCTGGCCGACAACGCGTTCGTGCAGGCGCTCCTCCATGTGAATCAGCTTCTCCACTTCACCCTCGAGCAACCGCGAGACGGGAATGCCGGTCCAGCGCGCCACGACCTCAGCTACGTCCTCGGCGTCGACCTCCTCCTTGAGGAAAATTGGCCCGCCTTTCCCAGTCCGACCGTCATCCGCTCCACCGTCGCTTGCGGACTCACCATCGCCACCGAGCCCATCGTCTTTTGTTCCCTGCTCGCGCTCGGCTGCTTCGTGCTGGACGAGTTGCTTCTCAAGCTCCGGAATCTCTCCGTAGCGCAGCTCGGCGGCACGCTGCAAGTTGGCTTCGCGCTCGGCGCGCTCGGCCTCAACGCGAGCCTGCTCCAAGCGTTCCTTCAGCTCAGAGATGCCCTGGATCGCGTCCTTCTCCTTCTGCCACTGCGCTCTCATCGCCGCCGAGCGCTCCTTCAACTCGGCCAGCTCGGCCTCGATCGTCTCGCGGCGCTCGCGCGAGGCCTCGTCCTTCTCCTTGCGCAGGGAAGTCAGCTCGATCTCCAGCTGCATCACACGGCGGTCCACCTCGTCAATCTCGGTCGGCACGGAGTCGATCTCGATGCGCAGCCGCGAGGCGGCCTCGTCAATCAGGTCGATCGCCTTGTCGGGCAGGAAACGGTCGGCGATGTAACGGTGTGAAAGCGTGGCCGCGGCGATCAACGCCGCGTCCTGTATGCGCACGCCGTGGTGGGTCTCATAGCGCTCCTTGAGCCCGCGCAGGATCGCAATCGTGTCCTGCACGCTCGGCTCACCAACCATCACAGGCTGAAAACGCCGCTCGAGCGCAGCATCCTTCTCGATGTACTTGCGGTACTCGTCAAGCGTCGTAGCTCCAACACAGCGAAGCTCGCCGCGAGCGAGCATCGGCTTGAGCAGATTTGCGGCGTCAACCGCCCCTTGAGCCGCCCCTGCACCGACGATCGTGTGCAACTCGTCTAGGAACAAAATGATCGTGCCTTGAGCCTCTGAGACTTCCTTTAGCACGCCCTTGAGCCGCTCCTCAAACTCGCCGCGATAAACAGCCCCTGCGATCAACGCACCCATATCCAGGGCGATCACACGTCGCTCGCGAAGGGACTCAGGCACGTCCCCGGAGACCACACGCTGGGCCAGCCCCTCGACAATCGCCGTCTTGCCCACACCGGGCTCGCCGATCAGGACGGGATTGTTCTTCGTGCGCCGCGAGAGCACTTGGATGACGCGCCGAATCTCCTCATCGCGCCCGATCACCGGATCGAGCTTGCCCTGCTCGGCGAGCTCGGTCAGGTCGCGCCCGAAGCGCTCGAGCGGCGTCTGCTCGTCCTGCTCGCCAGGTGATTGCATGCCGGCCGCGCCGGGCGCCTGCCTGTCAGACGGGCTCATCGCTCATTCTTCATCCAGAGTGGTGGTGCTGTTGTTCTTTTTTGGCGATTGTCCATGGTGACTACGATATGTAGCAACTATTGTGAATTGAATAAAATGAAATGATCGCCCCCCGGACCTCAACTCAACCTGTCGGTCGGTCGGCCACCCTTCTCGCGCATTACCCCGAACAGCCGGCGTGCATCCGCCGCAGGCACGAGCTCGCGCCCTGCGCCTCTGTAGGGCACAAGCTCGGCCCGGAACGAGCTTCGCACCCGCTCGAGCTCCTCGGCCAGCTCGACCTGAGCATGTAGGGCCTTCACTTCAAGCTCCTCGATGCGCCGATGCATCCCTTGCACCTCGGACTCCAAATCCAAAACGCGCTGCACGCCGGCAAGATTGAGCCCAAGATCGACGGTCATCTCGTGGATGCGCCTCAGCTTCTCGACGTCCTCCTGGGAGTACAGCCGAGTCCCCTTGGGGGAGCGCTTGGGCTCCACCAGCCCGCGCGACTCATACATGCGCAAAGTCTGAGGGTGCATGCTGGCCAACTCGGCGGCCACTGAGATCATGAACACGCCACGGTCGGTCTCGACCTCGACACGCGTGACGCGCGTAGACACGCTGCTGGACTGGTGAATGTCTCCGCTCTTTCCGAGGTGCCGCGCTGTCATCGCCTAGTCACCAGCCTCAGCTGACTGCCCCGTGCCGGCAAACAGCTTGGCGCGCGGATTACCGTTCATGACCTTCGACAGCTCACCGACAGCCGTGCGCTGCTCGTCGCTCAGCTGCTCGGGCACGTCAAGCGTGAAGCGGTAGTGAATATCCCCACGATTCTTGCTGCCAAGCTTGGGGGCCCCCTCGCCCCGCAACCGCTGCAAGGCACCGTGCTGGGTACCGGGCTTCACACGCAGTGTCTTGGATCCGTCAAGCGTCGGCACGCGCACCTCAGCCCCGAGCAGCGCCTCAGGAATCGTAAGCGGAACCTCGACCTCGAGATTGTCCCCCTTGCGCTTGAAGGCAGGCGAGGGATCAACGTGTGTGACGACATAGAGATCGCCAGGCGGCCCGCCACGGGCACCAGCCTCACCCTTGCCTGCCACGCGGATGCGGGAACCCTCCTTCACCCCAGCGGGAATGTTCACACGGAATTTCTTGACCGTGCGCAGGGCGCCAGAGCCGTGACAGGTGGGACATGGATCCTCGATCACAGTGCCAGAGCCACCACAGAGCGAGCAGGGCTGGGTGATGGAGAACATCCCCTGCCCTTGGCTCTCGATCCCGCGCCCTTCACAGCGAGGACAGACCTTAGGCGTGGTCCCAGGCTTGGCCCCGGTGCCATGACAGGTATTGCAGATAGCGCTAGTGGGCACCGAAAGTGGGACCTGGGCGCCGGAGATCGACTGGTCAAAGGAGATCCGCACCTCTGTCTCCAGGTCTCGCCCTCGTTGCGGACGGTTGCGAGCACGCCGACCGCCGGCAGCCGATCCGGCACCGTCGCCGGGGTGAGCGGGCCCTGATCCACCGAACAGATTGGAGAGGATGTCGCCCATCGAGGAGGCATCGAAGTCGAAGTTGCCGAAGCCGCCGAAGCCGGGCCCACCGGATGCTCCACCGGCGAAGGGCCCAGTGCCATTGTCGTATTGCTTGCGCTTCTCCGGATCGCCAAGCACGTCGTGGGCCTGGGAAATCTCCTTGAAGCGCTCCTCGGCCTGCTTGTCGTCGGGGTTGCGATCGGGGTGGTACTTACGCGCAAGCTTGCGGTAAGCCTTCTTGATGTCGTCAGCGCTCGCCTTCTTATCTACTCCGAGCGTCTTGTAATAGTCAGGACGGGTTGCCATGTGGCCTACACCTCTACGCGGCCACGAGCACGCGTGCCGGTCGAATGATCGTCTCGCCCATGCGGTAACCGTTCTGGAAGACCTCGGCGACAGCACCGCTGGCAGCACCCTCCACCGGCTGCTGAGCTACCGCCTCGTGGAGATTTGGATCGAACACGTCGCCAAGTGGCGCAAACGCCTCGATGCCAAGGCGCGCAAGCGCCGCGCTCAGCTCCGAGCGAACGAGCCGCACACCGGCGAGCAATGGATCCTCGTCCTCGGCCGCCTCTATCGCCCGGTCGAGGTTGTCAAGCGCCGGCAATAGCTCCTTCGCGAGTTTGACCACCCCGCGCTCCTGCGCTTGCACCGCATCGCGAGCTACGCGCTTGCGGTAGTTCTCGAAGTCAGCCTGCGTCCGCTGCGCGAGCGCGAGGTACTGGTCGCGCTCGGCAGCGGTCTTGACCAGTTCGTCAAGGTCGCCCTCGATCTCGACAGCCTCGTGGTCGGGCTGCTCGGCCTCCACCTCGACGGCCAGCGGGGCCTCGGCCTCGCCGCCGTCGGGTGCTGCTTGCGTCTCAGGGACGCCCGTGGTGTGCGACTCCGTGTTGTCGGTCATCGAGGTCAGCTCTTGCCCTCGTCAACCACCTCGGCGTCAACGACGTCCTCCTCAGCGGAGGCGCCGTTATCGGCGGCCTCGCCGGCGGAGGCGCCATCGGCTGAAGCGGCCGCGTCGGCCTGAGCCTTCTGGTACATCGCCTCGGAGACCGCGTGGAACGCCGTCTGCAGAGCCTCAGTACGAGCGTTGATCGCCGCTGGGTCCTCTGCCTCAAGCGACTCGCGCACCTCCTTGATCGCCTCTTCGATGCGACCCTTGGAGTCGGCGTCCACCTGGTCGCCGAGATCGGTTAGCTGGCGCTCGGCCTGGTAGGCGGCGTTCTCGCCGTTGTTGCGCGCCTCGGCGAGCTCGCGCGCCTTGCGGTCCTCCTCGGCGTGGGACTCGGCGTCGGTGACCATCCGCTTGATCTCATCCTCGGAGAGCCCGGAGCCGGCCTTGATCTCGATCTTCTGCTCCTTCTGGGTGCCGAGATCCTTGGCGGACACATTGAGGATGCCGTTCGCGTCGATGTCGAAGGCAACTTCGATTTGCGGGATGCCGCGCGGCGCCGGCGGGATGCCGGTGAGCTGGAACTTGCCCAGCGACTTGTTGTATTGGGCCATCTCGCGCTCGCCCTGCAGCACGTGGATCTCCACCGAGGGCTGGTTGTCCTCGGCGGTCGAGAACACCTCGCCCTTGCGTGTGGGGATCGTGGTGTTGCGCTCGATCAGCTTCGTCATCACGCCACCCTTGGTCTCGATGCCGAGCGTGAGCGGGGTGACGTCCAGCAACAGCACGTCCTTGACGTCCCCGGCGAGCACGCCCGCCTGGATGGCGGCGCCCACGGCCACGACCTCATCCGGGTTCACACCGCGGTGGGGGTCCTTGCCGGTGAGCTCCTTGACCTTCTCCTGCACCGCGGGCATGCGCGTCATGCCGCCCACGAGCACGATGTGGTCGATCTCCTTGACGCCCTTGTCCTTGGCGTCGTCGATCGCCTGGCGCACAGGCGCCACCACACGATCGAGCAGCACGGAGGTGAGCTCGGCGAGCTTGGCGCGCGTGAGACGGGTATCGAGATGCTTGGGACCAGAGGAGTCGGCCGTGATGAACGGCAGGTTGATCTGCGTCTCCTGGGTCGTGGACAGCTCGATCTTGGCCTTCTCAGCGGCCTCGTAGAGGCGCTGCAGTGCCATCGGGTCGGCTGACAGGTCGATGCCCTGGTCGCGCTTGAAGTCGGCCACGAGCCAGTCGACGATCGCCTTGTCGAAGTTATCTCCTCCGAGGTGGTTGTCGCCGGCGGTCGACTTGACCTCGAACACGCCGTCGCCGATCTCAAGGACCGACACGTCGAAGGTGCCGCCGCCGAGATCGAACACGAGGATCGTCTGGTCTGACTCCTTGTCGAGCCCGTATGCGAGCGAGGCCGCGGTGGGCTCGTTGATGATGCGCTTGACCTCAAGGTTGGCGATCTTGCCGGCGTCCTTGGTTGCCTGGCGCTGGTCGTCGTTGAAGTAAGCGGGCACGGTGATGACCGCAGAGTCGACCGTTTCGCCGAGATAGGCTTCGGCGTCGGTCTTGAGCTTCTGCAGGATCATGGCGCTGATCTCAGGCGGCGAGTACTGCTCCCCGGCGGCTTCGACGCGGGCGTCGCCATTTGGGCCAGAGACAACCTTGTAGGGGACGATCGACTCCTCCTCACGGACCTCGCCCTCCTTGCGGCCCATGAAGCGCTTGATCGAAAAGACGGTGTTCTGGGGATTGGTGACGGCCTGGCGCTTGGCGACAGTGCCGACCAGCCGCTCACCGGAGGCGGTGAAGGCGACTACGGAGGGGGTGGTGCGGCCGCCCTCGGAGTTCTCGATGACGGTGGGCTCGCCACCCTCGAGCACGGCCATGCACGAGTTCGTGGTGCCGAGGTCGATTCCTATGGTCTTGCCCATGGGTTGATGCTCCTTGCGTTAGGCGTGGTTCAAAAATCTAAGTGAGAGAGTCAAAAATCTAAGTGAGAGAGTAGCAGATTATCTGTGGGCGTCAAGTAGTGACTGCGCCGCGCTAACGCCGTGAAATTCGAGGGCCTGGTGCTTGCCAACGCGTTGACGCTGCCACCGGCGCACTGACACCACCATCTATTGATTGGAGGCAGTTGCGAAACTCTTTGTACGTATGGATACGATCTAAAAGGTTCTTAGTTGATGTTCTCAAGGTAGGGTTATGTTGGTATAACCCAGTTGTCTAAGCATAGAAAACTAAGTGTGCGCCCGGAGGGAATCGAACCCTCGACCTTCCGATTCGCAGTCGGATGCTCTTTGGTCCCTTCTGGAACCGTTGACCACTGAGCTACGGGCGCACGTTGCGAGCGCTTTTGGTCCCACCAGGGCAGACCGATCAAATCTTCCTGGTGGGACCTGGCGCGTCGCGCCGTTTAGGCTAGCAACGCGCAGCAGAGCTTCGCGAGGATCGTGAGGTCTACGTGGAGCGCGACCTTCGCCAGTCCTCGAATCTTCAAAGGCAACATGGCCCACTCGCCCTTCAACTGGCTGAACGCGCGCTCTACTGACCCTCGGCCTTTGTATAGGTCCTTCCAGCGGTCTGTGTCGCGGGGCAGGAAGCGAGAGAGGCGAACGCCGTTTGTGCCCTTCAAGTTGCGCTTGGGAATCACGGGGAGGGTGCCTCGGATTAGGCAGCCTTCGTAAACGTCCTTGATGTCGTATCCCTTGTCGAGGGCGACTGTTTGGATTGGGAATTGTCGCCGGATCGCTATATCGAGGATTGGGATGGCGTGGTGCATCTCTTTTTCGCTGGCGGTCTTGATATCCCACGCCAACGGTAGGCCGGTGAGGGAGCAGACAGCCATGTGGACCTTGTGTCCGTAGAACCACTTGCTCTTGCGTGAGGCGATGGGCGTGCGGTATCCCCAGCTAGCGTCCATGTCGGAGTATTGGCCGGGCTCACGAATGTCGCCATGCACGCTTGTGTAGGACGCAACGCTTGAGTAGGCCGGGAGGTCGCTGGCGTCGATTGAGATGTTCTCGCCCATACCGGGATGCTTGGCCTTGAGCCCGTCGAGGACCCGAGATATACAGGTATCGAGTAGCTGTTTGTGCTTCGTGAGCTTCCCAGCGAAACGGTAGGCTGCGTAGACGCTTGGAACGTCGCCTAGGGCACGTTGGATGCCCTCATGTTCGTGGACCAAGG
Organism: uncultured Solirubrobacterales bacterium; assembly: GCA_963757995.1. Lineage (GTDB taxonomy): Bacteria > Actinomycetota > Thermoleophilia > Solirubrobacterales > Solirubrobacteraceae > Palsa-744. The sequence goes on from CAVWTS010000005.1 coordinate 74,175, forward strand.
AAACCGTCCGCGACCATGTCGGAATGCCATAGAGGCCCTTCGCGATGGCTACGCCGAGCAATGACCGGACTGTATATCCGGGCCGTCCTGTCCAGCGTGCGTTCTCCAGCTGTTCGATGAACTGGGCGATCTCTGGCGAGTCGAGGATTGAGGCTAGTTCGACGTCACGACGTCGTGATACGGTCTTGGAAGCCATGGAGGTTAGATCTCCTTGGTTCAGGCCCTCGGACGTTGGCGCGTCGCGGGGGCTATTTATTGGGTAGCCGGAAAACTACTGAGCAGGTCGGACGGACTTTCTTTCAGCCCGCAAGATCAGATCAGATGTTCGGATGCCCAGCGTCTCGGCTAGGACCGCGACCGTTGCGAGGGTTGGTTGGCGCTCTGCTCGCTCGATCCCGCCGATGTAGTTGCGGTGGACCCCTGAGTCGAGGCTTAGTCGCTCTTGGGAGATGCCGCGTTCTCGGCGTATATCTCGGATGGCTGTCCCGAGGCCGGTGAGTAGTTGTTCTGGTGTAGACACGAGGCTGCACGTTGCAGCCCAATCGTGTTAGGTTCTACAGCCTAATCGTGTTATTTGGGATTCTTCGGGTCCTGAACATGATCCCGAAAGAGCGCCCCCGCGAGCACGAGACTCCGGGGGCTTGACACCAGGAGGTTCAGTCCTGATGCCGCCAAAGCGTACTCGTAATTCCATCATGCTGTACTTCGGGCTCGTAGTCTTCGTGCTCGCTCTCGCTGGTTGCGGGGACAGCGAACCCACAGAACAGCAAGATCTAGCGAAGATCCAACATGAAGCCAGTGCGATCCAGGCTGCCGTAATAGCAAAGGAGTCTAAGACTCCAAAGCCTGATCCTCCACCACGCCCTCGGCCTAAGCCCAAACCCCCACGTTCCGAACATCTAACGGCGGAAGGTTGGAAGCAGCTAGGCAAGGAACTCTATTTCACGCTGGAAATCGGTGGTGGGGCACGCATGTTGGCGGCTCTCCACACGGAGGCAGAACAGAACTGCCACGCTGAAGAAGCTCCTTGCTTCCACGAGATCGGCAGCAAGCTAGTTCAGCGTATGGCGCAGGCCCGTTCAACGGTCCGGCATCTGGAAGCTACCGTCAAGCCGGGCCTCTGTTTGGAAGGACTCGAACAGGCTTATCGCACGTTCGATGCGCCCCTTTTGAGGGCTCAGGAATTTGAGGCTGGGCATGGCTCCGAATTCTTGTGGGAAGAGACGGAGCGCGAACTAGAAGGCCCTCTGACCATCGAACACAACGAAGAAGGCCGATCCCAACTGGTTGTCCAGTCGATGCCGTTGACTGACTGTGACCCCTCGGGGACCGGAAAGATCATGCTCGGGGGTGCAGAAGCCTCCGAATAACTCAGGAGGTTCCTATGTCTACCCGTTGGATGCCTGTAATTGTCTTCGACGGCAAACATTCCGAGTTTACGCGGGGCTATGAGGCCGGGGCCGTGGAAGGACGCTTGCGTGCTCTCCCGGCAGAGCCGATCACCGAGTGGGTCCATGCTGATAACGCCGAGATGATGCTCCGAATCGCGGAAGGACTAAAACGCTCGCTTCAATCCCGCGATCTAGACGAGACTTGGATGGAAGTAACGTTTGGGCCCAGCGAAAATCGTTAGGGCGTCTCGATCAGGACATAGCCTGCCTCGTGGGAGAGGCATTGCGGGAAGGGCTCTCCCGATAGAGTCGGATCGCGCGCCCCAGCGCGTTCTCGTCCTTATCTACGGTTATGTAGGTGCCGTCTACGGGCACTTCGGTCCCGGGCGTAAAGGTCGTCGGCATCCTGGTTCTGCATGATAGAACGCGCCTTCTAGAGTTTCGCTAGACCCTCTGATTGACGCCGCCATGCTTCTTTACCCAGGGTGTGGATCTAGCAGACACAATGATCAGACATATAACCTATAGGTTATATGTCTAGGTTTAGAAAACATAACCCGTAGGTTGTTCTCTCAATCTCTAGGCACATAACCTGTAAGTTGTTTTCTAGTATTGCGTCTCGCGTAGTCGCACAACATTGCCGCAAGCCGCTTTACGCGCTAGCGTTGAGCCATGAACCTCCCCCGGCCACAGCTGTCGGCAGGGCCGATCAAGCCGAAGTTGCGCGGCGTCTCGCATCAATACGCATTCTTCGTCTCGCTGGCTTGCGGCGTGGCGCTGATTCTGGCCGCTTCGGACGGACGCGCGCGCCTTGCCGCGAGCATCTACGCGGTGGCAGTATCAGCCTTGCTCGGCACCAGCGCGCTCTACCACCGGGTGACGTGGCGACCGAAGGCGCGGCGCTGGATGCGGCGCTTGGATCATTCGATGATTTTTGTGCTGATCGCCGGCACCTACACGCCGGTGGCGCTGCTCGCGTTGAAAGGGTCGCTAGCAAGCACGATCCTGATCGTCCTATGGGCCGGTGCGCTCGGCGGAGTGGTGTTCAAGCTGTTGTGGATCGACGGGCCGAAGTGGCTATTCGCCGGCGTGTACGTAGCGTTGGGGCTGGTGACCGCGGCCGTCTTCGGCGAGCTGCCGGCGACTATCGGCTGGCTTGGCGTGGCAGGCTTGGCCACAGGTGGTCTGCTGTATGTGCTCGGGGCGATCGTGTACGCCAGTGGCCGCCCGAACCCATGGCCGAAGGTCTTCGGATACCACGAGATCTTCCACGCGCTCGTGATCGCAGCGGCCGCTTTGCAGTACGCCGTGATCGCTTTTGCGGTACTGCCTCGCGGTTGAACCTACAGTCCCTCCCCGCGGGATGCCGGAACGGACCGTCAGTTGAGCCGCGACTTCGCCCCCCGCTAGGGATCCGGGTGACCGTCGGGGCCGACGAATCTACGGTTGACGGCTAGGACACATCCTCGCTAGCGCGCATTCGCGGCAAGCGGGGTTGCGCGCGTGACACGTGCGCCGTCCGTGGCGCAGCAAGTTGACGTGAAACTCGAGCTCCTCCCCGGCCGGCGTGAGCGCAAGCATCTGGTCGTGCAGCTCCTCGAATGGAGCCCCCGGCCTAAATAGGCCAAGTCGTGTGCCAACACGCGAGACGTGCGTATCGACCGGGATGTCAGGCAGTCCATAAGAGAACAACAACACGCATGCGGCGGTCTTACGCCCTACGCCGGGAAGCGAACATAGATACGCCCGGCTCGTCTCGATCGGAGCCTCGCGCATCCACTCCAGAGACAAGCGATCCTCGGAAGCGGGCATTGCGTGCGCCTCACGTCCGGGAGTCACCTCATCTGCTTGGCCGACCTCGCGCGCAACCTGAACCTCGCCCCCGGAGTCGGCGATGGCGGCCAGTATCGCCTGGATGCGAGCCGACTTGACCTTGGAGATGCCGCCCGGGCGGATCGCCTCCTCCACCTCCGCGACGGGCGCCGCGAGCACGGCCTCGTAATCGATCGGCTGGGCGGGCTGGTCTGAGGCAGCAAAGCGCTCACGCAAGCGCAAGAAGGCGACATCGCGGTTGCGGTCGTTGGTGCTCTGCGAGAGCACCGTCAGGATCAGCTCGTCAAGCGGGCGCCCGTGAGGCGCCATGCACGGGATTCCGTAAAGCTCACGCAGTCGATCGCGAATGCGCGCCACACGAGCCGCTGACGGGGGCTTCCAGCCGTTCTTTGACACGGAGCTACGGTAGCCACAAGAGCCGAGGCCACGGGCCACATCGACGCATTGCCCTCATGCCACCGCGCAGGTATTCAGGGTCTGGCCGCCAACGCAACGTGCACTTCTTCGCCCTGCTTTGTAAGCATCCATGCGTTTGGTGCGCCGGCGCCGGGCGCCGCACTCTTGTTGATAACGAGCCCGAGCTTCTCCAGACGCGCCAGCAACTTGGAGATCTGTCCCTGGTCACCTATCCCAGCACGCGCCGCGACGCCGCGGTTGGAATCGCCCGGCTTCCCAGCAACAGCCAAAAGCACGCGCACCGTGCGGTAAGTGAGCCGCATGTCCAGCTGACTGAGTGGATCGCGCTCACCACGATGGACCTTGGCCGGGGCCTTTGGGACAGGCCTGGAGAGCTCCTTGCGAGCGGCCGCCGGTCCTAGATAGGGGAGCACGATCATGCTCGCCAGTGGGCCCGTGAGCTCGAGGAAGGAACCGGGCGCACCTTCCAGCAGGCGCGAGTGCAAGATCGAGAGCACTCCTCCCACGACGCCCTCTGCGGTCAGTGAGGGAGTCTGCTTATCGGGCTTAAGCTCTGCGTTTGCTTCGTCAACGAACGTGATCATCCGCTCAACCGCCCCCCTACGGCGCGACAGCGCGCTATCTCCCGCCGCAAGGGACTCCACGACCAGCAGTCGCCCCGTGGCTTGTTCGGCGTCCAGAAATGCAAGCAGCGCGGTGAGCACGCCGCGCATGCGATCTATCCATCTCGCCGTCTCGTCGTAGCCGTCGAGCGCATAGCGAGAAGCACGGGCGAGGCCCTCGTCGAGGGCCTCGAGGAAGCACGCTTCGCGGTCTGTGTAGATCTCGTAGAACGTGCGACGCGACACACCTGCACGCTCGACCACATGTGCAACGGTGACGTCGGCTACACCAAGCTCGGCGCAGACATCGATCATCGCGGCAAGCAAGCGCGCCCGCTGAATCTCAGTTACACGCTCGCGTCCAAGTTCATGTACCGCGCCATCTCCGACCGAGCGGACTATCGCGTCGCGCGCCGGTGTGGAGGAGCGCGAGAGCGTCCGTCGTCTGCCGGCCATCTCATCCCCTTCTTTGCGTTGGCCTTGGCTTTGGGTGTGGGCAGCCGGTGACGTCTATCGATTGCTAAGGCATAGATGGCGCCACTCAGATGGCGCCGTTTTGCCCGCGCGCCAGACCTGCATCTGTTCACGCGCGGACACGTTGAAGACGCGCGCCAATCTAAACCACAACTGGCAGATTGTCAAGTCCTTGTTCATAAAGGTCGCCTGTCTTTCCAGGCTCCGCTACTGCACCCGCCGACTCATACGGTGCCAGCAGAGCCCAACGTCGCTATATCCTCGCGAGGTGCCTGCTGTTAGCGATAACAACGCCGAGATCGATACCCCATTCGGGGCTCGCGGCAGCCTGCCCGTGTTCTGGCGCAGCGCGCCGGCAGTTAACCCGGACGTAGCACCGGTGCTCTACCTACATGGGGTACCGGGCAGCTCCGCGGACTGGATCGCGCCTCGCGCGCATCATCAGAGTCGGCCGCGTTGGAGGCGCTGGTGGAGACATAAGCGCAGCGAGGACGATTGGCTGCAAGCACCGCTATACGACAAGGGATTCCTCGAACGCACAGGTGGGCTAGCTCCGGATCTACCCGGCTTCGGACGCTCCGGTAAGCCCGCTTACCTGCAGTACACGATCGCGGAGTACGCGGGCTTCATCGAGCGCTTCCTCGACATGCTTGGCATCGAGCGTGTGCGCATGCTCGTGCACGACTGGGGCGCGGTGGGACTTGCGTTCGCCCAGGCTCATCCAGAGCGCGTCGAGCGGCTGGTCATATGCAACGCGGTGCCACTGCTACCCGGATATGAGTGGCACCGCACCGCGCGTATGTGGCGCACACCGCTGCTGGGAGAGATCGCCATGGGCGCGACCATACGGCAGGTACTCAAGCGCTCGACGCGTGAGGCGAACGTAGGGCCCGGGCCCTTGCCCGATGCGTGGATCGACTCGGTGATGGAGCACTTCGACCAGGGCACGCAACGTGCGATCCTACGGCTGTATCGCAGCTCTCCGAGCCAGGAGCTTGCGCGAGCCGGCGAGCACCTGAAATCGCTGCGGATGCCCTCGCTCGTGCTGTGGGGCATGCAAGACCCCTACATACCTGAGCGCTTCGCCCATGCCTATGCACAAGCGCTGCCTGAGAGCCAGCTGGTCGAACTCGCGGACGCCGGGCACTGGTGGTGGCTGGATCGCCCCGACGCGATAGAGCAGGTCGTCGAGTTCATGAACGCTGCCTGAGAGCGGCCGAGAGCTGGCCGAGCGGCGAAACGCCCGAGCGGAGAACAGCCAAGCAGAAACAGCTAAGCAGAAACAGCTAAGCGGCGAACAGCCCAGCAGAGAACAGCCGGAGCAGAGAACAGTCTTGACAACACCCAGCGCAACGACCATTCAACAGGAACTTCCAGAGCGCCGTGAGCAGAGGAGGCGCCTGTCGGCTACTCCTTTGACGCTTGCGCTGGTTGTGGCCGTCCCGCTCGCGCTGGCCTACTTGATCCTGGCGCCGCCTGCGGGTGACTTGGCCGCGGCCACCTACCGCAGCGATCTGTTTGCGCGCGTGGGGTTCACTACTTGGGACACCGGCTGGTATGCGGCGCACGGCTACTGGCTGCCGGGCTATTCGCTGCTTTCGCCGGCGCTTGGAGCGCTGCTGGGAGTACGTCTGCTGCTCGCGCTGTCGGCGGTCGCCGCCTGCACCCTGTTCGCGCTGATCGCACAGCGCGTATTCGGCACAGCGGCAGCGCGCCTTGCCGCCGCGTGGTTCGCACTTGGCTTCTGCGTGGGATTGCTCTCTGGGCGCGTGCCATATGACCTTGGCTTCGCGATCGGGCTCGCCTCGGTGCTCGCGCTGATGCGCGGCGTGCTCCCGGCCGCGCTAGTGCTGGCTGTGCTGACTGGCGTTACAAGCCCTGTGGCCGGAGCGTTCTTGGGTCTCGCCGGGTTGGCCTTGGCGCTGGCCGGTCTCCGCGGTGGGCATGTATTGGAAAGCGCGATGCCCCGCGCGCGCGCGCGGGGCATCGCATTTTTCGGACACACCACCGCGGGCAAGGAGGCACGACAGGATGAGCTCGGACCAGACGGGCGCAGACGCCGTGGACGCGGGGAGATACAGGCGCAAGCAGACCCACGTCGTGGCTTGGCCCTGTGCGCCGCCGCCCTAACCCCGGTCCTGGCACTCAGCATCTCCTACCCCGACGGCGGCTATGAGCCATTTGCTGCCTCCGCCTTCTGGCCGGCGCTAGCCAGTGTGCTGCTGATCGCGCTGCTGTTGCCGCAAGGAACGCTGACCCCGCGGGGCCGGCGCGTGCTGCGAGTCGCAGCCGTCCTGTACGCGCTTGCGCTGATCGGCGCATATGCGATCCACACGCCCGTCGGCGGTAACGCCGCCCGACTCGGACCGCTGCTCGCCGCGCCGCTGCTCGCAGGAGTGCTTTGGGAGAAGCAGCGTGTACTGCTGCTGGCGCTCACGCCACTACTGCTCTACTGGCAGCTGGCTACACCGATCCGCGATTACAGCTCGATCGCCGGCGACCCATCAGTGCATGCCTCCTACTACGCACCCGTGTTGGCGGAGCTACAAAAGCTCAAGCTCAGTCACGGGAACCCGACCATCCTAGAGGTGCCGATGACGGCGGCACACTGGGAATCCGCATACCTGGCCGGCCACGACGGCGTGGAGCTTGCACGCGGATGGGAGCGCCAGCTCGATACCCGCTATGCGGCCGTCTTCTACCGCAAGACGCTCAGTCCCGCGGCCTATCGCGCTTGGCTCGCGGAAAACCGGGTGGTGTACGTGGCCCTGCCAGATGTTCCGCTTGACAAAGCGGGCAGCTTGGAGGGCCGGCTCCTCGTCCACGGATTGCCGTATTTGCGAGAGCTGTGGCACTCAGAGCACTGGCGTCTCTACCGGGTGATGGGCTAGGCTTCTCCGATGTTCGCTCGGCTGAGGACGTGTCCGTGAGTAGCCCACTCACCGAGGATCGACCAGCAAAGCCTGCCGCGGAAGAGGGCCCGGCTGCCCCGCTGATCTCCCGGCGGAAACTACAGGCACGGGTAATGCCGAACGGCTGGCTTGACCTGCTGCGCCAGATCGCGCTGATCGGCTTGGCTTACGGCGCGTACAGCCTTGTGCGCGGACTCGTCTCCGGAGACACCACCACCGCTTTCCAGCACGCGCGTGATTTGATCGGAGTGGAGCGCTCGCTGCACGTGTTCGTCGAGCCGAGCATCCAAGCTTGGGCGTCGAGCAGCCACCTGCTGATGGACTTCTCCAGCTGGCTGTACGTGAATGCACAGACCTCGATCACGCTGGCAGCCCTGATCTACCTGTATGTGCGCCACAACCGCTCCTTCTACTTCGTGCGCAACATGTTCGCGATCGCGATGCTGATCGCTTTGGTCGGGTATGCGGTCTTCCCAACCGCGCCACCGCGCTTCTTGCCCGAGTGGGGCTTCATCGACTCGGTGTCGGATCTGACCGGCGTGCACGTCTCACATGCGAGCGCCTCGATGAACTCCCTGTTCAATCCCTATGCTGCCGTGCCGTCCATGCACGTAGCGTTTGCGCTGATGATCGGTTGGCCACTAGCCTCGCTGTCGCGTACTCGCGTTGCCTCCGTGCTGTGGCGGCTGTATCCGCTGCTGATCGCCTTTGTGATCATCGCCACCGCCAACCATTTCATCATCGACGCGCTACTCGGAGCGCTGACAGCGGGCGTCTCGGCACTTGGGGCGCGACGCCTGGCACGGATGAGGCCGACGGCATGGCGCTTTGGCCCGGAGCCGGCGGGAGCCGGGTAGGGTTCAACGCCGCGGTCGATGCCTCCATCTCCCCCTTCCCATAGACAGCCAGTCCTGCGCCGCCGCCCGCGCGGAGGTACAGGTCGCACGCGCCGCAGCGGACGCTCTCCGCTGACCGGGCCCCAGCGGCGAGAGATGGTGCGCGAGCGGCTGATCGAGTCGCGGCTAACGCCTAACGCGATCTCGCTGACCGGTTTGGCGTTGAACTTGGTGGCGGCCGTGCTCGTTTGGGAGCGTCTGTACTTCCTCGGCGGGATCGCGTTCATCGTCGGCTCGGTGATGGACACACTCGACGGGCGCTACTCGCGCATGTCGGGCAAGGGCACGCCCTTCGGGGCGTTCCTGGACTCGACGCTCGACCGCATCGAGGAGGGGATCGTGCTGACTGCCGTAGCGGCAGACTTCGCGCGCGAAGGACGCTCCGGGGCCGCCGCCGCGGTGGTCGTGGCGGTGCTGGCCTCGCTGATGGTCTCCTACACACGCGCCCGCGCGGAGGCCCTTGGGGTCGAGTGCAAGGTCGGGATCGCCACACGACCGGTACGAGTCGTGATCCTCTCGATCGGCTTGATCTTCGCCAAGGGCGCCTCGCTAGGGAACTTCAGCCTGCTGGCGCCGGCCGTGTACGTGTTGGCGGCGCTGAGCGTCATCACGGTCGCCCAGCGCGTGTGGCATGTCAAGCGCGCGCTTTCCCAGCCGGCATGAGTATCGCGAAAGAAGGAACCTCAGTATGAGCGGTACCGGCCGGCTGACACTACGGGAACGCCCATCAGCGGAGCCCGCCAGGGCGAAGCCAATCCTCCTCACTGTCTGTCACCTAAGACGCAGGCCGGGGTAATCTCCCCCAACCTCCACAAAGGACTGAGCAACTAGATGAGCATTCAACAAAGCAACGGTGCTGCCTCCACAAACGGCAAGGCGCGCTACCAGCAGGACAAGGTGCGTGTGGCGATCATCGGCGTCGGCAACTGCGCCTCGGCGTTTGTGCAGGGCGTGCACTACTACAAAGACGCCGACCCGACCCAGCTCGTGCCCGGGCTGATGCATGTCGACCTTGGCGGCTACCACATCAGCGACATCGAATTCACCGCGGCGTTCGACATTGATGCCACGAAGGTCGGCAAGGACCTCGGGCAAGCCATCTGGGCGGGCCAGAACAACACGATGAAGTTCGCCAAAGTGCCCAAGAAGCTTGGCGTGCCCGTGTACCGCGGCATGACCCATGACGGTCTCGGCAAGTACCTCAAGCAGAAGATCAAAAAGGCTCCCGGCGAGACCGCCGACATCGTCAGCATCCTCAAAGAGACGCATACCGACGTGGTCGTGTCCTACCTGCCCGTCGGCAGCGAGGACGCGACCAAGTGGTACGTCGAGCAAATCCTCGAGGCCGGCTGCGGCTTCGTGAACTGCATCCCTGTTTTCATCGCTCGCGAGGATTACTGGGACAAGCGCTTTAAGAAGGCAAAACTGCCGATCGTCGGCGACGACATCAAGTCGCAAGTGGGAGCCACGATCGTGCACCGCACGCTTGCCCGCCTGTTCGCCGACCGCGGCGTGAAGATGCTGCGCACTTCCCAACTGAATGTGGGCGGCAACATGGACTTCTACAACATGCTCGAGCGCGAGCGGTTGGAGTCCAAGAAGATCTCAAAGACCAACGCTGTCACCTCGATCATGGACGAGCAGCTGCCCGCCGAGGATGTGTACATCGGGCCCTCCGACTACGTTCCCTGGCTGAGCGACCGCAAGTGGGCGCACATCCGCGTGGAGGGCCAGGCATTCGGCGATGTGCCATTGAACCTGGAGATGAAGCTCGAGGTGTGGGACTCGCCCAACTCCGCCGGCATCGTGATCGATGCGGTGCGCTGCTGCAAGCTGGCACTGAACAACGGCCTCGGCGGCCAGCTCGACGGTCCCTCCAGCTACCTGATGAAGAGCCCGCACAACCAGCGGCCGGACAACCTGGCGCGTGAGGAGACCGAGAAGTTCATCGCCAAGCACACGCGGCAAGCCGCCACCAGGCCGAAGGGGCGTACCACGTCACCCAAGCCCGCCACACCACGCAGCCCCGCCGCGTCGCGCAGGCCCGCCGCATCGGGCAGGACCGCCACCAAGTCCTGACCCCGTCACGTGCCGTCCGGCCGCCACCATGCTCGTCCTGTCCCGGGACGGGCATGGAAGGTCAGGGAGGCGAGCATAATAGTGGGGTGAGTATCCCTGCCACGTTCTCGATAGCTCATGTCTCCCCCTATCCCTGGGAGGCACAAGAGAATGAAGTCAACGCCCACATCTTGCAGCTTGCGGGCGAGCTGTCCAAGCGCGGACACCGCGTCCTGATCCTGGCACCTTCGCGCTCCCCCGAGAGAGTGCGCGAATCACGCCGCGAGCTGCGCGCCGCGAAGTCAAAGCCCGAGAGCCTGTTGCAAGAGACGGACAAAGGGACACCGCGCGTGTTGGCGATCGGCGAGGTACTGGACATGCCAAGCTCCACGGGCCGGCGCGCGCGCGCGCTGCCGGTCGACGTGGCGCGTACCTTGGAGGACTTGCTGGGCAAGGTGCCGCTCGACTTCGTGCACGTGCATGAGCCGTTTGCACCCAGCGCTTCGAGCACCGCCTTGCGCTATTCGCGCGCACTGAACGTGGGCTCGTTTCACGCGCCCACTGAGCGGCTTCTGTCGACGACGGTCGCGCGCCGCTTCGTGGAGGGCTTCTTCGGTCGCCTGGATGCTCGCATCGCGAGTCGCAGGGATACCGCCGACTTGATGGCGCGCTACTTCCCAGCCGATTATCGGGTCATCGCCGACAGCTCGATCGAGGCTGAGAATGATGGGGATGGAGGGGCGTTCCCGCACGATGACTTGGCTGGTCTCCTCATGAACGTGGAGTCGATCTACCGCGAGCTGGCCGCCCGTCGTCATGACCCAGCCGGCGACCCGGTCATACGCCGGCGCCTGGCGCGGCGCCGGCTTATCGACGTGGATTTGCACATGCACACCGACCACTCTGGCGACTGCGAAACACCTGTCGAGGTGTTGCTCGCGACAGCCAAAGAAGTGGGCCTAGGAGCCATCGCAGTCACCGACCACAACGAGATCTCCGGCGCTCTGGAGGCGCGCGAAAAGGCCAACGAATCGAATGCCCGGGGCGGGCGGGACCGAATCAAGGTGATCGTCGGCGAGGAGGTAAAGACGGCCGAGCAAGGCGAGGTGATCGGGCTGTTCATCGAGGAGAAGATCCCGCGCGGGTTGAGCATGGCCGAGACCGTCGCTGAGATCAAGCGCCAGGGCGGGCTTGTGTACGTGCCGCATCCATTCGACCGTATGCACGCGGTACCTGACTACGAGCACCTGCCAGAGATCCTCGACGACATCGACGCAATCGAGATCTTCAACCCGCGCGTGGCGATCGGCGCATTTAACGAGGAGGCCGTCCGCTTCGCCGCCAAGTACAGGATCGTCGCCGGCGCTGGCTCGGACTCGCATGTGGCTCAGGGTCTGGGTTCGGTGCGTATAAGAATGCGAGACTTCGATGGTCCGCAGGAGTTCTTGCAATCGTTGCGCGACGCAGAGATCACGACCAAGCCGTCAAGCCTCATCTACGTGCAGGCGCTGAAGTTCCTGCAGACGAAGGCGACCCCAGCGGCCGCCAGGCGAGCGAGCCGCGACCGGCGCGTGCGACGGGCCACACGAGGGGGTGGAGGCGCAACGTGACTCCAACAGCCGCCACAAAACCAAGTCGCGACCGGCGCGTGCGACGAGGCGGCGCAGGCGCGACGTGACCGTTGACCGAGTGCGTCACCAGGCGAAGCACTTTCGGCCGCCGGCAACCCAGTCCCGACCAGCGCACGCGGTGATCCACGCCTGGCGGCGGAGGCGCGACGTGGCTCAGGACAGAACATGAGGGCTCGTAGGCAGGAAATGAGCGAGCGAGCACGGCGCAAGTAGCGATGCACGCGCAAGGACAACACGGACCGCCGTCTAATCCTTCCGCGTCGATGCCCGCTACAGATGACGAGATCCGTGAGAAGTACCTCGAGCGGGCAATCAGGGAGCTCAACGCGCTGACGCGCGAGCTGCAGAGCTGTCCGCACTGCCCGCGCGGCCAGCTGATGCCGGTGCTCGGCTCCGGTCATCCACAGGCGGACATCATGCTGCTCAAGCACGCGCCACTGCCCTCTGAGATCGAGGAGGGCGTCGCCTTCTACGGACGCTCGGGCGGCGCGCTGATGAAGTCCTTCAAGCGGCTGTCGATCGATCCGTTGACCGTTTACGGAACTTTGTGTGTGAAGTGCCCGCTCGCCGATGCCTCGATGGCCGAGGGGTGGGTGGGAAATGACATCTGTACCGCGCGCGTCGTTGCAGAGATCGCGATCGTGCAACCGCGGATCGTCGTTGTGATGGGTCCCGAGGCGCTGGCAGCGCTGAACGAGCTTGACATCCCGCTAGCGCGCCCGTTGGAGCCGCGCTTGGGCGAGATCCAGCAGCTCACGCCGAGCACCGATGCCTTGTACGCGCCGAACATCGACGAGTCGCTGGACGAGCAGGACTCCAAGCGTGCATTCTGGGCGGCGTTTAGGACGCTCGGCGATTGGCACGCGGCGCAACCGCCTTACTGAGGGTTCCGGTACATATACAAAATTTGCCCGACTTACTATAGTGACTACTATATGTAGCCACTATAGTAAGTCGCGTAACAGATGTATCGGCCCGCGGACTGCCACCCCGATCGTGGCTCGGCTAGCCACCCGGCGATCCGGCTCGATTCATCAAAGAACGAGCACGATCTTGCCGAGCTTGCCGCCCGCGGCGAAATGATCGTATGCGGCCGCTACCTCCTCTAGCGGAAATGTCTCCGCGATTGGAACGAAAAGCGCAGGTTTCGAGGTACCACCCTCTGCCGGCTCCGGGACGCCATCGCCTGCCGCCTCTGAAACGCCACCAGCCGCTGGATCCGAGGCGCTAGCGACCGCCGACCCCGAAAGACCGCTCGCAGTGTTCGCTTCAAACAAGGGCAGTACTTCTCGCTCCAAACGGCGGGCAGCCAGCGCCTTCTCCTCCAACGAGCGTGCACGCAATGTAGAACCGTGGATGCGGGCGCGCTTGCCCATCAGCGCGAGCAGGTTGAGCTCGGCCTTGACGCCGGCAGAGACGCCGATCACACAGATACGCCCACCGACGGCAAGCGCTGTCATGTTCTCGGGCAGGTTGGGCGCACCGACGAGCTCGAGGATCACATCAAACGGGCCGTGCTCGGCAAAGCCCTCAGGCGCGACGGCCTCGGCGCCTAGCGCGGTCACCGCTGCACGCGACTCGGCGCGGCGCACGGTCGCCGTGACGCGTGCGCCCGTGGCTTTGGCCAGCTGGATGGCAGCCGTACCGACGCCACCGGCGCCACCGTGCACGAGCAGGCGCTCACCCGGGCGCAACTCCGCCTGGGTGAAGAGGGCATCGTGAGCGGTCGTGAACGTCTCCGGCAGGCCACCGGCCTCAGGCCAGTCGAGACCCACCGGCACCGGCATCAGCTGGCGCTCATGCACCACCGCCAGCTCGGCCTGTCCGCCGCCGCCGACAATCGCCATCACACGATCCCCGACCTCAAAGCGCGGAACCGCGCTCGGGCCGAGCGCCTGCACCTCGCCCGCCAGCTCCATGCCGGGAATGTCCTGCGGCGAATCCGGCGGTGCGGGATAAAGACCGCGCCGCTGCATCATGTCTGCGCCATTGAGCCCGGCCGCGCGCACGCGCACGAGCACCTCGCCGGCACCAGGAGCGGGGTCAGGGTGCTCCTCGACGAGGATCTCTCCATCGCGAATCGTGGCAGCGCGCATGTGGCGCAACCCTAGCGCGTACCCGGCCCACGGCCCACGGCCCACGGCCCACGGCCCACGGCCCACGGCCCACGGCCAGCCTAGCGCCTGCCATGTTCACGCTCGGCGGCTGACGCTCGTTGGGCCGGCCTACGATCGCCGCGTCGTCCGCGGCGCCCAGCTCACGATTCGGCCTGGGTGGACCGCGGCAAACGAATCATCAGCCACAACGGCGGGCTTCCACCGACGCGCAGCTCTTTGACGTGTCGGAAGCCGAGACGCTCGTACAGCGCGGCGCTGCGCTCGCTGGACGCCTCGATGTATGCCGGCAGCGCCTCGCGGTCGCAGCGATCGAGCGTCGGGCGCATCAGCGCACTGCCGAGACCCCTGCCCTGCATGTCCGGGTGCACGCCAATGTCACGGACGTAGTAGTGGGGCCCACGGATTTCGTGTGCGTGGCGCCACTCCATCGTGGCGCCCATCCTCGCCGCCCTGGGCAGGTGGACCCCGAAGGCGCTGCCATGCAGGAGGGTGGTGAGCGGCGGTACACGCCACTTACCCGGCGGCAAGGTGAGCGTGGCGCCGATGAGGTCATTTGTCGTCCACACATCTCCATGCGGCAACGCGTAGTGACCCAGATCGAGTCCGAAGTAACGCTGCAATTGTGCGAGGCGCTTGCCATCTTTGGGCATCAACCAGCCGAAGACCGGATCATCAAGGAATGCTTCCGCGAGCACCGTCTTCAGGCGCCCAACATCCTCGGCAGTCGCAGAACGCATGCCAAGGTCAGACGAACCTGTCCCAAGGTCCCCGGACGAGCGCACTGGCGGGTCTGCCGCACGACTTGACGCGCTCTCAGCCATTCTTTGCTCCCTTCCTTTTGGTCGCCCGCTTTTGCAAGTCGACCGTGATCGCATTCTTTTGCGAAGTCACAGAGTTGTGTGAGGCACTCGCCGGCTCTTGCGAGGTAATCGCACTCTGGGGCTCGACGGCGCCCGGGTCCTCACGTATCAGCGCTTCGAAGGCCTTGAAGATGAGTACAAGCATGTCCCCGAAGAGGGGGTCGGGAACGGCCTCCGGGTTGACTAGCTTCTCGAACGCCAGACCGTTGCCGAGCGCGTTGATGAGCAGGCCCACGAACTCGCCGGCCTCAGGCGGCGGCGACTGGCCGTGGCGCTCCGCCGCCTCCAAGAACAACCGGCCACTGGCCGAGCGAAGCGCCGCGAACCGCCCAGCCAAGCGCTCCCTGAGCTCCGATTCGCGAATCGCGTACGCCCAGAACTCCATCAGCAACGGGAAATAGTGCGGGCGCTCGCGCAGTATCTCCATCCAGTGATCCGCCGCTCCCCGAGCCTGCTGTTCGACCGTCGCTCCCTCGGCGACAATCTGCGAATAGTCGCCCACATCGGTGGCGATTCGCTCCTCGAAGAGGGCCAGGAACAGGTCCTCCTTGCCGGCGAAATTCGAGTACAGGGCGCCCGTCGTGGCGCCGGCCTCACGCGCGAGCTCATCGACAGAAGCACCGTAGAAGCCACTGCGGGCGAACACGGCTTCGGCACTATCGAGCAGGCGCCGGCGGGTGAGCGCCTTTTGCTCGTCGCGTAGGGAGAGCCGTGACGCGTCTGTCATACGCATCATTATTTCAGATAATGAATGCTATGTCAAGATAGCGAGCGCTATCTTAAGAATGCTTTCGCTTATGCCCGCTCAAGCAACGCCACGCACTCGATGTGCGGCGTCTGCGGGAACATGTCCACGGGTCGTACCTTCACCAGGCGCCAACCTGCCTCTACAAGCTGAGCGGCATTTGGGGCCAACGTCGTCGGATTGCAGGAGACGTAGACGATGCGCTTGGGCGAAGCCTCGATTATGCGGCGCACCACCTTCTGTGAGAGACCGGCGCGCGGCGGGTCGACGACCACGACATCGGGCTTGCCGGCGCGCTCGATCAGCTCCGGTAGCGCCAAGCGTGCATCGCCCGCGAAGAAGTGGGCGTTGGTCACGTCGTTGCGTTTGGCTGCGGCGATCGCATCAGCGACCGCCTGCTCGATGATCTCGATCCCCCACAGCTCGCCGGCTCGCGGGGCAAGCGTGAGCGCGATCGTGCCGATCCCGCAATAGAGGTCATAGACCCGCTCCCAGCCTTCCAGCGCCGCATAGTCGGCGACGATCCCGTACAGCACCTCGGCCATCTCGGTGTTGGTCTGAAAGAACGCTTCCGAGGAGATGCGCAGGTCTAGCTCGCCCAGGCGCTCGGGCAGTTCGGCATCACCCCAGACAAGCTCGGTCTCGCCGCCCATCGTCGTCTCCGCGAGCGAGGAGGAGCGTGTCCACAGGAAGCCGCTGAGCGTCTCCTCGCCCAGCCCAGCGACAAGCGCCGCAGCCAGCTCGCCGGCCTCCAACTCGCCATCGGTACTGACCAAGCGGATCTGCAGCTTGCCGCTGCGCCGGCCTTCGCGCACGACGAGGTTGCGCAGCAGCGGTACTGGCGAGTCGATGCTCTCGCGGCGGCGATCCCAGGCGCGCAGGCCCTGAGCGCGCGCCCAGTCGAGTGCTATTTCGCGTGCCCTGTTGCCAAGCTCGGAGGCAAGCAGGCAATCCTCGATCGGATCGACCCGCTTCCAGCCGCCGGGGGCATGAAAGCCACACACCAAAAACCCCGTCCCGTATTTCCCAGTGTTTTCTGAACCGCTGGAAGACGATGATGAGGTATCCGGGGGGTAGCCAGTACCGAACGAGTACTCCAGCTTGTTGCGGTAGCGCCATTGCTGGAGCGCGGGAACGATCTCCTGCAACTCGAACCCGTCGAGCCTGCCGATGCGCCGCAGGGCGTCGTCGACCTGTTCCCGCTTGATCTGCAATTGCCGCTCATAGGGCAAGACCTGCCAGGCCACACCGGGATGATCTGCCGTCGGCGCGATGCGCTCGGGGCTCTCCTGAAGCACCTCCACCATGCGCGCATGCGCATAGCTGCGCTTGCGCTTGATGACGACCGCGCGCACGCGATCGCCCGGGAGGGCTCCGGAGACAAATACGACATAGCCGCCATCACCGAGTCGCCCAATGCCCTCGCCACCGTGAGCGAGCGAATCGATCTGAAGCTCGATCTCCTCGCCCCGCTCGGGCCGTTTCGGCAGCGCCTGCGAGCCGCCGGCCACAGGTAGCACGTCGAGACCGTTCGCAGCGAGCTTGGCGCCCGCTTGGGAAGTCACGTTGTCCACGCGCGCACTCGCACTTTCTGATTGAGGACCTGTCCCCCCTGCATGAGGACTGGTCCCTTTAAGTGGAGGGCTGGTCCCCTCTGCTTGAGGACTGGCCTCCTCTACCTGAGGACTGGCCTCCTCTACCTGAGGACCTGTCCCCTCTACCTGAGGACTGGCCCCCTCTACCTGAGGACTGGCCCCCTCTACCTGAGGACCTGTCCCCTCTACCTGAGGACCTGTCCCCTCTACCTGAGGACCTGTCCCCTCTACCTGAGGACCTGTCCCCTCTGCTTGAGGACTGGCACTCATGCTTGACGCCCGCATGCGGCTGTCACGCTCATGGCGACGGTGACTCGACCAACAGCTCCAACAGCGCCTTCTGCGCGTGGCGGCGGTTCTCGGCCTGATCCCAGATTCGCTGACGCACGCCGTAAAGCACCTCGGCGGTGATCTCCTCGCCTGGATGCGCCGGCAGACAGTGCAACGCGATCGCGGCCGGATCCGCCGCGTCCAGCAGCGTGTCGTCGATTCGGTACGGCGCCAACGCCGCGCGCCGATGATCGGCGGTGTCCTCATCGCCCATACTCACCCAAACATCGGTGTACAACGTGTGCGCCCCGCTGGCCGCCTCATAGGGGTCCTGGTAAAGAGTCAGCGAGCCCTCTGCACCCGCCGGCAGCTCCAGCGAATCCTCCAGCGCATAGCCCGGCGGCGAAGCGATCGCCACGTCCATGCCCGCGATCGCACCCAGGATCGCCAGCGAGCGGGCCACGTTGGTGCCGTCTCCGACGTAGGCAATGCGCAAGCCCCTGAGGCTGCCAAAGCTCTCGCGCATCGTCATCAGGTCGGCCAGCGCTTGGCACGGATGATGCAGAGCCGTGAGCATGTTGATCACGGGAACCGAGGCGTATTGCGCGAGCTCTTCCAGCAGTGAGTCTGGCCCCGTGCGTACGGCTATCGCGGCCACTTGGCGCGAGAGCACCAGCGCGGTGTCGCGGGGTGACTCGCCGCGCGAGAGCTGCATCTCCCCGGAGCGCAGCACAACCGCATGGCCGCCAAGCTCGTGCACACCCATCTCGAAAGAGACTCGCGTGCGGGTGGAGGGCTTCTCGAAGATCAAGGCGACACCACGGCCGGCCAGCGCGCGCGAAGACAGCGGAGCCGTCTTCAGCTCGATCGCGCGATCCAGCAACGCGTCGAGCTCGGCCGCGCTAAGCTCGGCGCCTGTGAGGAAGTGGGGAGGCACAGTCCGTCAGTTTATGGGGCCCGTCGCGATCGTCTGCGCGGCGGCGTTGCTCGTCGCCGGCTGCGGCTCCAGCGAATCGAAAAGCACGACCGGCACAACCACCGCGGCGACGTCCAAAAACAGCACCGCCAAGGGGGGCTTGACGGTGCCCGGCAAGATCAACTATGCAAGCCCGCCGGCCAACGCACCAGTGCAGAGCGGCGTCATCACGATCACCTATCACGAATTCGCGATCGAACCCGACACGCTCAAGGCGAAGGTCGGTAGCACGCTCAAGTGGATCAACAACAACACGGAAAAGTGCAACGTCAAGAGCGAGGGCGGCCCGTACACGTTCGACTCCGGCGACCTTGCCCCCGAAGGCGGGACGTTCGAACTGAAGCTCGACAAGCCTGGCACGATCCACTACGAGTGCACGGCTTACCCGACGACGATGAACGGCTCGATCGAAGTCGTCGAACTGAACTCGGCGATTCCCGCCCGCGGGCTCGAAGCAGTCGCATAGGTACGACGCGGAATCCGTCCGGCGCAGCGAGCCAGACGCCCGGCATCCACCGCGTGGCGCATCGCGGTGGCCATCGCCACCGGGTCCTGCGCGCGCGAGACGGCGCTTGCCACCATCACCGCGTCGCAACCAAGCTCCAGCGCGAGTGTCGCGTCCGAGGCGGTGCCGACACCGGCATCGAGCACCACCGGCACGTCAACGGCTTCGCGGATCAAGCTGATGTTGTACGGATTGCGGATGCCCATGCCGCTGCCGATCGGGGCGCCCAAAGGCATCACCGCCGCGCAGCCGACGTCGACGAGGCGCCTTGCCAAGACTGGGTCGTCGGTCGTGTAGGGAAGCACCACAAAGCCATCGTCCACCAGCAGCTCCGCGGCCTTGAGCAGCTCGGGCGCATCCGGCAGCAGCGTGTCCTCGTCGCCGATCACCTCCAGCTTGATCCAGTCGGTCGCAAACGCCTCGCGCGCCAGCTTGGCGGTCAGCACCGCGTCGCGCGCGGTGAAGCAGCCGGCGGTGTTGGGCAGCAGCTCGACGCCCTCGCGCTCGAGCACGTCGAGCAGCGAGCCCTCAGCCTGCAGATCGACTCGACGCAGCGCGACGGTCACCAGCTCCGAGCCGCTGGCGCGGATCGATTCGGCGAGCAACTCCAGCGAAGCGAAGCCACCCGTGCCGAGCAGCAGCCGCGAGTGCAGCGTGCGCCCGGCGATCGTGAGGGAGTCAGTCGTATGCGGGTCAACCGAGCGCGGAGCCTCCGTGAGCGAGTCGGACGCGGACGTCTCGGATGTGGACGAATCGGATCGAGATAGATCAGATGTGGAAGGAGCAGATGTGGACGGGCCGGATGTGGACGGGCCGGATGTAGACGGGCCGGATGCGGACGGGCCGGATGCGGACGGGTCGGATGTAGACGGGCCGGATGCGGACGGGCCGGATGTAGACGGGCCGGATGTGGACGGGCCGGATGTGGACGGGCCGGATGTGGACGGGCCGGATGCGGACGGGCCGGATACAAGCGGGTCGGATGGCGCAAGCGAGACGCGCCTATTATCGGACGCCAGGGATTGGCGCAGGGTGGGATCGACCATGCTCAGATCATCCCCCTTGCATCGCCGTCAGCACCTCCACGCGTGCCCCGTCCGGGACCGCGAAGCTGCTCCACCCCGCCCGCGGCACAACCTCGCCATCGACCGCCACGGCGATGCCGCGCGCATCGGGCTCGAGGTCGAGTACTCGCAACAGCCCGGCAACAGTCTGCTCGTCAGGATCATCGTGCGGAGTGCCGTTGAGGTAGATCATGAAGAGGAAATGGGTTCGTGCCTGGTCTCGTGACCCAGCAACGACTGAGTCACAAGCTCCGCGGTCAGGGGAGCAAGCAGGATGCCGTTGCGGTGGTGGCCGGTAGCCCAGGTCAACCCCTCAAGCGTTCCGGGTCCGATCACAGGGAGCGTTGTCTGGCGTGCCTGGACGGTAGCCGACGCCCAGCTCCTCAATCCGCAGCTCGCTTATACCCGGCACCAGTTCGTGCGCGCCGCGCAACAGCTCATATACGCCTCCAGCGGTTGCCTGGGGCTCAAACCCCCGCTCTTCCATCGTCGCACCCAGCACGTAGCAACCGTCGCCGCGCGGCACGAGATAACCACCGTCGAAGCGCAGAACCCGCTGCAAAAGACCGGGTCCGGCAGGATCGCGCAAGCGCATGATCTGACCCTTGACGGGACGCACGGGCACGCCGGCGCTATCGGGCAAACCGGCCAGGCAGCCGCTCCAGGCGCCCATGGCCACCACCACATCGCGCGCGTAGATCGATTCGCACGCCCCATCCTCCAAAACCTCACCACCCGCGCTGCCGATCTCCTCCACATCGTCCTCCCACTGCCGCGACACCCGCACCCCCACGACTCGCTTGGCATCGGCGTCAAGCTCCAGAGCGTGGACGTGCCTGTGCTCACAAACAAGCACGCCCTCAAGCTCGCAAGCACGACGCAGCGCGGCCACAACACGACGCGGGTCGACGCTGTGGTCATCGGGTGCTTCAAGCGCCAGGCGCACCGTCGGCGCAAGCGCGGGCTCGCGTTCGCGCGCCTCGCTTGCGAGCAGGCGCAGAGCGTGCAGTCCCAGCGACTCGCGGAAGGCAAGCTGGCGCTCCAGCTCGCGCGCCTCGTCATCGTCGCGCGCCACAACCAGCGTGCCGGTGCGGCACAGCCCAACGTCGACCCCCGAGACTCGCTCGAGCTCCGCGGCGAAATCGGGCCATAGCCCGGCCGAGCGCACGCCAAGCTCGAGCACGTGCCGGCCCGCCTCGCCCGAACTCCACCTCGGCGACCGGAGCCAGCATCCCGGCCGCGACATGAGTCGCGCCACCGCCAAGCTCGTCGCGCTCCAACAGCACGACCGACATGCCGCTCAGGCTGGCCCGCCAGGCCACGGACAGCCCGATGATGCCACCGCCGAGGACCGCCAGATCGACCGTGGGAGCATTGCTCGCGCTCATGGTGTTGATGCTAGAGGGCGGCTGCCCGCAGCTCCATCCTGGGGGCGGCGAGCTCACAGCGGCGGCGACAGGCAGCCGGCCTCGGGTGCGAGCAACGCCAAACTGGCCACGCTTTACGCGAGCATCTGACCGGCAAGGGGCCCCACAGGTGCCAGACTGGCGTGCGATGGCCCACCTGCGGCCCGTGCCCGACCCCGATGGCAAGCAGCGCCGAGCGCGCCTGGCTGCCGCACGCCTGTACCTCGTATGCGACTGCATGCCCGGCGATCGCGACCTGAGCGAATTCCTGGCCGAGGCGATCTCGGGCGGTGTCGATGTGGTGCAGTTGCGCGAGAAGCACTTGGAGGACGAGTTCCTGGCCGAAGCAGCAAGTGTGGCAGCGGATGCCTGCGATGCGGCACGGCGCCCTGTTCATCCTCAACGACCGCCCAGACATCGCAGCAATGGTACGAGCAGACGGCGTGCACATCGGCCAGCAGGACATGCCGGTCGCCGAGGCCCGCAAGATCGTCGGCCCCGACATGCTCGTCGGGCTCTCAACGCACGCCCCAAGCGAGATCGACGCCGCCGTGCCACTGACGCCCGAGGGGGCCCCATATGTCGACTACATCGGCGTCGGCCCAGTGCACGCCACGCCAACCAAGCTGGGCCGCCCACCGGTCGGCCCCGAGCTCGTCAGCTACGCCTCCGCCAATGCCCAGGTCCCCTTCTTCGCGATCGGCGGCATCGACAGCGAGAACATCGTGTCCGTGCTCGACGCGGGCGCGGGCCGCGTATGTGTCCTGCGGGCGATCTGCGACGCACGCGACCCAGAGCAGGCTGCGCTCACGCTGCGCGGCGCCCTGGAGCTGCGACCGCTGTTGAATGGCAATGGACGACGCTAGCGAGGACATTCAGCTGGAGCCTCAGGAAAGCGCCCGCGTCGCGGGGGAACCCGGCCCAGTCCAAATCTCCCCCCGGGCCGAGCCGAGCGGGCGAGCGCGGGCGGGAGGCTCGCAAAAGCGCGATGCCCACGCGCGCGCGCGGGGGGCATCGGCGATTGGACATCCGACGCGCTGCAGCCGCTCGGCGAGCACGAGCGGCCCACACCGCTGCTCGTAGCTGTGGTGGTGGCGGCAGCACTGGCCATCGGTGTCTGCATAAGCGTGGCCACAGTCCACGACCTCGCAAGCCACGGCGGCTCGCTGCCGGGTGGCCTGTTTCTCGCCGGCGCGCTGTTTTTGCTCGCCTGGGGCATGTACCAGCGCCGCTACTGGGCGGTGCTCGGCTTCGAGGCGCTACTCGCCTTCCAGATCATCGTCACCTCGCTGGCTTTGATCGTGGCCGAGACGCTGTTGGCCGCCGGACTGTGCGTGCTCAGCATCTGTCTTGCGGGCTGGCTGTTCTGGAAGCTCGTGCGAGTGATGGGCCGGATTCAGGCGGGTGAGCGCGGCGCAGATGGGGCGCCTGAGTAGGTCGAGCCGGGCCGCGCCCGCACGAATGCCGCGCCACGGTCGTCGAGCCTGTTGACAACAGACAGGTCGATGCGAATAGCGTCGGGGTTGGTGGCCGACGTGCGATAGGCTCGCGGCGGCATGGCTGAGATCTCCTATGACACGATCGTGATCGGCTCCGGGCCCGGCGGCTACGTCGCCGCGATCCGCGCAGCCCAGCTCGGCAGAAAGACCGCTGTGATCGAGAAGGACAGGGTCGGGGGACGCTGCCTGAACTACGCCTGCATCCCAGCCAAGGCAGTCTTGCGCTCGGCCGACCTGCTCTCGGAGATCCGTGAGGCAGGCGACTACGGCCTGAACGTCAGCGGCGTCGAGGTGGACTACGGCGCAGTGCAGGGCCGTCGCGAGAAGGTCGTCACCACGCTCACCGGTGGCGTGGCCGGCCTGTTCAAGAAGAACGGCATCGACCTAATCGAGGGCGAGGCGTCGCTGGTCCGCCCGTCTGCCGGAGGCCGCGACGCCTCCTCGCCGGGAAACGGGAGTCGGGGACAAGCCGGTGGGGATGCGCCGAAGAGCGATGCCCCGCGCGTGCGTGTGGGGGACCAGGAATTGACAGCCACGACGGTGATCCTCGCCACCGGATCGGTCAAGCGCTCGATCCCGGGCGTCGAGTTCGGCGGCGGCGTGATCGGCACCGAGGAGGCATGGGCGCTGCCCGAGCTGCCCGCACGCCTGACGGTCGTCGGAGCAGGCGCCTCGGGTGCCGAGATCGCATCTGGTTTTGCGCGCCTAGGCAGCGAGGTGAAGCTGTTCGAGGTTCTGGACCGCCTGCTCCCGACCGAGGATGCCGACATCTCACGCCTGGTCGAGCGTGGCCTCAAGCGCCAGGGCATCGATGTCCACACGAGCACCCCTGTGGAGGGGGTAAGCGTCGGCGAGACTGGCGTCAGCTTCAGCTACGGCTCGGAGTCCGCCGAGGTCGACTACCTCGTGATCTGCGCCGGCCGTGGGCCAGACGTGGACGCACTCGGTTTGAAGAACGCCGACGTCGAGCTAGACGAGCGCGGCCTCGTGCGCGTCGACGGCGCGCAGCGGACCACAGCCGCCGGCATCTATGCGATCGGCGATCTCGTGCACGGCCCGGCGCTCGCCCACAAGGCATCGGACGAGGGCATCATCGCCGCCGAGGACTCCGCCGGCCTGCCAACACACCCACTCTCCTACGTCGACATCCCACGCGCCACGTTCTGCACCCCGAACGTCGGCTCGTTCGGCTTGACCGAGGAGCAGGCACGCGAGCAGGGCTATGACGTGGTCGTCGGCAAGGTCCCTTACGGCGCAGTAGGAGGCGGCACTGTCTACGGCGACCGCACAGGCTTGGTCAAGCTGGTCGGCGAGTCCAAGTACGGCGAGTTGCTCGGCGGGCACATCGTCGGTTCGCGTGCCACCGAGCTGATCCAGGAGCTCGTCAACGTGCGTGCCTTGGAGGGCGGCTTCGCCGAGGTGGCTCGCATTGTGCACGGCCATCCGACACTCTCAGAGGCCGTCATGGAGGCTGGACGAGCGGCCGACGGCTGGCTGATCCACGGCTAAGGCTGGACACGCGGTCAACGGCTGACCGATTCACGACTAAGGCTGGACGCGCAGTCAACGGCTGACCGATTCACGACTAAGGCTGGACGCGCGGTCAACGGCTGACCGATTCACGACTAAGGCTGGACGCGCAGTCAACGGCTGACCGATTCACGACTAAGGCTGGACGCGCAGTCAACGGCTGACCGATTCACGACTAAGGCTGGACACGCAGTCAACGGCTGACCGATTCACGACTAAGGCTGGACACGCAGTCAACGGCTGACCGATTCACGACTAAGGCTGGCGGCGCAGCTGCCAGACGGCGCAGCTTTACATGGCGACGCGGCTGAATCTGAAAAAGGCGATCGCCTACGGATGCGCGCAGGGCACACGGCGGCGGTTAGTCTGGTGGAACATGCCCATAACGACCAGCAAAATACGGGCAGACGCAGCCTTTTACTTCGACCTGGCCTCACCGCTTGCGTATCTCGCAGCGGAGCGCGTCCTGCACACGATGCCTGTCGCGACCGAGTGGCAGCCGGTACTCGCGCGCGAGCTGCCGGCCGCCGAGTCCTTCGAGGCGTTCCGCTGCCGCGACGACGAGGAGATCTTCCGCCTCGAGGTATCCAGGCGCGCCGTCGAACTGGGCCTCCAGGAGCTGCGTTGGCCCGAGCCGTTCCCGTTCGACAGCGACTTCGCGATGCGCGCCGCGACCTATGCCAAGTCGATCGGGCGGATCGTCGCCTTCGCACAGGCCGCATTCCGCCAGGCTTACGCAGGCGGACGGCCGCTCGACGATGTGCGACAACGTCTTGATCGCGGCGGCGGCCTGTGAGATGCACCCGTCTGCCGTGCTGAAGGGAGCCGAGCTGCGCTCGGTCGGCGAGCAGCTGTCGGCTGCCACTGCGGCCGCCGCCACGGCTGGCGTCAGCGATGTCCCGGCGGTGCGCGTCGGGGACCGCGTGTTCCAAGGCGAGCGAGCCTTGGAGGAGGCAGCGACATACGCACGCAGGCGCGGCCAGGACGGCGCCCCAGCCAAGCACACCCGTACAACATCCGACGCGGCAGCCGTAGCCGCCGGCATCGCCACCGAGGCCTCGAGGAGACGCACACCGTGAGAGCCAACCGCTGCTTCCGCCTGATCGTGCGCCGCGGCGGCCTCGCGCCAGCGTTCCTTGCCAACCCAGACCGCATCGACCATATCGAGGTGGTCGAGATCGACGGCGGCGAGGTCGTCTTCTTCTGGGACTGCCCGCCCCACACGGCTTCGCGGCGTGCGCGCGAAGTGCGCGAGGACCTGGGCCGCATGGATCGCGAGGACTTCCTCGCGCGCTGGAGTACCGTGGAGACATGAGCAGAGTGCCCTTGCCCGTTTGCCAGCTCGCGCCCGTCAGAGTGTGCTCGCCAGGGTCTTCACGTCTTGGGATTCCTCGCAAGACCTGCCCGTCAGAACGTGCTCCTGAGGACATCCCCGTGAGCTCATGTCTCTAGGGCGTCCTAATGGATGGGGTGCCCAGCCTCCCGGCGCCGACCCCGCGGGGCCCACCCCGCCAGCGCCGAGTTGCCGGAGCCCGAGGTGGCGCGCGAGTGGCTGGCCGCGATGACGCTGATCCGTCGCTTCGAGGAGCGAGCGGGCGAGATGTACGCACGCGCCAAGATCGGCGGCTTCCTGCACCTGTCGATCGGCGAGGAGGCCACGATCGTCGGCAGCGCGCGAGCGCTGCGCGACAGCGACTACCTGGTCTCCACGTACCGCTCCCACGGAGACGCGCTCGCGCGTGGCACACCGCCGAGGAACGTCATGGCCGAGCTGTTCGGCAAGCGCGACGGCTGCAGCAAAGGGCACGGCGGCTCGATGCACATGTTCGACGCGCAGCGGCGCTTCATGGGCGGCTACGGGATCGTCGGCGGCAACCTGCCAATCGCCGCCGGCATAGCGCTCGCCTGCGATCAGCGCCGAGGCACGACATCCACGAGCGAACACAACGATGAGGCATCTAGCAACGAGGCACACAAGGAGGACCCCGGGAATGAGGTAACCCTCTGCACATTCGGCGACGGGGCTTCCAACCAGGGCACTTTCGGCGAGACCCTGAACCTGGCCGCGCTGTGGCGCCTGCCGGTTGTGTTCATGGTCGTCAACAACCAGTTCGGCATGGGCACATCGCTCAGCCGCCACTCGGCCGTCACCGACCTGCAGCCGCAAGGGCGAGTCGCTTGGCGTGCCCGGCCTGCGCTGCGACGGCATGGACATTCTCGACACCCACCGCGTCGTCTCCGAGGCGCTTGCGCGTGTGCGCGAGGAGCGCCGTCCGCTGCTGATCGAGGCCGTCACCTACCGCTTCCGCGGCCACTCGATGGCCGACCCCGAGGACTACCGCAGCAAGGAGGAGGTCGCCGAGTGGCGCGAGCGCGACCCGATCCCCGCGTTCAGCGATCTGCTGGAGCGTGAAGGGGCGCTCACGACAGAGCAGCGCGAGCAGATCGAGCACGACGCCGTGCAGCAGGTGGACGAGGCCGTGGAGTTCGCCGAGCGCTCGCCATTCCCCGACCCGGACATGCTCTATGAGGACGTATACGTGCTCGACCAGCAGGCCCATGGCCACTACCACTGGTCGCCGAAGGTGGTCCTGTGAGGTACGCATCCCGCACCCCAGCCCGACTCATCCCTGCACCGGCGCCGCAGGTCTTCAGACAGGTGCCGCAGGTTTTGAGACACGTTCTGAAGACCCGGGCCTCTGCATATCCAGGTGGCAGTCGATGACTGAGATGCGCTATCGCGACGCCTTGAAACTGGCGCTGCGCGAGGAGATGCAGCGCGACGAGAACGTCCTCCTGCTCGGCGAGGACATCGGCGTGTTCGGCGGCGCCTTCAAGGTCACCAGCGGCCTGCTGGAGGAGTTCGGCGAGCGGCGCGTGCGCGACACCCCGATCTCCGAGAACACAATCGTGGGTATGGGCGTCGGGGCCGCGATGGTCGGGCTGCGCCCTGTCGTGGAGCTGATGACGGTCAACTTCGCGCTGCTCGCGTTCGACCAGATCGTCAACCACGCCGCCCACATTCACTACATGTTCGGCGGCCAGGTACGCGTGCCACTCGTGGTGCGAATGCCCCAGGGAGCAGGACACCAGCTGGGCCCAACACACTCGCACAGCTTCGAGGCCATGTTCCTGCAAGTGCCGGGCCTGCTCGTCGCCGTCCCCTCGACGGCCGCCGACGCGCGCGGTCTGCTCAAGACAGCGATCCGCGACGAGAACCCAGTGATCTTCATCGAGCACGAGTCGCTGTATGGCGTGCGCGGCGAGGTGGACGAGGAGGATGAGCAGCCGCTCGCATTCGGCCGCGCCCGCATCGTGCGCACGGGCGGGGATGTCACGATCGTGGGCGTCTCGCGCATGGCACTCACAGCTGAGCGAGCAGCCGAGCTGCTGTCGGCCGAGCACGGCATCGAGGCCGAAGTGATCGACCCGCGCACGCTGCGCCCGCTCGACCTCGACACGATCCTGGAGTCGGTGGCCAAGACCAACCGCTGCGTCATCGTCGAGGAGGGCTGGCCACACGGCGGCGTCGGCGCCAACCTCGCGGCGCTGATCTCAGAACAGGCCTTCGACGATCTCGACGCACCCGTGATGCGGGTGAGCGGCGCGGATGTGCCAATGCCCTATTCCAAGCCACTCGAGGAAAGCGCGTTCCCGCACGAGCCGCAGATCGTGCAAGCCGCGCTCAGTGTTCTCGGGCGCGACCTCACACAGGCAATCGGATACGACCCAACTCAAGCTCCAGCAAGCCAACTCGCGGCAGGCGACGGCCAACGAGAGGCAGAGACAAACGCACCCGGTGCGGTCCAGGAAGCGATGCAAGAGTCCGGCCTTGAGAACGAGATAAGGCAGGCATCGCGATGAGCGAGATCGTGATGCCGCGCCTGTCGGACACGATGGAGGAGGGCACGATCCTGCGCTGGCTCAAGCACGACGGCGAGCACGTCGCACGTGGCGAGGAGCTGGTCGAGATCGAGACAGACAAGGCGGCGATGACTTACGAGTCAGACAGCGAGGGAACGCTGCAAACGGTCGCGAGCGAGGGTGACACGTTGGCCGTGGGAGCAGCCTATCGCGCGGATCGGCGAGGCAGGCGGTGAGACGGTGGCGACACACAATGGTTCGTCCGTCGCACAGACTGCGTCCGCGACCGGACACATCCGATGCGCAAGCCATGGCGACCGCGGAGCCCGATCAGCCCGCCAGGGACGCGGAGGCCAGCCAGTCGCAGTCCATCGAGTCCTCCCCACCTCCCCACAGTGGCGAGCGCCTGAAGGCGTCTCCACTCGCCAGGCGCATCGCAAGCGAGACGGGGGTAGACCTCGGCGGGCTCACCGGGAGCGGACCGGGCGGGCGCATCGTCAAGGCCGACGTGGAGGAGGTCGCGGGTTCGAATCCCGCCCCCGCTACTACAAGCACGCGCGACCGGCCACCCGCGTCGGTCGCCAGTGCTCCTTCGATCCCGCCCCCGCCACTGTCGCGCCGGACGTTCCGGCAACTGGCGCACCCTCGGTCCAGGAGGTATCGAGCGCCAAGGGAGAGACGACCGACCGTGGAGCTGTCGCGCACGCAGCGCACGATCGCCAGGCGCATGGCCGAGTCCAAGGCGACGATCCCCGACTTCACGCTGACAGTGGATATCGACATGGAGCCCTGCGTGGCGCTGCGCGCCGAGCTGAAGCGGCTGTCGCGTGCCGGCGAGGGGCGGGGCAAGGCTGCCGTACCCGTCGGCGAGGGACGAGGCAAAGCTGCCGTAACCATCGGCGAGGGACAAGACAGAAATGTCGCGCCAACCTACAACGACATGATCGTCAAGGCTTGTGCCCTTGCTCTGCGCGACCACCCGCGCGCCAATGGCAGCTATCGCGACGGACGCTTCGAGCTGCACTCGCGCGTCAACGTCGGCGTGGCGGTCGCAGCCGGCGCCGAGGATCCCACTGGCGGTGTGCTCGTCGTGCCGACGGTGTTCGACGCGGACACGAAGGCACTCGGCGAGATCGCTCGCGAGACACGCGCGCTGGCCGAGCGCGTGCGCGACGGCTCGATCACCCCGCCCGAGCTGAGTGGCGGCACGTTCACCGTGTCGAACCTGGGGATGTATGGAATCGCGAGCTTCACCGCGATCGTCAATCCGCCCCAGGCGGCGATCCTCGCCGTCGGTGCGGTCGCCCCGCACCCAGTCGTCCGCAAGAAGAAGCTCGTAGCACGCCAAACGATGAGCGTTACGCTCGCATGCGATCACCGCATCCTTTATGGCGCCGACGCGGCGCTATTTCTAGCACGTATCCGCGAGCTGCTGGAAGAGCCTGCCGCGCTCACCTTGTAGCGTGAGAGTCGGCCTCGATGCTCGCCGGGACGCATCTTAAAGATGGGACCCGGCGAACCGGGTCCCAAGAGATGATGCAAATGAACCAACCTATCGAGCTCATCCTGGCGTGCAAATCATGCTACGACTAGAGTCGGTAGATGACGCAAGCTCCTCAGCTCCTTAACGAAGTCCAGGTCCGCCGTCTTGGTGTGGTTGCCTATCGCGACGCACTCGCAATCCAGGCCGAAATCCAAGCCCAACGCCAGGCGGACGAGCAACCCGACACGCTGCTCCTGCTAGAGCATCCTCCCGTGTACACCCGTGGGAGGCGAGCGGGAGACGGAGAGCTGTCTCTAGGCGAGGGCTTCTACCGCGCGCGCGGAATCGAAATCGTGCCCACCGACCGTGGCGGCAAGGTCACCTACCACGGCCCCGGCCAGCTTGTCGGCTACCCGATCATGCGTGTAGTAGACATCGGCGCGCACTTGCGCAAGATGGAGGCGGCAATCGTAGCGGCGCTTGGCGAATACGGCATCGGAGCCCGCTCACGCTGCGCTGAGGGAATCGACTACACCGGCGTGTGGGTGGCAGATCGCAAGATCGCCTCGATCGGTGTGCACGTCTCGCGCGGCGTTTCCACACATGGCTTTGCCGTTAACGTCACCAACGACCTCACCCCGTTCACCTGGATCGTGCCCTGCGGCCTACCGGATGTGACGATGACCTCGATGACACAGGAGCTTGGCCACGAGCCAGACGGCGGCCTCGACGCCTTCTCAGAGCTTGTCGCACAGTGCTTCTGCACAGCTCATGGCCGCCCGCTGCTTGCTGGCTCGCCTAAGAGCATCAGCAGCCCTCGCTCTGCGGGTCTACGCTGGTGAGCGCATGAGCAGTCCGCCAAGCAGTGCCCCGCCAAGCGTCACCGACGGGCGCGAGCACACGACCCGCTCCCGCGCCAACCCCGGCGGTATGGACGTGCTCCAAGTGCTCGGCACAGACGTGCGGCCCCTGCGCGAGCGCAAGCCTCCCTGGTTCAAAGTGCCTGCCGCAGGTGGACAGCGCTACCGCGAGCTCTCGGCGCTGATCAAAGAGGAGAACCTGCACACCGTCTGCCAGGAGGCCGCCTGCCCCAACGTCGGCGAGTGCTGGGAGCGCGGCACCGCCACGTTCATGATCCTCGGTGACACCTGTACGCGGCGCTGCGGTTTCTGCAACGTAAAGACCGGCAAGCCGACGTGGAACGATCCATTGGAGCCCGCACGCGTCGCGCGCTCGATCGCACGCATGGGCCTGCGCCACGCCGTCGTCACCTCGGTCGACCGCGACGACCTGCCCGACAAGGGCGCCGCCGCCTTCGTCGGTGTCATCCGCCAGGTCCGCAAGCAGGCGCCGGATTGCCAAATCGAGGTGCTGACGCCCGACTTCCAAGGCCAGGAGATGCCGCTCGCGCGCGTCATCGCTGAGCGTCCGGACGTGTTCAACCACAACGTCGAGGTCGTCCCACGCTTGTACCCGATCGCACGCCGCGGCTCGGAATTCCTGCGCTCCTGTCGCGTCTTGCGCAGCGCTGCGGAAATGGGTGAAGGCGAGGTAGTCACCAAGTCTGGCTTGATGGTGGGCCTGGGTGAGACCCACGAGGAGATGGTGGCTACGTTCGAGGTGCTGCGCGAACACGAGGTCCAGGTGCTCACCGTCGGGCAGTATCTGCGCCCATCCGAGCGCCACCTGCCGATCGTGCGCTACTGGCACCCAGACGAGTTCACGGCCCTCGAAGAGGCGGCCTACGCGCTCGGCTTCGAGCATGTCGCTGCCGGCCCGCTGGTGCGCTCCTCCTACCACGCAGACCAGCACGTGCCCCAGCCGCGGCCCGGCGTTGGCCCGCTCGCCGCAAGCGGATAGCGCACAGGGATCGCGGGGCGCAGGCCCCAAACACGTAGACCCCAAACACGCAGCCCCCAAAACACAAGAAACTGGGGTTATAACCTACAAGTTATAAGTGGGATCGTGGGATATAGAGCATCCAACGCTCCAGGGACACCCACTTTTTGGCGCTGGTCGCATCCTGCCGGCGAGCGTCGCCGGGGTGGGCGGATAGTCTGCGCATATGCTCGCCCCCCGCGCGCACGGGGGGACTGGTCCCTCGCATGATCCCCGTCAAGGACAACATCCCACGCGAGCGCTTCCCGCTCGTGACGGTGATCGCCCTCGCCGTCGTCGTGATCGCCTACCTGCTGTCAAGCGACCACAAGGGATTGTTGCCGCTGCTGGCCGACATTCTGTTCCTCGGCCTGCTGGGTCCAAGCGTCGAGGGTGCACTGGGACGCGTGCGCTTCGGCGGCTTGTGCGTCCTGGTTGGCCTGTTCACGTTGGCAATCCGGTCTCTAGCAGGCCTCGGGGCGCCCTCAGCCGTTCTGCTCGACACTTTGGTGGTAACCGCGACCGTGCTCGGCGGCTATCTCCTGCTCTTTCCACGCGCGCGCGTCCTCAGCCTGGTCCCGATCCCGTTCTACACGACGCTCGTCGAGGTTCCCGCGTCGCTGTTGATTGGCCTGTGGTTTGCCCTTCAGGTGGGCTTCGACGTGGCGGGCCTCGCATGAGTCGCGCGCCCATACGGGGCGGCTGCCTCGCGGGAAGGCTATTGAGCCTCGCATGAGCAGGCAACGATGACCCGTGTCGCCGTACTCGCCATATCGCTTGCGTTCATCCTCGGCTTCGCCTTTCTGACGATCGGCGGGATCGAGCAGTTCGGCTTCAGTGTTCAAGGAGTGCTGTCGGTGATCGTGCTCGTGATCCTGACGGTTGGCATCGTCGGGGCATTGCGCAATCCTCCAAGGAGATGAGAGAGCTTTTATGGCCGGCTCGCCGTTTCCTGTCGCAAAGCGGCACTCATGACCAACTCGCCGTCACCGCGGGGAGGCACTCATGACCAACTCGCCGTCACCGCGGGGAGGCACTCATGACCAACTCGCCGTCGCCGCGGGGAGGCACTCATGACTAACTCGCCGTTCCTGCCTCAGAGCGGACGCTCGCGGAGGGCGCGAGCGCTTGCCAGACACAGACGTCGGCGCAGGCGTATACGCGTGCTGGCCGTTTGCGTGTTGGTGCTTGCCGCCGGAGCCCTGGCCGTCTCGTTGGGACTGGCGCGCTCCGGCGCCGCGCACAGTCCCGCTTCGCACGACGGCCGGCACGCGGGGACGAGCGCGGACACAGGCGTAGCGACCGACGGCTCGCAGCGACGCTCGACAGGAGCCTCGCCGACGAACCAGGGACTCTCCCCCTCCGGCCTACCGCTCGGCAAAGCCCCGCTGGCGCTCAACCTCAGCGCCACGAACGGTCCCGTGCAGGCCAGCTTCCGCAGCCCGCCGCGCGCGGGCCTGCTGTTCGACCTGAACAACGGTCGCGTGCTGTGGCAACTCAATCCCTTGCAGCGCCTGCACATGGCCAGCCTCACAAAGCTGATGACCGCGCTGCGCGTGGTTCACTCCACAACTCCCGACACCCCGGTATTGGTCACCAAGGAGGCCGTCGAGGCGGCCGGCTCGAAGGTCGGCGTACTGCCGCTCGGCAAGCATGTACCGGCCGAGACGCTGCTCTACGGGTTGCTCCTACCATCGGGCAACGACGCTGCTACCGCGCTTGCCCAGCACGTGTCCGGCAGCGTCAGCGCGTTCGTGGCGAGCATGAACGTCGAAGCCGCACAGCTCGGGTTGGGTTGCACGCACTACAGCTCCCCCTCCGGCTACATCAATGCGAGCAACTACACCTGCGCTGCCGATCTGGCCGAGCTGGCCTACGTAGACCTGCAGCAGCCGCGCATCGCCCACATCGTGCGCACAGCAGAGGTGGTGCTTTCGTTTCCGATCAAGGGCCGCAAGCTCTACCTGTACAACAACAATCCACTGCTCGTCTACGGCTACCCGGGCACCACGGGCATGAAGACCGGCTACACCGAACTTGCCGGCGACTGCCTGGTGGCAACCGCCGAGCGCGACGGGGTCAGGCTCGGCGTGGTGCTGCTGCACTCGCCCGACATGGGCCAGCAGGCCGAGTACCTGCTCAACGCGGGCTTCGCCGACGTCTACCACCAACGCCTAATCGCCTCGCCGATGGTGCCACTTGGTCGCTAAAACGGGATTATAACCTAGAAGTTATTCTAAATTATAGCTTAGAAGTTATAATTTAGAATATCCTAACAGTTATAAATGGGGATCGGTGGTTTGGACACCCAACACCCAGAGCTCGACCGGCGCTCACCCTACTTCCCCTCCACTCACCCCTTCTGCCCACCTCACTGCCACCTCACTTGCCACCTCCCTGCCACCTCACTGCTCACCTCACTGCCACCTCACTTGCTCACCTCACTGCCACCTCACTGCTCACCTCCACCCACCCCTCTAGCCCTTTAGGAGTAGCCTTAGCAGTCTAAATTGACTGGCCAGTCAGCCAAAGGGAGAGCACAGTGGATCTTGACGACACGCCCGAGCAGGTAGCGCACCGCACCAGGGTTCGCACCTGGCTTGACAAGCACAAGGGAGAGGCGCCGGTGATAGGGGAACCCACCCACCCCGACGCGCTGACCGACGAGGCGGAGATCGTCTCCGCGCGACGCGCCTGGCAGGGCAAGCTTGCCGAGGCTGGGCTCGCTGGGGTCACTTGGCCCAAGGAGTACGGCGGGCAGGGGCTCGGCCCAATCGAGCAGGTGATCTGCAACCAGGAGATAGCTAAGGCCGGCGTGCCCGGCATCCTCGACGCGATCGGCGTCGGCATGCTCGGTCCCACCCTGATCGCGCACGGCGCCGAGGAGCAGAAGGCTCGCTACCTGGGCCCGATGCTGCACGGCGACGAGGTCTGGTGCCAGCTGTTCTCTGAGCCCGCAGCCGGCTCCGACTTGGCGGCGGTGCAGACTCGTGCGCGCCAGCAGGAGGACGGCAGCTGGCGACTGACCGGGCAGAAGGTGTGGACGACCAATGCCCAGTTCTCCTCCTATGGGCTACTGCTCGCTCGCACCGACCCCGAGCAGCACAAGCACAAGGGATTGACGATGTTCATCCTGCCGATGGATGCTCCCGGCGTCACGGTCAGAGGGTTGCGCCAGATCTCCGGCGAGGCCGAGTTCAACGAGGTGTTCCTCGACGATGTACGGCTCGAGTCAGACGCGGTCGTCGGCGGCGTCGGCAACGGCTGGGGCACGGCGCTGACGACGCTGATGTTCGAGCGCGTCACGATCGGCCTTGGCGGCGAGGGACTCGGCTTCAACTCGCTGCGCTTCACCAAGGCGATCGCCTCAGACGAGCACGGTCGCCGCGATCCGGAGGTGCGTAAGGAGCTTGGCGAGATCGTCAGCGAACTGCTGGCCGTGCGCTTCACCGGCTACCGCACTTTGACGGCACTGCAGAAAGGCCAGATCCCCGGCCCGGAGGCGGGCCTGGCGAAGGTGACGATCGTCAACGGGGCGATCAAAGCTGGCGATCTGATCGCCGACGTGCTCGGTCCCGACGCGCTCGACGAGAACAGCGAGTGGGCCTACATGATCTCCTTCCTACCCGGGCTGAAGTCGGCCGGCGGCACCGAAGAGATCCTGCGCAACACGATCGGCGAGCGCGTGCTCGGGCTACCCCCGGAGCCACGGCTAGACAAGGGAATCCCATTTTCGGAGCTGCGCTCCAAGGAAGGAGCGGCGGCATGATCGCATCGAACCCATCCCTCACCGCAGATCCGCGACACGCGGGCACACAGACGGAGGCTGCGGCATGAATCTGGCACTCTCAGACGAGCAGGTGTTCCTGCGCGAGGCGGCCCGCGGGGCGCTCTCGCGCTTCAAGACGCTGGAGGCCGCACGCGCGGCGCTCGATGGCGAGGAGGGCGCGCTACCTGATCTGTGGCCCGTAGCCTGCGAGGCCGGCTGGCCTGGCCTGCTGATCGACGAGACGCACGGCGGCGCCGGCTTGGATGCGTTCGACGCGATGCTTGTGCTCGGCGAGTGCGGGCGCGTACTGGCGCCTGTGGCGTTGCTCGGGCACCTGCCGGCTACGGCGATCCTAAACGCCTCTCCTTCGGGCACGAGCCTGCTGGAGCCGCTGGCAACCGGTGCGCGGCGAGCGGCCTACCTGCCGGCGATGCCGCCCAACGACCTGGTCGACGGGTGGTGTGTCGATCCCGCACACGGGAGCACGCGTCCCTCGGCTCCCCAGGCCAAGGACGACGGCAAAGGCGGGGTGCTCGTCAGCGGCACGCTTGCCTTCGTACCGGATGCCCCCGGCGCCGACTTGCTCGTCGGTGTGGCGCTACTCGATGGCACCCCACAAGGGGGCACAAGCAAGCCTGTCGGCGTCGCGATCGAGAGCTCCGCGAATGGCGTGTCCGTCGAGGATGTACATCGCTACGACGCGACCCGCTCCCTGGGACATGTGACGCTCTCAGGCGCGCAAGCAACGCTGCTCGACGCGCCGGAGGAGGCGCTTGCCGGCGCTTGGCATCTGACGCAAACCTTGATCGCGGCCGAGTCACTAGGCAGCGTCGAGACGGCACTTGAGATGTCCGTCGCCTACGCAAAGGAGCGCCACACGTTCGGACGTGCGATCGGCTCCTACCAGGCGGTCAAGCATTCGCTGACCGAGGTGCTGCGCCAGCTGGAGAACGGGCGCTCGCTGCTCTACTACGCCGGCTGGTCGCGACATGGCGCGCCGGGCGAGTTCCCGCTGGCCGCCAGCGCTGCTCGCTCAGTGGCAGGTCGCGCGCTCGATCAGGGGGCGCGCACGATGATCTCCGTGCACGGCGGCATCGGCGCTACCTGGGAGCACGACGCGCCGCTGTATTTCCGCCGCGCACAGCTCTCACGACGCCTAGTCGGCGGCACCGGGGCAGCTACCGACCGTGTCGCGGGCGAGCTGATCGCCCAGGCCGAGGCAGCGTAAAAAGAACAGATCGCACGCTCCGTCTGGCGACCCGCCGGACGGAGCGGCGGCGAGCTCAGCGTTTTCGACGGTGCGCCGGTTTGGCGCTCGCCGTGACGGCAGTTTCCAGAGCAGCCGCCACCGGCGCGCCGTAGGCCGCGTTCACGGCCTGCACTATCGCGGTTTCCAGCCCACAGTTGATGCAGAAGCCGTGCTGCGACCAGCCGATCGCGCGGGCCAGCACCTGGTCGGCGTAGGTGACACCCGTCAGATCATGGCCGTAGTAGTCGTAGGCCGCGTCCCAAGCGGCGCCGTTTAGTTCCGAGCTAGCCCCGTCGGCCGACAATAGGTGCGCGGCGGCCATGATCGCGTCGAAGTCGTCGTAGATCGACGGGTGCTTTGCGGTCATGTGGTCGTAGGAGGCGGGCCGCTGGCCGTAGCGGTAGGAGTCGCTGACAAGTGCCCACGTTGTGGTCGGACCGTTGGTGACGTTGAACTGCATCGGGCCGCCACAGCAACTGGCGAAGTTGAGGCCGCTGTAGATACCCGGTGCGGTCGAGAAGGCCGACTCCTGCCTGTGGATCGAGGCGAGCAACAGCCAATTAATGCCGAATGTCTTCTGGGCTGTGGCGTAGATCGGATAGAAGCCCTGCATCCAGCTCTCGGATATGTGGGTGCTGGTCGGGTCTTCATACAGCGCAAGGTCGCGATGAGCTTGGGTCGGGGAGGGGTCGCTGACGATCGCGTGAGCTCCATGCCCTCCCCGCGCGCGCGGGGCATCGGCCGTTTCGGAGGACACACCACGCGGACCGGAAGCGCTAGCCGCGCCGGGCACAGGGGTCGGCGTGACCGCGACCACAGGCGGCGGCGCGGCGCCCGAAGAGGAGCCACCCAAGACACCGCTCAAGGCGAGCACGAGCACAGAAACGCCCAACAGCCCTAGGGCAAGCGCTACCGCCCATGCGCCGCGCTCGGAGCCGGGCTCAGGAACGTTGCCTCGAGGCTGTTCTGTCGGTGCATCCATGCAATCTAGGTTCTCATGAACGACCGAAGCACGTGACGCCTGCGCACGGATGCCCGGCGCCCCGACCCCTTCCGGCGACTCGCTCAAGCCGGCGCGAGCGTGCCCAGCTTTGCCTTCAGCGAGTCGAGCAGCTCCGTAAACGACGCTTCGAACTTCTCCACGCCCTCGCGCTCGACCGTCTCGGTCAGCTCGTCGTAGTCGACGCCGGCGCGCGCTAGCTCGTCAAGCAGCGCCTGCGCCTCAGCGAGGCCCTCACCCAACGTGGAGCGCGGCGTGCCGTGGTCCTGGAAGGCAAGGATGGTCTCCTCGGGCATCGTGTTGACCGTGTCCGGGCCGATCAGCTCGTCCACGTAGAGCGTGTCCGGGTAGGCCGGGTTCTTGGTGGAAGTCGAGGCCCACAGCACCCGCTGCGGCGTTGCGCCCTTGCTTGCGAGGTACGTCCAGCGCTGCCCTTGGAAGGTCTGCTGGTAGTGACGGTAGGCGAGCTTGGCGTTGGCGACGGCCAGGCGCCCCTTCAAATCGTCGTGGTTGGCGGGGGTTGGGTGGGTGGACTTCAATTCATCCAGCAGACGGTCGCCCTCGGTGTCGATGCGTGAGACGAAGAAGCTTGCGACCGAAGCCACCTTGCTGGGATCGCCGCCCTCGGCCACAAGCCGCTCCAGGCCGCGTATATAGGACTCGGCCACCTCGGCGTAGCGTTGCAGCGAGAAGATCAGCGTGATGTTGACCGAGTGGCCCTTGGCGATCACGTCCTCGATCGCAGCCAAACCGGGCTTGGTCGCTGGGATCTTGACGAGCAGATTTGGTCGGTCAACCTCCTTGTGCAGACGGATCGCCTCGTTGAACGTGCCCAGGGAGTCATAGGCCAAGCGCGGATCTACCTCCAACGAGACATAGCCGTCGCGGCCGAGACCCTTATCCCAAATCGGGCGGAACAGGTCGCAGGCCTCGCGGATGTCCTGCTCGGCCAGCGCCCAAAACGCCTGCTCGACGTCACTCGTGCCCAGCTCCTGCAGCTGCTCGTCATAAGCGTTGCCCGCGCTCATCGCCTTCTGGAAGATCGTCGGGTTCGAGGTGGCGCCGACGACGGCGTCCTCGTCGATCAGCTGCTGTAGGTGCCCGCCGCGAATGGCCTCGCGGCTGAGGAAGTCGATCCACACGCTCTGACCAAGCGCGGAGAGGCTCTGCAATGGTGAGGGAGTGGGCATCTCGGCCTCCAATAGGCGGGTCTGGATTTCAGTTTATTTGGGGTAGTTGTTCGTCGCGCACCAAGAACGTCTTTCAAATGACCTGCACATCTCGATACCACTTTTGCTTGAACGAGGGTGGATTCATTTCGGAAGGCGAAGGTCGCGCGCCGGGCGGTCGTTTCTCAGCGCTCAAGCAGCGCGCGGGCCTTCTCGGCAATCGCGTCGGCGGTGAAGCCAAGCTTCTCGAGCACCGTCGTACCCGGAGCAGAAGCACCGAAGCGGTCGATCCCGATCACCTCGCCCGTGTCGCCAACCCACTTCCACCAGCTCATGCTAGCCCCGGCCTCGACGGCCAGCCGCGGCACCGAGCGCGGGATCGTGCTTTCGCGGTACTCGGCAGACTGGGCTTCGAACAGCTCCATGCACGGCATCGAGACGACCCTGACGCGTGTGCCCTCTTGCGCGAGAGCGCGCGCCGCCTCGAGCGTTGGCGCCACCTCCGAGCCGGTCGCGATCAGGATGAGTTGGAGGGGAGACGGACCGCTCGCGCCCGAATCGACGTCCGTGAAACGGCCCTCACCGTCCTCAGCACCTGGGTCGTCGCCGCCCGATGACCCACCGGCGCCAGCCGACCCACCAGGGCCGGCGGCGGCATCGCCGGACTCGCTCACCGCGGAGCCCGCGTCCGACTCCCACAGCACGTATGCGCCCTGGGCCAAGCCCTCGGCCGCGCCAAGCTCCTCGCGATCCAGCACCGGCAGGTTCTGGCGCGAGAGCAGCAGCGCTACCGGTCCGTCCTCGCGCTCCAGTGCCAGCTTCCAAGCTTGCGCGGTCTCGTTCGCGTCGCCGGGCCGCATCACCCATAGGTGCGGGATCACGCGCAGGGCGGCGTAGTGCTCGACCGGCTGATGCGTGGGGCCGTCCTCGCCGAGGCCGACCGAGTCGTGCGTCCACACCCACAGCACAGGCAATTCCATCAAGGCAGACAGGCGCACACTGGCTCGCATGTAATCGGAGAAGACAAGGAACGTGGAGCCATAAGGCTTGACCATGCCGCCGTGCGCCGCCAGCCCGTTGACGATCGCGCCCATCGCGTGCTCGCGAATGCCGAAGGGGATGTTGCGCCCCACGTGTACGCGCGAGAACTCGCCCGCCCCCTCGAACGTGGTCTTGGTCGACTCGACCAGATCAGCCGCGCCGCCGGCCATGGTGGGCCCATACGCGCTGATCGTGGACATCGTCTTTTGCCCGGCCGAGCGCGTAGCAATCTCCTCCCCTGCCTTGAAGCTCGGCAGAGCGTCCTGCCAGCCCTCGCGCAGACGACCCGACCAGGTGCGCTCCCACTCCTCAATGAGTTGGGGGTAGCGCTCGGACCAGGCCCGGGCACGCCCCTCCCATTCCTCTTGAAAATCCTTCCCTGACTCCAGCAGGCTCATATGCTCGTATACGCGCGCGTCTACGTGAAACTTCAGCTCGGGGTCGAAGCCCATCGCAAGCTTGGTCGCGCGCACCTCGTCTTCGCCGAGCGGCGCGCCATGGGCTTTGGCGGTGTCGACCGCGTTGGGCGCCGGGTAGGCGATGTGCGAACGCACCTGGATGAACGAGGGCCGCAAGGTTTCCGCGCGCGCGATCTGAAGCGCGCGATACAGCGCATCGACGTCCTCGGAATCAGCGACGCGCTGCACGTGCCAGCCGTCGGCGTGCATGCGCGCGATGTGATTCTCGGTGTCGAAGGAGATCGAGGTCGTGCCGTCGATCGTGATGCGGTTGTCGTCGTAGCAGACGATCAGCTTGCCGAGGCCGAAGTGCCCGGCGATCGAGGCGGCTTCTTGGGAGACCCCCTCCATCATGTCTCCGTCGGAGCAGATCGCGTAGGTGTGGTGGTCGAGGAGCTCGTAGCCGGGACGGTTGAAGTGCTCGCCCAGGAAGCGCTCGGCCATCGCCATGCCGACCGCGTTGGCAACCCCTTGGCCGAGCGGCCCGGTCGTAACCTCGACCCCGGGCACGTGGCCGCGCTCGGGGTGGCCGGGGGTGCGCGAGCCCCACTGGCGGAAGCTCTGTAGGTCCTCGATCGACAAGTCGAAGCCGCACAGGTGCGTCAGCGCGTACTGCAACACGCAGGCGTGCCCAGCAGAGAGCACGAAGCGGTCGCGGTCGCGCCAGGCGGTGTCGGCGGGATTCAGGCGCATGACGTGTCGGTAAAGCGTGTAGGCCAGCGGCGCCAGCGCCATCGCCGTGCCCGGGTGCCCGGCACCTGCCTTCTGCACCGCGTCCATCGCCAGTCCGCGGACTGTGTCGATCGACAGGGCACGTACCTCGCCATCGCCGTCGGGGAGCACCGGCGTACGCACAGCACTGGACTCGGGAGCTACCGCCATCGCTTGCGATCCTAGCGGCAGACAGCACCGCGAGCGAGCCTGAGCGGATCTGCCGCGTCGTAGGGCCCCATACGCGCCGGAGGCTCCACGACTCAGGGCCGCATATTCAAGCAGCTGGAGAGTCCCATGTGCTCAACCCGCATGCCCTGGGACAGCCAGCGTCAAGACACCTCGTGCCCGGCGCCATCCTTAGCGCCGGGCGCCCAGTCAGCTCACGTAGGGACGCCTGGTGCGCGGCGGGAAACCCGCCACCGAATGACGACGTCCGTGCGAGCACTGGAAGTGGTGGGGACGCACACGCACCAGCCAGTGCAGGTCGTGGCGACAGTGTGAGCGCCGATATGGCCAACGCGGATGTAGCGCGCGGACCATCAGCTTGCGCTCGCAGTCTAGGCATCTCATATCGATCCAACCTCCATATCCGACCCAACGACCGCGTCCATTACGACCGCGGCGCCGGGCTCAACATCCGTGTCGGACTCGCGGGCCGGCTGCCGGCCATACGCCAAATTGTCCAACTCGTGCGCCGTCGGTTTACCGTTCCGCATAACAAATAGTACGGCGCCTACAGAAAGACCGTCATTTGTGTCCCCGCCAAAGCGCTCCCTCATACCATCCCCCGGATCGCAAATTTGGCCTTGCCCACATGTTGGAACTTGTGTTTGCAATGGGTTCAAGGCCATGGTGTCGCCTCCGTCAGTGACCTTGCAGTGGGTCAGAGACATCTCCGTGTGAAAACAAATAAATCATTCTTTACGCAGCTTGTCAAGAGCTAATGTATAGGGATGGCGCCAAAGCCTCACAAGCAGGACGAGCCCCGCGGGGCTCGTGGGCGGACGGGGGGCGGAGGGGGCGAGCCCCGGGATAAGCGGGGCCCGGGACGCGCGCGGGGCGAGGGGGGTGAGCGGGACGGGCGCGGCCTGCCGCGCGGCCCGCAGGCGCTACCGCCAGAGCAGGTAGCGGCCGACCAGCGCGAGCGCCTGTACGAGGCCACGATCAAGGCGGTCAACGAGCGCGGCTTCGTCGCGACCACGATCTCCGACCTGGTCGCCGGCGCCGGTGTCTCGCGGCGCAGCTTCTACGAGCACTTCCAAAACAAGGAGGAGTGCCTGCTGGCGACCTACGACGAGCTGATCAGGCGGCTGACCGCGCGGATCATCGCGGCCTACGACCCGGAGGAGCAGTGGACGCTGCAGATCGACGCGATCGTGCGCGCACTGTTCGAAGCTTCCAGCGACCGCCCGGACGCCGCACGTCTCATATCGGTGGAGATGGGTGCGGCTGGACCGGTGGGAATCGAGCGCTGGGCGCGCGACGCGGAGATGCTGAGCGCCTTCTTCGTCGCCGTTTTCGAGCAGGCCCCAGGCGAGGGCTCGGTGCCCCAGCCGGTGGCGCGAGCGATCGTCGGCGCGCTGCGTACGATCCTGTACTCGCGCGTGCGCCGCGAACGCTCGAGCCGCTCGCTAAAGATCGAACTGCAGAAGCTGACGCCTGACGTGATCGCGTGGATCCTCGCCTTCTATCCGACGCCGCCCGAGATTCCCGAGCAGCCGCGGCCGCGGCCTGAGGTACAGCTGCAGGCAGGACGCGCCCCCGGCACGCTGGCACCCTCGCCGCGCTGGGCGCCACGCGGGCTGCCACGCGGAGAGCACAGTCTGCCCAAGGGCTACGTAGCCCACAACCAGCGCGAACGGATCTTCGACGCTGTCGCCAACCTGACCGCCGGCAAGGGCTACGCCTCGCTCAGCCTCGAGGAGA
Source organism: uncultured Solirubrobacterales bacterium (assembly GCA_963757995.1). Classification (GTDB taxonomy): domain Bacteria; phylum Actinomycetota; class Thermoleophilia; order Solirubrobacterales; family Solirubrobacteraceae; genus Palsa-744. Next base: position 117,507 of record CAVWTS010000005.1, read on the forward strand.
TCGTCTCCGAAGCGGCCATCTCGCTGCAGACTTTTTATCAGCACTTCGAAAACAAGGAGGAGGCGTTCCTCGCCACCTTCGAGATGGGTCACGCTAAGGCGATGGCGGCCGTCAACCGCTCGCTCGACTTGCGCCTCAGCTGGGCGGTAAACGTCCGCCGCGGACTTACGGCGTTGACCGAGTTTCTCGCCTCCGAGCCGTCGATCGCGCGACTGGCGTGCGTGGACATCCTGATCGCCTACCCGCACCTGACGGGCCGCGTCAACGAGGCCAATTTGTCCTATATCGAGCTGTTGGATATCGGCCCGCAAGACACGTACCCGAACATGCCGGCGCCGGTGATGCGCGAGGCCTCAGTTGGGGGCATCTTCGAGTTGCTGCACGAGTACATCCTCGCCGGGCGTGGCAAGCAGTTGCCGGAGCTGACCGACTACCTGATGTACCTCGCGATCACGCCGTTCGCGGGGGCACAGGCAGCCGGTATGGCTGTGGCAGCAGACCTGAGTGCCCGCGCCTGATGTGACGATCTGCCGTCCTTAGGCCAGCGGCCTCTTCCGCACGCACAGCAGCGAAAGGTGCGCATGGCCTATTTGCTGCATGGCCTATTTGCTTTTTGTCTTTTTCGCTTTCTTGGTCTTCTTTGTTGTGGTCTTGGCGCAGCCGGTGACCGAGATCGGGGTGTTTTGGTGGATTTCGGTGCCGTTTTGGGCGACGAACGCGGTTGGCATCACGAGCGAGCCGGCCGTGGTCTGCTTGACCTTGCGGGTGACGGTCTTCTTGTGGCCATTGCTCTTTACGGTGACCTTCTTCTTGACGAGCACGGTCTTTGTGGGCGCACAGAGACTCCCATTGGCGGCGAGTGCTGAGTACTTGCCCTCGGGGAGGGTGAGTTCGAAGCTGCCGATCGGCTGGTCAGGTACGGAGGCGAAGGTGCTTGAGGTGATGCCTTCTTTGTTGATGAACGTTTCGCCGTGCAGGTCGATCGTGAACCCATAGCCCTGGAGCACCATCACCAGTTCGGGGAACTTCGCACCACCATGCGACACGAAGATCGCGGGGCCTTCGAGCGGTTCAGGGATCAACGGGGTCACGGCCTTGGCTTGTCCGACCCTGGATTCTGCTGGACAGCCGGCCGGGTTTGTTTCGAATTGCGCTTCGGTGCAAGCCTTCTGCAGGGTGGTCAGCCGGGACGGTAGTTGTCGGGGTAGGTCGACCTTGACCTTGGCGATGTTGGCGTCTTTTAACTGAGTGCGCCTGTGGGGTAGGTGAGGTCGACGTGCAAACTCGCGCCCTGGGTACGCGATGTCTTCCCGCTGGTCGAGACCTTGAAGTTCGGTGCGAACTTCAACGCTTGACAGTTGGAGTCCTGGAACGGCGAAGTCACGGTCTGGCTTGCACCAGACGGCGCGTCGAGGGTGGACGCTATCGACATGGGGTTGCAGCTGGTTGGGTTGAGGATGAAGTTCGACCGGTCGATGTACACCCTGATGTCCCGCACGTGCGTGACGATCCCATCGATGATCGTCGGGATCGGTTCAGAGGAGGTCGGGCTGACGTTCACCCTCGCACTGATCGGATCGATATCCAGACCGAAACGGAGCACCACGGTACCGAGGTCGAATGGGCCGACGACAGCGCTCGTGACGCTCACGATCGAGAGTGGCGCACCGTGGAACTTCCCGGCCAAATAGATCTTGCCGGGAACATACGCGAGTACAGAACCGACGCCGGTACCGACGAGCGTATGCCCGATCTGACTCGCTGCGGGACAGGACGGGTTGGCTTCCTCTTCTCTCCCTGTCTTGTGGCGGGCGGCTTCGATGTCCGCCTCGGGACAGAACGGGATCCCGGACAGGTTGCCCGTCAAACCAGCGGGGAGGTTGGTCGAGAACCCGGAGATCTCCTGCTCACCGTCCGTCCGCGTCAAATGTAGGTAGAAGGGGCTGAACGAGCCGGCGTTGTTGTTGATCACGCCAGAGACGATGCTTGGCTTGAACGGCGGGATACCGCCTGTTGGGCATGGTCCACCGTTGACGCCCTTAGTGATCGTGAACGACGAGGTCTCCGTAGCCGAAGTCATTGGTGCCGACCACGGCGTCAACTGTGCCTGAGTCGTATACGTCCCGCAGGTTGGTGGGCTGATCAGTGGTGCTTGTGCGCCTTCGCGGAAGTGGAAGTTGAAATGGTTGAACGGTAGTTGCGGGATGTTTTCAAAGATCGTCGTCAATTGTCCTGTGACAGGGTTTGGTACGACCTTTCCCGCGACTTTGATCAACACACCCGTTTCGGGGTTTCTCGCGACGATATACAGCGCTACGAGTGTCCCGTTGGGGTGGCCGGCTTCTGGTTCGGGGAACGGGTTTTCATAAGGTTGGGCTATATAGAGCGAACCCTTGATTTTCTGTGCCAACAACGGCGATTCGACTTCGACGGTGCCGAGCTTGGACTGGTTGGGGCAGCCTTCGCCCGCGATCGAGTCGATCGTCTCACGCGCAAAATCAGCCGGCGTGCAACCCTCCAGACCAACCCCAGCGGACGGGTCGATCGTGAAACCTTCCGGCAACGTCACAACCGTCTTATTCACCTGCGACTCCGCAAGACCCGGAGCACTCGTCAACCCTTCATCATGGAAGTCGATGTTGACGTCCAGACCGCTCGGTCCTGCCGCGTCCTCGGTGCTTGCTTCAGCGGAGATCGACGGACTGAACGGCACCTGGTTACAGTCCGTAATCGGCACGAGCGCACCGGACTGGTCTTCAAGCGAAGAAGAGAACGGGCCGAACGGCGCACCCGTCGGACTGTTCTTGTTCGGCCAGGAAACCCCCGAGGCCGATGTCGCATAGGGCTCTTCGCAGTTCGTCGGCAACGTCAAGAACGCCGGCGGCGCGGCTTCGGTCGAAGGGACACAGTTCGTTGTTGGGAACTTTGGATTCCTGGATAGGCCTTCGCGGATACAGCCCCAGCCGCGTGATTCGTCGTGGCTGGGTTCACCTGGCGCACCCCAGAATACAACCGTCGAGGTAATAAAGTTGACGAGCTCGGTGGTGTTCGAAACATTGACGGTAACACCATAGTCTTCGCCAGGGCCGCTGCGAACGGAGGTGTCGAGGATCACCGGTGTGCCGGCGATCACGAAACCGAAACGCGCCGGCTCTCCGTAGGCCGTTTCGAGATTGTAAAGCGGAGTCGCTATCGTCTTCATCGCAAGGAGATACGGTTCGTCGAAAGTGATGATCGCGACACCGATAGCGGTATTCCCCGGACACAGGTTCGTATTGCCATTAACTCTAGTGTCGAAGGCAGCGGTGCTGCACTTTGCTACCGCGGTTGCGCTGCCGATCTGTCCTGGCGGCAGCTTAAAAGCAAAGTTACGCGCAAGTGCCGGCGGTGCCTTGGGGTCGCTGGTCTGGTTCAGCGCTACGGTTGTTGTCAGCTGGTAGGGGTGCGAACCGGCGCGATCATCGATCCCGCCACCGATTTCTTCAGGGACAAGATTATATTCTTCGACCCCAAACGGAACTACGCCTTCCCCTTCGATTCGCACCGCCTGATGGCGAGTGACGTTCGTGGCGTTGCCGCCGCTCACTTCGGCGTGAAGTTCACTACCCGGGGTCGCACCCGTATCCTTGACCTTTATCCACAGTTCGAACGTTTCGAATGGCACGATATGTTCCGGGTTTTTCTGGTTGAAGACCGCCGGGCTGCTCGTGCACGTGACGGTCGCTTCGTTTACTTTGCAAATTTCTGATGCCAGCTGCGCCGCCTTAGATTCTTCTGGGATTTCCAGCGGCCAAAATACGAGTTGTGGTGTTGTGCCCTTCCTCACCACCGACAGGCCCGCCGGCAGCGTCGCCGAGATCGTGATCGGCCCCGATGTCGGCGCGTTACCGATGTTCGACGCCTGCAGCACGATCATGCCTTCACCACCACTGGGCAACACCGCGGGCCTGACACTCGATGCCAAATGCCACCACGGCTCACACGATTTACAGCTTTCCGCGGCAAACGCCGAAGAAGACAACGAACCAACAAGGCCCACCGCCGAAAGCACTGCCAGCAACCCTGCTATAGCGAGTATCCGCCTCATCGGTGAGTCCCCCTGTTCGACTTCTTAGCTTTGCCCACCGGACCATAGGATCGTCGCGCCCGCCTCTCACACGCTGCCCGCTTACGCTTTGGCTCACGCGCACAGGCCTTCAACGCCAGCGCCAACTTCTGCGCCCGCGTGGCCGGCTTCGCCTTCCCCTTCACCGACACCGAAACAGACGGCAGGGGGTTGCCGGGACCCTGGAACGTCAGCGAGCCAGGCGTCGGATCTTCCGGCGCACCAACCGGGTTCTGACACGCATCGCCTTCACACGCCGGCGGCTTCGCCGGTTCAGAGACAGCACCCCCGACACGCGCATCGTAAATATCAAGAGCCGTGTCCACATCGCCAGGTACAAGCTGAGAACCGGTGAGGAAGAAAACATCATCACCCGATTCCGAGGCGTCAAGGAAAGCCGATTCTTCCGGAGAAGACCCCGAGGAGACCAGATCGACACAACCCCCAGACCCCGGACTGTACGTGGGGGAAGCGACAGTGCAACCATTCGACGCGGGCTGGCCTTCGCCCGCTGGCGGCTCATACTCGTAAACATCGGTCGTCCCATTGGAATCACGAGGCACTAGAGCATCGGCGCTATCGAAGAACAGACGACCCGAGTCGGAAAGATAACGAGACTGATAAATAGTTCGTCCCAGCTGATAGGGAGTCCAGCCGGGGATCGCCGCAGCTACCCATGTCCCAGGAAGCCAAACTTCGTCTTCGCTGAGCAGCGTCTGATTGCTGACTATTTCAACGCCGTGCGGTCTGGCACCAGTCCGATCGCAGGACGCACAAACAAGCTTGCCTTCCCCACCATCACCAAGACGATCGTAGAGGTACACCTCCACGTCCGGCTGACCGGAAACCGCATCACGATTGTCATACCCAGTCAAGCTACGCCGCGACACAAACGCCACAAACCGCCCATTAGGAGACACACGAGCAGCCAATTCGGGAAGACCACCATTTCTTCCTCCCCACTCCATGTAGTCGGCACCGGACAAAGTCGTCACGAGCTTGATCGTGTCGGTGACCGTATCATATAGATACAGACCGCAAGTGCCCATACCGGTGGCCCCTGAGCTGCAATCTCCCGGCATGGCACCCGGCGCGAGCGCACCGTTCGCCACGAAATAAACGTAGCGCCCACTGGAATCCATACCAACACTTTCACCTAGGACCGCGCCGTCTTCACCTGTGTTACGGGCAACCGATAGGTCCTTCAACGCGCACGCCAGCGTTTCACCCTGAACTACTATTTCGCACATGTACAGAGAGCGTCCCGCGTTGGAATTCTTGGTGAGACGGGCGCTGTCGGTGAAAAACACCTTGGAACCATCCCCGCTCATGTCCTCAAATTGCGTACTACCGGCACCACCAGCCGCACCCGGTTCGGGTAGGTCCAGCCGAACGGTCTTGGCAAGCGCCATATCACGCAGATAGACACCTTGGTTGCTGCCTCCAACACTGAAAACCAGACGCGTCCCATCATCGGAGACCGCATGCCTCTTGAGCTTATTCTCGCCGAATTCGGATCCGCCCGTGGACGATGCTGAATGGTTGTTGGGAAGAATGCTGGCGAGCTGAAGCGCGCCTTCATGCCATACGTACAAGTTGCCACCAGTTCCTTTGCTGCACGAATTGACAGCGTCTTCCGTCAGCTTGAAACAGCTGGAGATAACAACGCTATGCAGATCGGGAGAGCCACCTTCGATCTCCGGCTCGTTAAGCACTCTTCCGTCACTTCCGGCCTTGTCGTCAAAGACGGTTTCCGGCGGCACATCGGACGGGTCGACCAACGGCAGAAATTCACCGTCTGCGACACGCAGATAAGGGGTCGTTTCCGTGGCCAGCGGCGAAAGCGGCGTCACCCCACGCGGCTGGAGCGCCCCGACCGACAGATCTTCAGAGAACGCCTTGTATCCCTCCGTATTCCCAGGAATGACGCCGACGACATCTTCACGCGGGGAAGTAACATCCTTGGTAGCCCATCCCTCCGCGCCGCGAAAAGCAAGGAACTGAGACTCCAGGAAGCCGCGATTCCCAGGGGCTCCCTGTCCAAAGGAGCCAACGGTGACAAAGGCAAGACCACTCCCATCGGCAGACGCCTGCAGTACACCTTCGGGATCTTCGTTGTACATACCCCTGATCAGCGAACCTCCCTTTTCCGCCGGCGAGACCCTTTCCCACGCACGACCGTCAAGCAACGGCGGCCCAGAAATCGCCGGTTGAGTCGTAAAGGAACCACCCGGACCGACGATCGCGGCAAGGGGACTATGGGCGACCACCCGGTAGTAGTAGGTGGTCCCGGGAGCAAGACCGTACAAGGGAGCGCTACGGAGGACATCGACTTCCCCAGCGCCGGCCAAGGCCTCGGCAAGGGGGACCGCTGTTCCGTGGGGACCTTCGCCCTGCGCATAGGGGACCGTGTCGTATTCGAAGTGATAGGAGACCGCTTCGCCGAGCGGGTTAATTTCAGTGTCGAGAATGGCCGAAGTAGCGCCGACCCCAGTAGTGAAAGTAGCGTCGATCCGGAAAGGAGGCTGAGTTTCAAAGCCGGCGACTTCGCCGAGGACCCCGCCCGGAGGACCGCTTTCGTTTGAAGCGACGATCCGGAAACGATAGTTGGTGGCGGCGCTGAGACCGGTAGCCTGCTGGCAGGCCTTGTGGAATTCGAAGTCTTCTCCGATCGAGGCCGACTCGCTGGTTTCTTCGGTACCGGCACCAAAGGATTCGCCGTCTTGCTTGTACTTGGCTTCGGTGATGTAATCGAAATGCACCGTCGTGGGCATACCCTCAGGATTCACTTCGGCGCAGAGAACTGCAGCGGTCTTGTGGATTTCCTTGGCTTCGATCGTGTGCGGCAACAGCAAGGGGCCAGGGGCCGGAGGGCTCATGAGATCAACCCGAGCGTTTGACCCGTCAAGGTTGTAGAGACGTTCGATCTTGCCGCCATAGACCATGCCGGTGCTCTGAATTTTGCCGGAACCCTGAATTTCGTTGAGGAAAGTCGAGAGCTGTTTACCCGATGAATCGAAGAGATCGATTCGATTGCCCGACGTGGCTCCTTCGGCGCCAAGGACGAACAGCTCATCGGCGGGACCTATGGCAAGCACGGTGCTGAAGCTGTGGAAGGCGGGGTCGCGCGGTTCGCCAAGTTCGGTACCAGTACTGTTGTACTTGTGGACGCCGTTGAGCAATGCAGCGGCGACGTAGATGTCACCGGCGGAGTCGGCGGCGACCTGTTCAACGAGGACACCGGGGAACAAGATTTCGCCTTCGAAAGTGCCGGTCGGACTGAACTTCTGGATGCGCCCCTGATCCCCCACGTAGAGGGTGCCAGTCGGGCCGACGGCGAGCGCGTTACCCCGAAGGTTCTCGAATTCGCGGGGGCCGGCACCTGCGGCCGCCGCGCCGCAGGTATCGCCTTCGGCGATGAACGCAGCAGTGCAGAGGCTGCCCGGATGATGGGGCCCTTTGTCGACGCCGCCACCGATCATCAGCAGGAATTCGCCGTGAGCACCAAACTTTGTGACCCGGTCGGGGGAGTCCTGGACGTAGACGTCGCCCTGCTGGCCGAGGACACCGGAGTTGTCGACGGCGATACCAGAGGGTCCCAGGCCGAACTCGCCGGGACCGGGGGCACTCTCGTTGAGGATGCCCTTGCGACACGTGAGCGTAGGCACGATCGCTTCAGGACCGCACACCTGCAGTTCCGCGGCACCGTCGACGACACCCCAACCGAAAGAAAGCAGGAATTCGCCTTCAGGACCAAACTTGTCAGCCCGACTATTAAAACCGTCATTGACGTAGACGTCGCCGCTTTCCTGTTCAACTGCGACGCCCTGCGGTCTCCCCAAGCTCGCGCCCGCGATCTGGCCTGCGCCTTCGCCCGGTTCACCAAAGGAGACGGGAGGAGCCGCAAGAGCTGAAGAAGCGCCAAAAGCTAGGACCGTGGCGGTGGCAGAGACAAGCAGGCTGACGCGCCTCAGCCGGGACGCACCACTGTCGTTGCGCTGGAGCAAGTAGGCGAGCACGGCAAGACAGCCGTTCTTCGGCGCGTGGGCGGGTTTCTCTTGTTGCTCTGCAGTTTTCACCTGTACTCCTTCAGTGGCGTGAGATGCGATGGGAGGTTGATGATTACGGTGCACATGAGAGTCGGGTTGCGGTGGATGTGGCTACCATTGCCCCGGGCGGCGTCACTTCGTGCTTAGTGCTTTCGATTCTCATCCACTTCTCCTCAATGCGATAAGTGAAGGTGCTGTGCACAGTTCTGCGAGCCTTGCGACCGATTTCCCTGGGACGGCCGACAAGCCATCCCAGAGGAACCTGGCATCAACAGATGTGACTATTCGGCGGTCACCGCCCAAGAGCCACGGGCGGGATCGCCTTCTTTTCCGGAAAAAACGAATTCCACAACGACCCCACTCACAGTCGAAAGTGGCACTATGCGTCCTCCGGCTTCAGTTCTGTCGTAATCCGTGTAGAGACAAAGAAAGCCTGCCTTAGCCTGCGGTTCTTGAACTGTTCCCGGACAATTTTCCTGTTCCTGCGTCGTCGCGCCGGTAGGGAATCCTTCAAGGTTGATTTGAATGTTCGCTTCAGGCAAAGCCGCGCCAAGGGGTATATTGAAAGAGATTGGGACCATTCCATAATGTCCGTGGAGTGGAGCTTCGGCACCAATCACTGTCCCCCAGACACCCTTCTCGGTCTTGCCCGTAGGCAGCGTTTCGGTGAAGCCGGTAGTGCCGTTTTTGCCGTTCGTCCCATTCGTGCCCGGCGCACCCTGAGCCCCGGTTTCACCCTTGGCTCCCGCGAGACCCTGCGGACCCGTGCCGCCGGCCGGCCCAATCGCACCCGCGGGACCGGCGGGTCCCTGCGCACCAGAGGCACCGGTCGCGCCCGCCTTCCCCTTCAACGATGCAAGCACGCTCGGCTTGATCTGTTTAGTCGAGGTGATCAAGAATTTACTGGCGGCATACGCGCCACCACTCATCGCGAACACCAGCGCGAAGGTGGCGACGACGTTCGCATAAGTGAAGCGCTTGCGAATAGGTGAAAACATTGGTTGGGCTCCTCCCCTGATTTCTTGCTTACGTTTGAAGTTCATCGCCGGCCCCCTGTGTCGAGACCGATCGTCTGCGTTACCTGCAAGCCCTGCGCGGTCAGCTGCCACACGTTGGCCTCACCCTTGGCGCCGGCGGCGCGGGTGTTCACGAGCAGCCCGAGACGCTCGAGGCGCGCGAGCAGCTTTGAGATCTGGCCCTGATCGGGGACGTCGGCAAGCACGCCGAGCTGACGGTTACTGGCACCCGGCTCGGCAGCAACGCATTCGAGCACGCGCATCGTGCGGTAGGTGAGCCGCATCGAGATGCCCGCGAGCGGGTCGCCGGCGGAGTGCTCGCCGCGACCGCCGTCTCGGCCATGACCGGCCAGGAGCGCGGGCGCCGAACGCGCCTGTTCGCGCTTGGCGGCGCTCGAGCCCAGGTAGGGCAGCACGATCAAGCCCATCAGCTCGCCCAGCAGGTCGGTCAGCGGCTCGCGCCGCGCGCGCAGCAGGCGCGTGTAGAGAATGCTCAGGGCGGCTCCAACAAGACCCTCGGCGGTTAGCGGCGTCGCCTGCGCGGCCTTCGCGCCCTGCTCGCGTCCCTCGTCCACGATCGCGACAAGCCGCTCGAGCAGCCCCTCGCGCCTGGCCAGCAGCTTGGCGTCGCCCTGCAGCGACTGCACGACACAGACGCGCGCCATCGCGGGCTCACGCTCGAAGAAGGACAGGATCGTCCACATCCCCAGACGGACCCGCTCGCGCCATGGCAGGCCCTCCAGCTCAGCGGCGGCGAGCTCGAGTTCGATCAGCGCGACGACGTCGTCAAAGAGTGCAAGCAGACACTCCTCGCGCGTCGCGAACAGCTCGTAGAAAGTGCGCCTGGATACACGTGCGCGGCTTGTGATGTGGGCTACCGAGGTGTGTGCGTAGCCGACTTCGTCCAAGGAGCGGATCGCGGCTGAGAGGAGACGCTTGCGCTGTATCTCTGTTGGCAAGCCGTGCGGCTCGACGGGAGCGCTTGGCTGGCGGCGCACCGTGCGTGAGGGGCGCGTGCTGCCGAGCAGCCGGCCGTTGGCCTTGCTGCTTGTGCCCATCCTCGGCGCGTGAGCGCGACGTGTACCGACGAGACTGCTCATCCCCTGCTGCTCCCCTCCCCTTGACCTGAGACTTGGACCTACGACTTGAGACTTCGACCGTGCCCTGCGATCTGGACCTTCCCCTCACGACCCGCTGGGCGAACCAACTGAACTAGAGGTGTATAAGAACAGATTCTTATGCATTTGTCAATAGCTTCTTTCGCTGACCCTTACGACATGCCCCCGCGACTCGCCCGCGGCAGCCGGCGTGCCGGCGTAGGCGAGCGGCCGCCCAAGCTCGCGCTTGGCCGCCTTCGACCCCAGGTAGGGGTGCACGATCATGCCCATCAGCGAGGGGCCAAGCCCCAAGAACGAGCCTTCGTCGTCCTCTTGCAGCAGACGTGTGTGCACAAGCGAGACACAGGCCCCGACCAGGTTCTCGGCGGTCCCCGGCAGGGCGGCTGCGCGCTGGTCTTCGCCGCCCGCTACCGTCGCCCCAGGCAGCGGATTGGCGCTCGACGCGGCGCGGTCGAGCAGGCCGGTCTCCGTGCGTCCTCGATCGAGCGCCGAGGCCAGCGTGTCAAGCAACTGTCCTCGTCGCCGCAACACCTCGGGCCCCCAGGCGATCGACTCGACCACAAGCTCACGGGCCATCTCAGGTCGCTCGTCGCAGATACGCAACAGCTCGATGAGCCCCGCACGCGTCTGCTCCAGCCAACCGTCGGCTTGGCGGTAGGCCGGCTCGACACGTCCCGCGATCGCGGCGACGGCATCGTCAAAGACGGCCAAACGCTCGCCCTCGCCCTCCGTGCCCTTGCGCGCTCCTTCGGAGAGCGGATCTCCTGCTTGGAGCATCGTCTCACCTCCTGGCTAGACCACTTACAACTAAACCAGGGTAACATAAAAACAGGTTCTTATATTCTTGTCGAGAGTTGTAATAGCGCACCGCGATTGATTACAGATACCGCCACTGTCGGTGGCCGGGGGTTACGCCAGTGAGCCGTCTGGCACGAACCACAATTGCTGCAAGGCGCCGACCCGCGCGAGGCGTTCATGGTCGCGGTCATAATGGACGAGCGCCACGCCCGACTGTTCAGCCGCCGCGATTGTCTCCTCAGCGGCGAGCGCGGGCGCGCTTTGCGCGGATCGTGGTGCTGACGTGCGGAGCTTCGAGCGGGTGCTCGCCGTGCACTCGGCCTTCGTGCGCGGCAAGCAGCGGGGCGAGCACGATGTAAGTCAGCTGCTCGTGTAGCACGGGCAGCTGCTCGATCTGCCCTCGCAACGCGTGGTCGTGGACGACCTCGAGGATCGCCCCGGCGAGCATGTTGGAGGTGGTGGCCGGCAGGTCGGGATGCGCGTGCAGGGCGGGTCCCAACAGCTGTGTCAATGCCTGGGCGCGGCGGTCGAGGAAGTCTAGACCCGGACGACCCAGGCTAAGCGAGCCGAGGACCATCGTGCGCGTGGCGGCGGGCTCGGAGGCCGCGGCGGCGAGGTAGGCGCCGAGCGCGCGGGTGATGCCGACGGCCCAGAGGGGCGCTGCTCCGTCTCCTGTGTCTGCCAGGCCGTCCAGCGCCGCGGCGTACGCCTCGCGGGCTTGCTCGATCTGCCGCTCGTGCACCGCTTCGCAGGCGGCAAGCAAAGCCTCGTCGCTGGTGCGGAAGTGCTTGTAGAAGGTGCCGAACGAGACACCGGCGGTAGCCGCGATGTCGGCGAGGCTGATCGACTCACCCTCGCCGTTCGCGGCCAACCTCAGCACGGCAGCCAAGATCCGCTCCTTCGGGCCATCCTCGAGCGTGAGGCCGTTCATGCCCATCTCACCGCTCAAACTCCCAGCACCGTCAAGGACGCCATCGACCCCGAGACCCGCGCGACCACGATCGCGATCGCCGGTGTTGCCGCCGCCGCTCGCGTCCGCGTCACCCCAATCGCTTACGGGTGGCTCGTTGCCATAGACGCGCACCCAGTCGAGCAGTTGCTCGGCCAGCGCCAGCAGCTCGCGGGCAGGCCGCTCGCGTAGATGCACGTACAGAGCGCGGCGGATCGCGCCGACGGTGGCCGTGACGAGCACGGGCGCGCGGTTCGTGTGCACACCGTCTGGGCCGAGCGCGGAGTCGAGCAGCGCGCTTGCGCCTTCGCTGAGCTGCTCGCGCGCCTCGAGGCTGCCGTAGGCAACCGTCAACACGTCGCCGAGGCACACGCGCGCCGCGGCGGGCCAGACCTGGGCGAAAGCGGCGAGCGCGCTAAGCGCGGCGCGGGCGCGCTCGCCGTCCTCCATCCCTGGAGCGTTGTAGGTGATGACAAACTGGCCGGCCGCGCGAGCCAGGTGGTCGTCGTAGGCGGCGGCGAAACAGCCCTCCATGCTGCCGAAGTGTTCGTAAAAGGCGGCCCGCGCGACATGAGCCCGCGCGGTCAGGTCGGCAAGGCTCGTGTCGGCAAAACCTTGTGCGTCGACAAGCTCGACAAGCGCGATGCCAAGGCGCGCACGCTGACTCTCGGCGACCAGCTCGCGCGGCAGTCGCATGCCAGGAGCAAGCTTGCCGGGAATCGCGGGCCGCGGGCCGCTGTTTGGCTTTCTAGCTGGCATCTCTCAGGCTCCGGTTCCCCGATGCATCTCCCAGACCCCGATTCGCCGATCCGAGTTCGCCGAGGGGGTTGATTTCTGTCGTGCGAGCATACCAAGCTGCCACCTGTAAGAACACGGACTTATAGGTCCCTCTGCGGGCCGTCGCCCGTGGCCGCGGCGATTGGCACAAGGCAAGCGAGCACCCGTTCGAGCAGTTGCTGTGCGGCCGTCGCCGGCTCCTCGAAGGCCCCCCCTTCGCGTGGAGCGTGCGGGGCGTAGTAGGCAGAGATGACGTGAGCGTGAGCCTGCAGCGCAAGCGAATGCAGTGCCTGCAGCAGGCACTGCTCGACGCCGGGAAAGTGCGCCTGGAAGCAGGCGGGTGAGAGTCCGGCGCGAGCCGCCACCTCCGCAACGCTTGACCGTCCATACCCATGTTCGCGCGTCTCCTCGATCGTCGCCGCAAATAGACGCTCGCGCTCCAAGCGCTCACGTCGTGTACTCGGCGAGTGCATTGCAAGCGAACCTTGCGAGACCATGCTTCCAGGCGTAGCCAAGACATCAGCTCACTCTCTCACCACACGTACAAACCCCGCCTCCCCCAGCCAAGCAAACCGATCGGGCACGAGGGACCGGCTGGGGCCGGCCTCACGCACCACGCTCTACTACCTGCTTCCTCCCTCGCCAAGCAAAGGACAAAAGTACATGTCCATTCTTATCATGCGCGGCTCGCTTTGTCAATGACTGTTTGGAGACGAGGTGTACGGTGCGGGGCCTGCGGCCCGGAGACCACCGTCCTTAACGTTGAGGCGCGGGAGCACTGCGTCGCGCCGTGAGCAGTGCCGCGAGCGTGCTCGCCCGGATCGACCGCCCCAAGCGCTCGTGGAGAGCACGATTCTCGTTCACGAGGGCGTCACGCTGCTCGGGTGAGAGTCGTGCCCAGAATGACATCGTGCCAAGCAGAGCATTGAGCTCATCGGCGGTGTGCTCGATCAGAGTTGGCACGGTTGCGAACTGTAGATCCTCGAAGAGATCGGCTGCGTAGTCGCGTCCTATGTCGTAGCTGCCCAGCCAGGCCCACGCCTCGGCGACGTTGTGACGACGCTCCTGTACACCGCAAATCGTGCAATCGAGGTCACGGTAGGTGGGCCAGGTCGCCGCGATCTCCCCCGCACGCCTACGCAAGGCCGACAGTAGAGCCTCCTGATCATCGACGCTGCGCTGCTCTTGAAGGCCGAAGTACTGGATTAGGGCGAGCGTCCCGTGGGGAACAAGCGCGTCGGCGATCTTCCGCCAGCCTAGATCCGGGTCAACCCAGTGGATCGCGGACGCCGAGAACACCGCCTCGTAGCTCTCGCGAGACAGCTGCATGTCCTCAAACCGCGCGTGGACGAACTCCACATCGCCTGCATCTTTCAGGTTCTCCTCGGCGAGGAGGATCAGTTGATCCCCAGGCTCGAGCGCGGTCACGCGCAGCCCTCGCGCGAGGAGACTGCGCGTCAGCTGGCCGGTCCCGCACCCGATCTCAAGCACCCGATCGCCAGCCTTGATACCTGCCACCTCGCATGCTTGGTCGAGGAGCGCATCGGGGTAGGCCGGCCGGTTACGGTCGTACTCGACCGCAACCTCGTTGAAGACCTTGCCGTAGCTCCGTGCGAGCGTCCCGTCGCTCATGCGCGAAACGTACACGCTCCTCGCCTCAGTCGCGCCATCCCTGTTGCCACGGCCAGGGTGCGATCAGGTTAACGACAAAGAGCGCAACCAGACCCACAACGGCGATAATGGCACCGGCGGACACGCCAAGCGAGTCGAGAACAAGCCCAGCGATCAGAACTAGCAACGCGAGGGCCGAGCGCATGAGAAGCCGTTTCATACCGGCGAGCTACCCTATGTCCACGGCGAATAAACTGCAACCGACGCTCACTGCGATTGAGTACGAGCAGAGACTTCTCGGGCATCAACAGCGGCTTGCATTGACCGCAAGGGCAACATTCTCCCCCAACGAGCTATCTGTGTCACGGGCAAGAAGCCCGTAGTCAGCTTTTGGACACCTTAAGCCAGACTGACGGCACAACCGCGTCGCCGCTCGGTTGAGGTGTCGCATAAGCTTGGTAGCGGCTATGGGCTCGGGGGAGACGCTTGGGATGAGTAGCGGCGCCGTTTCGACGATGACGACTAGCTCCCGCTATGACTCGGCGGGCGAGCGAGTCGAGCAGGACCCTGCGTCTTCCGCGGAGCTGTCGATCCCTGCGGGGCGGTGGCGGCCATCGCGGGCGGCTGCCCTCGCATTGCTGGTGGGATTGGCTGTGACCGCGGCGCTGTCGTTGACGTCTTTGTGGCTGTATGACCGTAACGAGAGTCGCCTCTTGGGTCTGCGTGCGCGCGAGCTGGGGTTGGTCTTGACGGCGGCGGTCCCGTCGATCCAGACGCCGCTGGCGTCGGCGGCCGAGCTGGCCGATGCGACTGGCGGGGACCCTCAGAGATTCCGTGCGTTCATGTCTTCGTATGTCGGTCCGGGACGCCAGTTCAGCTCAGCGTCACTGTGGCCCTTGGGCACTTCTACCCTGGCGCCGTCCCTGGTGATGGGCAGCGCTCCGGCGTTGACGTCGTCGCAGCAGCTGGCTCGCGCGCTGTTTGGGCAGGCAGCGCATACCAAGCTGCTGGACGTAACCGGGGTCCTGGGCACCGCCAACGCGAGCCTTGGCTACGAGTACAGCACGCCGGGCCTGAAGCGTGGCTTCGCGGTCTATGCGGAAAGCCCGCTTCCCAAGGACAGACGATCCAGGCTATCGAGTGACTCCGCGTTCTCGGACCTCAACTACGCCCTGTACCTTGGCCATTCGCATCGTTATGGCGATCTGCTGGTTACAAATATGCAGCATTTCCCCGTCAGGGGTCGCCAAGCGTCAGATGTCGTGCCGTTCGGCGACAACGCATTCACGGTGGTGGTCACTCCGAACGGCTCGCTTGGCGGCGCGTTCTTTCAGAACCTTCCCTGGATCATCGGTATCGCCGGCGTACTGATCACACTGACCGCGGCGTTGATGACCGATCGCTTGACGCGGCGGCGACTCTACGCCGAGCAGCTCGTCGGCGTTCTCGACCGGGTAGCTGAGGAGAACCGGGAGATGTACACCGAACAGCGCAGCATCGCCCAAACCCTCCAGCACGCGTTGCTACCTGACGCGCTACCTGAGTTCGCTGGACTACAGGTCGGCGCGCGCTACGTCCCGGCCGCCTCAGGTATCGACGTGGGCGGCGACTGGTATGACATCCTCGCGGCCGGGGAGGGCCAGGTACTGGCCATGATCGGGGACGTCTCAGGGCATGGACTCAGGGCCGCAACGACGATGGCCTCGCTACGCCACGCGGCGCTCGCATACGCGGCACAGAACCACAGTCCGTCCTCGGTGCTCGCCAAGCTCTCGGACTTCGTCAACAGCGCACCTCACGATTATTTTGCGACGATGCTCTGCATGCTGGTCGACGTTGGGAACTATCGGCTGACCCTGGCCAGCGCCGGCCACATCGCGCCGCTGCTAATCGACGGCGCGGATTCCGAGGGACGGTTTGTCCAGATTGAGGTGAATGTGCCGATCGGCGTGGTGCGCGACTTGCCCTATCACGAGACGACGGTGTCCGTGGAACCCAATTCGACGTTGATAGCGTTTACTGACGGTTTGGTAGAGCGGCGCGGTGAGATGCTCGACGCCGGCTTCGAGCGCTTGCGAGACGCGGCCACTAGCCAACGGCTTTCCCTTGAGGATTTGATGGCAAAGCTCGCAAACGACCTCACGTCAGAGGAGCACCGCGACGATACGGCGATAGTGGGTATCCGATGGAAGAGCTAGAGGAGGAGCTCACAACGACCGTTGAGATCAACACGCAACTCGATCCAACGGGGGCACAGATCGTGATCCTCTCGGGGGAGCTTGACAGCTCAAACGCAGCATCGCTACAAGAGAAGATGGCGGCGATCACAGCGCACCACCCTCAGCGGCTGATCTTCGATCTCGCGGGCCTGCGATTCATGGACAGCGCCGGGATCGCGGTACTGATCAGCGCCTCAACGCAAATAAACAGTGTGTCTGTACGGAACCCCTCCCCAATTATCCGGCGCGTCCTCGAGACCACAGGCCTCTCGAGCGTGCTCGTGATCGAATCGTGACCAGCTCCCGCCGATTTCGCTGTGAGGCCAAGTCCGTCAGCGCCGCCCGCCATTTCGTCAGGGATGTCCTGCGCGGGCAGCCGCGCGAGACGGTAGAAGCCGCCGAGCTGATGACATCCGAGCTCGCCACCAACTCAATACGCCACGCACACAGCGACTTCGAGCTCGCGATCCACTGCTCGCAACGCGATATCCGGATCGAGGTGAGCGACAGCGGGCAAGGTCAACCCACGCTGCGATCCCCCACTACACACGAGCGATCCGGGCGAGGACTCCGCATCGTCCAAGAGCTCTCAGACACCTGGGGAACGGTCCCATCAACGAACGGCAAGACGGTCTGGTTCACGCTGCCGACACGGACGTTTGCGACCGAAGGCGAGCCCCGGTCGGCTGCCCATAGCGACGAGGTATCGGGCCCTAGCGCCCCCAGCACCCGCTTGCTAGGATTGGCTGGCCTCCGGGAGTCCAAAGGCTCTGGTGGACGGTGCTTCAGCGGTAGGACTCACGGCAACACGGGTGCCCGTTTGGACTGCCTCACACGCCAACGACGTGCGGGGATTCGCGATGGCCATCTCAGCAGAACACACTGACGGAAACTTGACGCCGCAATGGACGCGGCCCCAATTCGAAGTCCAAGACAGCGTGTGCGACGCTCACCACACCCTGGCTCTGAGCGGCGAGCTGGACCTCGCGGAGGCCCCAGGTCTCGAGTCCATGATCACGCGGCTATGCGGCGACGGTCTGAAAGGCATCTCGCTCGATCTGAGCCGACTGACATTCATGGACTCAAGCGGCTTGCAGGTGGTGCTCCATGCCCAGCAGCTATGCCGCGAGCACGGGTATGACTTCTTCGTGGCGCCGGGCGATGGGCAGGTGTTGCGTCTGTTCGAGATCGCGGGCGTCATCGATTCCCTCCCTATCGTCAACCGTGATTAGCGGGTCAACCGTGATCAGCGGCACGGCTAGCGGAGGGCGCAACCGTCATTTCACCGGCACGTCCTCGAGCCGCGATAAATCAGCCGTCCTCGGTACCTCTGGATCCCGTATACGCCATCGTCCGGGGGCACGCGGGTCGGAAGCTCTCACCAGACGCGACGCCTAGCGCAGCCCGGTTGATCTACTCATTCTGGGCGCAGCTAGCCTTCTTCTAGAAACCCAGCTCATGCGGGTTTGGGGGTTATGGCCAGACCCGGACTCGAACCGGGGACACCACGATTTTCAGTCGTGTGCTCTACCAACTGAGCTATCTGGCCGCGAAACCCGATGCTACCGGCTCACGCGCAGCCACTGCTGGGTCACTCAGGCCGGTCGCGGTCACTCAGACCGGGTCGCGACTGCCAAGTACTTATCCGCGGCTCCCTCGGTCGAGTCAGCTCTCAGGCCGCGGCGCGCTCGAATTCCTCCACGAGCGCGGCGTAGGTCTCGCGCAGGCCCTGCTCGACCGGCACCTGCGCGCGCCAGCCCAGCACGCTCGCGGTATGGCTCGTGTCCAAGCAGCTGCGCTTGAGCTCACCCGGACGCAGCTCGGCAAGCTCCGGCTCGACGTCCGAACCGGCGGCCGCCTTGAGCACATTCCACAGCGTCAACACGTCGGTCTCTACGCCGGTGGCCACGTTGAACGTGCCGCGATTGCCGTTGGCGGCGATCAGCGCGACCGACGACATCGGCGACGTGTACGTAGTCGCGCGTAGGCGTGCCGTGGCCAAACATCTTCGGCGCCTTGCCTGTATGTAGGTGCTCGGAGAAGATCGCGACCACCCCAGCCTCGCCGTGTGGGCTCTGGCGGGGACCGTAGACGTTGCCCAGACGACAAACAGCGTGGGGCACGCCGGCGGATAGCGACCAAGTGTTGACGTATGCCTCGGCAGCCCACTTGGACGCGCCGTAGGGAGCCAGGGGCGCGGGGATGCGCCCCTCGGGCGTGGGTAGCGGCGCGTCATCGCCGTACAGCGCCCCGCCGGTTGAAGTAAACGACAGCGGCGCACCGAGCTTGGTGGCGGCGTCGATGACGTTGAGCGTGCCGAGCACATTGACCGAGCAGTCGCGGCCGGGATCGGCAACCGACGCTGTAACCGAAGCCTGCGCTGCCAGGTGGTAGACGGCGCTGGGCTTGACATCCTCGAACACCGCGTCGAGCGCTACACGATCGACGATGTCGAGCTTGCGCAGCGTCGCGCCGGCGGGCACCTTCTCGGTGCTGCCGGAGGACAGGTCGTCGATCACGGTCACCTCGTTGCCGGCGGCAAGCAGCGCGTCGGTGAGGTGCGAGCCGATGAAGCCGGCGCCGCCGGTGACGATTACGTTTTGTGGCATTGAGCGGAAGCCTATCTGCGAGTGCGGAAGGTATTTGGTCCAGGTGGTCTAAAAAGGGCGATGCCCCCCGCGCGCGCGGGGGGCATCGCCTTTTGGAGAGCAACGACACCGCGGTCAAACAGGCTCCGATAAGGCAGTGCAGGCCGATGCTGGGAAGGGCTACCCGCGAGCCAGCATGTAGCGATTCATCGTCGCCATCACGCGGCGAGTGATCGCGTCGGCGCGGTGCTCGGTGTCGAGATCGATCTCGCCCGACTCGCGCAGACGCTCGATCTCGCGCATCGCCGGCTCCACCACCTCGTCCTTGAGGAGCGGCAGGGTCGATACCGTCCTCGATTGCCTGCGCGATCGCCTCCTCGGCAAGCTCGGCGTCACCGAGGCGCATCGCGTCGGTGTAGATCTCAAGCGCCGCCGCAACCAGCGAGCTAGGGTCGGAGCGGCTGCGCGTGCGCGCATCGGCGCCGGAGGAGTCGAGCACCTCCATGAACTTATGCAGCAGCACAGGGTCGAAATGACGGTCGGCCTGGTCGAGCATCATCTCGACCGCCTTCTCGACAGAGAATGCCTTGCGATAGACGCGGTGAGAGGTAAGCGCATCGAAGACGTCTGCGATTGCCACGATGCGTCCCTCGATCGGGATGTTCTCGGCGGCGAGCCCGCGTGGGTAGCCACCTCCATCCCAGCGCTCGTGGTGAGACAGCGCGATTGTCGCGCCCATATCGAGGATCGAGGAGGAAGAACCACGCAGCAGACGGTGCCCCTCCTCGGCGTGCGTCTCCACGATCGCGCGCTCCTCGGCAGTGAGCTGGCCCGGCTTCAAGAGGATTGCGTCGGGGATCGCGACCTTGCCCACATCGTGCAGCGGCGCGGCGTAGCCGATCCGCCTGCAGAAGTCCGGGTTCATTCCGATCGCTTCGGCGAGCAACGTAGAGAAGCGTCCGATGCGCTCGATGTGAGCGCCGGTGTCCTCGTCGCGAAACTCGACGGCCATCGACAGGCGCCGGACAGTCTCGGCCTGGGCGATCTCGAGCTCTGAGAGGGCGCGGCGCAGATCGTCGTTACGCTCGTCGATCTCCACGCGCAACGCTTTGCGACGGTCCTCGCCCAACAGCCAACCCCAAACGCCGGCAAGCAGCGCGAGCACGAGCGCGCCGATTACGGTCAGCGCTCGACCGCCCACGATCAGCGCGACGATCGCGGCAGCGGCCAGCAGCAGCGCCAGCGGCGCCCTGTAGCGCGGCGGGCGCTGACGTCGGCGCACAGCCTCGGTGCTCGTCGCGCGGGCGACGCCCTCCTCACGGCGAGTCTGCTCCTCTGTCGAGCCGCCGAGCAGCGCGCGCAGCTTGTGCGACTGGGATGCCGCCTCGACCCCGCTGGAGGCCGGCAGAATCTTCGGTTGTAAGGCCGTGCGTCGGCGCGCCCCGGCGTGGGACGGATCGCTGCAAGCCAACCTTTGTGACTCCACGCACGAAAAGCACTCCGTTTCTTCGCTGTTCGTCTATTCGGCTGTTTGGCCAGCCCGCTTGAGCTACCCGTAATCGGGCTACGTGAATCAGTGCAAATTTTCAGCGCTGAATTCGCCAGAGCGGAACGTTAGATGATCGCTCCCAGACGATTGCGAACATCGGACGGACCATCAGTCAAACGTTGAGCGCTACGTACTTCGTCTCCAAGTACTCGCCGATGCCCTCGAAACCGCCCTCGCGGCCGAAGCCCGACTGCTTTACGCCCCCGAAGGGGGCCGCTGGATTGGAGACGATGCCCTGGTTGACGCCTACCATGCCAGCCTCGATCGCCTCTGAGACCCGGAGGGTGCGAGCCAGATCACGCGTATAGATATAGGCCACGAGGCCGTACTCCGTGGCATTGGCGGCCTCGATCGCCTGCTCCTCGGTGGAGAAAGTGCTCACGGGAGCGACGGGCCCGAACACCTCCTCGCGCAAGATGCGCGCGTCGGAGGGCACCCCGTCAAGCACGGTAGGCGCGAAGAAGTAGCCCCCCGCGGCGGGTGTTCCTCCCCCGGAGGACGAGGCTCCGGTCGTGGAGGGCGAGGCTCCGGTCGTGGTAGATCCGCTTGGGTGCGAGGGGCCGGCCAGCCGCTCACCGCCGCACAAGATCTTGGCGCCCTTTTGCACGGCATCCTGCACCAGCTCCTCGACGATTCCGCGCTGGCGATCGTCGATCAGCGGGCCGATGTCCACATCCGGCTCGGTCCGCGGCCTACCTTCAACTTTCTCATGCGCTCGGCCATGCGCTTGGCGAACTCCTCGGCCAGCGACTCGTGCACATGGAAGCGGTTAGCCGCCGTGCACGCCTCGCCGACGTTGCGCAACTTCGCGATCAGGGCGCCCTCAACCGCGGCGTCCAGATCGGCGTCCTCGAACACCACGAACGGGGCGTTGCCACCCAGCTCCATCGAGACGCGCAGGACCTGATCGGCCGACTGCTCGATCAGCTTGCGGCCCACCTCGGTGGAGCCGGTGAAAGACAGCTTGCGCGTGCGCTTGTCCTTCAGCAACGGTTCGATCACGGCGCCCGAGTGGTGCGCGGTAATGACGTTGAGCACGCCGTCGGGCAGGCCCGCCTCGGCCAGTACACCCGCCAGCGCGAGCATCGACAAAGGCGTCTGTTGCGCCGGCTTGACAACCATCGTGCAGCCCGCTGCGATCGCCGGGGCGATCTTGCGCGTGCCCATCGCCGTCGGGAAGTTCCAGGGCGTCACGAACACGCACGGGCCGACTGGTTGGCGCATCGTGAGGATGCGTCCTTGCCCCGTCGTGTTGGTCATGTAGCGGCCGTGGATACGCACCGCCTCCTCGGAGAACCAGCGCAGGAACTCCGCGGCGTAGTTGATCTCGGCCTTGGATTCGGCGAGCGCCTTGCCCATCTCCAGCGTCATCACCATCGCGAGCTCGTCCACGCGGGCCAGCAGCAGCTCGTAGGCGCGGCGCAGAATCTCGCCACGCTCGCGCGGGGCGGTGGCGGCCCACGCGGGCTGCGCATCGGCTGCGGCCGTCAGCGCGGCGAGCGCATCCTCAGGGGTCGCATCGGCTACCTCGGCGAGCGGCAGGCCCGTTGAAGGATCCTCGACGCTGAGCTTGTTTCCCCCGCTGGCCGGGCGCCACTGCCCGCCTATGTATAGATCCTTGCGGACCTGGTCAAGTACCGCCTGCTCGCCCATCATGTGAGGTTCCTCTCGCTTGCGGGATTCATGCTCGATGAAGATCTGTCCGATTCGACTTAGGTGCAGTGTGCCATCCGACGCTTTACCCTGATCGCGCTCGCGTGTCTCATGTTGTGCGTGTGCGCGTCATCTGCAAGCGCCTCCGCAGCGTCTGGTGATCGACGGCGCGGGCGACGGTCACGGCGTCGGGATGAGCCAGGACGGGGCGCTCGGTCTTGCCGAACACGGCTGGACCTACAGCGCGATCTTGGCGCACTACTACACGGGGACCGCGCTCGGACCGCACCGGCGAACACCGTCGTCAAGGTGTTGGTCGGCTCGAAGGTCAAGAACATTCCGCTTGAAACCTACGTGCGCGGCGTCGTCTCGGCGGAGATGTCGGCCAGCTGGCCGACGGCGGCGCTGGAGGCACAGGCCGTCGCCAGCCGTACCTATGCGATCACCTCCGACGCGGGCGGCTCGAAGTTCGACGTGTACTCCGACGATCGCTCACAGGTGTACCTAGGCAAGACCGCGGAAACCTCGCGCACCAACTCGGCCGTCGCCGCCACGGCAGGGCAGGTCGTCACCTATGCCGGAAAGCCCGCGGTCACCTATTTCTTTGCCGGCTCAGGCGGGCAGACCGAGAGCGTGCAGAACGCCTTTCCCGGGGCCGAACCGGAGCCTTGGCTCGTGAGCGTGGCCGATCCCTACGAAGCCGGGCCGCTGCGCCATTGGACTACAACGATGAGCTTCACCTCGGCGAGCTCGCGGTTGAGAGGGCTCGTCAAGGGGATGTTCACCGGCATCGAGGTGCTAAAGCGCGGCGTGTCCCCACGGATCGTCTCAGCCTACGTGCTCGGCTCGAGAGGGCGCACGCTTGTAAGCGGGCCAGAACTGGAGGCGCGCCTTGGGCTTTATTCGACTTGGGCCTACTTCAGCGTGAAGGGCACGAAAGGGACGCGCGCCGAGCCGGATGCGAGCGGGCAGAGCCCGGCGCCAGAACCGACCGCCCAGCCGGCGAAAGTCGGCGGCACGGGCGGCTCCGCCGCCGACAGCCCGGCATCCCTTCGAGCAAGCCTGCCGGCGTCGACGGACAGGGCGGTGTCCCGGCCGGGCATAGAGCCTGGAGCGCGGCGATGGATGCCCCGCTTTTGATCGCCGACGTTCCCTGGCTGCTGTATCGCGCTTTCTTCTCTTTGCCCAAATCGATCAAGGGCCCGGATGGGAAGCCGGTGAACGCACTGTTGGGCACCGTCAATGCGCTCCTGGCAGCAAGCGAAGCGCAACCGCCACGTGCCGTGGTCGCCTGTTTCGGTGCGGAGGAGGCTCGCTATCGCGTCGAGGCCTATCCCCCTTACCACGCCCACCGCGAGCCGATGCCGACGGAGCTTCGCGAGCAATGGGGACGCGCGCCCGAGCTGCTAGCCAGCTTTGGCTGGACGATCGCCGACGCCGACGAGCTGGAGGCAGACGACGCGATGGGCTCCTACGCACGGGTCGAGGCCCAGGCGGGAGGGCGTGCTCTGTTGTTGACTGCGGACCGCGATCTCTACCAGGCGGTGGATAAAAACGTCGCTGTTTTGGATTTGGGAAAGGGAGGGGCGTGCTCCGTCCTGGGACCGAGCCAGGTCCACGATCGTTATGGCATCGCGCCGGGGCAGGTGCCAGATTTCATTGCCCTGCGTGGCGACCCTTCCGACGGGTTGCCCGGGGCGCCCGGGATCGGGGCGAAGACGGCTGCCGAGCTACTGCGCACGCACGGCAATCTGGAGGCGCTGCTGGAGCAGGCCGAGCGGCAGTGTAGACGAGACGGCGGCATCGGCGAGCTGCGTCCACGCGTCGCGCAAAGCCTGCACGAGAACGCGGAGCTGCTGCGCACGTTCAAGCGCGTGGCGACGCTCGTGGAGATCGAGGTGGGCGCCCGCCGGACACACCGACCGACTTCGCCCGCGGCGCGGCGATGGCACGCGAGATCGGGATGAATCGCCTTGCCGAGCGGCTCAGTCCAGCGCCTAAAAGCCGCCGGCAGATAAGTGCCAGTACAGTAGCGGTTCAGAGATTCGCGTACCTGTTCATATAGACCGGTACATAAGCACCTAATAGGTGACAACCTGTCGTACATTCATTTTTTGAACCGAATAACTATGGTGGATACGCAGCCGCCGTATATCAACTATTGTGAGCCTAAAGGGAGCGAACACACAGCGTGTCCGCCTTCAGCCTAGCTAAATCAGTAGGGGAATCAGATCCCCTACGGCGTGAACTTCACCGTGATCACGTCCCCGTCCCGCATCGCATAGTCGCGACCCTCGAGACGCAGAGTGCCGCGATCGCGCGCACCCGCATAACCATCGGCGTCCACCAGCTCGCGCCAGCCGACCACTTCGGCTCTGACAAAGCCCTTCTGGATATCGCTGTGGATCTGCCCCGCCGCGTGCCACGCCGTAAGCCGTCGCGCAGGTGCCAGGACTGTGCCGGCTTGGCCTCGCCTGCGGTGAAGAAGGCAATCAGGTGCAGCAGCGAGAAAGCGCCGCGCACGATGCGCTGCAGGCTGGATTCGGAGACGCCGAGCTCGGCTCGCATCAAGGCCGCTTCCTCCTCCTCAAGCTCCGCCAGCTCAGACTCGATCCGCGAGCTGACGGCCACCACCCCGGCGCCCTGCGCCGCCGCGTGCTCGGCGACCGCCGCCGGCACATCCTCTGAGCCCTCGTCGACGTTGGCGACGAACAGCACCGGCTTGGCGGTGAGCGCACCCAGGTCGCGTAGCGCGTGCGGGGCGTCCTCTGGCGGCGGTACAGAGCGCGCGGGCCGGCCGGCCTGCAGCTCGCCGATCACCTCGCGCAGCCACGCCTCCTCGGCGATCGCCACACGGTCCCCGCCCTTGGCCTGCTTGGCGACACGATCGACGCGACGTTCGGCCTGCTCGAGGTCGGCCAGCACCAACTCGGTCTCGATCGTCTCGATGTCGGCCGCCGGGTCCACGCGCCCCTCCGGGTGGATCACGTTCTCGTCGCTGTGGGCTCGCACCACGTGCACGATGCGTCGGTCTCGCGGATGTTTGCCAGGAAACGGTTGCCGAGTCCCTCGCCTTTGTGTGCGCCGGCGACGAGGCCGGCGATGTCGTGGAAATCGATCGTGTCCCACACGATCTCCGAGGCACGCACGGTCTGCGAGACCTCGACGAGCCGCTCATCAAGAACGGGTACGACCGCCACGTTTGGCTCAATCGTCGTGAAGGGATAGTTGGCGGCCTCGACCCCCGCCTTCGTCAGCGCGTTGAACAGCGAGGACTTGCCCGCGTTCGGCAGGCCGACGATGCCGATGCGCGTGCTCATGTCGTGGTCGCTCCGTTCGAGACGCCGGTCCCGTTCGAGGGTGTCGTGCCAGAAATGCCGGCCCCCTGCACGGCGACCGTCCCGCTCGCAGCGCCCGCGGCATGAGCACTCACCTCGGCGATCGCCAGACCGAGCAGCGCGCCCGCAAGCACGTCGGAGGGATAGTGGACACCCAGATACAAGCGCGAGAGCGCAAGTCCCACGGCAAGCGCATACAGCGGCGTCGCGGGGAAGCCCACGCGGCTGTAGGCAAGCGCCCCGGCGAACGATGTCGAGGAGTGGGCGCTGGGAAAGCTGAAGCGCGTCGGCGTGCTCGTCAGCGCCGGCAAGCCCGGCAATTCAGGCCGCACCCGCCGTACGATCAACTTCAGCGCCGTGTTGGCCGCATACGTCCCGGCAACGGCGCCCGTCGCCCGCGCCCACCGCGAGCGCCGCTCACCGCTCGAGCGCAGCGATTCCGCCGCCCCCAACACGAGCCAAACCCCAGCGTGCTCGCCGAGTAGCGAGAAGCGCGCCACTTTGCGCTCAGCCGCAGGCGTGTGCCCCCAGGTGCGCGCGACGGAGCAGCAGGCGCTCATCGAGAGACATCAGAAGGTCCTAGACGTTTGAGGGGCAAGCGAGACAAGGACGCACCGACCGCGGTGTGCTTCAGCACACAAGGGAGGGAGGACGCAACCGATTGTCGATCACCGGCATCGCCGATCGGCCAGCGCCGTCCATCGGGCGTCTAGACACCAAAGCCAACATGCTGGTCGCTATCCTCCACGCGGACATAGACGACCTGCCCGAGGTACAGCCGCACAGGCCCTTCCTCGGTTCCGAACTCATGCCAGCCGCCGTCACCGAGCGCCTTATAGAGCGACTCGAGCTGCTCGTCGGTGACGCGCAGCGAGAGCACCTGGCCGCCTTGGAATCCGACACTCACGCGTCTGTGTTGATGGGCCATCAGTGATCCTCCACGGGTTGAACTAGCTCGGTGAGCACTCGGGCGGTGCCCTTTGGCTCTAGGAACGCCACCAGCGCGCCACGAATGCCGACACGCGGGGCCTTGTCGATCAGGGGTTGACCCGCATCTTGCAGCGCCGCGAGGGTCGCCTCGATATCGGACACCTGGTAGGCCACATGGTGCAGACCCGCCCCGCGCTTGGCCAGGAACTTGCCCACCGGAGTATCAGGGACCAGTGGCGCGAGCAACTCCACGTGGTTCTCGCCGACATCGAGCAGGACCGCCTCGACGCCCTGCTCCTCGACGATCTCGCGGTGGGCCACCTCCATCCCGAAGGCGTCGCGATAGAGCGCAAGCGAGTCCTCGATGTCCTCGACGGCGACGCCGATGTGGTCGATCCGGTTGAACACGCCCCGCAGTCTAGAGCTTGAGCTCGAGAAGCTGTTGAACTCGAGGAATCGCTCGAGTGCACGCAAGCTAGAGTCAGTAGGCGCTGACGGCAGGGACGTCCGCGGGAACAGCGGCGGCGACGCGCAGACCCACACCCGGCCTGCGTTCCAAACGCGGCACGCCCACCATCACGCGGTCGATCGCGTCGCGGTCAAGCACCTCGCTGCTCAGCAGCTCCGCTGCGAGCGCGTCAAGTTGGGCGCGATGACTGACGATCAGCCGGCGCGCGGCGCGGCGGGCCTCGTCAACCAGCTCGCGACGCTCCTCGTCGCGCAGGCGCAGCGTCGTCTCCGAGAGGCGCACGTCGCCATCCGGTGTGCGACCGACGCCGGCACTGCCCATCGCATAGTCGTGCACCATCGAATGCGCGATGTCCGCGACGCGCTTCAAGTCGTCGGATGCGCCGGTGGTGATCGAGCCGAACACCACCTGCTCGGCCACGCGGCCCCCCAGCAACACCGTCATGTAGTCGAGCAGCTCCTCGCGCGTCTTCAGGTAGCGGTCCTCCGCCGGCAGGTTGAGCGTGTAACCGAGCGCACGCCCACGCGGCACGATCGAGATGCGGTGCACGCGATCGACCGACGGCAAGAGCTCGCCACAGAGCGCGTGCCCGGCCTCGTGAAAAGCGACGACGCGCTTCTCGTGAGCGTTGAGCACACGGTGGGACTGCACCCCGGCGATCACCCGCTCCAAGGCCGCATCGAAGTCCCCGCCGGTGATGTTCTTGCCGCCGCGCCGTGCGGCGAAGATCGCCGCCTCGTTGCAGATGTTGGCCAAGTCGGCGCCCGTCAGCCCGCTCGTCTGCTGCGCCACGAGACCAAGGTCCACATCCCCCAGCGGCTTGTCGCGTGTGTGTACCCCAAGCACGCCCTTGCGCCCCTTCACGTCGGGGGGAGTGACGAAGATCTGGCGGTCGAAGCGTCCGGGCCGCAGCAGTGCCGGATCGAGCTTGTCGAGCAGGTTGGAGGCGGCGATCACGACCAGGCGTCCGCTCGTGGCAAAGCCATCCATCTCGACCAGCAACTGGTTGAGCGTCTGGTCCTTCTCCCCTGAAAAGTCCGCGCCGCGCCGTCCACCGACGGCGTCGAGCTCGTCGATGAAGATAATCGCCGGCTCCTGCTTGCGCGCGATCGCAAACAGGCGTCTGATGCGGGCCGCGCCGAGACCGGCGAACATCTCCACGAACGCGGCGGCCGACTGGGCGAAGAACTGTGCGCCGGACTCGTGTGCCACGGCCTTTGCCAGCAGCGTCTTTCCCGTTCCTGGAGGTCCGTGCAAGAGGATGCCCTTGGGCACCTTCGCGCCCAGCTTCTCGAACTGTTTGGGGTCACGCAGGAACTCGACGATCTCTTGCAGCTCTGCCTTGGCCTCGTCCGCGCCGGCGATGTCCTTCCATGCGACCGACTGGTTGGAGGAGGGCTTGATCTGCTGCGGCTTGACACGCGGCATCACTTTCAAGGTGCGCCACATCAGGTAGATGAGCGCCATGAAGAACACGATCATCACGACACTCGACCACTGGTAGGACCAGTTCTGGATGTCCGTCACGAGCGAGGTTGCGAGAACCATCACGATTCACACACCCCGACCCCGCTGATGGCACAGCATCGCGAAGGCAATCCGCCGCGACCTACGCTCGGCCCGACCAAACACGCCTCAGACATTGTCATCCTTGCCTGCATCTCACCTTCCGTGGCTCGCTTGCACACCCATTGTGGGCACCTCTGCTCTATCAACGCATCTAGCCGAGCAGTCCTAGCGCGAGATCTCGGTAAAAATCCGTAGCCCACTGCAAATCGCGCACGTCGATGCGCTCGTCCGGGGCATGCATGAGCGCCTGGGTTTCCAGCAGCGACTGGTGGCGCTGGGGAAAGAAGCCATAGGCAATGCACTCGGGGAAAGCAGCGCGGAAGTGGCGAGAGTCGGTGAAGCCGGGCAGGATCGTCGGCACCGTCTTGGCGCCGGGGTCGTTTACCGCGACCCACTCGCCGAGAGCGTCCATCAGCGGCGAGGAGATCGGCGAGCGGTTGCCGGTTATGCGCTCAGTGAAATCGATGCGCAGCCCCCCGCGCCCAGGGGGGGCAATGCCCGCGCGACCGCCTGCCACCGCGCCTCCGCCAGCCACCGCGCCTCCGCCAGCCACCGCGCCGCTCACCGCCTGACCAGCCACCCAATCGCCGTTTACGTCGCCGAACTCCAGAGCCAGCCCCTCGATCCCGCCGAGCACCTGCTCGATCGCCCGCTTCGTCTCCACTTCACCGAGACCCGGCGGCACGCGGCAGTCCACGCGCAGCTCGGCTTTGGAGGGAATCACGTTGATCTTCTCCGACGCCGAGACCTTCGTCGGCGCGAAGCTCACACCGAACATCGGCTCCAACAGCTGCAGCAGGCGTGGGTCGATCCGCTCCAGACGAGCAAGCGCCGCGGCGGGATCAGACTCGTCCTCGCCCACGCCGCGCAAGAAGGCAAGCGGCTCGGCCGTCGGCGCGAGCGCCGGCTGGCGCGTGGCGAAGCGATCGAGCACCGGCCCCAGCTTCAGCAGCGCGTTCTCGCCGAGCTTCGGCATCGAAGCGTGCCCCGCCGCACCGTCGGTCGAGACCGTGAAGCGAAACACACCCTTCTCCGCGCAACACACGCCGTAGTAGCGCTGACCGTCCAGCTCGAAATGAGGCCCGCCGCCCTCGTTGAGCAGCATGTCGCAGCGCACCTTCTCGGGATGGGTCTCTGTGAGCCACTTGGCGCCGAGCTCACCGCCGGTCTCCTCGTCCACGACCGCAACGATCAGCAGCTCGCCACGCGCCGGCCGCCAGCCTTCTCGCGCCAGTCCGGCTGCGGCGGCAACCTCGGCAGCCACCTGCGACTTCATGTCCAGCGAGCCGCGCCCCCACAGGCAGCCCTCGGCGATCTCCCCAGACCAGGGGTCGTGCGCCCACTCGCTCGCGTCGGCGAGCACCGTGTCGACGTGGCCTAGATAACAGAGGGTGGGACCGTCGCTGCCACCATCGCCCGAGCCCCGCGCTCCGTCGCCACCGGTGGAGGAGCGCAGTCGCGCCACGAGATTTGGCCGCTCCGGCACGGCGCCGAGTAGCTCGCACTCGAAACCGACGTCGGTGAGGATCCGCTCGAGGTGCTCGATCGCCGCGCGCTCGTTGCCGGGCGGGTTGACCGTGTCGAGACGGATCAGGCTCCGAAGAAGCTGCGTGGCGTCGTCCACGCGCCCGATGCTACGCCACCGGGTAAATAGATCCCATCAGGAGGTGGACGCGTCGGGACGCACGCCCCGCCAGACGGTGAGACTCATCGGGACGTGTGCCCTATCAGTCGGTGGGACAACTGGGGACGCGTGTCCGTCAGACAGTGGGACCAGCCGGGACGTGCGCCCTATCAGTCGGCGGGACAACTGGAGACGCGTGTCCGTCAGACAGTGGGACCAGCCGGGACGTGCGCCCTATCAGTCGGCGGGACAACTGGAGACGCGTGTCCGTCAGACAGTGGGACCAGCCGGGACGTGCGCCCTATCAGTCGGCGGGACAACTGGAGACGCGTGTCCGTCAGACGATGGGACCAGCCGGGACGTGTGCCTCGCCAGGAGATGGGTGATGAGACGGGCCGGGGATCTTCGGGCAGGCGGCGATCAGCTCCTGCGTATACGGATGCTTGGGTTCTGAGAGAACTTCCTCGGCACTCCCTGTCTCCACGATCTTGCCGACGTGCATCACGGCGACCCGGTCGGCCAGAGCTTCGACGGTGGTGAAGTCGTGCGAGACAAGCACGTAGGCGCAGCCAAGCTGTTGCTGCAGTTCGCCAAGCAATTCGATCACGCCGCGACGGATCGAAGCATCGAGCGAGGACACCGGCTCATCGAGCAACACCAGTCGCGGCTCGCCCGCCAGCGCACGCGCGATCCCCACGCGTTGACGCTCGCCGCCGGAGAGCTCGTGCGGATAGCGCGTCGCGTAAGCCTGCTTCAGGCCGACTCGCTCGAGCGATTGCCCCACCTCACATTGCGCCTCGGCCTTGCCCAGCCCACGAGCGCGTAGCGCCCGCTCGAGCGTGCCGCCAACGCACCTGCGTGGGTTCAGCGACGCCTGCGGATCCTGGAAGACCACCCCTAGCTCCCTGCGCAGCGAAGCAAGCTTGCGCCGTGGCGCGCCTGCCAAATCCTGGCCCTGGAGGCGGATCGCGCCGTCGGTCGGCTCGATCAGCCGTGCCATCGAGCGCAGCAGCGTCGTCTTGCCAGAGCCGGACTCACCGACGATTGCCAACGTCTCGCCGGCTTCGAGCGTCAGCGACACGCCGTCGAGCGCTGCGATCGACGCGTCGCGGTGGCTGCGTCCGGCGTAGTTGACGCGCAGGTTGTCGATCTCCAAAAGCGAGGCACCCCTGCGCGCGCGGGGGGCATCGGCCATTTTGGAAGGTCCGGCCTCGACACCCTCGGCATACCGTGTCTCGTCTACCTGAGGAAGGGGGGCTGTTTGAAGGTCCAAAAGCACCGCCCCCCCGCGCGCGCGGGGGGCATCGGCCTTTTTGGAGGGTCGCAGTGCCTCCAGCAACCCTTGTGTATAGGGATGCTTCGGCTCGTACAGGATCTCCGCGGCCGTCCCCTGCTCGACGATCTTGCCTGCCTGCATCACCGCGATGCGGTCGGCGATGTCAGCGACGACACCGAAGTCGTGCGTGACGAGCACGATGCTCAAGTCCTCTTGCTCGCGCAGCCGCTTGAGCTGCTCGAGGATCTGCGCCTGCACCGTTACGTCGAGCGCGGTCGTCGGCTCGTCGGCGAGCAGCACCTTCGCACCCAACGACAACCCCATGGCGATCATCACGCGCTGGCGCATGCCGCCGGAGAGCTCATGGGGATAGGCGCGAACGCGCTCAGACGCCCGCGGAATACCGACCCGCTCCATCAGCGCCACGGCGCGAGCCAGGCCCTGAGCACGCGAGACGAACGGTTCGTGCGCCCTGATCTGCTCGATGATCTGATCGCCGACGCGGTAGACGGGATTCAGGGAGGACTGCGGGTCCTGGAAGACCATCGCCAGCTGCGCCCCTCTGATGCGCCGCAGCTCGGCCTCGGTTGCATCGATCAGGTCACGCCCTGCAAACATCGCGCTGCCGGAGATCGTCGCGTTCGGCCCACGCGTCAGGCCCATCAGGCTCATCGCGCACACCGACTTGCCCGAGCCCGACTCGCCGACGATCGCCAGCACCTCGCCGCTGCCGAGCTGGAAGGACACACTGTCTACGGCCTGCACGTTGCCATCGCGGGTGGCGAATGACACGCTCAAGTCGCGCACATCGAGCAGCGCGCCCCGGGCTGTCTTGCCAGGATGCGCAGCGGGCTGCGCATGGCCCTCAGCGGCCTGTCCGCGCGCCGGCTCGTGGACGAGCCGATGCGCCTCAGGCCGCCCCAGATCCCCGCCGCTGACCGTCACGACAGCCCCGCCAACGCGCTGAATGTGGGGCGGCCGCTGCACACCGACAGGAACGCCAGTGCGCCGGGCGTGGAGGAGCCGCTGCATGTCGACAGGAACTCGCGACAGTGAGCTACGACGCCAAAGACCTTCGAGACTGGCCCGCTCACAGACAGGGAACGCCAATCCCCCATCACAAACGCACCCGCGGGTCGAGTACCGCGTAGAGGATGTCCACGATCGCGCTGAGCACTACCACCGCGCAAGCCACCAACATCGTGATGACCATCACCGGTGGCACGTCCAAACGCCCGATCGACTGCGCGGCATACTGGCCGACGCCACCTAGGTTGAAGACCGACTCGACGAGGATCGCGCCGCCGCCGATCACCCAGGCAAAATCGAGGCCCCACAGAGTGACGATCCCCATCAGCGAGTTGCGCAGCACGTGGCGGATCAGCACGCGCCGCTCCGACAGGCCCTTGGCGCGCGCTGTGCGCACGTAGTCCTCGCGCATCACGTCGAGCACGTTCGCGCGCAAGACGCGCGAGTAGACGCCGACCGAGACGACCGACAAAGCCACCCAGGGCATCAGCATGTGCGTGAACCAGCCCCAGGGATCGACGGTCAGCGGCACATAGCCACCGAGCGGCAACAGCCCCCACTTGTAGCCGAGCCAGTAGAGCATGATCGCGCCGAGGAAGAACACCGGCATCGAGATGCCGGTCAGCGCCACGACGCTC
Organism: uncultured Solirubrobacterales bacterium; assembly: GCA_963757995.1. Taxonomy (GTDB): domain Bacteria; phylum Actinomycetota; class Thermoleophilia; order Solirubrobacterales; family Solirubrobacteraceae; genus Palsa-744. The sequence goes on from CAVWTS010000005.1 coordinate 150,812, forward strand.
AGCAGGCGATCGATGAAGCGTCCGGCATAGACCGCGCTGAGCAGCCCGAAAAGGACGCCGAAGACCAACCAGAGGACGCCCGCGCCGAGCGCCAGCGAGATCGTCGGCGGCAGGTCGCGAACGATTTCCTGCTCGACGTTGACCTGTTGGGAATAGGAGATCACGCTGCCGTCGAGCACCTTTTCCATCGTCTTTGCGTACTGCACGTAGATCGGCTTGTTAAAGCCCCACTGCACGCGCACGGCCTGCACTTGCTGCGGACTGGCAAGGCGCCCGGCCATGCGCAGCGCAGGGTCGCCGTCGGGGATCGCTTGGAAGATCAAAAAGGTCAAGACGGTGATCGCGAACAGGACCGCCACGAGCGAGACCAGGCGGCGCGCGATAAAGCGAGCCAGCCAGGCGTGACGAGCCGCGGCCGCGGAGACACGCGGACCAGACGAGCCCGTCGCGCCGGTGGAAATAGGAGACCCGCCCGGCCCGCCCGCGCCGGTGGGGAGACCGCCGCTAAGACCGGGGATCGGCACGGAGGAGGCCTCCATCACAGCCGTCCCCGCACGGTCGCCTTGGGGTCGAGCGCGTCGCGCACGCCGTCGGCGAAGACGTTCACCGACAACACCGTCAAGACAAGCATGATCCCCGGCACCAGCACCAAATGGATCGCTCCCGGGATGAGGCGGATGCCGTCGGAGAGCATCGTGCCCCACGAGGGGTTGGGGTCCTGCACGCCGGCGCCGAGGTAGGAGAGTCCGGCCTCCAGCAGGATCGCGTTGGCGATGATCAACGGAACGAACACGACAATGCTCGACGTCAGGTTGGGCAGGATCTCCTCGAGCATGACGCGCAGCGGCCCCACGCCTTGGACACGCGCGGCGTCGACGAACTCGCGCTCACGCAACGACAGCGCTTGGGCGCGCAAGGGCTTTGCCACATAGGGAAAGAAGACGATCCCGATCACAAACGCCGGCAGCAGCAGCGAGCCACTATGCAAGGTGAACAGGCCGAGGTCTATGCCACCCACAGCCAACGCCACGCCCAACGCCACGCCGAGCAGCACGGCCGGGTAGGCCCAGACGAGGTCGAACAGACGCGAAAGGACGCCGTCGAAGATGCCGCGCATGTACCCGGCGAGCGTGCCCAACACGACGGCCAGCAGCATCGTTATGAGCGTCGCGATGCCGGCGATCTCAAGCGAATTGCGACCACCGTAGAGCAGCCGCACGGCCACGTCGCGGCCGTTTGAGTCGGCGCCGAGGAAGAAGCGCCCTTTCCAGGTCGGACCGATCGGCACCCCGGTGGGCGAGACGACATCGATCTGTTTGCTTGCCTGCCCCCCGCCATGGGGGGTGCCCTTCAGGGTGCCGCCGACGTTGAGCGTCTCAGTTATGTGGTTGTCGTTGGGGCCGGTATGCGCAACGTGTTTCGCGTATACGGGTGCAAGCAGACAGGCAAAGACGATTGCAACGAACAGCGCCCCGAACGCAAGCGCCACGCGATTGCGTAGGAGGGTCCTCATACCTACTCATCGCCATCGTGGGCCGCGGGACTTTAGCCGCGTCGCACCTACTTCAGTTCGAGCGAAGACCAGTCGTTGCCATACACCGGATGGAAGATCGCCGCACCGAAGTTGATCCGGTTGGAGAAGAACTTGGGTACCTCTTCGTAGCCGGACACAGCCAGGTAGGCCTGCTTGGCGGTGTACTCATCCAGCGCCTGCCAGCGCGGCACAACCGAGCTTAGCTGCGATGAGGGCACAGGTCCAAGCGAAGCCAGTTCGCTTTGGATGTGCGGATCGTTGACCTGGCTGAGGTTGTGGTTTTCGGTCGGCAGAATCGATTTGGCGTCAAGCAGCTGGTAGAAGTCGATCGGGTTGGGAAAATCCTGACTGTAGGAGAGGAAGCCCGTCTGCGCTTTGTTCGAGAGGTTGCCGACGGTTGCGTAGTACTGCGCGTCGGCGACGATCTTCTCAGTCGCTTTGAAGCCGATTTCGTTGAGCATGCTCGTGTAGTAGTCGATGAATTCCTTGTGCGGAGCACGCGAGCCACCCCACACAGTCACCGGCGCACCCTCGAGGCCCGCTTGGCGCACCAGTTCCTTTGCCTTGGCCAGGTTCGGTTGTGCATTCGGTTCGCCATAGGGACAGGGCGCGTTCGTGGGATGACCGGGCATGCCGACCGGCAGGAAGAAGCAGGCAGGCTGGAGCATGCCGCTGTCCAGGCGCTGCAGCGCCTGGCGGTTGAGCCCATAGTTGACCGCCTGGCGCGCGCTGGCATTGTTGAACGGAGCTTCTTTGGTGTTCAGGAAGAAGTACAGACCTGCGACAGTCGGCTCCTTGGCGAAACGATCGGAAGCCTGGCTTTCGATCTGCGAGATCAGCGTCGGGGGAATCGTGTCGTTGTAATCGAACACGTCAGCGCTGTTGTTCAGCACCTGCTCGGCCTGGCTCTGGTTGTTGGAGACGATGCTCACGTCGATGTTCTCGTGCCCGGCGGGAATGCCAGGGATCGCGTCCTTGGACCAATTGGGGTTGAGCACCATCGCGAACGACTTGTTCGGCACGACGTTCTCGATCTCATACGGCCCGACGCCCGGCGGCGGATCGTTGCCCAGGCTTTTCATCGGCGTGCCGCTCGGCACCAGGCCGGCCGCCGGGAAAGCGAGCACATTCAGAAATGGGCCATAGGGAGCCACCAGCTGGATCGTGATCCTGCCCGTGGCGTCGTCGCTCTGGATACCGGAGATCGAGGCGGCGTTGCCCTTCTGGAATTCTTCGGCGCCGGCGATGTTTTCCGTGAGAAAACTCTCACTGCCCCAGCCGAGCTTAATCGCACGCTCGACCGCATAGGCGAAGTCCGATGCCTTGACCGGCGCGCCGTTGGAGTAGACGAGGCCTTTGCGCAGCATGAAGGTATACGTCTTGCCGCCGTTTGTGACGGTCGGCAGGCTCTGCGCGACGCCCGGGATCAGCTTGGCGCCGGCTTCACCTGAGGCGTGCGCGTACGTGACAAGCCCCGTGTAGGTGATCCAGGTGGCCTCATAGGACTGCGTGGTCGCGCCCAGCCCAGGGTCGAGCGAGTCAGGAGCGGTGCCCATCAGCACGCTGATCGGGCCTTTGCCAGAGGATGTGGATGAGCTGCCACAGGCGCTCACGCCCACGACCAGGGCAAGCGCCAGCACCGTCCCGATCGACACCCGCAATGACCGATGCGCCTGCTTGCCTGCCCCTCTTGTTGGGGGTCCCCCTTTATGGGGTATTTGTGCCCATTTGCGGAGTCCTTGTGACCCCTTGTCCCGTGTTCGCCCCCCGTCATGATGCTGCGCCCCTTCCTCGCGAACCGCCGAGTCTCGTAATGTGTGTCACGAAGTACATGGTTCGACAACCCTTGTCGGCAACCTCTTGTGAAACTTGAAGTATCCAAATGAGCGTGGACGCCACAGAACCAGATGTTTCCGAGGTGGTCGCTCAGGTCGCCAAGGTTCAGCCGCTGTGGGCGCTCTTGCGACTCGAGGACCGGGCACGCTATATGCGCCGCATGGCCCAGGCGATCGTGGACGAGCTCGACGAGCTGCGCGAGACGATCGCCGCCGAGCAGCAACGCCCGCGCACAGAGGTGGCGACACTCGAGCTGCTGGTTGCGATCGACGCGCTCAAGTGGGTCGCGCACGACGGCGCGCGCGTGCTCGGGGGACGTCGTGTCGGCGTGCACCGCTCGCTGTCGCTGACCAAGCGCGCCCGTATCGCCTATGAGCCCTACGGCGTCGTCGGCGTGATCGGCGCCGGCAGCGCCCCATTCGCACAACCGCTCGGCCAGATCGCCGGGGCGCTATTGGCCGGCAACGGCGTCGTCTTCAAGCCGGCGCCGCGCGCCTCGATAGCGGCCGAGCGAATCGCCCGCGTGCTCGCGCGCGCGGGCCTGCCTGAGGGCCTGGTACGCGTCGTCCACGGCGGCGCCGATGTCGGGTTGGAGCTGGCGCGTGCGCAAGTGGACAAGCTGTTGTTCACCGGCTCGCCGGCGACGGGCCGGGCGGTGGCCCGCGAGTGCGTCTCGGAAGAGAAGGAGGTGACGGTCGAGCTGGGCGGCAAGGATGCGATGCTGGTGCTCGCCGATGCCCACGTCGCGCGCGCGGCAGCCGGCGCGTTGTGGGCGGGATGCGCCGGCGCAGGACAGGCACGCGGCGCAGTCGAGCGTATCTACGCGGCGCCCGAGGTCACCGAGCGACTCGTTGCTCGGCTCGTCTCCGGGGCGCGAGCAATGACCGTCGGCGACCCCAGCGATCCACGCGTGCAGATCGGGCCGCTGGCCTCGGAGCGGCGTCTGGCGCATGTGCGCGAGTTGGTGGAGGAGGCCGTCGCACAGGGCGCGACGTTGCATTGCGGCGGGCCGGCCTCACCTGAGGACCTTGTGGGTCGCGCATCCGCGCGCTCGCCGGAGCACGGTGGGGGCGCAGCGGGCAATGGTCGAGACGTCGGCACGAACGCAGTGAGGGAGTCACAGAGTGTCGGCGCTTTCTACGCGCCCGCGGTGCTGACCAACGTGACACACGATATGCGCCTGATGCAAGAGCCGATCGGCGGACCCGTGCTGGCCGTGATGACCGTCGGCTCGGTCTCGGAGGCGATCGCACTGGCCAATGACAGTCCCTACGGCCTCGGCGCGTCCGTGTGGACGGCCGATCGCTACCGCGGCATGCGCATCGCGCACGAGCTCGACGCGGGCATGGTGTGGCTCAACGACCACCTGCCGAGCCCAGCGATCTCGCGCGGTCCCTGGGGCGCAGCCGCCGGCAGCGGCCTGGGGCGCACGCTCGGCGAGGCTGGGCTGCGTGCTTGCGCACAGGAGAAGCTGATCACCTGGGACCCCTCAGGCGTGCGCGGCCTGTGGTGGGGCCCGTATGACGAGCTGTCGGCCGGCGCGGCGCGCGGCGCGGCCAAGTTGCGCTCCACGCGCGAGTCAGACCGCGAACGGGCTTGGCGCGAGAGCGCGATTGCCCTCGCGCGCGTGGGGGCACGGGCGTTGCGCAAGTAGGCGGCGACGCCGAGCAAGCTCGCCTGCGTATGGTGGCGCCTCGGCAGATGCGACACCCGCGCGCTTGTCAACTGTCCTCACACTCGCGCTGGACGTGCACCGACCGGTGACGCATCATCCCTCTCGCTCGACACGCTCTACGAGCCGCACGCCGTCGGTCTGCGCACGCGCGGGCGAGGTTCCGAGCTGCTGGATCGTCAAGCTCGCGTCAAAGCTCCCGCGGGCACGATCGAACAGCGCGCGTCCGTACCTACTGAGCTTGATCTTGATCGTAGCCGTCCGTGCGTCCGCGAGGGTGAAGTCGCCTGAAGCGAGCTCGCGCACTCTGCCTCGCTTCGCGCCCTTTGACCCATCTACCCCCCTCGCAGTGAGAGCCAGCTTGCCGCTGCAGCGTCCCTCCCCAGAGTGCGCGAGCTCGATCAGGGCCCAGCCGGAGCGCTCAACTAAGATGCGCGAACCGGCAAGTGACACGCACCGAGTTACGCTGGCCGGCGCGGGCGTTTCTTCTGGAGATACGGGTGTTTCCGCGGGCACGGGTTCTTCCGAGGCGACCTTGGGCGGGCTGGATGGCGGAGCCTCACTGGAAGGCGCCGAAGCGCCGAGGATCGGCGACAGCGGCGGCGTTCGCCCGACGCCCGTGCCGCCCGCGTTGACCGCACGCACTTCGCAGAGGATCGTGCGACCCACATCAGCGGCTGTGAGTGCGTAGGTCGACGAGGACCCGCTCTGTAGAACCTGCCCACTCTGGCCGTCGAGGAACGCGTATTCGAAATGAGGGCCTTCGCTCCAGCTGCCGGCAGCGCAGCTCAGCGATTGCCCCGCCACGGTCCTCCCCCGTATTTCCGCTCCGCCGCCGCGGGGCGCCCGGGGTGGACTCTCATTGCCGTACACAAAGTCCTGGATCTCCGGCGCGGCTAGGTTCGCATACGAGTTCAGAGCACTGTCCGCGCAGCGCTCACCCGAGACCAGGCTGTAATCGTCCTCCACTCCGGCGAGCAGCGAGTCCGGTGCTGAGACCGTGAGCCCACTGCCGCTGTCTCCGTTGCACGGTGATCCCACGGCAGAGCTCGCACACAGGATCACCGCGTCATCTTCGCCGCCGCATTCGCGGCTGTAGCCCACGGTCATCCACAGCGAATAGAGACGGCCGTTCAGTTCTTCGCTCGTCGCGTTCTCCTCCCCGAACCCAGTGAGGTTCGCGAGCGCCCCTTCCGCGGGCGACGCACCGAGGGCAACCAGTGGGATCGCCGCGACGCTCGCTCCAAGCACGAGCGGCCGTTCGAGTGTGAGCACGGCCACGTCGTCGGGGTTGGTCTTGCCGCTGTCGGGCAGATACGTGTAGTAGGGGTGCGGACGGACATCGGTGACCCCGACTTGCTGTTCGCCCGCCTCGCCTGTGGCGAGGTCTGCTGTGCCCGCGCTGACCGTGAAGTCTTCAGCTGGTATCGGCAGGCCGCTCTTGGAGTCGAAGACGCAATGCGCGGCCGTGAGGATGTGCGACTCGTCAACGATCGATCCTCCGCACAGCAACCCTTCCGATTTCGATATCACGGCCTGCACGGCCACCTGCCAAGGCGCGCGGGCGATCGAGATCGCGCCGCCGCCCACGATCAGCGGACGAGCGCGATCCGGCAGAGAGGCACGTGCGGTGGCACGTGCGGGCACATCCGAGCGAGCACCCGCAAGCACGGGAGGCCCTGTGGCGGGGGGAGCCTCGAGCAGTGCTCCAGCCGCGACGAGCGGCGCAGCGAGCGCGTTGCTCGGCCCGGCCGAGACTGTCAGGCTGTTACTCGTGGCGACGGTGTTGCCACCCGCATCGCTTGCCCTGACTTCGCACGCGATCTCGGCTCCCGCATCGCCGACGGGGACTTCGTAGCTGCTCGCTTCCGCGCCTGCGATCGGGGAGCCATCGCGCAGCCACCTGTACGCGAAAGCCCAATCGCTGCCTGTCCACAGGCCGGCGGCGCACCACAGGGTACCCGCGGGAAATGCTTCGCCCGACAGGACAGGCTGAGTCGTGTTCGCGAGCGGGATCGTGCGAAGAGACTGCATCGACGCGCCTATTCCGGACGTGGTTTCGCCGGCGCTCACCTTCGCCGGATCCGCCTGCGATATCGAAGAGACGCCGTCGTAGTACTGGGTCAGGTACACGTGCGGATCGGCGAACCCCACGACGTATTCGCCGCCAGGGAGGGCAGGAGTCGTGTATTCGCCGCCGGACCCGGTGACCGTACAGCCGGGATATTCGGCTTCAGTCGCGAGCGCGCATACGAGGATATCTTCGAGCGCCGCACCTGTCTGGGAATCGTGCACCGAGCCGGAGATCCGACCGCCGAGCTGTAGCTGTGCGTTGACGCCGGGTGTGATGCTGCCCCACACAACGGTCACGGGCTTCGCTTCCCCCGGCCCTCCCTTGCCACCGTAGTACCGGGAGAGATAGTCACCCCCGCTGGGGGGCGCAAAGAATTCGACTTCGTATTCACCGTTGCCCAGTCCCGAGATCAGATATTCGCCGCCCGCGCCGGTGGTCGCGCATACGCCAAAGAGGCCTTCGCTGCCCTTCGTGTAGGCGCACACTTCGATCCCTTCCGGCCCCGTTCCGCCGACGTCGGTCACAGTCCCACCGATCGCGCCTTCCCAGGGATCCGGGTTTGCGGTCAGGTCGGCGTCTATTCCGGTGACATCGCCGCCCGCGAGAACCTGAATCGCCTGCGCTTCAGACTCCGAGTCCTTGTCGTGGTAGTACTGCTTGTAGTAGTAGGCGGGCAGACCATTTCCAAAAGCGACGCGGTACTCGCCCGGAGGCAGTTCGGAGATCATGTAGTGATTGCCCGACATCGACACCGGGCAGATCTTTGTCAGTTCCGGATCCACCGAGGAGAGGTCTTCGGCGCACGGCCACGAGCCGGCGGGTTCGTGAGTAGACGCGTCGAACATCGAGCCACTGATCCGACCGCCCTCTTCGAGCTGGTCGTCGATCGTCGCGACACCCGCCATCGTGACCTGCACGTGGTTGGCCTGCGGGTTCATCGCCTTGCGATCTTCCTGGCGCAAGTATTCAGAGCCTTCTAGCTGACTGAGATAATTGGTGGCGCTTTTTTCGTTGAGACGGTACGCATCGAAGCTGAGCGCGTATTCACCGGCGGTGAGTTTGGCGAATCGGTAGTCGCCGGCGGCGTTGGTCCGTTCGCAGCTGCCGTCCTGGCTCAAACAGACTTCTACCCCTTCAATCGGCAGCCCCGTCTGCGCGTCCGTTACGGTCCCCGCGATCCGTCCGTACGCATCGAGTTCCGCATCGATCCCGGAGGTTTTGCTCGGGGCGGCGACCGGCACCTTGACTTCGTCGGGGGATTGCTTTCCGCCGTACAGCTGGCTTATGTATTCCACTTCGCCTTCGCTCGCGCTGAACGAGACCGCATATTCGCCACTCATAAGTCGCGGAATCGTGTATTCGCCCTCAGCGTTGGTCGTCGTACATACGTAGCTGAGCACAAAACCGCTCGCGCACGCTTGCGCTCCGACGATCGGGGCGTGGGTTATCGCACTCGTCAGCGTGCCGCTGATATAGCCCCCTTCTTCCATTTCTGCGTCGATCCCGGAGAAGCTGGAGCCGGCGACGATCGGCAGCAGGGTAGCCTGCGTTCGTTCGTGCCCGCCGCTGTAGAACTGCGGCAGGTAGTCGAGACCGCTGGTGAATTCCACTTCATAGCCGCCTGGCGGAAAGCCTTCGCCGGGGATAAGCCCTTCGATCGTGTACGTGCCGTTCGAATCCGTCTCGGCGCAGGTCCGGTTGATCTGGCGGGAGGAATCCCATTCGGGCAGCTCTGCGCACACCTGGATTCCTTCGAGCGGCGCTTTCGTAGATGCACTGGTGACGACGCCCGAGATCCTGCCGCCTTCAGATCCTTCGGCCGCACTCGCAATGGGCACGAACAGACAGGAACCCAGCGATGCGACCACCACGAGGGCGAGCGGCGTGCGGCATGCCAACGCTCCGATATGGCGAGCGGCTTGGCTCAGCGGCCGGTTCATGCTTCACATCCCCCTCGGCGGCGTCATCTGGGCGGGGCAAGATACCAGATATCGGGATTTCTCCCGAAGCCGGTGCCCGGGCGGGGCCGCAGTGCGCCCACTTCGGGTTCCGACCGACCATGAGCCTCTAACCTGTAGCCATGCCAGCCCAGGCCTATGCAGGCAAGGAGTGCGTCTGCCAACTGCGCAAGGGGATCTGCGACCAGAGCTGCGTCGCGGACATGCTCTCCACGCCCTTCTACATCGCCTGCCTGAAGCTGAAAGGCAGGCGCAGCCTGGTCGTCGGCGGAGGCGAGATCGGCTTGGAGAAGGTCGAGGGGTTGCTGGCCTGCGACGGCGATGTCACGCTGATTGCCCCGGAGGCAGAGCCGGCTCTGGCCCAATACGCGGCCGAGGGCTCGATCCGCTGGGAGCAGCGTGCCTACGCCGGAGCGCAGGATCTGGAGGGCGTATTCATGGTGATCGCCGCCACCAATGACACGGACGTGAACATCGCCGTATACGACGACGCGGAGCAGCGCGCAATGCTTGTCAACGTCGTGGACGTGCCGCCGCTGTGCAACTTCATCCTGCCGGCGATCGTGCGCACAGGCCCGCTCGCGATCGCGATCTCCACTGCGGGCGCCTCGCCCGCCCTGGCCAAGCGCATCAAGCGCGAGATCTCAGAGCAGTTCGGCGAGCCCTATGCGCAACTCGCGGTCCTGCTCAACGAGGTGCGCGGTTGGGCCAAGGGCACCTTGCCCACCTATCAGGACCGCAAGCAGTTCTTCGAGGGGATTGTGAACGGCGACCCCGACCCGGTGGAGCTGCTGCGCGAGGGGCGTACCCCAGAGGGCACCCCCCATGACGGGGGGCGGGCAGGTGAGCAGGACGTGCGCGAGCTGATCGCGCGGGCCCAGAGCGAGTACGAGCAGCGCTTCTCCACAGTCTGAGCCTGCGCGTGGGGGACATCGAAGTCCAGACGGCAGGCGGGACGACCGCCGAGGATGTTGTGGCGGCCGTCGAGCTCGACGGCCTGACACGCAACTACGGCGAACGTGCGGCGCTCGACGATGTGACGCTGACGCTCGAGAAGGGACAAACGCTGGTTGTGTTCGGCCCCAACGGAGCCGGCAAGACGACGCTGCTGCGCGTGCTGGCGACACTGCTGCGACCCCACTCGGGCAAAGTCACGGTGCTGGGCATGCAACTGCCGGACGATGGATGGCAGGTACGCGGACGCATCGGCCTGCTCGGCCACGAGCCGCTGCTGTACCGCGAGCTGACCGCGCGCGAGAACCTGCGCTACCACGCCAGCCTGCACAACCTCGATGAAGAACGCGTCGAGCAGCAGCTTGCCGCGGTCTCGATGACGAGCAGGGCCGATGAGCCGGTCAGGACGCTTTCGCGCGGGATGGTGCAGCGCGTGGCCGTAGCACGCGCAACACTGCACAATCCGCAATTGCTCTTGCTTGACGAGCCCTACGCCAATCTGGACCCGGCCGCGATCGAGCTGGTCGAGCCACTGATCGGCAGATCGAGTCCCACCCACCCCCGCACTCGCGTGGTGAGCAGTCACGACCCGAGCAGAGGACTGGCCGAATCCGACATCGTGCTCGGGTTGCGCGCGGGCCGCGTCGCTTTGCTGGCGGACGCCACGGGCGTGAGCACAGACGCAGTGGCGGAGTTGTACCGATGAGCGCACCGGGGAAGACATCGCCGCATGCGGCGATGTCCCCGACGGCGCATGCGCCGTCGGGCGGGGCGGTGCATGCACCGCCCCAAACAGCAAAGGTGCTCATCGCCCTCCTGCGCAAGGAGCTCCTGGTGGAGCTGCGCACGCTGGAGTCGATCCCAGGCATGTCGCTTTTTGCGGTGACCACGTTCGTGGTCTTCCACTTCGCGCTAAACCAAGACACCGTCAGCGGTCAGGAGGCAGCCGGCATCCTGTGGGTAACGCTGCTGTTCGCGGCAATGCTCGGTATCAATCGTCTGTTCGTCGCCGATGCAGATCAAGGCGGCTTCGACGGCTTCCTACTGGCGCCCGTCGACCGCACCGCGCTGCTGATCGCCAAGGCGACCGCGCTGCTCGCCTACCTGCTCGTGCTCGAGCTGATCGCGGTGCCGGCGTTCGGACTGCTATTGCTCGGCCCGCCCTTGGGCCAGGCGCTGCCCGGCCTGCTCGCGCCGCTTGCGCTCGGCGACATCGGCGTCGCGGCGATCGGCACACTTGTGGCCGCGCTGGCGGTGCGCACGCGTGCCCGCGACCTACTCGGACCACTGCTGGCGCTACCCCTGCTGGTGCCGATCGTGATCGGCTGCGCGCGCGCCACGGCCCCGCTACTGGAGACCGTGCGTCCCGGCGGGGTGGGCGGGATCCCAATCAGGTGGCTTGGAACGCTCGCGCTCTATGATCTTGTGTTCGGCCTCATCGCCTACGCCGTGTTCGACTTCCTCCTGGAGGATTGAGAACCACGCCCACCATGCGCCGCCCTTCACTTCGCGCCCTTTCCATCGCCACGATCGTCGCGTTTTGCGTGTCGCTCAGCTTGGTCTTCTTCTACGCACCGATCGAAGCCGAAGAAGGCTTCCTGCAGAAGATCTTCTATCTGCATGTGCCGCTTGCGATCGTGACGCTGTGCGGTTTCATTATCGGTGGCCTGTGCGCGATCGCACATCTGCGCACACGCGATCAGCGCTGGGACCTGCGCTCCTATGTCGCCATCCACATGAGCCTGATCTTCGGCGTGGCGGTGCTGATCACCGGCTCGATCTGGGCACGCGGCTCTTGGGGCCACTGGTGGGTTTGGAGCGAGCCAACGCTCGTATCATTTTTGATCATCATGCTGCTGTACGCCACCTACCAGCCGCTGCGCTTCGCGATCGAGGACCCCGAGCGCCAAGCACGCTACGCGTCTGTGTTCGCGATCACCGCGGCCGCTTTTGTGCCGATGAACTTCCTCGCCGTGCGCCTATCGGCCTCCTACCTGCACCCGCGCGTGCTCGGCAGCTCCTCCAACCTGCCCGCGCCGATGGCACTCACATTCCTCGCCTCGATCGTGGCGATCGCATTGCTGTTCGCGACGCTGTGCTCCTATGAGCTAGCCGCCAAGCGCACCCGCATCCTGCTCAAAGCCCGTTCCAGAATCCTCGGCTACCAATCGTGATTCTCATCGCTACAACCCTGCCCGAACACTCGAACGATGGCTACGTGGCCGCCGCTTACATCGTGTTTTTCGCGATCGTCTTGATCTACGTGGCGATCATGGCGGTGCGCCTGGGGAGGGTGGAACGCAAGATCGAAGGGCTGCGTGGGGATGCGGAAAAAAGCGACATGCCCCCCGCGCGCGCGGGGGGCATCGCCGATTTGGATGAACCAAACCCCAAGCCTGAGCGCTCCGACGGAGGCCAGGAGCACGCCATGAATGGCCCCCGCGGCGGGGGCCATTCTGAAGGGCACAGGCAGGCGGGCGAGACGGTATGAGCACGCTGAAGGGCACCGGCGAGCTGCTGGCGCTCGGTATCTCCCACAAGACCGCGCCCGTGGCATTGCGCGAGCGTCTGGCCTTTACTGAGGACATGGCGGTCGAGTTCGCCCAACAGATCGCCGAGAGCCCCGAGGTGCACGAGGTCGTCGTCATCTCGACCTGCAACCGCACCGAGATCTACCTTGTCGTCGGCGGGGTGGGGGGGACCCGCTACAAGCGGAGAGCGATGTGCTCGGCCTGCTGGCGCGCCGTGCCGGCATCCGCCCCACGGAGCTGGCGCAAGAGATCTACTCGCCCCGCAACTGCGAGGCCGCCCGTCAGCTGTATCGCGTGACGGCAGGCCTCGAGTCGATGATCCTCGGCGAGGCCGAGATCCAGGGCCAGGTCAAGCGCGCCTATGAGGCAGCGATGAAGGCTGGCACGACCGGCCCGCTGTCCAACCGCCTGTTTGCGGCGGCCCTGACGACGGGCAAGCGTGTGCGCTCGGAGACCGGCATCGGCACCTCGCGCGTGTCGGTGCCCTCGGTTGCCGTCGATCTCGCCCAGGACGTGCTCGGCGACCTGGCCGAGCGGCGCGTGATGTTGCTTGGCGCAGGCGAGACGAGCGAGCTGACCGCGCAAGCACTCGCACACCAGGGCGTCGGCACCATCTTCGTCGCCAACCGTCACGCCGACCGCGCACTCAGCCTCGCGCAGCGCTTTGGCGGCTCGGTCGTCGGACTCGACAAACTCCCGGAGCAGCTGCTGGAGGCCGACATCGTCGTCTCTTCGACATCTTCGCCGCATCCGATTGTGGGCAGTGAGGAGCTGGCTCTGGTGATGGCCCAGCGTCGCGGTCGGGGTGGGCGGGCACCTCTACTCTTGATCGACATCGCCGTCCCGCGCGACATCGACTCGCGCTGCGGCGACATCGACGGGGTCACCTTGTACGACATCGATGACCTGCAGGCCGTCGTGCAGCGCAACCTCGGTGCGCGCCGCGAGATCGTCCCGCAAGCCGAGCAGATCGTCGAGGAGGAGATCCACCGCTTCGCGCGCTGGCTCGGCCAGGCTGAGACATTGCCGACTGTGAGCGCTTTGCGCGAGCACGGCAACCGCATCGTCGAGCAGATCCTCTCTGAGAACGAAGGCCGCTGGGAGTCGGCCTCAGAGCGCGACCTGATGCGCGTGGAGGCGGTCGCACGCGCGGTCCTCGGGCGCCTCTTGCACGAGCCGACGATCCGCCTGCGCAGCTTCTCTCAGGAGCGTGGCCACTCAAGCCTGCAGCTCGTGCGCGAGCTGTTCGGACTTGATGAGGAGCCAACCACCAATGCGGCCAAGCATGCCGACATCCAGACAGAACAAGCCGACGAAACTCTCGCCGAGGTGCGCTCAATCCAGAGCGCACGCAAGAGCGGCTCCTAGGAGGCGCGGTCGCTCCGATGCGCATCGGAACACGCGGCAGCGCGCTCGCGCTCGCCCAAGCACGGCTGGTCGCAGGGTGGCTGGGCGAAGCCGAGATCGTCGTGGTGCGCACGCGCGGCGACATCATGCACGAACCGCTAAGGGGCGAGCATGAGCCGCACAAGCGGTCTCCTCGCGACGACAAGTCACGCTGGGTGGCTGAGCTCGAGCAGGCGCTGCTGGCTGAGGAGATCGACCTGGCGGTGCATTCCGCGAAGGACATACCAGTTGAATTGCACGAGGGTCTCAAGCTGCTCGGTTCACCGAATCGAGCAGCCGCCGAGGACGCGCTGATCGGCGCTCGCTCGCTCGAGCAGCTGCCCGAAGGGGCCTGCGTTGGCACAAGCAGCGTGCGCCGAGCCGCCCAGCTGCGCGCCGCCCGATCCGACCTGGAAGTGGTGAGCCTGCGCGGCAACATCGACACGCGCCTACGCAAGCTCGCCAGCGCGGTCACAGCCAGCGGTGACGGCAGCGGAGGCAGCGACGCTTCGCTGCACGCGATCGTGCTCGCGAAGGCCGGCCTGCAAAGGCTGGGCCGCGAGCGCGACATCGGCTGCACGCTCAACGCCGCGCACTTCGTGCCCGCCCCCGGCCAAGGTGCACTCGGGCTACAGGCGCGTGCCGGGGATGCAGCCGTTAGCGACGCCGTAGCGCCGATCCTCGACAAAGATGCCTCCGCATGCCTGCTGGCCGAGCGAGCACTCGCCCACGCGTTGGGCGCCAGCTGCAACACACCGCTCGGCGCGCACGCCGCGGCGGCTGGCTGCGGTTGCCTGCACATGCACGCTTGGGTTGGGCTACCCGACGGTTCGGAGTGGATCGCCGACGAGCTGCTCGGCGGCTTCTACGACCCCGAGGAGCTGGGCGTCCGCATGGCGGAGCGGCTGGAGACGGTCGGCGCCCGCGAGCTGCTGGTCCGTGCCGAGGAGCTGGCCGTTGAGCGCGGCTGAGGGCGCGTCATCGTATGAGGCCGAGGACCGGCCGGCCAGCGCTGTCGAAGGCAGACCAAACGCAGCATCCGAGCAATTACCGCCGGGTCGCGTGCATCTCGTTGGAGCGGGACCCGGCGATCCGGGCCTGCTGACGGCACGTGCACTGGAGCTGATCGCGCGCGCCGACACGATCCTCTACGACCGCCTGATCCCGGCTCAGGCGCTAGAAGGTGCGCGCGCTGATGCCGAGCTGCTGTTCGTCGGCAAGGAGGGCGGTGGCGAGTCGGTACCGCAGGAGCAGACGCAGGCGCTGATGATCGAGCGGGCGCTTGCCGGAGGAGAGGTGGTGCGGCTGAAGGGCGGCGATCCCTTTGTGTTCGGGCGTGGCGGCGAGGAGGCACTTGCGCTGCGTAAAGCGGGGGTCGAGTTCAGTGTTGTCCCAGGTGTCACGGCAGGGGTCGCCGCAGCGGCATACGCAGGCATCCCGGTGACGCATCGCGGCCTCTCGACAGGCGTGGCACTTGTCACCGGGCATACCCGCGAAGACACGCCAGAGGACGCTGCACGTACGTCGGGCAACGGTAAGCGCGATCGCGAGCGAGCAGGCGAGGAGGGGTCAGGCGAGGAGAGCGCAGAGCTCGACTGGGCGGCCCTGGCGGCCTTCCCCGGGACGCTCGTGTTCTACATGGGCGTGCGCCAACTGTCGCACATCACCGAGCAACTGATCGCCGCCGGGCGAGCGCCCGCACAGCCCGTAGCGCTTGTGGAACGTGGCACGCTGCCCAATCAGCGCACCGTCAGCGGCACGCTCACGACGATCGTCGAGATCGCAGAGCGCGAGCGGGTGAAGGCGCCCGCGATCACGATCGTCGGCGCCGTCGCCGAGCTTGCCGATGATTTGCGCTGGCTGCCGTCGCGGCCGCTTACCGGTCGCACGGTGGCGGTAACTCGCGCTCGCGCTCAAGCCAGCGGCCTGGCACAACGCCTGGCGACGCTCGGCGCGAGCGTGATCGAGGCCCCGACGATCCGTACACGCGCACTCGACGGGCCTCCCTTGGACCCGACGCCGTACGACCTCATCTGCCTGACGAGTGCCAACGGCGTCGGGCACCTGTTCGAGCGCCTGGCTGCGGGGGGCCGCGACGCTCGTTCGCTCGCCGGCATCAATGTCGCGGCGATCGGGCCTGGCACCGCTCGAGCGCTCGCCGAGCACGGGATCGCGGCCGACGTGGTGCCTGAGCGCTTCGTCGCTGAGTCACTTGTAGAAGCTCTGAGCGATTTTGAGGTGAAGCACGCGCTGCTGGCCACCGCCAGCGGGGCCCGCGAGCTGTTGCCCGACGCTCTGCGCGCGCGCGGGTCGCAGGTCGACGTGCTGGCGCTGTATGAGACCGTCGCCGAGCCGCTGTCCGAGCTGGCACTGAGACAAGCGCAGACGGCCGACTACATCACCTTTACCTCCTCTTCCAGTGTTCGCTATTTCCTCGATGCCCCGCGCGCGCGCGCGGGGCATCGAGCTTTTTCGGACACCCACGCCCAGCCCCACAACGGCGAATCGGCCCCTGAACATGCACACCTTTCGCCCAAGACACGCATCGTCTCGATCGGGCCCGTGACTAGCGCCACGCTGCGTGAGCACGGCTTGGAGCCGCACGTGGAGGCCGAGCGCCACGACGTGGACGGCCTCGTCGACGCGCTGCTGGCCGACGCCGAGTAATGCCGGATACCGAGGCAGGCGCGCTCGGCTATCCGCGCATACACCTGCGTCGCACCGACTCAACGAACGAGCGAGCGCGCCGCTTGGCGATCGCCGGTGCGCCACACGGCACTGTCGTCACAGCAGAGGAGCAGAGCGCCGGACGTGGGCGCCAAGGGCGCTCCTGGTCGGCACCACCACGCAGTGCACTGTTGTGCTCGCTAGTGGTGCGAGACCCGAACCCGTTGCTGTCGCTGATCGCCGGCGTTGCCGTCTGTGACATCGTCGGCGATCAAGCACGCGTGAAGTGGCCCAACGACGTGGTGATCGAACGAGGCGGCGCCGATAGTGCAGCCAACACGAGGGGTCGGACGCCGGCGCGCGTGCAGGCAGAGAAGGCTGAGCAGCCCAACCTCGGCAAGCTGGCCGGCATCCTCGTAGAGGGGCGCCCACAAGAAAGCTGGGCTGTGCTCGGAATCGGGCTGAATGTGGCTGTCCGTGTCGAGCAGTTGCCGGCGGAGCTGCTCGGGCGCGCGGCGAGCCTCGAGCTCGAGGCCGGCGCGATAGAGACGACCTTCGAACGATTGATCGAAGCTCTTGAAACGCGCCTTGCCGAGCCGATCGACGCCACACTCGATGCATGGCGTGCGCGCGACGCGCTATACGGCCGCGATATCGCCTGGGGCGGGGACGACCCCCAGGGTCAGAGCGAGCACGGCTCGAATAGTGGCGAGCGCGGGCGGGCGGAGGGAATCGACGACAAAGGGCAGCTCCTGGTACGCCGCGAGGACGGAGGAACGACCGCGCTCAGCGCCGGCGAGGTTCACTTGGAGTCGGTAGGCTGATCAGCCCGCTGCAGCGCTTCTTCGACGTTCTCCTGCAGCTTCTTACCTGAACCGGCGCTCAGCCCACCGTCCATGCCTTGCTGTGGCGTCTTCTCGTTGGAGAGTGCCTCCGCGAGCACTGCGTCCGAGGGCACGTCCTCTGCCTTCTCTGCCCCGGAACGAGAGGACCTTCCGTTGTTGGAGTTGCGCGTGGAGCGACTGCGCGAACGTGTCGATCTCGCCTGATTGCGCTGGCGGGCGGGCTTCTCTGGCTTGGATGCCTGCTTGGGCTGAGTGTCTCGCTGAGCGTCTCCAGTTGACGTAGCCGACTGATCCTCATGAGTTGGCATCGCGACCTGGCCATCTTGAGTCGCCTGTTCGGCCTGTGCGTCCTGCCCCTTCTTCGCGACCTGCGCCTGAGCGGCCTGTGTGGATTGAGCGTCCTGCCCGGTCTTGGCGACCTGCGCCTGAGCAGCGCCGTTGCTTCGTTGGCCCTGGCCCTTGCGGCGGCGGCGCTGGCCGCGGGCCCGGCGCTTGGGGAAGTTGCGCAGCAGCTCTCGCGCCAATGCCGGGGGCTTGCGGGCCATGCGTGTGCGTGCGCCGCGCAGCACCTCCTCGGCCTCCGGAGTGTGCGCCAGCGCGGCCGCCAGCAATGCTGCTGCCAAGCGGCGATCCTGCTTGCGTGCCGCGTGCACCAGCCGGCGGGCATTGCGGGCGTGGGCGCCTCCGGCCGAGTTGACGAGCAGGCCCAGCAGGCGCTTGGTCTCCGGCCAGCGCTGCACGGCGTACTCCTCGTGCACGTCGCGCGTGTACTCGGCCAGGCGCCAGATCCAGGCGTTGGCTTGATCACGGCGGCCGATGCGCCGCTCCACCAACGCGCGCAGCATGATCTTGGCCGCCTCGCGACGCTCGTCACGCGGCCAGGAGCCCGCTATGTCGATTGCCGTGTCGAACGCGTCGGGGTCGCGCAGCGCGGCAATCTCCGACAGTGCCTTCAAACGCAGCTGTGGGCTCTTGTTGCGCTGCACCGCCGTGATCAAGAAACGGGCCTTCAGCTCGCCGGTGCGGTCGAAATGCAGCATTGCGCGCGCACGGCGCCAGCCATTTGGCGTCACTCGCGCACCCGCCAAGGCCGCCCACACATGCTGCTCGCCGTAGTCCAAGTGCTCTACCGCTATGCGCCACAGCTCGCGCTCGAAGACCTCGAAACGACGCTCCTCCTCGGCACATACGGGCAACACGCGGCGCTCGACGCGCATGCGCCGGCCGCGTCCACGGCGCACCGGACCGACGACGATCGCTCCACCCCTATAGACGTCGCGGTCCAGCAGCGAATGCAGCGTCACCACCGGGTCGTCATTCTTGGTTGCCGGATGGACGAAATCGACTACAAGGCCCGCCTCCTTGCCCGGGTGGCGACGCGTGACTCGTCCTACCCGCTGCTGATAGATGCGCTTTGAGGCCGTCGGCGCTAGGTGCACGCAGACGGTTGCGCGCGGACTGTTCCAGCCCTCGGCCAAAAGTTGGGCGTTGATCAGCACGTCGATGTCGCCACGCTCGTAGCGGGCCAGCACCTCTGCAAGCTCGCGCTTTGGGGTCTCGCCTGAGACGCCCATCGCCTTGATGCCTTCGGCCCGGAAAGCTTCCGCGAGGTTGTATGCGTGTTTGACGCCGGCCGCGTAGACGACGCCCGGGACGCCGTTGAAGCGTGTCTTGTAGAGGTTGGCCGCCGCCATGTTGAACGGCTGCTGATCGAGCAGCTCGGCCAGCTCCTCCTGGTCGAACTCAGTGTCCACCTCGCCTCGGCGCAACGGCACGTTGGCGATCGTGCGCACACCCACGCCCGGCGAGATACGCACACAGCGCAGCGGCGCGATCACTCCGCGCCTTGCCGCTTGAGCCAGATCGAAGCGCGAAGTTTGCGTCGGGAACAGGTCGGTTACGTGTCTTGCAATCAAGGCGCCCGTTGCCGTCATGCCGATGAAGATCGGACCGGTCCATGCTCTGATCGCGCCGCTGGTCTTCTCGCCCAAAGCCGTGTGCGCCTCGTCGCAGATGACGATCGTGTAGGCGCTCGAGATCCTGCCGGCGTTGCGCACGAACCACTGGTAGGTCTCTACCGTGACCGGACCGTTGGGGGAGTCCTCGCCTGTGTACAGGGGGCGCGAGATGCGCTTTTGGTAGCCACGGTCGCGTAGCTCACCGTGGAACTGGTCGACCAAGTTGCGGCGGTGCGTGAGGATCAAGACGCCGCCGGTCTGTGAGGCCTCGACGAAGCCCAGCGCTGCCACCGTCTTGCCGGCGCCGGTCGCGTGCTCAAACCAGAAGCGCTTTGCCGCATTTGGGTCCTCCGGCTGGTCTGAGACGTCCTCCTCGTCCTCGTCCACCCAATCTTGGGGCTCCTCCTCGGACTCCTCCTCGACGTCCTCCTCGGGCTCGGGCTCCGGCTCGAGGAGGTCGAGATCGTCCTCGAAGTCGTCGTCCTCGTCGGGGGCATCGGGAGCGGCTCGCTCGACCGGGCCGAGATCCTCGTCGCCTGCCCCCTGCCATAGGGGGTCGTCATCCTCGTCATCGAGGTCCTCATCGCCGTCGTCGTCGCTGTCGTCTGTGGCTTCGGCGCGTGCGGGGGAGATGTCCCCACCGCGGGCACCCGGCCCGTCCTGCACTTGCTCCTGCTTGGCGTCATCTGGCCCGAGGATCGCCGCCGAGGCAAGCAGCTCCGGCGAGGCCGCTGCCGCTGCGCGGCCATTGCCGTTTGCGCCCGAGCGCTGCGCCTCGGCCAACAAAGCCGTCAGCGTGCCCGAGAGGGCGTCGACCTGGTGCGCAGAGAGCACGGTGCCGTCGACCAGCTTCGGCTCGTCCTCGGAGAGGACGCGTTCCAGGCCCAAGAGCAGCGAGAACTCACGTCGCCATGCGGTGGATGGGTTCTTCGCGCCTCCCTTCAACTCGGCCAGCGCCATGTCAAGAGCGCGCCGTCTGGGCGAGCCCACTACCAGCGCTACCGCCGCGTCCTCGCCCTCGTGCAGGAAACGCTCGCGCACGAGCTTCTCCGCTCGCTTGATTTCGGCGGAACTCGGAATGGACGCGGCCGCTTGGGCCACTGCGGGGGACTCGGCCATGGAGGCTCTGGGCTTCGAGATGGAGCGGTCGCGGACGCTCGTCCGCTTCGCTCATGAAAAACCGGCGCTCGCGCCGGTGAGGTTCACAAAGGGACAGGTGTCGCTTGGATTCCTGTCCCTCCGCTTCGCTCAGGATACAGCACAACCCGGGGGATTTGAAGGCGCTGGCGCCTCACCGCCCAACTCCGGGTACTTCCGGCCCGCGGCAGCCCTGACTTCGGCGAATCTGTCAGCTCATCTGGCAGTCTTATCCGACATGGCCAGACACGTCCTATCCCACTTCCCGATCTTTTTGACCGCGAATCGCCTGAATTGGGGCGCATGACTGTTCGCCGCATGCTCCTTGGGCTCGTGCTGGCCGGCCTGATCTTGCTCATCGCCGTCGGCGTGACCCAGTTGCCAAGCGGCTCCTCCTCCGACGGGAAAGACGCGGCACCCCTGACCGCTGCACAGACCAGCGCCCTGCTCGCCGGCTCGCCTGGGCCGCTGGCCTCGCTGCACGCTCAGGCCGGGATGCTGCTCGAAGGCGGGGGAGGCGCGCTGCACGCGCGCCTTGCTTCGCTCAAGAGCTATCCCGTCGTCATCAACAAGTGGGCCTCTTGGTGTGTACCTTGCCAGGAAGAGTCCGCCGCCTTCCAGCGCGTATCCGCCGAATACGGAGCGCGCGTGGCCTTCATTGGCATCGACTCGGAAGATCCCCACCGCGGCGACGGCCTCGCCTTCCTAAAGTCCTTTCCCGTGAGCTACCCCAGCTACTACGACAAAAGTGGTGCGCTCGGCCTGCAGTTGACCGATTCGACCTTCAGGCCCGCGACCGTGTTCATACCGGCCCACGGCCGACCCTACATCCGCGAGGGCCAGTACCCGAGTGCCGCGAAGCTCAAGATAGATGTCCAACGCTATGCGTTGGATGGGTGATAGGGATGGGTAGGGACCGAAGGCACGCGCTGCATGCCTGAGATCAGGGTGGACCCGCTCAGCGGGCACAAGGTGATCATCGCCGGGGAGCGCTCGGAGCGACCCGGTGGCGAGCCGCGCTGCCCGGCGCCGTTGCCAATCGACGTGGAGAAAGACCCCTTCGCCGCCGGCCGCGAGGATCTCACTCCTCCTGAGCTGTATTCGCTACGCCCCGCCGATAGTGTGAATGGTGGTGATGGGGATCGGCTCAGCGGCTCGACTGCTGATACCGCCGGGTGGAGCGTACGGGTGGTTCCGAATTTGTACCCGGCCCTCAATGCCGATAGTCCCACCCCGCCCGCCGACGCTCAGCCAGACCTGTTCTATGCGATGGCTGCCAGTGGCGCGCACGAGGTGATCATCAACGCACCCGAGTCCGTGCTTTCGCTGGCCGAGCTTCCGGCCTCACGGCTGGCCGACGCGATGGAGGTTTGGCGGCTGCGTATGCTGGCGCACTCCGACGCCGCCTACGTGCAGCTGATCGTCAACGAGCGGCGCGAGGCTGGGGCCTCGCTGGAGCACACGCATTCGCAGCTGTATGCGCTTGACTTCGTGCCGGGCGAGGTGGCGCGCGAGCGCGAGCGTTGCGGTGCTTACGCTCATCGCACGATGGGACGCGGGCTGCTTGAGGATCTTGTCGCCGAAGAGGTGCGTCGCGGTGAGCGAATCGTCGCGATCGACGAGGAGGCCGTGCTGATGGCGCCCTACGGCTCGCGACTGCCCTTCCAGCTGATGTTGGCGCCGCGCGTGCCGCGGGCACGTTTCGAGGATGACGGGCCGCTCGGCTCGGCGTTGTTGCACGACGGGCTCACACGCCTGGCACGCCATTTTGGCTCCTCGCCACCGCTGAACATGTGGGTGCGGACCGCTCCGCGCGGGGCCGAGCACTTCTGCTGGCGCATCGACGTGGCGCCGCGCCTTACCCATCTTGCCGGTCTGGAGCTCTCCACCGGCGTGAACCTGAACATCGTCGCGCCCGAGCACGCGGCGGCGGTATTGCGCGAGGCATAGGGCAAGCCTCACCGAAAGCTCCAGCCCGGCCAGCACACGCCAAGCGTCCACAGCGAGCTCGAGCCCGCACGGCATATAGGCTCCCTGCGTGCCACCCGTCGATCGTCTCGTTCCCAGCTTCGTCGCCGAGCCACCCCAGGAAGGTCTGCCCTACGGGCGCTGGGCCGAGCGCTTGGAGGAGGAGCTACTCGCCTGCTGGGCGGCGCTTGACACGGACGGCGAGGAGCTGGGCGAGCCTGGCGAGATTGCTTGGTATCCCGACCGGGGTTGGCACGGACGCCGCTACGTGCCGGCCACCTCGATAACGACCAACGGGTATGAGCTGTTCGGCTACGTGCGCTTTGTCAGCGGGCTGAACGACGAAGAGCCGATGGAGCTGACAGCGTGTGGTGACTTCACCGAAGAGACCGCCGAGCGCAACCCCGACTGGAAGCTGGACGTGTGCGACGAGGTGATCGGCTCATGGCATGGGCAGAACGGTGCGCTCGCCGCGATGACGCTCGTGTGGGGGCGACCGCTTGTCGGCGCGGGGCGAGTCGTGACCGCTGAGCTTGGGCGCACGACAGTCGACCAATGCCAGCTGATCGAGCAGCGCTTCACTCTGATCGCGCCCGACGATTATCTCTATGACCTACTTGAGATCAAGCTGTGGGGCGCGAAAGCGCAGGAGCTTGCTTGCGAGTCGCTGTATGAGGGCGACGAGCAAGAGCCAAGCGGGGAAACCGAGACCAGCGATTGAGCCACGCGCGGCGCGGCTAAGAGCCTGCGCCAGCCTCGGCTGGGCGCGGGCCAGCCAACGCCCGTCTGGCGCTTGCGTTCGCACGACTGGTCGTGCTGAACAGGCCGAGCGCCACGATCGCGACACCGCAACCGGCGATCAACCACCAGACTATGTGGCTTGATGCCACGAAGTCCGGGCCGACGCTTGCCGCGCCGGCGGCGGCGATCGCTCCGGCGACTGCCACGCCCAACGTCTGGCCAACCTGACGCGAGGTCGAGGCCACCGCAGCCGCGACGCCTGCCTGTGCCTCGGGCATGCCTAGCACCGCCGTGTTCGTGATCGGCGGGTTCACCATGCCGAAGCCGATCCCGAACAGGAAATAGGCCGGCAGCAGCGCGGCGATCGGAGTGGTGGAGGAGATGTCGATCAGCAACAGGCCGCCCAGCCCGATGCCAAGCCCTCCGACCAGCAGCGCCAGACGTGGGCCACGGCGACCGACTATGCGGCCCGACAGCGGTGCGAAGAAGAGCGTCATCGCCGCGATCGGCAGCGTACACAGGCCGGCCGCGAAGGCTGAGAGGTGCGGAACGCGGACCTCCTGCAAATACAGCGTGTTTATGAACAGGAACGCCCCCAGCGCGGAGAACGCAAGGACAGCGATCGCGCTCGCGCCGGAAAAGGGGACGCTGCGGAAGAAGCGTGGCTCGATTAGCGGTTCACTGCGCCGGACCTCATAGGGCACAAGCGCCGCCAGCGTAACCGTGGCCAGCACGAACAATCCAATCGTCTGTCCTGATAGCCAGCCGGCCGAGGGCGCCTCGATGATTCCGTAGGTGAGCGAGGCCAGCAGCACGATCACCAGCAGCTGACCGACAGGGTCGAGGCGTCGTGGCTTCGGCGCACGAGATTCTGGGACGAAGCGCATCGTCAGTCCTAGCGCCACCAGACCGACTGGAATGTTGATCCAGAAGATCGCGCGCCAATCGACGCCGTCGACGAGCGCGCCTCCCAGCACCGGCCCGAGAGCAAGGCTGATGCCGATCGTGGCGCCCCACATGCCGATCGCCTGCGCTCGCTCGCGCGCGTCGGTGAAGACGTTGCGGATGATCGACATCGCAACGGGGTTGAGCATCGAGCCGCCAACCGCCTGCAGCATGCGAAAAGCGATCAGCCAACCGAGGCTTGGCGCGGCGCTGCACAGCAGCGAGGCCAAGGTGAACACGGCAAGCCCTGTTTGGAACACCCGACGACGGCCGAGACGATCGCCCATCGAGCCGCCCAGCATCAGCAGGCTTGCCAGCACCAGCGTGTAGGCATCCACCGTCCATTGCAGCTCTGAGACCGACGCGTGCAGTTCGCGTCCGATCGACGGCAGCGCGACGTTGACGATCGTGTTGTCCAAGCCCACGATCAAGAGGCTCATGCAGCAGATCGCGAGCACCAGCTTGCGGCGCGAGCGCGGTAGCTCTTGGGCTTGTGAGGGAGGGGCGGGCGCTTGGCTCACACCCTTCAGTTTGACAATCAGGACGGCGCGGGCTGAGGCGCGGGGCCCGTCGGCAAGGTCGTTGGCGGAGCCGGCGGAGCCGTCGGGCGCTTGTAGGCCGCGATCCAGGTTTGCACCCACGAGTAGATCGGCCCGACACTTGCGAACACCGATGGGTGACGAGTCGAGCAGCGGCCGTACACATGGTCGGCAACGCCGGCCTCGATCGCTTCACCGCTTGGCCCAGAGACAAGTAGCGGGCCGCCGCTGTCTCCTTGGCACACGCCGGTGGCATAACTCGGTGGGGTGATCGTGCAGCTCTCGCTGCGCGGGAAGAAAGGCGGGGCGTTGCGCCGGCACCATTTGCGTGCTTGCACAACTGTGGAGGCCGACTGCAGCTGTTCGGTCAGGGTGCTCTGTTCAAAGGCCGTCTTACCCCAACCCACGATCGTTGCCGCAGCGCCCGCGGCGAGTCGCTTGGCTTGCTTGGGAGTGGCCAACGCGATCGGTGGAGCGCTGGTTGGCGTGGAGAGCACCAGCAGTGCGACGTCGCCGTTGTCGACCTTGCGTTCCAATCCGGGATAGACGATCACGCCGAGCACTGTCGAGACGATGTCGCCCGGCTGCAACGGAGCAACAGCGCCGGTCACCACGCGAAAGCCAGACGGGCTGAAGGGGACGCCGGTTTGTATGTTCTCGGCGCAATGACCTGCCGTCAGGACCAGGCTGGGAGCGATGACCGTGCCGGTGCACTGGTAGGCGAGTTGCCCTTGGAAGTCGACGACGTAGGCGAGCGAAGGAAACGTGCCGCTCTGAGCGGTCGTACCGCCGATGATCGCCGTCGCGGGCGGAGCTGGAGCCGTGAGTGCCAGGACCGCTGCAACCAGAAGCGCCGGCATGAGCAGGGCGATGAGCGAGCGGCGTGATCTTTTTGTCGGAATAGAGGACATCGTCTCAGGCGCACAGCGGCACGGCGCAGCTTCTCATCGGCACGGATCAACGGCGGTTTTAGCGCTAGTTGGAATCTCCATGATTCAAGAACACGACAGGCGCGGGACAAGATCGGTGAGAGCATCAAGCGGCGCCGAAGATTTGCCGAATAGCTCTTATATGCGCTATCGACGAGAGCTGGGCGAAAACACTGTGAAGGTCGCGGGACCGCGTGCGAGCGCCGCGCCGGGCACTCGATCAGAAGGATCTCAAGCGAGCAACACCGAGGCGGGCAAAGGTGCGACGCTGAAGCTGGAAGACAAGCGTTACAAGCATCCAAGCAAAGGGCGTCGTGCAACCAAACGGTTGCACGACAGCTTGACCTTGGGCCAACCAATCGACAATGCCGCACCTACAGAGCAACCGGCCGAGGGCAAGCCCACCGAGCGCACAAGACTGAACCTCGCCCCGTTCGCCGCCGCGGCTGGGCTGGCGGCGATCGTCGCGACGATCGCGACAAAAGTAGATTGGGTCGAGTATCTAGCCGCGATCGCGCTAGGCGTGCTTGCCGGCATGGTACGGCTGATCCCGGTGCGTGGCGCGCTCGCCAAAGCGAGAGAGATTCCACCGTCGCTGATCTTCCTCGCGGCCGTAGCTTGCCTGCGCAGCTCCGCCGGTGGGGCAAACTCGGGGATTGCTGTCGTGGCCTTGCTGCCCGTCTTCTGGACCGCACTGCACGGCGACCGGCCCCAACTGTGTGTCGTCACCGTGGCAATGGCTGTCTTCTTCCTTGCGCCACTCGTCTTCGTCGGCGGAGCGGCATATCCCGCGACCCAATACCGGGCCGCGGTGCTGTTCCTGGCAGTTGGCGCAATCATTGGCTTCACCACCCAGTGGCTGGTCGCCGAGGTGCGCTACCAGGCCAACGAGGCCGAGCATCGCGAGCAGGCGCTCGAGCAAGTCGCGGCTGTGATGCGCGGGATGTCGAACAGTCCTCACGCGCGAGCAGAGGTGTGTGAGGCTGCACGTTCGATTGGCAAGGCCAGCTTTGCTCTCTTGTACGAGCCCACCGGCAAGTCGGGGGCCTTGCGCACGACCGCGATGGCGGGTATCGAGCTGCCTCCTTTAGAGATCGCTCCGGGGAAAGGTTCGGCGACCGGTCAGGCCTTCGTCTCGCGACGCTCGTTCCTTTGGAGGGAGGACGGCGAGCCCTGCAGCTTCGATCGCGTCATGTGGGAGACATTCGGCCGTCCGGCTTCGATGCTGTTCGAGCCCGTGTTCAGCGGTAAGGAGCCTGTTGGCGTGCTCGTCGTTGGCTGGCCTCAGAAGATCCGTGCTGGCGGCACACGTGCCACTTTGATCACGCTGCTGGCGCACGAGGTCGCCGCGGCGATCAAGCGCGCCGACCTGCTCTCGCAGCTGACCGACATGGCCAGCACCGACTCGCTCACCGGACTGCCCAATCGCCGCGCCTGGGAGACCAACCTCGATCGCGCGCTACTCGAGGGCGAGCCATTCGTTTTGGCGATGTTCGACCTCGACCACTTCAAGAATTTCAACGACTCACGCGGACATCCGGCCGGCGACCGTCTGCTCAAGGAGACAGCAGTGGCCTGGCGTGAGGAGTTGCGCAGTGGCGACTTCCTGGCTCGCATCGGCGGCGAGGAGTTCGCGCTGTTGCTGCCGCGGTGTGCCACCGACGACGCCCTCACCGTCGTCGATCGCCTGCGCAGACGCGTGCGCTACGCACAGACTTGCTCGGCCGGGGTAGTCGTGCAGGAGCCGGGGGAGTCCGCCGAAGAGCTGATGACACGCGTGGACGAGGCGCTTTACGCAGCCAAGACCGCCGGGCGCGACCGCGTGTCGCTTGCCGTTTGAGAGGAGCTCCCCTCAGGACTCGGCTGAGCCAAGCGCGACGATTCCAACGTAGCCTTGAGCATCGTGTCGGCTGGCTACTCCATCACCTCGAAATGGTGGTGAGGCGCTCGTGGCATAGGGCCGAAATCTCTCTCCATGACGAGTTAGACCGACCTAAGCGCGTCTATTTCAGGTCCGGTTTCGTCCTCAACTATCAAACATGCCTCCGCCACCTGGCGCGCAAACGGTCCTTCGGGGAGCAGGCCCAGCAACGCCTGTCTCGCTCACGGGGCCACCCGCGGTGATGGGATTTCGACCGTGTGGTCCATGAAACCCCGGTACGAGTGTCGATCCTGGCGAGCATGGACGAGTTCTTGACTGGCTCCGCAGAGTGCCCCGGCTGGGCATAGCTCGGCGGCCACGGAGCGGCGGGGATTGCGGATCCCGGCGAACGCGATGAGACCCCCGCTCACGACGAGGATGGCTGCGATTGTGTCCGCGACGCGGAAGGCGTGCACCGCCGCATCGTCGAAGGCCGCCCTCAGAAGAAGGCGCTCGTCGCGGCGTACTCCCACCAAGCTCGCCGTGCCGAGAGGCTCTCGCTTGGCGAGGCTGATCGCAGAGCGGCCGGCGGGATCGATCGCAGACCGTCGTAGTGTCGCGTCGACCCGACTGGCAAAAGCTAGAGAGACGACGGCTCCCAGCACAGCGACCGCGAAAAGCTGCGCGACGCGTGAGAGCGTCGTATTCACCGCGGCGGCCACGCCTGCGTGATCCTCCTCCACCGCCCCAAGCACCGTGGCGGTCAACGGCGCGACAAGCATCGCGAGTCCCAACCCGAACACGAGCAGTGCCGGCAGGACCTCGCTGAGGTAATCGGCGCGCTGATCGACACGCGCCAGGAGCAAAAGGCCGCAGCCAGCAACCAGCGCCCCGAGGCTTATCAGCACCCGCGACCCGATGCGGTCGGCGAGTGCGCCGAAGCGGCGGGAGAGCACGATCATCAACAAAGTGACCGGCAGAAGCGCAAGCCCCGCCTGAACGGGGCTGTAGCCGCTGACCTCCTGTAGAAACACAGGCAGCAGAAAGATCACACCCCCTAGCCCAAGGTAGGCAGTCAATGTCGCCACGTTTCCGATCGTGAAGTTGCGCTCGCGAAACAGGCTCAACGGGAGCATCGGCGCCTGGGCTCGAGCCTCGCGCACAACAAACGCGATCGCTCCCAGAATCCCTACCGCGAGGGAGCCAATCACCAGGGTGCTCCATCCGCGCGCGGGCTCCTCGGTCACAGCGAACACCAAACCCGAGAGCGCGACCGCTGCCAAGAAGGCCCCGAGGAAGTCCAGACGCCCGCCGGTGCCCGCGCTCGTGCCGCCAGGCACGCCACGGGCAATCACCGTCACGGTCACGAGTACGAGCGGCACATTGAGCACAAAGATCAGGCGCCACGAGCCGGCAGCGATCAACACTCCCCCGATAAACGGCCCGATAACCCCGACGATCGAGCTGAGCGCGGTCCATGTCCCGATCGCCCTTGCCCGCTCGTCTTCGGGAAACACGTGGATGATCACCGCCAATGCGGTAGGCGTCACCAGCGCCGCGCACACCCCCTGCATCGAACGAAACACGCATAGCTCCGGGATCGACGACGCGACCGCGCAGAAAGCCGAAGTGAGTCCGAACCCGGCAACCCCAACCAAGAACACGCGCTTCTGACCCAATACATCTCCAAGCGAACCGCCGATCAACAACAACGAGGAGAGTGTCAGCAGGTACGCGTTCGTCACCCACTGCTGGCCCGCCAGACCACCACCAAGGTCGCCTCGAATCGCCGGCAAAGCGACACTCGTTACAGTCGCGTCGAGGAACACGACGCTCGAGCCGAGCACGGCTGCGAGCAGGGTCAGCTGCTTCTCGCGCGATGTAGCTATCGGCCGGATGTCTGGCACATGCGCAGATTGGCACGTTACGAACGCCGGGTGTTCGCCGATTGTGTTCGCCGCTGAGGGGCTCGATAGTGCGAACGCCCCGCGCCCATCGCCTGCTTGCCCTGTCCTATCAACCGAGTAGCCGCAGCAGATCCTCGCGGCTGGGGCCTGGCAATTGCAGGGGCTCGTGCTGACCCGCCAACTCAAGGATGCGCTCGGGTACGCCCACTCGTGCGAAGGTCTCACTCAATGGTGTCAGACAGCTACGGGATTCGAGGAAGGCCCTGAAGATGTCGGGATCGTGCATTATCGCCGTGAGCAGAGCCCTCCGCAGGGCTTGCGAGGGTTCGCTTGGCTGTGGCGGCTCCAGTCCATTGCGCAACGCCTCGATTTCGCTCAGGCGGTTGCGATCCTCTGCGACCGTCTCCCGATACCAGGGAGTCAGCTGCGCCTCGGTGGCGGCATCCCACGCCTGCGCGAACTCGAGCGGATCCTGCAAATGCGAGCTGACCACCTCGCGCAGACACTTCGCGTGCAGCAGCCCCAGCGACATCCCGCGACCCAGGGAGGGATTCGTGCACGCGCTGGCGTCGCCGAGCAGCGCGATGCCGGTGAGCTGGACTTGCCCGTCGCGCAGCGGACGGCGGTAGCGATCGATCACCCCTCCCATCGCCATCATGTCGCTGATCGGCTCGCCGTCAAGCCAATGCGCGTGTGCCGGGCACGCCTTCACGACGGCGCTCCACGCATCTGGATCGCGCATCCGCTTCAGCGCTTGGTCACCGCTCGAGATATAGACCGTCACCGACCACGTGCCGTTGTCCGATGGAAGAGTCAGGATCGAAAACGTCCCCAACGGCGCGAGCAGCGGGCCGAAGGGCTGCGGTATTGCGCCGTCCTGCGAGCGGAAGTACCGGCCGTAGTAGATGAACCCGGAATCCTCGGACTCTTCGTGCAGCGGGCCAATGTTCGCGTCGCTGCACCAGCGCGGCAGTTGCGAGCCCCGGCCCATCGCGTCCACCACCAGGTCGGCCTGCAGCGCCTCACCTGAGTCAAGGCATACGCCTGCCACGTGCGGCGTCCCGTTGCCGAGCTGCATGATCGGCTCCTTCACTGTCACACCTCGACGTACCCGAAGGGTGGGCTCATCCTCCGCCTGTGCTCACCCTGCTTACCGACACCACTGCACAGCCCAGGGGGACACAAGTTCATATGGGTAGAAAATGTACCGGCAGTCGGTTCACCGCATCCGGTACCTCGAGCTGCATCCAGTGCCCTCCACCTCATCCCAGCAGATGTCAAGGCTGTCCCGCGCGGCGCGTGGCGAGTCCGGGGCGCTCGCTATCGAACCCCGCTCGACGGGCGCGTCGCCAGGCACCCGCACGACCCTGATCGATGCCAGAAACCGAACCCGACCTGCAGGTGCCAACATGAGCAGCATGACCATGAGCGGTCAGCTTCCGGACCCTCGCCTCAGGAAGGTCTACTGCCTGGAGGTGACCCTCGGTGAAGCGCCGAGGTGCTCGCCCGGCTCGGGCGCGGAGAGGACGTCGACGCGAGCGCAGGAGACTGACTATGGAGCCATTTTCAACAACGGAGGTCACTATGAGCAACATCAATGAGGAGATCGTCTTGGCTCATTTCATCGTTTCAGATGATGTAGAGCGTTCCCGCCGCTTCTACACGGAAGTGCTCGGCGGCAGGGTGGCCTTCTCCGGCCCAGAAGGGCTGACCTATGTCGCACTATCCAACAGCTGGATCATCATCAATGGCGGCGGTGGACCGACGGATGACAAGCCGGCGGTCACTCTCCAGACGCCACGCAATCCCGACCGGGTCAGCAGCTTCCTGAATATCCGGGTCAAGGACATCGAGGCCGTATACGCTGAATGGAGCGCCCGGGGCGCTCAATTCCTGACACCGCCGAAGCAGCACCAGTACGAGATCCGTTGCTACATCCGCGATCCCGACGGTCATCTGATCGAGGTAGGCCAAACCACCGACCCAGACGGGGACTGGACGCCGCCTCAGTGGCCGTCGAGTGCGTCCGTCGAGGAGTCATGACGACCGCGGTCATCGGCACCGGGACGCTCGGATCGGTCATCGCACGCCTGCTGGCCTCAGGCGGCGAGACCCTGCGGCTCTCGAGCGCCGACACTCGGTCGGCACGAACGCTGGCTGGCGAGATCGGTCCAGCTGCGGTCGTCGCCGGCGGGGACCGCGACGCGTTGCAGGGCGCCGACGCCGTCGTCCTCGCGCTACGGTTTACCGCACTGAAGGGCGTCATAGACGAGATCGCCGACCGGATAGGCGACAAGCTCGTGGTCGTGCCGAGCAACCCGCTCGGCATCGACGCGCAAGGTAACGTCTCGCGTCTCCTGCCGAAAGAGCAATCCTCTGGCAAGGTTGTAGCGGGGTGGTTGCCGGTGGGGACGCGCTTGGCTATGGCGTTTGGAACCCTGTCGGCGGATATTTTCGAGTCCTCTAGCAAACGATCACCGGAGCTGGCGGTCCTCTTCTACATGACCGACGACGATCGTGCCGGCGAGGAAGTCAAGCGGTTGATCCGAACAGCCGGCTTCGAGCCGGTGAAGGCCGGCGGGATCGAACAGTCGGGTCGACTCGAGGTGGGCGGCGATCTTCACGACCTCGTAGTCGGACCTATAGAGGCACGGTCATTGACCGGTGGGTCCTGATCGCTCCGCGGCCCTAGCCGGAGGCACCTCTTCGGTCGGGCCCTTCGCCCGGATGGGCTCCACGACGCTGACCATAGCTCATCGCTTCACTCCCACCTCAGTCCCCTCGGTGTAGCGAATCGCCTCTCCTTCGACTGGACTCACCAGGAACTGCTCGCGCTCGCCGCGATCCCAGGCCTCGCGCAGCCCTGGTGCGCCCAGATCGAAGTCGGGGCGCAGGTTGCGCATGACTTCGCGCAAGTCGCGGTGCAGCTCTTGCACCGTCGGGCGCCCCCAGTACCAGTAGCCGTTGTAGATCGCGGAGATCTGAAGCCCAGGGGCGAGCACAAACGTGTGCGGGACCATCGGGTCGTGGACGGGGTCGGTGTACTCGACGATGTCGAGATCGTTGCGCACCGTTCGCTGTGGGTCAGAGAGGAACGGGAACTGCGCACCGACACTATCGCGGAACTCATTGATCTGGAGCTGGTTGTCCGTCGAGATCAGGGCCACGCGCGTATACCCGACCCGGAAGTCGAGGTACGCATTGACCAGGTAGTGAAGGAAACGGTGCTCCTTCGGATCAAACCCGCCGCGTGAGAGATGGAGCACCATCGGGTTCGCGCCCTGCAGCTTCGACAGAGGGCGCACGACGCCGTCCTGATCGGGCAGTTCATAGTCGGGAAGGCGTGCCCCGACCTCGATGTCGCCGCGCATAATGAGCCTCCAAATCGGAATTTCCGTTTCTCGCAGGGTGGCAGCTCAGCCCGCGAGGCCTGTTTCCTCACGCGCCGGTGCATGAGGGAGGCCATAGCTGTAGCGTGGAACGAGATAGGTCCCTGATCCTCGCGGTATCGGCGCGGGGTATGAGTCCCAAGCAGTGGAGGTGGTAGATGACCGAGTTCAGACCGCCGGCAGAGGGGATTGTGCTGACCCACTTCATCGTCTCGGACGACGTTGAGCGTTCTCGGCGCTTTTACACCGACGTGCTCGGCGGCACGTTGGAACGCTCCGGAGAACCGACCAACGTCGCGCTCGCCAACAGCTGGATCGTCATCAATCGGGGCGGAGGCCCGACCGACGACAAGCCCACGGTCGCTCTGGAGACGCCACGCGACCTTGATCGGGTCAGCAGCTTCCTGAATATCCGGGTCAAGGACATCGAGGCCGTGTATGCCGAATGGAGCGCTCGGGGTGCGCAATTCCTGACGCCGCCAAAGCATCACCAGTACGAGATCCGTTGCTACCTCCGCGATCCCGACGGGCATCTGATCGAGGTGGGACAAACCACGGACCCAAAGGGAGACTGGACCCCACCTCAGTGGCTATCGAGTACACCAGCCGAGGATCGGCACACGCTCGCTTGCGGGCGATGCGGAAGCACTCGCCTCGCCGCGCCTCAAACCTGGTCCTCGTCCAGAGCGACGGTCTCGCGCTTGATCGTCAAGGGCGCTTGCTCGCAGCCGAAAGTGGGAGCCGCGTGACCTGCTCCATGGAGCTACCCGCAGCTACGATGCAAGGAAGCGTTCGATGTCCGCAGTCTCGCGGGCGAGCGTCGGAGCTGGCGTGGGCCGCGCGAACCACGCCAGCTCGGGGTGGCCTTTCTTGATGGACCAGGTACCCGTTGCTGCTCCGCGATTGAGTACGACGGGTTTGAGCATCCCGCCGCCCCTCAGGATGTGATGGTCGTCCTCGGCGGCGACGAATGGCTCGCGAGTGCGGTAGCCGAGCATGAGCGTGTCGAAGGCGGCGAGCAGCAGACAGGGCGGTGTGTCATCGGTGGGCAACAGGTCAACGTCGCTAGGCGGTCCGGCGGCTTCGAGTGCCCGGCGTG
The DNA here is from genome assembly GCA_963757995.1 of uncultured Solirubrobacterales bacterium. Lineage (GTDB taxonomy): Bacteria > Actinomycetota > Thermoleophilia > Solirubrobacterales > Solirubrobacteraceae > Palsa-744. The sequence goes on from CAVWTS010000005.1 coordinate 184,742, forward strand.
CCTGTGTGATGGGCAGCGAGGACCACTTCGCGAGGTCCGTTGCGTCGCAGGGACCGTAGCCTGCGCGGTAGCGGGCGCCAAGGATCGCGAGTGCCTCATCAGGGTCAACCGCCGGGGGCGGATCGGCCGCGTGCAGCAGGCCGGCAGTGTCGGTGACTATGAGCCCCTGCGCTGAAAGCCAGGGAACGAATGTGTTGATCGGACCCTGCTCGAGCGACGGGTGGCCGCGCTCGATGAGCGCGCGCAGCAGCGACGGCCGGTCGCGGGGACGCTCGCCGCAGAGCTGGGCGACGTCCCCGCGCATGGCGTTTACCTCCTCCACGATGCCGAAGCGCGCGAAACGCGCGCCGAACACGCGGGCATTTCGCGTGGCGAATAGCGCGTGCAGCCAGGGGCGATCGGATACCGCAATCAGGTGCACTGTGCCGCGGACCGTCCACGTGCGCAGGAGCGGAGCGGCGCGGACCGCGCTTCGAGTGAGGCCAGGCACGCGCGAGCGCAGTGCAAGAGCCGCGGCGCGCAGATCCTGAGCCTGGACGCCGATTACAGCCAACGCCGCTTCCTCGGCGCTCTTGCACGCCGTTGCCGGCGTCAGCCGCTGCGCCGCCAGACGGCCAGCACACAGTCGCTCGTCAGCGTCCATCAGACAATCCTCGCATTCAGGCCGCAAATCACCGCCACCCTAGTAGGGGCCAACTCTAGAGGCAGGGCCACTCCTGCCGTACCAAGGACCATGACTGGGACCGCCGCGCGGCTCACTGCCGCCGCCGACCGAGAGCGGGAGCATCCAGCCCCACGCGCCAAGCCCTCGCTTGGGACGATCGTGGGGAGCGCCGCTATCGCAGCTCTCGGTTGATGAACTGGATGAGCTCGTCGCGCGCCTGCTCTAGGCAGGTGCGGAGCCTCATTGCCCCAGGCGTGGGGTGCTCGATAGTCGTCGATAGCAGGTAACACGGCCCGAGCGCAGCGACTGCCCAGACCTGGCTCCATTGCCGCGCCCACTGGAGGCTTGGGTGAGAACCTTGACCCAATCTACGTGTGTGAGGTCGCGCTCGATACCCGAGATCGGCCGCGGGGCCGGCGGCTGCTTTGGGGGCTCCGCATCAAAAACCCGCATCGCTCCCTCGGGCAGCAGCGAGTGCGCCTCGTCGGCGACGTCGACTAGTGGGTCGCGCAGCGACGTGAGGTGGTCGCCGGCAATGTTGATCCTGTCCATCGGGGTCATATGTAGCCCCATACCGTCGTTACGCTCCAGCTCATCGTTCGGCGCTTGATAGTGACGAACCAAGACGCGAACGAATATGGCGCTACGCTGTCGCACATGGAGATTGGTGTACGTGACCTGCGCAACCGCACCGCTCAGGTGATCGACGCGGTGAAGTCCGGCGAGCCGGTCACGCTGACCGTCCACGGCGAGCCGATCGCGGACATCGTCCCCCACGCCCACCGCCTACCCTGGCTCTCTGGACCGCATGTCCGCGAACAGCTCGCTGGTGGCGCGGCCGCCGATCCCGGCCTGGCGCAAGAGCTCGAGGATCTTGCCGGTCAGACTCTGGACGAGCTTTGAACCAATCGGCTGCCGGCCTTTTGGACACTTCGGTGTTCATCGCCCGCGAGGCCGACCGACCGTTGGGCGAGCTGCCGGATCGTGTCGCGGTGTCAGTGGTCACGATCGGAGAGCTGCAGCTCGGCGTGCTGAACGCTCCCGACGACTTGGCGCGGGCACATCGCGCGGGCACGCTCGCGCTGGCCAGGAGAGCAGACCCGCTGCCCATAACCGAAGCGATCATGGTCGCCTGGGCGCGACTCGTATCCGACTGCCGCAACGCCGGACTGCACAAAACCGTGAAGCTCAACGACGCACTAATCGCAGCAACAGCGATCGAGCACGGCCTACCAGTCGTGAGCCAAGACGAGGACTACCGCCAGATCGCCCGAGCCCACCAGCCACTACACGTCATCGAAGTCTGATCCGGGCACCGTCTGGTCGCGCCACTCACATCGCCTGATCGCTCGCAATCACCAGACGTAGCAACGGTTTCGGCCGTTCTCGGTCGGGCGCGATACCCGGCGACAGAGCATGTTTCGGCTGGGTTTAGGCAGAGATTTGAGGCTGCAGTCTAGACGCGATTTGACCGCCTATTGAAGCTCTACGCCGTGGCGGTGCAACCAGGCGCGAGCGCTCTCGACCAACTCTGGGAGGGCCTCACGCAACCGTTCGACCGCGTAGCGAACTTCCTCGGCATCGACGTCCGGGGACGCATGCTCAAGCCGACCCTCAAGCACGTAGAGCCCGTTCAGCATCTCTACCTGAGCTTTGGTTAGCCCGTCGTCGGCTAGGAGCGCCTGGAAGACCTGCTCGGCGTGCGGACGACGGTGTGGGAGCAGTCCGATCAGACGAGATCCGGCGGCGGCCTTGAGGATCTCGACGTAGGCATTGAGCATCGCGGAATGGTCGCCGGTGACGACCATCGTGCGATTGGCATCGCGGGGCTCGGTCGAATCGAAAGCGTTCCTCCACTCGTTTAGGTCGAGCGTCCCTCCGAAGTTCTCCTCGATAGCGAGGTCGAGCGCCTTGCGGTGCTTGTTTGATGGTCTGGAAGAAACGAGCCAACCGAGCCTTCTCTGCAGCCAGAGCCTTTGGTCCGATTTTCATCGGAAGGGGCTCGCTCATCCCGTTATTTCCTTGATCGCGCGGGCGGTATCCGCCATCTGAGCCCGATGGGCGCGAAGGGCGTGTGCACTGATAGTGGGAGCACGTGCATACAACTTCTCCCATAGATGATCACGGTCGATCAGAACGCGCCCCTCCTCAAGGACCCGCTCGAGAAGCAGCGGTGCCTGCACTTCGACATGCTCCAAACGAGCGATGTCAATGCGACGTCCACTCACACGCCGCAGACGACATGCAAGTGCTGGTCCGACCGAGAAGTGTTCCTCAGCAAGCGAGACGAGTAGGTCAAGGTCGGAGCCCTCATCCTCGTCACCTCGCGCCAGCGAACCGTAAAGCACAGCCAGGCGCACTCCATGCTCTGTCCGCAGCGTCCGACGAAGCTCTGAGAGTAGCGGCCAATGGATGCCCAGATACTCACGCTCGCCGGGCGCCAAACGCAACCGCCGCGGGCCGGGCCGGGAAGCACGCAAGGTCCCTTGCGAGGCGGCTCGGCGCAAAGTGCGCTCCTGGGCACCGAGGTCTGCTGCCAATTCTTGGATCGTGCCCATGCCCAGAGGCTACTACGCGTATGTCCGTTACGGACATACGTACCATGTTGGCCCGCCTCTAGGTGAGATCGATCTACGTTCTCCTGCCACCCATGTTTTTGGGGCTCATTTAGGCAGCGAATAGGCAACAAGGATCGTCGCAACAACTGCGACTAACAACTCTAATCTTCCCCAAACCCCACACCAACAAAGACGATCGCCCTCATGCCCCCGCCAGGAGTCGAACCTGGATCTACCGCTTAGGAGGCGGTCGTCTTATCCATTGGACTACGAGGGCTCGTGGACAAGGCTACCGCCGCGGAGCCGACTGGGAACAGCCGCGACACGACCGCGCGCGACATCGCGCTCTAGCGCTCCTCACGCTCTGGATAGACGTTGTCAATCGTCGTAAGCGCGAGGTATGGCGCACCCGCGGCCGCTTCGATCGCAGGCCCACCGCCAGCGAGCCGGTCGAGCACCGAGACCACTCCGCTGACCGTGTGCCCGGCCTCCTGCAGCGCGGCGATCGCGGCGAGCGTGGAGCCGCCGGTGGTCACGACGTCCTCGACCACCAGACAGCTGTCCTCAGCAGTGAGCAAGGGACCCTCGATGCGCCGTTGCAGACCGTGGGCCTTGGCGTCCTTGCGCACGAAGAAGCCCTTGACCTGGGCCCCGCCGGCAAGCGCCGCGCAAGCCACCGCGTCGGCTCCCATCGTCATGCCGCCGACGGCCGTAGCCTGCAATTCCTCAGCGTATGTGGCCAGCAAAACAGAAAGTGCCTGGAAGCCCTCAGGTCGCAGGATCGCGCGCTTGACATCCACGTAGTAGGAGGCAACGGCCCCACTCGTGAGCGTCACCTCGCCGATCACGAGCGCATGCGCTCGCAGTTGCGCGATCAACTCAACGCGAGCGCTCTCGAGCGCGCCCGTGAACGGTTGAAGACTGGCCACAGCCAGCAAATCTAGACGATCTGGGGCCATGACATCCATCTACTGCGCATAGCGCGTCCAGGACGAGGGCTAACCTGCGCCTGTGCTGCTGCCATTGCTCGCCCGACTTTTGAGGCTGATCTCGATTGTCATCTGCCTGATTGCGCTCGCGTCGTTCGTCACGTTCGCCGTCGAACAGGTCGGCAACGGGTCCAGCCGCCAGCAGGCCGCGGTGAACGCAGCCGAAGGCTCTAGAGGCCAACCAGCGACCGAATCGAAAGCCGGACACAAGAGCGGACTGCACGAAGCAATAGATAAAGCCTTCTCGACGCTCGCCTCCCCCTTCTCGGGCATAACCTCCGGCTCACACAGCCAGTGGACGATCGAAATCGTCAACACGCTGCTGGTGCTGCTCGTCTACGGCTTCGCGCTCAGCTTCCTGGCACGCCTGCTGCCAGGACGGCTCTGAGTGCGTTAGAACACTCCGCCTTCGGTATACACATCCACCCAATAACCAACCTGCACCCACGCATACACTTCGGGAGCATTGGGAATCGGAATGCGCAGGCAGCCATGGCTGGCTGCGTACACGGGCACTTCGGCGTATCCGTGAATCGCGTAGCCACGGATGAAGTAGTTGGAGTCGACCATTCCCTCGGAGTTGGTTCCCGGAGTCTTCATGTACACCTGGAAGTGTCCGAGTACGGTGGGCGTTGAGGGCTTACCGGAGCTCATCGTGTAGATGCGCCGCACGCGCCCGTGCTGCACCTCCACGAGTACTTGCTTAGTCAGATTGGCCTCGACATGGCTGCCGTCGTGCGGATAGCGCACGCTGTAGTAACCGGCTCCACCCCGCAAGCGCTGGAAGACACCGGCATTGGCGGTTTCGACGCGCTGCAGGCCGACGATCTTGCGAAATGCCAACACCGCCCGGCCGGTGGCTTCGTCGAAGACGCCGTTGATAGGCACCTCGTAGCGTCGGAGGGCGAGCTCGCGCTGGAGCATTCGCACGGCGGCCCCGTGAGCGCCCAGACGCAAACTGCCACGCATATGGATAACGCGATAGGCCAACGTATGCGGAGCAGGCGGGGGCAAGCGAGGAGCGGGCCTGTGTCGTTTGCCCGCGGCGGCAGCCAAGCCCGGGACAGCCAACGACAGGCAGATTGCGCATAGAACGGCGACGCCAAGTGCGCCAAGCGATCGGGTTCGACGGAGCCTCATCAGCGATGATCGTACGTGCTCGCCACGACGGCAGCCTCGGGAGGATCGCCAGAGATGACGCCGACCCGTCGGAAGATCATGGCGATCCCCCAGATCGCCGCCAGCGAACCGACCATCAACAACGGGATCCACCAACCCCAGTGCTCCAGCTCGCCAAACGCGAACGAGTTGTTCAGGGAATGCAGAGCAATGCATGGATACAGCGAGCCGGTACGGCGATACAGCAGGCACAGAGCAAAGCCGAGCACGCCAAGCGGCACGAGATCCTCCACGGGCGCTGAGCCAAAGTGCACCCCGCCGAACAGAATCCCGGTCATGACAGCTGCCGGCAACCAGCCTCTCCATTTTGAGAGCGCGCCGAAGATATATCCGCGAAACAGGGTCTCCTCGCAGATCGGCGCGATCACCGTGGTGAGCAGCGCACTCAGCATAAGCAGCAGAGTCGTTTCGTTGGTGCCAAGCGCTTCCAACAGCTTCGTATCCTTTTCGGTCACGTTCAGCACTGCCTCCCAGACAACGCTAAAGACCAGGAAGACGATGATCGTGGTCACGGTGAGCCGGGCAGCGCGCCGAGCATTAGTAGAGCGGTAGCCAAACTGCCAAGAGCGCACCTTGCGCCCGCCGATCTGCGCGAACAGCACGGCGGTCAACACGAACGCGACATCCTGCACCACGGTGTCGGCAAACTCGATCCCAGGCGGCGTGTGTTCAGAGGAGATTTTCACTCCCAACAGAAGCGCCGGTATGTCCACAATCAAGCCGCCAAACGCCGCGATCAAGAGCGCTGCGAACAGCACCACGAAGCCGCTCCAAACTGGCCAGTCGTTGGGCGCGGGGCCAAGGCGCGACACATCGCTGGCCGGCAACAGCCCGTCGGGCTCTCCCACGGGCGGGGCGGGCGCCCGGCCTGGTCGGGGCAAGAAGGGGCCACGCCCCGACCGCGAGCGTTCTCCCGACGGGTCGAGGAAATCCTCATCCATACCCATCACGCCACCCAGTGCCAGGTCGAGAACTCGCCGACGAAGAACGCCATCGCCAGGCCAGAGAGGACCAGGACGGCGCGCGTGAGGACGCGCGGGCGCGAAGACAGCGTCACGGCAAGCCACATGTTCAGAGGGAACAGCACCAACAAGAAGCGGGGCAGCGACATCAGGGGTTGCGGTGCGACGGGATAGGACAAGGGCAGCGCAAGCGCAGCCAACACATACACCCCATAGGCAAGCGGCAATAGGCGCAGAACCCCGACAAGCATCGGTATCGCTACAAGCAGGAAGGCGAGGAACAGCACATTGTGGCCAGCGTCGATGAAGGGACTGCCGCCCGCCACGGGGTAGTAGTTGTGCTCGCGCTGGAAGGACAGCAGCTGACGCATGCCGGCAAGGCCGGCCTTGACGCCGTCCCAGACACCGCCATAAGGCCCGGCAAAATGCCGCTTCCAGACAGCCTCGGCGTGAAACGGAGCGAGCGGATCGCCTCCGGCAAGCGCCAGATGAGCCACATAGAGAGCGAGCCCAAGCGGCACCAGCGCTAGCCAAAGCGCGTCACGGCGCAGTCGATAGCGCGGGTGCAGCGTGTCCATGAACCTAGTGAGCATCCGACGGGCGCGCCCGGCAAGCGTATAGCCGGCAACCAAAGCATTCGAGCGTCGCGGGGTCGCCCGTTCGGGCTCGCGGTCCTCACGTGGGCCGTACAGGTAAAGCAAAAGCAAGGGCAGGATCAGCACCACACCGGTACTACGCGTGGCAGAGGCCAGCGCGCCGAGCAGCGCCGCGGTACCCCAACGCCCGCGACGAGCGCACAGGAACAGGCCAACCGACAGGGCGAGGTACAGCGACTCGCTGTAGATCGCCGAGAAATAGAAGGCCATCGGCGCAAACGCCATCAACAGCACGGCAAGGCGGGCGACCTCACGGCTGTCGAGCTTGGCGAGGGACACGCCGCCTGGGCGGCCACGACCAGCGATACCCAAAAATCCCGGTGCACCCCCGCGCGCGCGGGGGGCATCGCCAGTTTCGTTGAAACCGCGAACCCCCTGCGCACTGGTGCCGCTGCGCAGCCTGGCGACTTCGAGCGCCGTCAGACGGTGCAAACCGTAGAGGGCCGCCATGAACGCGACGACGGAGAAGGCCACGCCTGCAACCACGGGCGCAAGACCGACATCCGAGAGAGCGCGCAGCCCGAGCGGGTAGAGCGGGAAGAAAGCGTCGCGCGGCGCCGTGAACGCGCCGAACTCCGGGCGATAGCCGTAATGCGCGATCACCAGATACCAGGCCGCGTCCCAACGGGCGACCGGCGCCGCGAGCACGTCGCCCAGCCAGCCGAAGCCGCGCGTCACGCCCGGCGGGTTGAAGGCGTGGCGCACCGGCCCGAAGCCAAGCAATGCGACCGCTCCAGAGCCGGCGATCCAGACGAGCAGGCGCGAGCTCCAAAGGGAGAGCCAGACGTCGCTCAGCGCCGCCATCCGCTCGGCGCCAAGGCGTGCGCGCACGGTGGCCCCGCGCGTCGAAGCTCCGCCCTGAAAGGCGTGCTCAAGTGGAGGCTCTGCGATGGCGGGCTCGGCGGTCTCGAAGCTCATCTGAAGGGTGGCGTCAGGGCTGTCATCGCCCACGCTACATGCAGGAGATCACACCGCGAGACGGTACAGTCAGATGAAGGCTCACCCACCCTGCCCACCCGCCCCCGCACCAGAGATGTCACGACAAGCAAGACAGCGCCGCAGGCGGCGCAACCGCTCCGGGCCGTCGCGCTTCGTGTTCATCGGCCTCGCAGGCATGGCCGGCGCGATCGTGATCGCCGCGATCGCCGCCGTCGGATATGTCCTCTCGGTGGCCCAGTCGGCGCCCGGCCTCGACTCGATCAAACCTGTGCTCGCCGGGGCCACCTCTCAGGTGTACGCCGCCAACGGCACGCGCCTCGGGGCGATCCAGTCCGACGTGCTGCGTACGCCGATCACCACCGCGCAGATGCCGCGTCTGCTGCGCCAGGCGACCGTGGCGATCGAGGACCAGCGCTTCTACAAGAACAACGGTGTCGACGTAACCGGGATCTTCCGCTCAGCCGTCAAGGATGTGCTGCACGGCGAAACGCTGCAAGGGGCCTCGACAATCACGATGCAGCTGATGCGCAACCTGTACCTCGGCAGCGACACCCACACCTTCAAGCAGAAGGTCGACGAGGCCAAGCTTGCGATCGAATACAACAAACACCACAGCAAGCAATCGATCCTGACCGACTACCTCAACAGCGTCACCTACGGCACCGTTGAAGGACGAACGGCGCTTGGGATAGAGGCCGCCGCGAGGATCTTCTTCAACAAGAGTCCCTACCAGCTCGACCTGCAGCAGCAGGCGCTGCTGGCGGGCCTGCCGCAGGCGCCCTCGGAGTACAACCCGTTTCTCTACCCGGAAGCGGCGCGTCAGCGGCGCAACGAGGTGCTGGGCAAGATGGCAGAACTGCGCTACATCACCCACGCCCAGGCGGCGGCGGCAAAGGCGGCGGCGCTTGAAGTGCACCACGGCGACTACTACTCACGCCGTCAGGAAGACTTCTTCTTCGAATACGTACGCGAACAGCTGATCAAACACTACGGCTTGAACACGGTCGAGCAGGGCGGCCTGAAGGTGTACACGACGATCGACCTGAGGATGCAGAGCGAGGCACGCGAAGCGATCAAACAGATACTCGATGAGGAAGGCGACCCAGCCTCGGCGATCGTCACGATCGATCCGCACAACGGCGACATCGAGGCGATGGCCGAGTCCCAGAGCTACGACCAGTCGCAGTACAACCTCGCCTCACAGGGTCGCCGCCAGGCCGGCTCGACGTTCAAGGCGATCGACCTCGCTGACGCGCTTTCGCGCGGCGTGGACCCAAACACCACCTATTACCTCTCACACACACTCGAGCCCGGGTGGCTGACCGGATATCCCGAATACGAAGTCAAAACGTTTGAGAACACTTCTTTGAACAAGTCGATCAACCTGGTGCAGGCGACGGTCACCTCGGACAACACGGTCTACGCTCAGCTGGCGGCTGACCTTGGCGAGGAAACGATCACGCAGATGGCTTACAAGATGGGTGTGAAAGAGCATCTGGAAAGCATCCCTTCGGAGGCGCTCGGCGGGCTGAAGTACGGCGTTAGCCCACTAGAAATGGCCAACGTGTACGCGACGCTCGCCGACGGCGGCTATCGCAACACACCGATCGCGATTACGAAGGTCGTGTTTCCCGATGGACACGTCGACGACAGCTGGGGCAAGCCGCACCGCGTGAAGGTGCTCTCCAACGGGGTGACCTCTGAGGAGACGACGATTCTGCACGAGAACGTGCTCGAGGGCACGGCGGGGCGTTCGGCGATCGACTGTCCCACGGCCGCCAAGACCGGTACCACGAGCGAATTCACCGACGCCTGGCTGGACGGGTACATGCCCAACTATTCGACGTCGGTCTGGATGGGCTACCCCAAAAAAGCGATCCCGATGACCGACGTCCACGGCGAGGCCCAGCAAGGGGGCTATCTGGCCGCGGAAATCTGGCACGCCTATATGGCCGCGGTCACCGAAGGCCAGCCTTGCACGGAATTCCTAGCACCCACCGAATCGATCTCCTACGAGCCCTTCTTCGGCAAGTTCGCGACGACCGGCCGCGCCTCAGCCAGCGAATCGCCTGAAACGGGCACACTGGAAAAGAGCACTACTCACAAAAGCAAAACCCAGACCGGCAAAAGCACGCCAGGCGAACACAACACGGCAACGCCTGAAGCGCCCGTGGGCGCCGGTAACGGCGAAGGCAAACACATAGAAAGCCCTCAGCCGCCGCCCACTCCGCAGGTGCGCGAACCGACGAAACCGACTCCCACCCCGACTCCCAAAGCAACGGCGCCGCCTGTCGGTGGGACTGGCGGCGCCGAACCCACCACGCACTGATATCCACTTTGGCGCAGCCCCGGCACGCCGACGCTGGTAGTTTGACGGTGCAAACTTCAACACAGGGCCAGCGAATAGAACGCTGGATTGACCCGGACAGGACTAGAGGCTCGTGGCAAAGGAAGACAAGGTCGAATTCGAGGGCGAGGTGATCGAGGCGCTGCCGAACGCGATGTTCCGCGTCAAGCTCGACAACGATCACGTAGTGCTCGGGCATGTGGCAGGCAAGATGCGCCGCTTCCGCATCCGTATCCTGCCTGGAGACCGCGTCCGCTGCGAGCTGTCTCCCTACGACCTCGACCGCGCTCGCATCGTCTACAGGCATCGCTGAGCTCTCTCTGATCGAATCGATTACGGCCGCCGTGAAAGTGCGCGGAGGGCGGTTCGTGCGCGGGATCGGCGACGACGCAACCGTCGTCAAAGCGCTCAAACTTTGTGTGACGACCGTGGATACTGTCGTCGAGGGGACGCATTTCAACCTGCAGGATCCTGAACTGAGCTTCCAGGACATTGGCTGGAAGGCGCTGGCCGGTGGACTTTCTGACATCGCGGCGATGGGGGCACAGACTGGCGAGGCCTACTTTGCGCTGGGGATCCCCGCGCACGTCAGCGAGGCGCAGGCGCTCGAGCTGATGCTCGGGGCCGAGGAGCTAGCTGAGCTGACGGACACGACGATCGCCGGCGGCGACGTCGTCAGCGCACCTTGCCTGTTCGCGAGTGTGACGATCGTGGGCTGGGCCGAGCGCGACCAGAAGCTGATCGGCCGCGACGGTGCACGGCCCGGCGACCTCGTCGGCGTCACCGGCACGCTCGGCGCCAGAGCCAAGCGACCGATGCCTCGCTTGCGCGAGGGACGGGCCATCGCGGCCGCCGGAGCGCACGCGATGATCGACCTCTCCGACGGGCTGGCAACCGACGCCGAGCACCTCGCACAGGCCAGCGGCGTTGTTTTGACGCTCGAACTTGACAAGTTGCCGATCGGCGAGCAGACCGAGCTCACCGCCGCGGCTCTTGGCATACCAGCCTGGCAAGCCGCAGCGACAGCCGGCGAAGACTACGAGCTGTGCGTGTGCGTGCCGCGCAAGCGCGCGGATCGTGTGAGCGCAGCCTGTGAGCGTGCGGGAGCGAAGCTCACGTGGATCGGGCACGTCAGCGAGGGCTACCCCGGGGCGGTGCTACGACACGAGGGGCGCAAGCAAACGCTTACGGGGTTTGAGCACCGTTGGTAGCACCGGTTCGGGGCCAAGCGACTGTCCGGCGTGCTTACTGTCGAAGGGGATGCGGGCTGCGCCGAGCGCCAGCGTCGAGCTGAGGCGGGCAAAGACGATCAGCCGGTGCGAAGCGCTGAACAGTGGGGTGCAGGCCGACAGCACCAGCCGCGAGTAGCCGACTGGGTCGAGCACCGAGACGTCGGTCGGCCGCACTACTCGCGAGCCGATCACGCGATAGGTGAAGCGCGCGTAGGGCATCTCCAGCACGATCGGCTGGCCGGGACGCAGCGCATCGATATGACGAAAGGGGGCCAGCCATGTCGTGCGGTGACCGGCGATCGCGGTCGTTCCCGGCACCCCGGGGAAAGCAGTTTCGGAATAGATGCCGGGGCCGCTCTCCAGTTCGGAGCTGCCGGTGCCCTTGACCACGACGAAACTGGCGCCGATCGTGGGGATGTCGATACGCCCGACGGCCGAGCCGTCCTTGGCGTGCAACTGAAGCTCGCCCGCCAGGTACTCGATTCGCCGGCGCTGCTCGTGTAGGCGCGCCAGCTCGAACTTGGCCGTCTGCGACGGGGCGGCGCGGTCGAGCGCGTGAAGATCGCTGCCGAGGCTTTCCTGTTTGACTTGGGCGAGCACCGCTGAGATTGGCTCCTGCCAGGCGAGCGTGACGAGCGCATCGGCGAGCACCAGCAAGCCAAGTGCGATTAGTAGGGATGCGAGCGCCATGGCCAGTCGACTACGCCGGTGGGGTGGAGCGGATGTCGGCGAGATGGGGAAGTCAGCGGCGAGGCCCGGCTTGACACCACCGGCACCGACGCTCACCACCGCGTCGTTGTGGCGCTCGCCGGGGCGAGCCAGCGACAAATCTCTTGCTGTTGGCTTTTTGCCGGACGGTCGCTTTTTGCCGGACGGTCGGGTCATAGCTTCAGTGGCGCAGAGCGGACTCGGTGCCGCCCAACGATCCAGGGCCAGCGTAGGACGCCGGGCCACGCGTGGCAATCTCAGACCAGCCCTCTGTGCCCGAAGCGGCAATCGTCTCGCCGGCCGGGGCGAGCAACAAGGCCGCGAACAGGCAGCCGAGCGCGACGCTCCACAACAGCACGCTGAGCGGCCCGAGCTGCCCGCCGGCAAACGCCAGCACGGTGCTCTCGGCGAGTCCGCCGAGAGCAAGGCCGAGCTCGCGCGCATATGCGATCGCCAGCAACAGCAGTGGTAGCGCGCCGAGCGCGATTGAGCCGTAGGCCAGCGCCCTGGCCCCAGGCTCCGGCCGGCGCCCGGGACCGACGGCAACCAGCCACAAGTGCAGTGCGGGTACCAACAACAGACAGGCAAACGGATTGAAGATCCAAGTGAGCAAGGCAACGACGAGCAGCACGAGCAGCACCGCGAGCGCTGCTCCGTCGGCGCTTGGGCGCAAAGGCAGCGCCATGCGCCGTGCGAGTGCCGGCCATGCCAACAGCGCAAGCGCAAGCACGAACGCGGTGGCAAGTGTTGCCTCGATGACCGACCCGTCCGCGGATAGCGCACCGGCAGACAGTTGGCTGGCGGGAGCTGCGACGATGCCAAGCCTACCGAGCAAGATCGCAAACAATGCGCTTACCAGGAACGGGAGCGCGCCGCTGAGCGTCCACACCAACCAGCGCCGTATGGACTCGCGCCGGCGACGCAGACGCGCCAGCGCATCGACTCCGACCAGTAGCGGCGGCAGTAGCAGCGCGAGCGCGAGCAGCCTGACTGCCCAACCCGGCAACAGCTTGTGACCCAGCGACACGCGGGGGCCGAAACTTGGGGCAATGTTTGGGGCTTCGTCGAGCGCGTAGATCGAGCTGAGCACAGCCTTGCCGAAGTTCTGCAGGCGTTTTGCGCTCACCTTCTCTGCCGCTGTGGGTCCGCGTTCGCCGCTGACCTGGACGAGCACGGCCGGGGTCCCGGCGGAGTTGGGCGGGGCCTCTTCGCCCGTCGTGAGTGGCAGCGCGAGATGCGTCAGTTGACTAGCCAGGCTCGGCGCGCCGGAGTCGGTGCCGACATCTTGGGAGATCGCTCCGTCGAGCGTGCGCTGCAAGACTTCGGGCGCGATCTGCGGCTTGCCCGAGAACGGCAGCACGAACGGCTTGTGTACGACGCTACCGGCGATGTCACCGAGCACGATCGCGGCGTCCGGCGACTGTCTGTCGTGCTTGGCGAAGTCTGCGGCGGCCGCGTAGCCGCCGCTGCCGCCACTTGAGGAGACGAGCACGATCGTTCGCCGCGTCTCGCTCTCGGCGAAGACGCGCGCCAACTCGAGCAGGGCGGCGGTGCCTGAGAGCTGCGCCGCCGAGCCCGACTCGGGAGCGTCGCGATGGGCCATGATCACGATCGGGCTCAAGCCTGTGGAGCCGGGGCGCTCGGCGATGATCGTTGTGAGCGTACGCGTGCCTTCGATCGTCGCTGCCTGGATCTGGCGGGTGCTGACCTGGAAGCCGCCGCCGGCGACGGTCGCGGATGTACCCGTGGTTGATTCGCCGGAGACCGGGGTGCTCGGGCCAGACACGGTCGTGCCAGAGGCATTACCCAATCCGCGCAGTTGCGCGGCGATGTAAGCAGCCAGTTCGTTGTCGCCGGCACTGCCTGGCTGGCGGGCGGGAAATCGCTTGACGAGTGTTTGCAACCCGGCGAATGCACGCGGGCCGTTGAACGCGTCGGGCGCGAGCGTCGAGCCAAGTGGAGAGGCCTGTCCGGACAGCGAGAAGCCCACGATCACGAGCACGAACAGAAACGGCACGAATGCCGCGCGGTAGATGCGGCCGTCGAACATCGAACAGACCTTAGTCCCGTTCCCGGTCCCCAGTCGCCATAACGATGTATGCCATGGCCCCATTCCGGTCCTCTAGCCCACACCTAGGCGGGGCGAGGCCTGGTCCCCATAAGCCACACCAAGACGGGGCCTACGGCTTTGTCCCCTGAAGCCGCATCAAGCCGGAGCGGCCTGCTGGGTGTATGTGTCGAAAGGGCGATGCCCCCCGCGCGCGCGGGGGGCATCGCCCTTTTCGCAACACAACCCCCGACCCCCGTATGAGCCCACCCACCCGGCCAAGCGCTCGTTTCCGTGCCGCCCCTAGGTATCGTGCGGGGCTCCGTGCTCCAGCCCGTCGCCACAGGTCACAAGTCGCTTGCCGACTACACCCACATTTGCGGTCGCGAGCTGATCGAGGAGATTCGCGAGCTGGCCGAGCCACTGAAGGGCAAGCGCGTGGTGCATGTGTCGGCCACGGCCTTTGGCGGTGGGGTCTCAGAGATCCTGTACACGCTTGTGCCGCTGATGCGCGACGTTGGTCTGGACTGCGAGTGGCAAGTGATCTACGGGCGCGAGGAGTTCTTCAACGCGACCAAGCTGATGCACAACGCCCTGCAAGGCAATCCGCAGGATCTCGACGAAGAACAGTGGGGCACCTGGGAGCAGTACAACGAAATGAACGCACGCGAGCTCTCGGAGGGCTGGGACGTGTGTCTGGTGCACGACCCGCAGCCCGCGGGCATGTACCGGCTGGTGCCCGAGAAGGCCAAGGGCTGGGTTTGGCGCTGCCACATCGACCTGTCGACCCCTAATCCGGCGACGATCGAGCGGCTACTGCCCTTCATCGCCGAATATCCGCAGTCGCTGTTCCACATGGCCGACTACGTCCCTCGGGGGATGGGCGGGAACGTCAACATCGTGCCGCCCGCGATCGACCCGTTGATGCCGAAGAACATGGCGCTCTCGCCGGAGGACGCCTCCTACGTGTGCGAGCAGTTCGGGATCGACGTCGACAGACCGTTGATCTGCCAGGTGTCGCGCTTTGATCCCTGGAAGGATCCGCTTGGCGTGATCGACGCTTACCGGCTGGTCAAGGAGCAGATGCCCAATGTGCAGCTGGCGCTCGTCGGCTCGATGGCCAGTGACGATCCTGAGGGCTGGGACTTCTTCAACGCCACGATCGCCCACGCTGACGGCGATCCCGACGTGCACATCCTCAACAATTTCAACAACGTCGGCGCGATCGAGGTCAACGCGTTCCAGTCCCATGCCGACGTGGTCGTACAGAAGTCGATTCGCGAGGGGTTCGGGCTAACGGTGTCCGAGGCGATCTGGAAGGCGCGACCCTTCATCGGCGGCAACGTCGGCGGAATTCCCCTGCAGGTCGAGGACGAGGTGACCGGCTTTCTAGTGGAGACCGTCGAGCAGTGCGCGCAGCGCTCGCTGGAACTGCTGGGCGACCCGGCGCTCGGCAAGGCACTAGGGCGCCGTGGCAAGGAGCACGTGCGCGGACACTTCCTCACGCCACGCTACCTGCGCGACTACTTGCGCATCTTCAAGGAACTCGGCGAGTCGTGAGACGTTTGCACTCCCAGGGGCGGCGACTGTCATGACAGACGAGCCGGCACAGCGCTCGCCGCTGGTGCTGGTGAGTAACCGAGGGCCCGTTACCTTCGGCCCTGGGGGGGAAGTGCAGCGGGGCACCGGCGGGCTGGTGACCGCCCTGTCGGGGCTGGCCTCGCACCGTGACGCCGTGTGGATCGCCTCGGCGATGAACGAGCACGACGCGCAAGTCTCACACGCTCACGGCGCGCGTCCGTTCCCTGTGAAGAGTCCTGCTGGCGGCGATTATCAAGTGCGCCTGGTAGTCAGCAGTCCCGAGGCTTACGACCGCTTCTACAACGTGTTTGCCAACCCGATGCTGTGGTTCATCCAGCATTACCTGTGGGACCTGTCCAACGCACCGGATATTCGGCGCGAGGAGATCGAGGCATTCGAGTTCGGCTACAACGCAGTCAACGACGACCTTGCTCGAGCTGTGGTGGAGGAGATCGAGGACGAGCACGAGCCGGTCGTGATGGTGCACGACTACCACCTGTACACGCTGCCCGAGCTCGTGCGCAGGGCCCGGCCTGATGTGTTTCTGCACCACTTCGTGCACATTCCCTGGACCCAGTCGGATTCCTGGCGCGTGCTGCCGTCGCGCATCAGGCACGAGATCTTTGCTGGGCTGCTGGCGAACGACATCATCGGTTTTCACACTCGCTCCTACCGACGCAACTTCCTGCAGTGCTGCCAAGACCTGATGGACCTCGACGTGGACTTCGAGCGTGGGCTGGTGCGCTGGCAGGGTCGCGAGGTGTGGGTCAGGGCCTATCCGCTACCGATCGATCATCGTGCCGCGCTGCAGGTCGCGCGCAGCGAGCGAGTAGAGGAGTTCGAGCGCGAGCTGCTGCGTCGTAGGCGCGACTTTCTGATCTTGCGCGTCGATCGAGCAGACTTGTCCAAGAACGTGCTGCGCGGCTTCTCCGCATTTGACCTGTTTCTCGACCAGCATCCTGAGTTTCGCGAGCGAGTTACGTTCGTGGCTCAGCTGATGCCCTCCCGCACCGACGTGCCTGAGTACGCCGAGTACCTGGAACGGATCGAGGCGCTCGTTGCGGTCGTCAACCACCGCCACGGCACGCCCGACTGGATGCCTATCCAGCTGAAGCTGCGCGACGACCTCGAGGAGGCGATGGCCGCCTACAAGCACTACGACGTGCTACTCGTCAACGCGATGTTCGACGGGATGAACCTCGTGGCCAAGGAGGGTCCGATCGTCAACGAACGGGCCGGCGTCTCGATTCTCTCCGAGAACACTGGGGCGCACGAGGAGCTTGGGGAGTACGCGTTGTCGGTCAACCCATTCGACATCCAAGAGCTGGCCGACTCGATCCATGCGGCGCTTGACATGCCGGCGCAGGAGCGCTCGCGCCGCGCTCGCGGACTGGTGGAGATCGTTACCTCGCGCGATCCCGGTGATTGGATCGACGAGCAACTGGCCGATATCAAGGCCAAGCGTGCGGCCGACGGGGCAGCCTGATGCCTAGCATCCGCGCCGCCGATGTAGCGTGGGGCTGAGCGGGCCACCGCCAGATCTCTTTGACTGGCGGCCTTGGTGACGCGGCGTTCGTGACCCTCAAAGAGGCTCGACAGGAGGCCGGAGCACTCCTGCGACCCCGTCACCTCGGCAGCTACGTTTCACGGCCAGGCTGTCGGCGTTTCGGGGCTTGCGCGAAACCCCTGTTATGATCCGCCGCCGCGCCGCAAGCGCCTACCGATGACTCTTTCTGCTCCCATATACGATCTCGTGTTGCTGCTCGACCCGCAAGCGGAGGAGACCGTGCGCGCCAAGATCGTGGCCGACGCAAAGGCGGCAATCGAGGCCAAGGGCGAGCTGGTGAACTACGACGAGTGGGGAGAGCGCGCGCTCGCCTACCAGATCGACCACAAAGCGACCGCTGAGTATCACCTGTTGCAGTTCCACGCGACTGCTGTTGAGCTGATCGCCGAGCTAAACCGCACACTGCCCATCACCGATGGAGTGATCCGTTTTCGCATCAACAAGCTCAAGCCGGGGACACCCGCGGCACCCGACATGTCTCCAGGAGCCGCACCCCCGGTCCGTGAGGAGCCTGAGCACGTTCCAGCCGAGGAGCAGGCGGTCGCGTAATACACTCGGGGGCGTGCAGCCGCTGAGGACAACAACCGGCAACGGGCACTTGGTGCGCGTCGCAGCAGACGTTTGCCATCGAATATATTGCGGTAGTTCAGAGCATGTGAGTGCGATTGGTGCTGTCCCATGCGTGCCCATGGCCCCGGAGAACTGGAGGCACACATGAGCGAACAGCCGCTTGGCGACGGTCCGACGGTGCGCAGAACAGACGTGCTGCGGGCCTCGCCGTCAATGTTCGACTCGCGGCTGCTCGACGCGCTCTCGCGCGTGCATCCCGTCGTGCCGATCCTGATCTTCGTGCCTGTGATCTTGGCACTGGAGGCTTGGAGCCTCTCGTTTGTCGGCGCGCTTGCAGCGCTTGGGCTGTTCGCGGCCGGCTATGCGCTGTGGACGCTGTTCGAGTATTGGCTGCACCGGATTGTGTTCCACTTCGAGCCCGATCATGGGATCGGAGCGCGAATGCACTGGATCATCCACGGCATCCACCACGAGCATCCCAACGATCCGATGCGGCTGGTGATGCCTCCCGGGGTGAGCATCCCACTCGGGGCGCTGGTGTTCGGTGCGCTGTATCTGATGTTCGGCAAACATTATGCCCCCGGCGTCGGGGCCGGGTTCTTCGCGGGGTACCTCCTCTACGACATGCTTCATTACTACGTCCATCATTTCCGGCCGCACTCGCGCATCGGCAGAGTGCTACGTGAGCGCCACATGCGCCACCACTTTCAGGACGACACTAAGGGCTTTGGAATCAGCGCTCCCTACTGGGACGAGGTCTTCGGCACCTCCTCGCGCGAGCAGTCGCGCTAGCGTTCGCCGCTACACCGAGACGAGAGGAACAAGCTGTGGCTGCCACAAACATCAACCGGGTCGTGATGACCGGCAACCTGACCGCCGATCCCGAGCTGCGCTCGCTGCCCAGCGGTTCTTCCGTTTGCAAGCTGCGGATCGCTTGCAACACGCGCCGCAAGGACGGCAGCAGCGGCGAATGGGTCGACAAGCCCAATTATTTCAACGTGACCGTGTGGGGTGCGCAGGGCGAGAATGCCGCGCGCTACCTGGCTAAGGGACGGCCTGTCGCGATCGACGGACGACTCGAGTGGCACGAGTGGGACGCCCAGGACGGCACAAAACGCAGCGCAGTCGATATCATTGCCGACTCGGTGCAGTTCCTCGGCTCGCGCGAAGACCCATCCGGAGGCGGAGGGTATGCGGGCGGCGGGGCATCTCAGGGCAGCGACGTGCCGGTCGATAACGGCGACTTCCAGCCCGCACCGGTCTCCGGCGCCGCAGGCGACGACGACATTCCGTTCTAGTTCAAAAGCAAGGATCTTCAAGTGGCAAAGCGCGGTCGCGGCAAGCCAGTCCGGCGACGAGACAAGAAGGGTGGGTCCGGTAGCGGAAGGCGCAAGCCATGCCAACACTGCCGTGACAAGGTCGAGCAGGTCGACTACAAGGATGTCTCCTCGCTACGCAAGTTCATCTCCGAGAAGGGCAAGATCCGCTCGCGCAGAATCACTGGCGCCTGCCGCCGCCACCAAGGCCAGATCGCTCGTGCGGTCAAGCGTGCTCGCGAGCTTGCCCTGCTGCCTTACGTAAACGAGGGCGGCCGCGACGACCACCCGCGCCGCGAACGCGGCGATCGAGATCGCGAACGCTAGAGATGCCTGAAGCGATACTTCTAAAGGACGTCGAGGAGCTCGGCGAGCAAGGGGCCGTCGTCGATGTCTCCAAGGGCTACCTGCGTAACTTTCTGATCCCCCGCAAGCTTGCTCAGCCGGCTACGCGTGGTGCGGTCGAAGTGGTCCTTAAGCGCCAGCAGGCGGCCGAGCGAGCAGCGCGCGAGTACGTGGAGAAAGCCAACGACAACGCAGCCCTGCTGAACAAGACGGTGATCACGATCACCCAGCAAGCCGGGGCTGACGGGCGCCTATTCGGCTCGGTCACGGCGCAAGACATCGCCGCCGCGATCCGTGATGCTCGTGGATTGCGTACCGACAAGAACAACGTGCACCTACCTGAGCCGATCAAGAACGTCGGCACCTACATGGTCGTGGTGGAAGTCGTCGAGGGAGTGACGGCTACCGTGAAGACCATGGTCGTTGCGCAGAAGTAGCCAGGCGCACAGCCGACCAACGCCCGGCCTTGCAGTCTGACCTGCCTGCGAACATATGTTCGTGAGCCGGTGCGTCAATGATTTCTCTCCCAATTGCGGGTTCCTCGTGCGAGCCGTGGGCTCGCGCGACGTAGACTCGCCAAAGCGATGAACGCGGTCTCCCAAGCCAACGGTTCCAGCATGCCCACGGGTGTGATTGCTCCACCGCACAACCTCGACGCCGAGCAATCGGTGCTCGGTGCCATCCTGCTGTCCGACCGCTCGCTATATGCGCTTGTGATCGAAGAGGGGCTGCGCTCGGAGGACTTCTACCGCGACCGCCACGGTCACATCTACGACGCAATGCTGGCTCTGTACAACGAGTCCGAGCCCGTGGACGTGCTGACGGTAACTGACCGCCTGCGCCAGAACGGCAAGCTCGAGCAAGTCGGCGGGCCCGCGGCTGTGGATGAGTTGACTGGGGTTGTCCCGGCTGCGGGGCACGCCAGGCGCTACGCACAGATCGTGCGCGAGAACGCGCTGCTGCGGCGGCTACTGGCCGCGTCCTACGACATCCAGTCGAGCGTACTCGAGCGCACAGACTCCCCGCGTGAGCTTGTGGAGCAGGCGGAGAAGACGATGCTCGAGGTCGCGCGCGACGATCGCCGCCAGGACTTCCGCTCGATCGAGGAGGTGCTGCACGAGGAGCTCGACAAGCTGCACCGCCTCTCGATCGAGGGTACTTCGCTGACTGGCGCACCCTCGGGCTTCAAGGACCTCGACGAGATCACCGGTGGCTTTCAGCCGGGCAATCTGATCATCATCGCTGCGCGTCCCGCGATGGGCAAGAGCGCACTGGTGTGCAACATCGCCGAGAACGCTGCCGTGGAACACGGCCGGCCTGTTGCACTGTTCAGCCTGGAGATGGCAGAGGCGGAGCTTGCCCAGCGCTTTGTTGCTTCTCAGGCGCGTATCAAGGGCGAGGAGTTGCGCAAGGGACGCGTCAAGGAAGAGCGCTGGCCGAAGATCCTCAAGGCCTCCCAGCGCCTGGCTGATGCTCCGCTGTGGGTGGATGACTCAAGTGATGTGGGCATGCTCGAGATCAGAGCAAAGGCTCGCCGCTTGCACAGTCAATGCGAGAACGGCCTCGGCCTGATCATCATCGACTACCTGCAGCTGATGCGCACCGATAGCCGCTACGACTCGCGCGTGACCGCCGTAGGCGAGCTGAGCCGCGGGCTGAAGATCTTGGCTCGCGAGCTTGGGGTGCCGGTGATCGCACTCTCACAGTTGAGTCGCGCTGTGGAGACACGTCCCGACAAGCGTCCTCAGCTCTCGGATCTGCGCGAGTCGGGGAACCTTGAGCAAGACTCCGACCTGGTCATGTTCATCTACCGCGACGAGTACTACAACGAGGACTCCGAGCGGATGGGCGAGGCGGATCTGATCATTGCCAAGCACCGTAACGGAGCGGTCGGCAAGGTTACGCTCACCTTCCAGAAGGAGTACCCGAAGTTCATGAACTACGCGGGCGAGAGCCGATACGCGGCATGAGTGGCGACGTCCTCATCCTGCCCCAGCCCTACAAACCCGGGGCCTGCCCGCTGAATCTGTGCGACGGCAGCGGATTCATTGTCGATGAGGCGACGAACACCGCATCGGACTGTCGCTGTCGTGCCGCGCAGATAGCCAAGCGGCGCACAAGTCGCCTGGAGGCCCGTATCCCGAACCGCTATCGCGACATCTCCTTCGATCAGCTTGGTGGCAGCGGCCTCGTGGCATTTCCTGAGCACATTCAGATAGTGCGCCGGTTCGCCACGCGGATCGAGGAGAACCTGGATGCTGGGCGCGGAGTGTGGATCATGGGGGACATTGGCACTGGCAAGACAACTCTGGCGATGCTTATCTCCAAGGCGGCACTCGCCGCCGGGCGCACCGTGGCCATCTATTCGCTTCCGCGCCTGCTCAACCTGATCCGTGAGGCGATTGAGGACGACGACGGTGTGGTGGGCTTCCTCGATCGCCTTGCCACGGTTGACCTGCTGCACCTCGACGACGTCGGTGCGGAGAACCGCACCGACTGGGCGCTGGAGCAGCTTTATTCGATCATCAACACCCGTTACGAGGAAGAGCGCTCAATCATTGTCACGACCAACCTGAAGCCCGACGAGCTGGCCGACCAAATCGGGCCCCGTACGGTCTCGCGGCTTACGGAGATGTGCCCAGACCAGCTCCCGCTCTATGGCGAGGACAGACGAAAAGAGTTGCCGTTCAGCCACTCTGGCGCGTCCGCTTCCGCAAACCCGGCCTGAGAACGTGCGCAAGATCCGCGGCACCCCTGAATCGAAGCATCGCAGGCCTTGAGACACATCCCGAACATCTGCAGGTCATCGCAACCCCCCGTCCCCCTAAACTCTTGACGCGATGCCAGGCATAGTCATAGTCGGCGCCCAATGGGGCGATGAGGGCAAGGGGAAGATCACGGATCTGCTCGCCGAAAACGGCGATGCGGTTGTGCGCTTCCAGGGCGGCAACAACGCCGGGCACACGATCGTCAGGGGCGATGAGGAGTGGAAGCTGCACCTGATTCCCTCCGGCATCCTGTATCCAGGCAAGCGTTGCGTCATCGGCAACGGTGTCGTAATCGACCCGAAGGTGCTGATCGAGGAGCTGGACGCACTGCGGGCGCGACGCGTGGATGTGAGCGGGCTGCGGATCTCCGCCAATGCCCATCTGATCATGCCCTACCACCTGCTGCTGGACTCGGCCGGCGAGGCGAAGCTCGGCAGTCTGCAGATCGGCACCACGCGACGCGGGATCGGACCCTGTTATGCCGACAAGGCTGCGCGCCTTGGTATCCGCGTACAGGACCTGCTCGACGAGAAGATCCTCAAGAAGAAGATCGTCGCCGCGATGGAGCCCAAGCGCCTTTCGCTGCGGCCGTTTGAGAAGGACCCCACGCTCGATTTGCATACGATGACCGAGGAGTACCTCACCTACGGGCATCGTCTTGAGCAGCACATCGCCGACACCTCGCGGTTGATGTGGGAGCTACTTGACGAGGACAAGAAGGTGATCTTCGAGGGCGCGCAAGGGGCGATGCTCGACATCGACCATGGCACCTATCCCTTCGTCACCTCCTCCAATCCCCTGTCGGGGGCTGCTTGCGTTGGCACTGGCGTCGGACCGAAGGACATCGACGAGGTCTGGGGCATCTCGAAGGCATATACGACGCGCGTGGGCGCCGGACCATTTCCCAGCGAGCTGCACGAAGAGATGGGCGAGACGATCCGTCAGCGTGGGGGCGAGTTCGGGACGACGACCGGCCGACCCAGACGTACCGGCTGGCTCGATCTTGTGGCGCTCAGGTATGCGGCGCGACTGAACACGCTCACCGCGCTCGTCCTGACTAAGCTCGACGTGCTTTCAGGGCTCGACCGCATCCAGGTGTGCACGAGCTACCGTGGCGCCGAGGGGGCTGAGTTCGTGGACTTTCCCTACCACCAGACCGTGTTGCACCACACGACCGCGGAGCTGACCGAGCTGCGTGGCTGGAACGAGGATCTCGGCGAGTGTCGCACGCTGTCCGATCTGCCCGATGGAGCTCGCGAATACCTGCAATTCATCGAGGAGCACATCGGCGCGCCCGTGACGTTGATCGGCGTGGGCCCGGGTCGCGACCAGGTGGTTTGGACGGAGGCTGGCCGCGAGTCACTTATCGGCCCGGGCGCAAGCGCCTCGGCTGCGGCCTAGACGCGTTCACGCATCTAAATTTTTCGTCGCCACGTGCGGCGACCTGGCAGCAAGCAGAGCAGCGTTAGCTCAGACGCAAACTTCGCGCTGGCAGGCCGTCAAAGGTCCTCAGGCGGCAGCTCGCCGTCGTGATAATCGACGGTATTGACCATACGGAACATCGCGCGCAGGCCGCCGCCCTCTGGCAGACGCTCGAACGCACCCAGCTTGCCCGAGTCGGGGTAGATGACGATGTCTGGCTCGCCGCTGCTGCTGAATGACAGAAAGCGGACCGTGCCCGACGTGCGGTTCATCAGCTGATGGCCTCCATCCTCGCCGCGAAGGAACGCGACGACATCTCCCTCGGCCAGCTCGCGCCAACCCTGAGGGGTTCGTAGGCTAGGGCGACCCTCGAGTACCAGGATGAGCTCCTCCTCGGTGAGGTGGTGGTGATAGGGGTAGGCGGCTTCGCCGGGCGGCACCTCCCACAGGCTTAGCCCCAACCGCTCGCTGCCGGCCTGGCGGCTGAGGCGAGCACGCAGACAACGAAACCCTGTGTGTTCGCGTGGCTCGTCGAAGACAGGGTCGTTGATGTTCGTCATTTCTGTTGGGCCACCCACGAAAGGATCGCGCGAGAATTGGCGATGACCGTGCCATCGGCCAGCTTGAGGACCGGCAACTTCCTAGTGCCGGTTGCCTCGTGCAACTCCTCACGCGACCCTTTGCGCAGGAACGGGATCGGGCTTCCGTGAGCGGCAACCACTTTCTCGTACTCGATGTCGGCGGCGCGCAGCGCCTCCTGCACGCGACGGCACGGATGTATCTTCGGGCCGCCGTCATCGCCATGACAGACGTACAGCGTGAGGATCTCGGCCATCTCCGTCCTCCGGTTCGTAATTGACGGCGAGTCCAGCTCCACAGAGCACAAACCCGGTCAGGCGGTGATCCAAAAGTTACCGATTCCGAGGCAATTCCGCGGATGGGCCGTGTTGGAATCGAACCAACAACCTTGGGCTTAAGAGGCCCCTGCTCTGCCAATTGAGCTAACGGCCCGCGAGGGCGCCGGCCCGCGAGGGCCGGTGTGGTCAGGATTCTAGCCGAGCATCGCCGACCCGCAAGTCCCGCTCCCCACCGGCCTCTCAGAACACGATCGTGCGGCCTCCGTCGGCGATCACGCGATCTTCGAGGTGCAGGGAGACGGCACGTGAGAGCACCAGTCGCTCGATGTCGCGGCCAATCTCCTCCAGCCACTCACGCTCTGGCGGTGATCGACGCGGCGACGTCCTGCTCGATGATGGGCCCACCGTCTAGTTCGGCCGTCACGTAGTGGGCGGTGGCGCCGATCAGCTTGACGCCATGTTCGCGGGCGCGGCGGTAGGGATTGGCCCCCGCGAAAGCTGGCAGGAACGAGTGGTGGATGTTGATCACGGGCACACCAACGATCCAGGAAGTCGCCGCTGAGGATCTGCATGTAGCGAGCCAGCACGACGAGATCGGCCTGTTCACGCAGAAGCTCTAGCATGCGCTGCTCAGCCTGCTCCTTAGCGCCCTTCGCGACTGGCACATGGTGGAAGGGGACGCCGGGCACCTTCGCCTCGTCGGCCAGGTCCGGGTGGTTGCAGATCACTCCGACGACATCCGCGTAGAGCTCGCCCCGACGCCAGCGCCAGAGCAGATCCATCAGGCAGTGGTCGTAGCGCGAAACGAGCACCGCCACGCGTTGGCGCTCACCCCAGTAGCGGACCTTCCACTCCATCGCAAAACGTTCGGCCACTTCTGCCTCGAAGCTCGCGCGGAAGCGCTCGCGGTCGGCGGCCAGACCCTCCAGGAAGAACTCGGTGCGCAGATAGAAGCGCCCACCCGTCGGGTCGGAAGAGTATTGGTGGGAGGAGACGATGTTCGCCCCCTGCTCGAACAGGAAACCCGAGACCGCCGCGACAATTCCGGGCTGGTCTGCGCAGTCGACCAGCAGGCGCGCCGTATAAGGCGGGGTCTCCTGCTGCGGTGGCCACGCCGTTTCCAGACTCGCTACTTCGTCGTTGTCGCGGGCGCCTTCGTCGTAGTGGGAGCAGGACTGGTTTTCAAGATCGTGCCAGCGCCTTTCGCGCCCACTTTGACGGTGTAGACCTTCCCGTTGGTTGTCCCCGTGAACTGTTCATTGGAGGGATTGCCGGTTGGATTACTCTTGAGCTGTTGGGAGCTCGGCTGCCACCTGCTTGCGCTGCGCGGCTGGGGTCAGACTGATGGCCTTCTGCGTGGCAAGATCTCCGACTCTCACATTTTTCGCTTGGTAGGCGAACTTTGCCAGGTCGCCGTACAGCGCCGCGGTCGGCGGCTTGGTCGGAATCACAAGCTGTAGAGCGACAACGGCTTCGGCGGGTTGGTTGAGGCCTTCTTCGCCGAACACCCTCACCATGTCATCCGCGATCGTGAGAGGCGGATTGGTCGGTTTGAGCGCCACATAGCGATTCCACGCGTTGACCACCTTCGTCAGCTGTTCCTTGCCCTTTGTCGTGAACTGCTGCTTTTCTTCGTCGTAGAATTCGCTGCCGCTGGCGTTGTGAAAGAGGGCTTCGGCCAGCTTCGCCCACGCATACGCTTCGCCCGGATGAGTCTTCGCGCGCTTTTCGGCTTCGGAGATCTGTTTTGCGTAGCTGGAGCTGGCAGACCCTTCTTTGCTCCCGAAAATGGCTTCCACGGGGCTACCGCCACCACCGCCAACCCCGACACCGAATCCGACGAAACCCACCAGGAAGAGCAGAGCCAGACTGACGTAGACGACCTGCACAGTGCGGCGACGGCCACGTGCTCTCAGGTCAAAAAGCATCAGTTACACAGCTCTCGGTCTATGAGATAGAACAGCATCAGTTGGACAGCTCGGGGTCTATATGGTCGATCATCTCTTGCGCACTGGTCTTTGGTGGGTCGGTTCTAGCGGGCGCTTGGGCGTCTCCGGGACTATCGCTTGGTGGCGGTGTCGAGGGGTCAGTCGCTCCCGATGAACCCGCCGAAGGCGGTGGGTCCTGCGGTGGGTCTCCTGCCCCTGCTGCCGTCGCCCGCGCCGTCTCTCGTCGCATAGCAACCGATGCAATCAGGATACTCGCCTCGTAGAGCAAGTACAGCGGAACCGTCTCGAGCACCAGCGTAAAGGCGTCGCCTGGCAGGAATGCGGCGACCGCCGCACACAGCAGCAGCGCGTAGCGGCGATGGCGGCGCAGCTGGCGTGGGGTGACCAGGCCAGCCCGCACGGCGCCGAGGATGACCACCGGCGCCTGGAAGGCAAGGCCCATTGCAAGCAGCACCGTTGCGGCGAACTTGTAGTACTGATTGGCCTGCACCATCACGTTGAACTGGCTGGCGTTGAAGTTCTGCAGGAAACGCACAGCCGTGGGGAGCACGACGAGATAGCCAAATGCGGCCCCAGTCGCGAACAGAAACGGGACAGAGACAAGTAGGGGCATCACCACGCGTCTCTCCTGTGGGCTGAACGCCGGCATTAGAAAGCCGTAGAGCTCGAACAGGATCAGCGGCAGCGCGATCACGAGCGAGAAGTAGAGGGTGACCGTCAATGTGGCGGTAAGCGGTTCGCCCGGTCCAAGCGTAGTTGGGTTGATCCCGTTCGGGCTGCGGGGGATTCTCGCAACGTCCGCTTCCAGCTTTGCGATCGTGCCCGCCAGCCGCCCCCTGGTTGCAACCGGCAGCCCGCTTGAAGGTGCGCTAAGGACGCCCAATGCCTTTTGCGTGTCTTTGGCGACTTCGAGCACCCCCTTCTGCGCCAGCCAGGTCGCTCCCGCCGGGCCTTCGCCGCGCAGGACCTGTTGCTCGGTCTGTTTGTGTAGTGGCCGGTTGATGAAGCTGAGCAGCGCGTGGTTCTGCCAAAAGCACAGGCCGAACACGATCGCGAACGCTACCCCGCTCACGATCAAACGGGTTCGCAACTCTTCAAGATGATCGACGATGCTGAGCCGGTCTTCGTGGCCGACCGTGCGGATCGCTGTTGCCATGTCTAACTGAAGCTATCACCGAGTCGCGCCACAGCAGAGGGGATGGTGGCTACAGCCCCACCGACCCGAAGCCGCGCGACTCGACCAAGACGTCCGCTTCGATTTCGATCCTTACCGAGATTCATGCATAACCGCGAGCGATCCGCGGAATATCTCTGCAAGCGCTCTAAAGGCCCGCCGCCTAAGGGCCGATGAGAGCGGCAGAGAGAAAATGCACGACGACAACGACCAACGCATACACCATCACGTGCAGCTCCCCGGGGGCCGACAGATCGAGGTCGTCTACCTCGAGAGCAATCGCGAACGCGATGAAGGAGCCCTGCAGACACCTCCGCCGCCACGGGCCAGCAGCGATATCCCGGTGGTGCATGCGCCCTTGAGCGGGAATTCCCCGACGAGCGTACCCGGCGAGGCACTCCATGTCTGTCCGCGTTGCGCCGGCGGACTGGTGAGCCCGCTGGAGTGGGGCGAGGAGTCTCCGGGTCGCTGGCACATCTTGATGCGCTGCCCAGATTGCGATCTGGTGCGTGACGGCGTATTCGGTCAGGCGCTAGTCGAACGCCTCGATGAGGAGCTCGACAGGGCGACAGGCGCCCTGCTCAGCGACCTTAAGCGGCTTACGCACGCAAACATGGTCGAGGAGATCGAGGTATTTTCGCGTGCCTTGCAGCTCGATCTGATCGGCCCGAGCGACTTTTAGTCAGCAGTAGCGCTCGACCACGGCGTCTGCCACCAGCTCAAGCAGGTCATAGCGATGCGGTGGTACAGATGGCAGCATTGCCTTGGCCTCAGCCACGACCGTGAGAGCTCGGGAGCGCGCCGTCTCCAGCGCTCCGGTTGCCGCGATCTGCTCGCATAGCGCATCTGCGTCAGCCGGGCCCGCGAGCGTGGCAAGGTCGAGCGAGGCTATTTGCTCATCGCGCTGGCGCGCCAGAATCAGCGGCAGCGTGACAGTACCGTCGAGCAGGTCCGTGCCACGCGCCTTACCCGTTCGCTCTGCCGGCCCGGAGACGTCCAGCACGTCGTCGAGCAGCTGGAAGGCCAGTCCGATCCGCTCCGCAAACTGGCCCAGCGCTGCCGCAAGCTCGGCTGTTCCGTCCACCGCCACTAGCGCTCCAAGGCGACAGGCTGCCTCGAACAACGCCGCCGTCTTCAAGCGACAGCGCTCCAGATATCGCTCGACCGCGACGTCGGCGGCATAGGCATCCTCACGCTGGAGCAGCTCACCGGCGGCGAGCGCGGAGCTTGCGTCGGAGAGCGCACGCAACTGCTCGGGATCGCGATTGCGAGCCAGCTCGGCAAACGCCCGCGAGAAAAGTAGATCGCCAGTGGCGATCGCTGTCTTGCGCCCTGCGACAGCGGCAACCGTCGGCCGGCCGCGGCGCAGCTCGGCGCTGTCGATCAGGTCGTCGTGTACGAGCGTGGCCGAATGTACGAGCTCGACGGCAACGGCGGCCCGCACCAAACTTTGCTCGCCCTCGGGCCCCGCAGTTGGACCGGCAGCAGATTCTGCCGCGAGCATCACAAGCAGCGGGCGTAGACGCTTGCCGCCGGCGGCAACCGTGGCTGTGGCATGCGAGGCAAGTGGCATGCCCGATTCGGCCGTGACGTGTTCCAGATGAGCCTCGGCGCGGGCCATACGCTCCCGTAGCTCAGGCCCGCCACGACGCATGATCTCATCGACGGCCTCGACGTCGGCAGCGGTATTCGTTCGCGCGTGCAGCGCGGTCATCGATGCCTGCTCCATTCCAATCGACGCCCCCTCGCTCTGCACTTGGGCCTCGCCTACGACGCCTCGACCGCTGCGCGGGCTCACGCCTCGATGGCTGCTCTCACGTTGTCCCATCCCCAGGCACGGTAGCGGCGTGGATGGTTACGATGCCGCCTGCCGTGACCAGATAGTGAATGTCTAGGAGCCCCACGCGCTCCATCGTCGCAGCCAGATCGCGGGGCGTGCCGAAGCGCTTGACCGAATTGGGGAGGTAGGTGTATGCCTCGGCGATAGTCGAGGAGGCGCCGTCCTCAGATTTAGGCGTCAGTGCAGTCAGCGGCGCTGTCAGCCGGCCGAGCAGCGGCACGACGCGGTCAAACCACACCCGGTAGAACAGTGATAGAGGCGGGCGAGTTGGCGTGGTGAAGTCGAGCACCACGACACGACCGCCGGGGCGCACAACCCTCGCCATCTCGGCGAGACCGCCCTGCAGATCTGAGAAGTTGCGAGCGGCAAAGCCGGTGGTCGCGGCGTCAAAAGAGTCCTGGTCGTACGGGAGCTGCAGCGCATCGCCCCACTCGAAGCTCAGACCTGCCACTCGAGCCCCCTTCACGCGCGCACGGCTGAGCATCTCCTCGGAGAAGTCGCTGCCGAGGACCTCGCCGCCCGGGCTGACACGTCGGGCGAGCTCGATCGCGAGGTCGCCGGTGCCGGTGGCGACGTCGAGCACGCGACTACCCGGACGCACACCCGCGAGATCGACCGCGCGCGTGCGCCAGCGGTGATGCAGGCCAGCGGACATCAGCGTGTTCAGCGGGTCATAGACGGCCGCCACGCGGTCGAACATGGCCCGTACCTGCTCCGCCTCCAACCGTCCCGCGGTCGCGTCAGCACCAAGAACGTCCTTCGAAATTAGCGGTGCGTCCGGGCCGTTCATGAACCAAGCTGGTCGTCGCGGGACGTCGCAGAACGTACTGGTGGTACGTGCAAGACGTCACGTGGCGATCCAGCGCCGTGTCCAAGAACGGATCCGGGTGTGCCGATCATTTCGAAGGACGTTCGAGGCTCGGCGGTCATAAGCCCAGCTATTTCAGCTGCGAGAGGAAGAACGTCGCCGCATCGAACTTCGCCGGCGGCAAGTTCTTGAACGAAGGCATCGGCGCAGTGGGATTGACCAACGTACGAGCGATCCCGAACTCGGGCAGGCGCGAACCGATATGGGTCAGGTCGGGCCCAGGTCCGGAATTTCCGTTGTCGCCGATTTTGTGACAGGCAAGACAGCCCGACTGGGCGACCACCTTCTTGCCGGCTTCGTACTGGGCCAGCGTCTGTCCGCCGGCCTGCTTGATCGAGGCCGGCGTGGGCATTTCTATGACGGTGGGCGAGCCGGCGTTGGCGCCTTGGTAGGTCAGCAGCGCCATCGCTCCGATCACGAAGATGCCGGTGAACGTGGCTACCGGACGGCGCTCAGGCCGGCGCTCTGGGCCACGGTCATAGAAAGGCAGCAGGAACAGGAGGATCATGCCGATCGTCGGCACGCCGATCGTCGCAAGTGGCACAAGGCTCGGCGGCTTGATCACACGCAGGACCTCGAACAGGAAGAAGAAGTACCACTCGGGGCGTGGCACGTAGGTTGTGGTAGTCGGGTTGGCCTTGGAGCCAAGCTCGGCGCCGAACAGCAGCGACATGCCGATGATCACCGCCATCACCACACACGCCATCAGCGAGTCCTTCATGACCGCGTAGGGGAAGAACGGCTTGCCCTGGCTCTTCAGGGTCGCGTAATCGCGTAGGTACTCCTCCTTCTCACGCTTGTTCATGCGTCGGCCTTGCGCAGCTCAGGGTTCTTCTCGGCTTTTATCCACGGAGGAGCGGTGGTGCCGAGCTTCGCGACGAGGTACAGATGGGCTCCGATCAAGGCGGCCAGCAGACCTGGTACGAGCAGCATGTGGATGGCGTAGAAGCGCGACAGGGTGGTAGCCCCGAATTCCCCGCCTCCGCGTAGGAAATCGCTCAGATACGGGCCCACCAGGGGCCCGGTGCCGTTGATGTTGACGCCCACGATCGTGGCCCAGTAGGCACGCTGGTCGAAGGGCAGCAGATAGCCGGTGAAGGACATCGTCATCGTGAGGATCAGCAGCACCACACCGATCACCCAGTTGAGCTCGCGCGGGTACTTGTAGGCGCCGAAGAAGAAGGTGCGGCCCATGTGCAGGAACACGAGGATCACCATCACGCTCGATCCCCACTTGTGCATGCCGCGCACGAACTGCCCGAGGAACACTTCGTTGGTGACGTGGCGGATCGATTCGTAAGCCCCCCCGGAGGGGTCGGGTCGGTAGTACATCGCGAGAAACACGCCCGTGACAGCCTGCGAGAGGAACGCGAACATCGTGGCTGAGCCGAGCGTGTAGAACCAGTTGGTGCCCTTGGGCACCTTGCGGAACATCATCCAGCGCGCAGCGCCGCTGATCGAGGTGCGCTCGTCGATCCAGTCGATGGTGCTCTTTCCGGCCTCCTGGGCGT
Source organism: uncultured Solirubrobacterales bacterium (assembly GCA_963757995.1). GTDB lineage: Bacteria > Actinomycetota > Thermoleophilia > Solirubrobacterales > Solirubrobacteraceae > Palsa-744. The sequence goes on from CAVWTS010000005.1 coordinate 216,791, forward strand.
GGTCGGCGGGACCCAGCTTGCTGCCCGGATCACCTGGGCGCGGGGGCGGAGCCTTCAAGGCCGAGGGCAGTGGCGGCGGTGGCAACTTAGGCATCTGCAGCTACCTCCGCTCCGACGGGCGAGAGGGATACATGTACTGGCCGATACCGTCGATCGGCTCGCCGGGATCGCGAGGCGAGAAGCGCTCGAGCTCGCTGTTGACGCTGTAGCGCGATCCGATCTGTACATAGCCGTTTACGACACGTGTGTAGAAGCGGTCGAGCGGACGCACCGGCGGCCCACCGACGCGGCGGCCGAGCAGATCGTAGACGCCTCCGTGACAGGGGCAGATGAAGCGCTCGGCGGCGTCGACCCAGCGCACAGGACAGCCGAGGTGGGCGCAGCGCGAAGTGATCGCGATGAATTGGGTGTCCCTGTCAGCCTTATCGATGTCGATCAGGGGGTTGCGCTTGCGCACGTATACGGTCGCCTTGCCCGCCTCGCCGATCCCGGGGGTGAGCGTGATCACCGTGGGGACATAGTTGTTGTCGGGAAACATGTCGGTCGGACCGACCGACTCCCAGGTGTGAGGGGCTTCTTTGAAGATCGGCCCGATCGCAAAACCAAGCGCAGGGAGCAGGAAGGATGCGGCCGCCACTCCACCCGCGGCTTGTGAGCCGATCGTCATGAAGCGTCGGCGCGTGACGGTCTCGCCCTCGAACGCACCGGGGATCTGTCGATCGGTCGTGTAGCGGGACTTGTGCTGGTTGTGCTTGTCGGACACGGCCCGAACAATATCGAGTAGAGCGCGCCCCTGGGCTCCTAAGGGTCACGAGTCGCGACCCTCAAGCCTCAACTTCAGCGATAGCGTGTAGCGCCGCCAGGGCATCGGGCGAGCCGGCCCGCACCAGAGCCTTGGCCTGCTCGTGCTCGGGACTGGCTCCCCAGCCCACCGCGCGGGCGCCGGCCATCCAGATCCCGGCCGCAAGCTCGGGCTGCCCACCGCCATGGGCCAAGGCGCACAGCGTGATCACGTCGGCAAGCTCAGCGACGCCCTCGATGTCGCCTAGACCCACTAGGCGTGCAAGGCCCAGGGCATAGAGCCGGTCGCCTGCGAGTAGGCCGAGGTCGGCTTCGTGTTCGCGCATGACACGTGGGGCGTGGTAGTGCAGTAAGTAGCCCTCATAGATCGTCTCTACGAGCAACTCGTATTCAGCGCTGGAGCCCTCTGCACGGGGCCCGGCAGCCACTACTTGGGCTGGCCCGTGGGCCGGCGGACCCGCGAGATCCCCGACGAGAACGAGACTGCTCATCAAGCCACCCTCTCCGAGCAGCAGGCTGCGTAGGCGCTCGAGCGGCGGCTCGGTTTCCTCGGTGATACCCCCCTCGGCGGTATTGCGAATGGGCTCGGTGCTCATCGGGTGAGCTCTGCTGTCTGAGCGCTGTTCACGCGATCTCCGCGAACGCAGCCGTGGCCGCGGCAAGGGTGAGCTCCAGTTGCTCTGGAGTGTGCGCAAGCGACGGAAACCATGCCTCAAATTGCGATGCCGGGGCATATACGCCCCGCGAGAGCAGCGCGCGACACCAGCGAGCGTAGGCGTCGCGGTCGCAAGCCTCAGCTGCCGCCATGTCGTTGACGGGGGTGTCGCTGAAGAACACCGTCACCAGGCCGGGCGCACTGACGACCTGCACCGGGTATCCCGCGGCCGCCGAGCCATCCGGCCCGGCGCCAAGTCCTGCGGCTCCTGATACTGATCCTGGCCCTGGCCCTGGCCCGACGCCCGCCGCGCTTGCCGCCATCCGCAGACCCTCGGCCAATTGCTCGGTGATCGACGCCAAGCGCAGGTATGCAGCGTCATCGAGCAACTCCAGCGTGGCCAAACCGGCCGCGACGGCAAGCGGGTTGCCTGAGAGCGTGCCCGCTTGGTAGACATCGCCCGCTGGAGCGAGCATGCGCATCAGCTCGGCGCGGCCACCTACGGCGCCGGCGGGCAGGCCACCGCCGATGATCTTGCCCATGATCGTCAGGTCGGCTTGCACGCCGCTCAGCTCCTGCGCACCTCCACGTGCCACACGGAAGCCGCTGATCACCTCGTCAAGTATCAGTAGGGCGCCACAGGCATCGGCACGCTCGCGCAGCAATTCCAGAAAGCCTTCGTGCGCGGGAACAAGGCCCATGTTCGCCGGCAGTGGCTCGGCGATTATTGCCGCTATCGGTTTGCCGTCGTCGGTAGCGGCAATCAGCGCCTCGGGGTCGTTCCATGGCACGACCGTGGTGGCTGCCGCGACTGCGGCCGGCACTCCGGGGCTGGAGGGCAGTGCTTGCGTAGCCAAGCCCGAACCCGCTTGGGCCAGCAGGCCGTCTACGTGACCGTGATAGGCACCGGCGAACTTGACGACCCGCTCGCGGCCGGTGGCCGCACGGGCGAGCCGTAGAGCCGTCATCGTGGCCTCTGTGCCCGAGGATGTCATGCGTAGCATGTCCACGGACTCCATCCGGCGCGCGATCTCCTCGGCCAGATCGACCTCAGCGGCAGTCGGCGCCCCGAAGCTCGTGCCGCGCCCGGCGGCCTCCTTCACCGCGTCCAGTACCGCGGGGTGGGCATGGCCGTGGATCATCGGACCCCATGAGGAGACGTAGTCGACGTAGCGGTTGCCGTCCACGTCAAAGAGCTCGGCGCCTGCGGCGCGCTCGATAAAGATCGGGTCGCGCCCGATCGCCTGCATCGCTCGCACAGGAGAGTTCACTCCGCCTGGAAGCAGTTGCAGCGCGCGCCGGTATAGCTCGGCCGAGCGGGTGTCTGTCAGCGAAGTGGGCATCGGATCAACCGGCTGGAGACTGGAGGTGGGTTGATAACCATGACGATCCGCAGATAAAGGCGGAGTAGGTTATATATCGATTTAGACCGATTCACGATAGTAGCTACTAAATGTAGTCACTATTGTGAACCTCTCGAAAAGATACATACACCTCTCGCTTCTCCTCGAAGATGGTTCCCGTCGCACACAGGGTCGGCTGAGCCGGCATCAAAGTCGCCTAGACCCCGGCGTGCTTGCGTTCCCAGGCCTTGAACTCGTCGGTGAAGTAGAGCAGGCGGATCTTCTTGTACTCGGTCGAGGAGTAGAGCGTGGATCGCTCCTCGATGCCGGTCATCTCCGCGATCGCGTCGAGCACGGCATCGCACTCCTCCTTGGAGCGTCCGTGAGCCATCGTGAAGACCGAATAAGGCCAATCGGCGTAGGTTGGCCGCTGATAGCAGTGGGAGATGCCGCGTACAGCCGCCATCTGGCGGCCGACGTCGTGAATCTGCTCCTCAGGCACCTTCCAAACTCCCATCCCGTTTGCGGAGAAGCCGGCGCGACGGTGGTAGAGGATCGCGGCAACACGCCGCAATAGGCCACGCTCTTGCATACCGGCCAGATGATCGAGGAAGGCCCCTTGGTCTTGCCCCAGCTGCGCGGCAGCCGGCGCGTACGGTTCCGGGATCACCGGCATGTCGCCTTGTAGTGCCTTGATGAGCGCGATGTCCGTCTCGTCGTAGGGCTGGCGCTCGAGCTCGATCGGCTCGCTGGCGACGGCTGCCTTGGCAAGCGCCTCGGTGTCGCCCTCCATCTCCAGATCCATCCTGATCTTGAACAGCTTGAGCGTGGGCAACTGGCGTACAGACTCGGCGCCTGCCTCGGTGGCAAGCGCTTGCAGCGTTCCCTCCAGGCCCAGCGGCGAGTCGGGCTCGGTGGCGATCGTGAACCACAGGTTGAATTCATGGTTGCGCAGGTAGTTGTGGGATACGCCGGGGTGCGCGTTGATCACCTGTGCGGCTCTGTGGGGATTCTCTGAGTCGACCTTCGCCGCCACCAGCATCGAGGAATAGCCCAGCGCGCGCGTGTCGAAGATCGGCGTCACCTGGCGGATGATGCGTTCGTCGAGCAGGTGCTGCACGCGCTCCATCACCTCGCCCTCTGACACGCCCGCGAGCTCGGCCACACGCAGATAGGGGCGCGGCTCGATCGGGAAGCTGCCCTGCATCAGGTTGAGCAGGCGCTTGTCCAACTCGTCCAGGGGAATCGCCGCGCCGTGCTTGCGGCTCCTTGTCTTGAGTCCCGCCCGCCCCGTGGCGGTGTCTGTGATGCCGTCGACGGGCGCCGGCGAGTCGCCGTTCTCTGCTGCTGTTGTCTCTTGTGGTGGCATCTGGTCGTTGTCGTCTAGCTGCTCTCGGACAGCCAGCGGGCGGCGTCCTTGGCGTGGTAGGAGATCACTATGTCAGCACCCGCGCGATGCAGCGACGTCAAGATCTCACAGACGGTGGCACGCTCGTCGATGTATCCCGCCGCGGCCGCCGCCTTGACCATCGCATACTCACCACTCACGTTATACGCCGCGACCGGCAGAGCAGTGGCCTGCTTGACGGCCCGGATCAGGTCGCCGTAGGCCAAAGCCGGCTTGACCATCAACATATCGGCACCCTCCTCGACGTCCAAAGCTGCCTCACGCACGGCTTCGCGCCCGTTTGCCGGGTCCATCTGATAGCCACGGCGATCGCCGTGAGCGGGGGAGGAGCCGGCAGCATCGCGGAACGGGCCATAGAAGGCGGAGGCGAACTTGGCCGAGTAGGCGAGGATCGGCGTCTCGTCAAAGCCCTCGGAGTCGAGCTCCGCACGAATCGCCCCAACGCGCCCATCCATCATGTCCGACGGGGCCACGATGTCAGCACCGGCACGAGCATGGCTTACCGCGGTTCGCGCGATCCGCTCCACCGTCGCATCGTTCTCGACATGGGGTGGGTGGGACTCCAAATCCCTCAAAACTCCGCAGTGACCGTGCGTCGTGTACTCGCACAGGCACACGTCCGTGATCACAAGCAACTCCGGCAGCTCGCGCTTGATCGCGGCTACCGCACTCTGCACCACTCCCTCGTCGTCCCAGGCGGTCGAGCCTTCGGGGTCCTTCTCGGCGGGAATGCCAAACAGGAGCACAGCCCCCAACCCGAGCGACGCTGCCTCGCGCGCCTCAGCGACGAGATCGCTGAGCGGCAGGCGCTCGACGCCCGGCATCGCCTCGATCGGCTCGCGCGTCGTGGCGGTCTCAGACACGAATAGCGGCAGCACCAGGCGGTCGGCGCGCAACTCCGTCTCGCGCACCAGCCCCCGTAGGGCCGGTGAGGCACGCAGCCTGCGCATGCGCGTGGTTGGAAAAGCCATCGCGCTTTCGAGGATACCTGCCCGTCATGGTGGGGGCGAGCCCTCGCCTCCGAACCCACCGGACCAGGCCTCCGGAGGAGACTGTGGGCGATCCCGCGCGTCACCGATAGGCGGCGGGGTACGTCGGGTCCCACTCCGGCGATGGTCGCTGGCCGGTGGTTCATCCGCTCATTCGGCCCGGCGCAAACCCAGGCGAGCCAACGCGCCAAACAGGAACGTGAGGCCGAGTAGGTGGACGATCGAGACGCCGAGTGATGGCGACGCCCCGTTGACAGCGGCGTCCAGCGCTTGCAACGCCGCCTTGTATGGGAACACGAACGAGACGGCCGCAATCACGTCGTAGAGCCCCGTGGCGACCGACCCGCTCGGCACCAGCGCAAGAAAGACGAGCGGCAACGAGAGCAGGAAGGCCAGCAGCGAGGCAGCTCGCACCTCGCGCGCCAAGGCTCCTATCGCTACGCCCAGGGCACCAAAGCCGAACGCGCCGAATGCCAGCGCCGCCACCCACAGTCCGATGCGAGATACATCGAGCGACACGAAGGCACTAACTCCCAACAGCATCGCCAGCGCCACCACGAAGGCGCAGACAGCCGCAAGCATTGCCTTCTCAGTCAGCAGCCCCTCACGTGAGACCAAACCGCGAACGAGCCGCGCGATCGTGTGCTCTTCGCGCTCAAGAGCCACCCCACCCGCGGCCAGCAGCACGCATAGGAACATCAGCGAGATGCTTACAGCCACCACCACGGCGTAGGTATCCAGCGGCGTGCGTTTGCCTTGCAGCAGCCTGCTGTGCACCGTGACCGGCTGACTGACGGTCGTGAGTACGTCGGCGGCGATGCCGAGGTTGTTGGCGGCGAGGCTCGCGAAGCCGGCGATGCGCGTCAATGTGTCGCGGTCCTTGCCGGGGGGCTGACGGCCGGCGATCCCCTTGAGCGTCCCCGGCAGCTGGCGCAGACCGATGAGTTCTTGGCTGCCCAGCGGGCCGATGTGTCCGCCGGCCAGAAGCAGGTCGAGGTCATGCACGGCGACGCTCTTGATCTGCTCAGAGAGCGCCAGGTTTGCCTGCGCGAGGGTGGCGTCGATCGTGGAGCGCACAAACGACTGCTCGACGGCGTTGCCGTTATAGATCACTTCGATCTGGGCCTGACTGACCCCGGAGGAGATCTTGGCGACGATGTCCGAGGGAATCACAATCGCTGCCAGCACATCGCCGGACGCCACCTTGCTCTCGGCGGCCGCGCGTGTCGGGACGTGCACGACATCAACTTGGCTGAACAACTGCTTGGTGTATTCATCCAGGCCGACACGAGTGCCACCAAGCGTGATCGTCTCGCCGGGCGGAGTTTCGTCGACGATCGCTACACGCGGCTTAGACGGACTTGCCGAGATCGCGAAGCCGATCAACAGCGCGATCGCCACCGGATAGAAGACCAGCAGCGCCACCAGCAGGCGCGAGCGGCGAAGGATCAGCAGGTCCTTGGCGAGCAGCCACCTCATCGCGTTGCTCTCCTATCTCTCCTACATATGAGGGAAGCTCTTTTTAGAACGTGTCTCAAAACCTGCGGCACCGCGAGATGCATCCATGGACGCTGCGCTGGATCGCCACGTGACGTCTTGCACGTACTACCAGTACGCGCTGCGACGTCCCGCAACGACCAGCTTGGTCCATGAACGCATGCGCAAGCACCGCAGGTTTTGAGACACGTTCTAAGGCGCCCGCTAAAGGGGGGCCTTTTCAGGGGGCCCCTTTTTTTACTAACAACGACACCGCGGGCGGGCGGGCGGGCATCCTCCAAAAAGACACACGTCACTGTGCGCCTTGCTTCCCCAGGAACGACACGAAAGCCCGCTCGAAGTCCGTGTCCCCACCCTCGCGGGCCAGCTCGGCAGGCGTTCCATCGAACCGCAGGCACCCCTGGTCGAGCACGAGCACGCGCGCCGCGTAGCGCTCGGCCTCGGCGACGATGTGTGTCGAGAACACGACACCGGTGCCACGTGCCGCAAGTTCACCCACAAGCACCCACAAGCGCTCGCGTTGAGCAGGGTCAAGCGCCGTGGAGGGCTCGTCAAGCAGAATCACCGGGGGGTCGGCCAGCAAGCCAAGCGCCACGTTGACGCGCTGCTGGTTGCCGCCGGAGAGCCGGTCTATACGCTCCCCGGCGCGCTCGGCCAATCCGGTCTGCTCGAGCATGCGCGCCACCGCCGCCTCCACATCAGCCACTTTCTCCAAGCGTGCGAACAAGCGCAGGTTCTCGAGCACCGACAGCTTCGAATAGACGGCCGGCTGTTGCGGCACCCAACCAATCTCGCTCACCCCGCAGCTGACCGTTCCCGAGCTCGGCGCTTGCACGCCGGCAAGGATCGACAGCAGCGTCGTCTTGCCTGCCCCGTTGGGGCCCACCACAGCCAACATCTCGCCCGTGTGGGCGGCGAAGCTGACCTCTCGCAGAGCCTCACGTGAGCCGTAGCGCTTGCCGAGTCCCTCGACGCGCAGAACCTCGCCGGTGGAGTGTCCGTTCATGGACGATGCCCCCTGCGCGCGCACCCCATTGCGGGGCACCCCCCACGACGGGGGGCAGGCAAGCGGGGAGCATCGTGCTTTTCGCACGCCGCAACCCCGTCTCTCCCGTGCCCGCCAGAGCGGCTCACAGCAACTTGTCGGGAGTGCGCTCCCACGGTTCGAAGGACAGATGGCGGTACAGGTAGAGCGCGGTCTCACGCAATACCGAGAGGATCGGCAAGGCCACGAGCGCACCGATGATCCCGTACAGCTGCAAGCCCAAAAGCAGCGCGAAGATCACAAGCAGCGGGTTGATGCGCAACGTATGACTGAAGATCTGCGGCGCCACGACGTGGCCCTCAAGTTGTTGCAGCCCGACGAACAACAACCCCACCCACAGCGCGCTGATCGGGTCGGTGAACAGCGCCAAGACGACCGCCGGAATCGCGCCGAGGATCGGGCCGATATAGGGGACCAGCTCCATCACGCCGTAGAAGACGCCGAACGCGAGCGCGTAGTTGCGACCGTCCGGGAAGATGCCGAGCACGCCGAACAGGTAGAGCGCGAGACCTGTCGAGGTGCCCATGATCACGCTGAACAGCAGCTGCCCGCCGACGTAACGTGAGACGGCGTGCTGAGCGAGATTGGGGAAGTCATCGGCGCGCGAGCCGTCGCCTGGTGGCATCGCCTTGCGCACGACCCTGCCGATCGACTGTCCGTAGATGAGCATGTAGACCGACAGCACGAACACGAGCACCAGGTCGACCAGTGCTTTGGCGACTTCGGTAAGTAGACCGGTGCCAAACGTCGCGAGCTGGCCCGCGCTCTTGGAGAGTTGGTCTTGCAACGTCTGCAGAGCCGTCTTGCCTTGGCCTACGAGTTTGGCGTGGACGCCATCTTTGTTCAGAGTGCGCTGCAGGCTTTCGATCTGCTGGTTAGCTTCATTGACAATATGCGGGAGATTGTTCGTGAAGGTGAGAACCTGATGGGAGATCGGGTTGGCAAGCAGGAAGCCGACACCGGCGAGCGTCAGGAAAAATGCTAGGTATACGGCCAGCACCGCCAGACCACGCGGCAAGCGCGTGCGCTGCTGCAAGAAAGCGACAAGTGGGTTCAGGATGAGCGCGATCAAGCCGGCGATGACAAATACGAGCAGCACCTTGCCCGCCGCGCGCGCGAGCGCCCACAACGCAAGCAGCGAGATCGGCAGCATCACGAGCTGCACCCAGCGCGGCACCATCACGCGCGGCGCCTCAGCGGCAGACGGCTCTACGGCAGGCGCCTCATCGCCGTCCTCGACGAGCTCCCGCTCGGCCTTTGTGGGCGGCTGGGCATCCTCCGGAGAATGCATCTGCTCGCTCACGATCGCCCCGCCTCGGCGAGCAGGCAGATCTTTCTCAGAGCTGTCATCAACCCTCCAACGATGGGCAGAGTATGGCTGAGCCCGAGGCGGCGCAGGAGACGAAGGACGCCGCTACAAGCACCCCGCCAAAGACGGGGGCGGAGTCTGCTGCCGACGCTCCGGCGGCGGCGCCCCAGCCCAACGACGTCAGCATCCTGTTCGTAGGCGACCTCGTCGGCAGCATCGGCCGCCACACGCTGCTGGAGTGCTTGCCGATCCTGCGCGAACGTTATGCGCCCACATTTGTAGTGGTCAACGGCGAGAACGTCGCCGGTGGCCTTGGCATTACGCCAAAGGTGGCCGAGGAGCTGTTTCGAGGAGGCATCGACGCGATCACGCTTGGCAACCACGCCTACCATCGGCGAGAGATCTACTCCTATCTGGATACCAAGGAGCGGATCGTGCGCCCGTTCAATTACCTACGTGGACAGCCTGGACGTGGCGTTTGCGTGGTCGAGAAGGACGGGCTGCGCCTCGGCGTCATCAACCTCAGTGGCAACCTCTTCCTGAAGGCCGGACGCTCCGCGTTCACCGAGATCGAGCCTGCTATACGCGAGCTTGGCAGCGTCGATCACATCCTCGTGGACATGCACGCCGAGGCCACAAGTGAGAAGGTCGCACTCGGCTGGCTGCTCGACGGGCGCGTGACCGCGGTCGTCGGCACACACACGCACGTGCCCACAGCCGATGGGCGCGTGCTGCCGAAAGGCACCGCCTACATCACCGACGTGGGCATGACCGGTCCGCGCGGCGGCGTGATCGGAGTCAAGCGCGAGCAGGCCGTTGAGTCGCTTGTCACACAGATGCCCGTGCGCTTTGAGACCTCGAAGGAGGACCCGTGGCTGATGGGCGTCTTCATACGCTGCTCGCGGCCGCTGCGAGCGGACTCGATCGAGCAGATTCTGATGCCGCGTCCGCCCGCCCCAGTCCAGGGGGCAGCGACGGTCCGTCCCAGTTGATCTGGCCCAGTAGCGCCAACATCACCAGGCCGAAAAACCAGGGGATGTACAGGTAGAACCAGTGATCGATGCCGAGCTGCACGGCGATCAGGATCGCGGCGGCGACCGCCGCCAGACCGACCAGGTCTTCGCGGCGTGGCAGCACGGCGAGCGCCAGCGCCAACGCGATCCCGGCGCCGACCACGGCGTCACGGACCTCGCTCAGCCAGTGTTGATAGTGGCCACCGGTGGGCGAGCTGCCGTACAGGCCCCAGATCGAGAAGGGTGATTCGCGGTCGGATTGGTAGGCAAAAGTACGCTCGTAGATCGTGTGCAGCGAGTCGTGCGTGAGCGCCGGGATCGAGACAATCGCCACCGTCAGCGCAAATGCGAACGCGAAAAGCGCCAGCGCGCGGGCGCGACGCGCCACCGAAAGGCCGCCGAGCCCATGCGTCCACAAGAGTGGGGCGAGGGCAAGCGGAGCGAACTTGGTCAGCCCCGCCAAGGCTGCGAACATCCCCCGCGCCGAGGACGTCGCGGCCTGTCCCCATCGCTGCGGGCAGGCAAGCAGCGCCGCAAGGATCAATACCGCCACGAGTGAATCATTTGAGTTGCTCTCAAGCGCATACAACGTGAAGGGATAGGAAACCCAGGCGTAGGACAGCAAGATGCCAAGGCCCGGGCCGCGAACACGACGCCCGAGCAGGAAAAGCAAGCCGACCGCCAACAGGTCGAACAAGATCGCTGCCGCGTGCGCGGCGGGCAAATCGTCCCAGGTGCCGCTCCAGCCGAAGATCTGCTGAAAGGGCACATAAGCCTCGTAGTTGGCCGGGCCGTAGGTGTCGCCGTGTTCGTTGTCGGATGGGTAGCCGCCGTACAGCGGCTCGTTGTGGGCGATCCGCTCGGCGCCGATCACGCCGGCATAGCCGACGTCGATCACGTTGGAGTCGGTGACGTTCAGCGCGATGCGAAAGCCGAGCAGGAACACGACGCCGATCGCGAGCCAGGCGGGCGGGATCAGCAGGCGTGGCGCGGTTGGAGCTGGGCGTCCTGGACTGCGGCCTGGCACAGACCAATCCTCGCCAGGCACCGCACCCTCATCCGCTCTGACTGTCCGCCCGCTACTGCGACGCCCGACCCGCGCCAGCGCCAGCATGCGCACGAGCAGATAGATGAGCGGCGGATAGACCAGCAGCGTCGAGGCATAGATGTGCGCGTGGTTGAAGAAAGCCAGCGACACAGAGAAGGACAGCAGCACGAGCAGGTCGAGGTGCAACAATCGCAGAGGTTTACGCCAGTCGAAGAACGGCACAAAGAACAGGAAGCACATCGGGATCCAGATGTACAGCGCGTTTACGTGCCTGCCGAAGGCCCCCGGATAGCCGCGCGCCATCGTCCAGGCGATCTGAAAGCCGGTCCACTGTTCGAGCACGTGACCGCTGTAGTCGGCGAGAATCACCAGGCCGATCTCCTTGTCTTTCTTGGAGAAGTAGCTGACCTGCCAGCGACTGGGGCCCTTCAGATAGACATCGCCGAAGGAACCCGGGTATTCGGAGCGCACGGCGCGCATCTTTGGCAGCCGATCTGCGATCTTCAATATCCGGTTGGGTGAGCTATAGCGTCCCGGTGGGGGCGTGTCAGAGGCAGCGACGGGCACGGGGGCTTCGGGTTCGGCGCTGGTGGTCGTCGTGCTCGATTTGGCGGATGGCTCGTCCTTGGCGAGGACGCCGGCCACGGCTTCTGTTTGGGGTGAGGATTTTTGGGCGTGCCCGTCGGATGAGCCGGCCAGTGCCCCCAACCGCGAGGCAGCCCCGGTCAAACTCGCGCCGCGCGGCTGCCCCGCGAGTGCCGGGGTTACCCCCAGCGCCCATACCGCGAGGCCGATTGTCAGCGTGCGCGCCCTAAAGACCATCGTGCGAGGGTATCGGCGTCCCGCGCCAGTGACCCCAGGCGTCCGCCTGCCCCCACGTGCCGAGGGACTCCGGGCGCGAGTCAGACCGATTCGATGCCGAAATGCTCCAACACCAGTGGAGCCAAGTCACGAATGCTCCACTGCTGCGGCGCCTGGGGAATCTCGACGCCGCACAGAATCAAGGCCCCCAGCGAGTCTTCACCGCGTAGCGAGCCGTGCGAGCCACCGCCTACGTGCGCCTGACCACCGAGATCCGCGAACTCGCGTCCCGGCGCCGCGGAGAGCAGCACGTCACCCGAGGTGGGGCAGGTCAGGGCCGCCCACACTCGGTCAAACGCGTCGGGATGCTCAGGGCAGATCAGCCGTCCGTCACGACGCTCGGCATCGAGCACCGCGAGGCTGCCTTCGAGCGACCAGGCACGCCGGTCCAAATCCAGATCGTCCCCCCTGGGCAGAAGCGCAACTCTCCGATCTCGGGTGCTGCGATCACCGCCTCGACCGGCTCGCCGTGGGGGTCGCGCTGCAGCCACATCGCCAGCTCGACGCCGTCGATCCCGAGCGCGGCGCGCACCACGTCTGAGCGCAAGCGCTCCGGGCGCTCGCTGTCGAGCACGTAGACCATGGCCGCGCGCTGGGAGGGACAGACGGCGATCTGAGCGCCAGGGTTCTCGCCGGGGGATGTCGACCGACCGCTACCGCGACCGCCGCCACGTGAGCCGCCACGCGCACCAGGAGCCAGCACGTCCAGTCCCCCAAGCTCCTCCGCCAGCGAAATCGACGACGTCACGGGCGCCTGCGAGTGGTCGGCCATCACGATCACGGCGTGCTCGGCGAGGAACGGCTCGACGCCACCGGCAGCCTCCATCACGCGCGCAAGCTGAACGTCGGCCAGTGCGATCGAGCGCACCTGACCCTCAGGTCCCGCCCGGTGAGAGTGCCAGTCGTTGTCAGGCAAGGACAGCAAGAGAAAATCGAACAGGTCGTGCTCGACCATGTAGGCACCGACGCAGCCGGAGTGGCGGTCGCGTACTCCCGGCATGCCAAGCGTCGAGCGGCAGCCGGTGCGGCGACTGGCGAAGATGTCCGCGTAGAACAGCTCGCGCGGGCCCATCACCGAATGGCGCATCAATGTGGATGCGATGCGCGTCAATGGGCTGTCGCGCTGGGGCTTGTGGAGGTGGCGACCGCGGTACATCAAGTAGGTGGTCCCGGCGGTGCGAACGTCAGCGTCGTCGAGCGACTCGAACACGGTCGGCGTGTCGCGCGACAAGTGGGCGCCGTTCATGTTGTAGACGGTGTCGGTCAGCTGGCGCGTGAGACCGACACGCTGGGAAGCGCGGAAGCTGGAGCCATACTCGATATAGCGCCGCTCAGCACGGTCATACCAGCACATGCCCGGGATATGGTGGCGGTCCTGCCAGGCGCCAGTGACGATCGAGGCGGCGCATACCGGCGTCACCGAGGGGAAAGCGGCAACGCAGTCAGGAACATAGAGGCCGCGCTCCATGAGGGCGGCAAGCGTCGGCGCCTCGCCGGCAGCCACCGCACGCTCCAGTTGTGCCGGAGCCATCGCGTCGACCACGCACAGGACGAGCTTGGGTGGGACCGTCATCTCCGAAAGCGATGCAGAGATAAGCGAGAGGAGTGCTATGTCCTTTTTTCCCGATTCACATATGTGACTACGATATGTAGTCACAATCGTATTCGTTCAAAAAGAGAATACACCTGCGCTACCGCCGCAGGATTCGTAGGCCCGCGTACTTCTCATCCGAGCGTGCCCGCAGCCGCCAAACGAACCATGCGAGCAGCGCGATCGCCACGTAGCCGAGTGGGTGCAGCAGCGCCACCAGCGCGGCCAGCAGCAGCGAGGCGGAATCGAGGTACAGCGTCAACGCTTCGCGCGCGCCACGGTCGGGCAGACGCTTGCGCGCCCGCGCGATCACCGGACCCGAGGCGCGCTGTGCCAAGCCTGCGGCGAGGAAACCGCCAAGCAGTCCAGGCCAGGAGGCATCGCCATGCGCGGCCAGCGTGCCGGCGAACAGCAAAGCCCCGGCGCCGACACTCAGGCCCGCCAGCGACGCCGCCAGCGGGTCGGGCCGCGCGGTGCGGTCACTCGGGTCGATCGTCGGCGCGAGGCCGAGCAACATCTGCAGCGCATAGGAGAGCGCAAACACAACCGCGACCACGAGCAGCCACCAGTCCGCTTCCAGGAAATTGAAGGCGCCCGTACTGAAACTGACGCCGAGCGCATTGCTGCCGGCAAGCGCCCCGGCAAGCAGCAATGGCAGGAAGGGCCGCAGGCCGCAGGCCGCGGCGAGGCCGAGGCCGAGGCCGATGTAGAAGACGAGTCCGTTCATTGCCCTAAAACCTAACCGCCTTGGCCGGCGGCGGCACACAGGCCCGGTTGCAGGAGATGAAGTCGTTTGGATGGTGCGCTACCTTGAGACGGGTCATGACGATAGACGACCCCTCCGGCGGCGGGGAGCTCCCCGAGGCGGGGGACACCCCGAAGCGCACGACTACAGGGCAGATACCAGCCAGACGAGCGAAGGCGGGCGGAGGGCCGCGGCCGACAGCCCACGAACTGGCGCGCTACGAAAGCCTGTTCGCAGAGCGTACGCACGGCATGCGCTCCTCGGCGATGCGCGACATGATGTCGCTGACCGAACGCCCCGAGGTGATCTCACTAGCGGGCGGCCTGCCGGAGACAAAGACCTTTCCCCCGGAGCTGTACGCGAAGCTGATGTCGAAGGTCGCCGCCGAGTCGACCGCGCGGGCGCTGCAGTACGGGCCGACAGAGGGAATGGCGTGCACGGTGCAGTGCATCCTGCAGGTGATGGCCGAGGAAGGCACGGCGGTGGACCCGGACGAGGTACTGGTCACGACCGGCGGACAGCAGGTGATCGACCTGATGTGCAAGGCCTTCATCGACCCGGGCGACACGATCGTGTCGGAGGCGCCCACGTACCCGGGCGCGGTCCCGACGTTCGACGCCTACCAGGCAAACGTCGTGCAGATCGAGGTGGACGCAGACGGCATGCCGATCGACGAGCTCGAGGCAACGCTCGACCGACTGACCGCCGAGGGGCGCAATCCGAAGTTCATCTACACGATCCCCAACTTCCAAAACCCGGGCGGCGTGACGATGTCGCTGGCGCGGCGCCGGCGCCTGGTCGAGGTGGCACGCGAGCGCGAGATTCTCGTGCTCGAGGACAACCCGTACGGCCTGCTGCGCTACGAAGGCGAGCCGCTGCCCACGTTGCACTCGCTCGACGCGGCCGCTGCCAAACGCGGCGGTGCCTCCGATTTCGTCGTCTATCTCGGGACTTTCTCGAAGATCCTCTCGCCCGGTGTGCGCCTGGGCTGGGCGGTCGCACCCAGGCCGATACTGGAAAAGCTGAACCTGTGCAAGCAGGGCGCCGACCTATGCTCCTCACCGGTCACGCAGCTGTTCGTGGCGGCCTACTTCGAAGAGAGCACGCGCGGTGGGGCGCGCCGAGGCGGCGCGACGCTCAGCGCCGCTCGCAACGAGGACGAGCCGCTATGGCTGGCCCACCTGGATTCGCTGAAGGACCTGTATCGCACACGTCGTGACGCGATGCTCGACGCGCTGGCCGAGCACTTCGGAGCGGCCGCCAGCTGGACCAAGCCACAGGGCGGACTATTCATCTGGGCGACGTTGCCGGAGTACATCGACACGACTGACCTGCTCGCACGGGCACTGGAGAGCGAGGCCGTCGCCTTTGTCCCAGGCCGCGCCGCCTACCTAGACGGGCGTGGGGCTTCCTCGATGCGGCTGAATTTCGCCGGCGTACCCGAGGAGGACATTCGCGAGGGGATCAGGCGCATCGGCAAGGTTCTGCGCGAGCGGGTGGGCCTGTTCGGCACGCTCACCGGCGCGGAGCCAGCAGGAGCTGAGCGGCCTGCTCAGCTCCCAGACGCAGGGATGGCCGAGGTGCTCGAGCTACCGCGACGCGAGCAGCGCGGGGCGCAGCGAGGTAGCCATTGATGTAGTTCACCACCGCACATGTGCGGGGGTGTCGGTAGGCGCATGCGCCTACCGATGACGGGCCGCATGCGGCCCGTCTATGGAGTGCACATGTGCACTCCCTCCAGGTGCGCATGCGCACCTGGCATACCTACGATCCGCTCAGGAATCGCCGGCGGCGAAGTCCTCCGGTGTGACCTCGTCGAGGAACTCCTTGAAACGCTCGACGACGTCCTCGGACTCCTCGATGTTGTGCTCGAACTCGATCGCCGACTCGGCGATCACCTCCTCGGCCGCGAAAATCGGGGCGCCCGCACGGACGGCGATCGCGATCGCGTCGCTTGGGCGCGAGTCGATCTCGAGCTCGCGCCCGCCGACGTTCAGCGTGATCGACGCGAAAAAGGTGTTCTCGCGCAGCTCGGTGACCGCCACCTGTGTGCACTTCACATCCAGCTCTCCAAGCAGGTCGCAGAGCAGGTCGTGAGTCATCGGCCGCGGCGTGCTGGCTCCTTGCAGCTTCATCAAGATCGAGGCGGCCTCGGGGTGCCCGATCCAGATCGGCAGGAACTTATTGCCGTCCACTGTCTTCAGCAACACGATCGGCTGCTTGCCGACCATGTCGAAGCTCACGCCATAGATGACCATCTCCTGCACGACGTTCCTCCAGCGGGGGAAATCCAGAGTATAGGTACCCAACCTCGCGCCCCGGCCAAGCCTGACAGCGCGCGAAGCCCGGTCAGTGGCCCATCCGAAAGCTCCAGAGCTTGTTGCCGAGGAAGTTCAGCGGCATCGAGCCCGCCACGGCGATCGCCTCTGCCGGCACCTTGGCGAGTCCACCGACCTCTACAAGCAGCGTGAGCAGCAGGAACCCGAAGAGCGCGGCGATCAGGCTCACCGCGAAGAAACGCACGGCCTGGAAGTGGGCCCTGCCCGCCGAAGCGTCGAACGTCCAGTGGCGGTTGAGCACGAAGTTGTTCGTTACGCCGACCAGCCAAGCGAGCACGTATGCCGGCTGGTAGGCCACGTGCAAGACGTGCACGCACAGCGTGTAAACGGCGAGGTTGAGCACGAAGCCGACGCCGCCAACGAGCCCGAAGCGCACCAGCTGCAGCCAGTTGGCGGACCGGCGCATGCCGTGCAGTAGCCGCATATGCGCACGCGCTTCGGCACGATGATCAGCGCCGCCGGGACGGACGTCCACGGCGGTTTCCTGTACGGGCATCCGATCAGGGTACCGAAGGCGGCCACGGAGAGGGCCTAGTTGGCGAGGGTCTTGAGGCGCGCGGCTGGGTTGGAAGTCTTTGAAATGGGGGATGCCCCCCGCGCGCGCGGGGGGCATGAGCGTTTTTGAGCCAGGTTCAGGTAACCGGGCTGCTGTTGCCCCCAGCGACGCTAGCCTGTGTCGAGGTGAGCATCGGGTCCGACACCACAGTCCAGCCTGGCTCGCGAGGGGGCTTGCCGCTTTCGTGGCGTTTGCTCGTGGGCGGACTTGCCGTCGTCGCAATCGCCGTCGTCGCAGCTTTGCTGCTCAGCGGCGGCGGCGGTTCAGCGCCGGCAGGTACCAAGGCAAGCGTCGCGCAGGGTCGTGGCAAGGCGGGCGGGCCAAGTCTCGACGGTAAGAGGACTGGCGTGGAGAAGCTCAGCTCCTCCGGCCAGAGTGGCCACACCACCAAGTCAGACGTCGCTAACACGAGCACGGGTGCGGGCGGTGCGCACTCCACGACAGGCACCCACACCAAGCCGAGCGCGATCCCGAGCGCCACCGGCGGGGGCTCGCCAGCAGGTACAAGTGCCGCCTCAGCCAAAAGCGTGGCCGTCGCCGAGGTGCGCGATCCCGAAGAATCCAAGAGCTTCCCGCTGCCAGCCTCCGTGCACCACGCTCGTGCCAGCACCCCAGGCGTGGCCGCCGAATCCGCGATCGCTTCGGGGGCAGCCTCAGACTCTGAAATCCGTAAGGAGCTCGGCGAAGAGGAAAAGGCCAAGGCCCAAGAACAGGCGGCGCAGCGACGTGTGCTCACACCCGTGGCCGGCGGCTTCTCGGTCGGCGGAAACGGCACGATCCCGATCCCCACAAGCGTGCCGGAAGCGGTACAGCGCGTGGTTGCCGGTGGCAACGCAATCGCTGATTTTCCCTACATCTGGGGCGGCGGGCACGCTTCATTCGTCGCCAACGGTTATGACTGCTCCGGCTCGGTCAGCTATGCGCTTGCCGCGGGTGGCCTGCTGAACGCACCGCTGGTTTCCGGAGATCTGGCGCACTGGGGCGAACCGGGGCCGGGACGTTGGATCACGATCTATGCCAATGCCGGTCACACGTTTATGGACGTGGACGGCGTCTGGTTCGACACGGCCGGTCGCAGTGGGCCTTATGCTTCACGCTGGCTTGTGGCACAGCCTTCACTCGAAGGCTACGCGGTGCGTCACCCGCCGGGGTTCTAAGCGATAGTCCTCAAGCCCGTCCGATTTACGTCCGCGGCTCCCGGTGTTTACCGAGGACCTCACGAAACTCGATGCCGGCCGCCAAGAACGCTCAGACCCACTGCTACGGAGTAACTCAGGGATTGAGCACGACGGTGCTAAGCATCGTCGCCGTCTGCGGACTCTGGCGCGACGCGTTGCGCGCGAACAGGCGCAGTGTGACCTTCAGTTTGTGAACGTGCTTGAGGCGGGCAGCAGCGCGCGAGGTGAACTTCACCCGGATCGTGCCCTGTCCAGCCTTTGTCGTCACGAGCACGGCCGTGCCGACGATGATCGACTTCGGCGTGCCCGCGGGCAGGCCCGTGGCCGTTGCGCCCTTGATGCCCAGGCGTTTGGCTGTGCTGATTTCAAGCAGAACCTCGATGTTGCCGGCCACCTGCTCGTTGGTCGTGTAGCGCACCGGGAGACCGCTGTTGAGCGCTTTTTTCAGTGACTTGGAGGTGACGGAGGCGCCTAGCACGGGGGGCGGTGTTGTTGTGAGCGTGGTGCCGGTTCCGCTGGACCCGCCCGAAGACCCGGAGCTGCCTGAGCCACCCGGCGTCGTGGTGGAGGGTGTGGGCGCGGGTGCAGGCGCCGGCGTAGGCGTAGGTTCAGGTTTCGGTTCGGGTGGGCCGACGACCGTTACCGGCTCCTTGACGCTTGCCGTGTTACCGCCGACGTCGGTAACTGTAAGGGTCACTTCGTAAGTACCCCCATACTTGTAGGAGTGGTATGCGCTGGCAGCGCAGGGGGCTTCCCATTGGGCGGCGCCACAGGGCGAGACTCCTGGGGAATTCACCAGCGGAGCACCAGGTGCGAAGCCGGCCACTGGGGCTGAGCCGTCGCCGAAATTCCAGGTGTAGGTGGCATAGCCTGTGTGCGGTTCGCCGGTGGGGGAGAAGACCGTGTCGGCCCCGAGCGATATGTCTGACTCCATGCCGTCGAAGCCGACGATTTCGTTGACGTTTATCGGGTTTGGTGCGGTGAACTGTGGCAGCAGTGAGACGCCCGGCAGGCATGGCACGCCTGGATAGGGCAGCTTGAGCGCCGCCAGGTTGAAGGCGTCGTTGAGGTAGTAGTTGCCACCCGTAAGAGCCTGATTGAAGAGCGTTCCCGCGTCAGATCCTTCCTGGGCGCCAACGTTTCCGCCGAGCACGTACGCAAACCAGTCGCGGCACTCGTCGGTCGCCTCATTGCCTTTCGGATCCTGCCAAGCGTTCAACAGCGGATCGGTGACAATGTTCTGCTGCTCGACCGCAATCTGATTGACGATCAGGTCGGCGAGACCGGTGTCGCAGCCGCCGTCTGGGCTCGGACATTTCACCTGATTGGGCTCTTGTGGGTGCGGGCCTTCGAGCAGTTCCTGTTCCACAATTTCCCGTCGCTGCTTTAGAGTCTTGTGTTCGTTTTCTTCTTCTTCCTTGAGGGTCTTTTCTTTCTTTTCCTCATGCTTCTCGATCGGTCTGCTGCTGGGATCGTAGCCGCCGTCCTGGCACTCATATCCGGTGATCTCATCTTCTTCGACAAGCTGCAGATCGCCGAGCCCGCCCGCTGTCCAAGGAATTACACCATAGAGTACCGTGTTTTCCCCACCGCTTGAGTTGCTTGCATCGTGGTAGCTACAGAAACTGTCGTTGTAACTTTTTAGAGTTTCAGGTTCTACGTAGGATTTTTCTATTGCTTCCCTTTCCACCTGATTTTTCGCTGCCCGCTCTTCCTGTTCCACCTCCCTCTTCGCCCTCACGTCAGCTTCAGCCTGGGCGATCGTGCCACGGAAGTCGGAACAGTGCCCGTTGTTCCCCCCTTTGTCGAGGCATACGGTCACGGCAGGAGGAGTAAGGAGATAGAAAATTGTTTCCATCCCCTTCTGCAATGAATGCTGGGTGATGAACGCTTCGAGCTCTTTGCTGATCTGCTGGTTGGTCAGGCAAATTTCTTCATACAGAGATTCCCCGCGGCTATTCTTCCCTTTTTCGGAGCCGATCAGATCCAGCGGGTTGAGATGGTGAGGATCTTCGCAACCCGAGGTCGGATATGCGTCTGTGTCGGTATAGGCACCCTGAAAAGTCGACTTGAACAGAGCATGCTCGTTAGCCTTGTCCGTGTACTGGGCGTCCACCGCGAACACGTTGTCCTGCGTGCCGCTAGCCGCGCCCATGTTTTGTAGAAAACCATCGATCACGTGCTGCCAGTCACCGTGATAGTGGTCGGTAGGATCCCAGTAGATCGCGTATATCTTGCTCGCGCTAACGATCGGGTTGCCGGCTTCGTTAGCAAAGCTTTCGGGCGAAGGCATAACTTCCGGTTCCACGAGCGGATCCCATCGCAGCCTTCCATCGAAGGCTTCCACACTGCGTGGCTGCAGGCCGACGTTCGTCCCTTCAACCGTCGTCAAAAACGCTCCAGCTGGTGGCGCCGCGAACAACAGAGCCAGGATGAGCGAGGCCACGAGCGCAAGCGACGCGATCAATGCGCCGACGCACAGAGGAAGCAGACGAGAAGTAGTTGTCACGGAGCCATCATCGGCAGACCCCCGCAGATGCCTTAGCTCGTAAGGACGGAACTGCAGCGCAACTTGCAGTCGGACTCGACGGATGGTCCTCCTACCCGGAAAGGCAGCGACGAGTTCCTACGCCGAGCGACCAGCGTCTCGCTGAGCTTGTGCATCCCGGGGAAAGCCATCATCCT
Source organism: uncultured Solirubrobacterales bacterium (assembly GCA_963757995.1). Taxonomy (GTDB): domain Bacteria; phylum Actinomycetota; class Thermoleophilia; order Solirubrobacterales; family Solirubrobacteraceae; genus Palsa-744. Next base: position 237,854 of record CAVWTS010000005.1, read on the forward strand.
GTTCAGGATGGCCACTAGCGAATGCTCTCCATGAGCGAGATCGAGCAATCCCCGCGCTTGCGTGGCGGCCACGACTCACCCGCATCTTGCAACCTCAAGCGCGAGGCACTGGAGCTGTTCGCCCCGCTGCCGCGCCACTACGACCGTGTGGCGGCGATCTTGAGCTTTGGCCAGGACCCGCGCTGGCGGCGGGCGATGGTCGGTGCCGTGCAGGCACGCCACGGCGAACGCGTGCTCGACGTAGCCACGGGCACAGGTCTCGTGGCACAAGAGCTGGTTCGGCGCTACGACTGCGAGGTGATGGGTCTCGACCAGAGCCCGCAGATGCTCGCCGGCGCACAGGCAAGGCTGGATGCAGACAGCGGGCTGGCTAGGCGGGTATCGCTGATACGCGGAGAGGCCGAGCAGTTGCCGTTCGCAGACGCGGAGTTCGACCACCTGACTTTCACCTACCTGCTGCGCTATGTAGAAGATCCATTGGCCACGATGACCGAGCTCGCGCGCGTGGTTAAGCCCGGTGGGCGGATCGCATCGCTCGAGTTCGCGGTGCCACCGCGAGCGTTGTGGCGAGGGCTATGGAGGCTTTACACGCACGTGGGACTACCTGTGCTGGGCAGAGCCGTATCGCGCGAGTGGGCGTATACGGGCCACTTCCTCGCCCAGAGCATCCCAACCTTTTATGAGCGCTACCCGATGGCACGCGTGGTCGAGACTTGGGAGCAAGCAGGGATAGGAAACGTGCACGTTCGCCGCATGAGCCTGGGTGGCGGTGTGGTGATGTGGGGCACAAAGCAAAAGCGCGAGCCGTCCACGGATGGCGCCGTTGCAGGTGGTGACGCCATTGCGAGCGCCACCGACGAGCGCGGTCACCCGGCGGAGACCCCTGGAAAGGTAAACGCCCGTGGCCACGCCGAGCCAGCTTGAGCGGCCCGCGTTCTACGCGCTGCGCCCCGGTGGCTGGCGCGATCTGCTGACTTTGCTGCATCCCCCGTACACGGCTTGGCACCTGAGCTATGTGGCGATCGGAGCAACCGTGGCGCCGCGCCTGGATGGCCATCGCCTGCTGTGGACGCTGCTCGCCTTCCTGCTCGCCGTCGGCGTAGCCGCGCATGCGCTGGACGAGCTGCACGGGCGCCCACTACAGACGAACATCCCCGACCGCGTACTGATCGCGCTCACGAGCATCTCCTTGGCCGGCGCCGTCGCGATCGGCGTTGCGGGCGCCGTGTCGATCTCCTACTGGCTCCTGGCGTTCGTCGCCGTCGGTGTGCTGCTGGTGCTTTCCTACAACCTCGAGCTGTTTGGAGGACGCATGCACTCGGACCTATGGTTCGCGCTGGCGTGGGGTGCGTTTCCCGCGTTCACTGCCTTCTGGGCGCAGGCAGGCGAAGTACGCGTCGACGGCGTGCTCGTCGCCGCGGCATGTCTGATGCTGAGCATGGCGCAGCGACGCCTGAGCACGCCAGTGCGCGAGCTGCGCCGGCGAACCGTTTCGCTGCACGGGGAACAGCAATTGAGCAGCGGCCGCACGATCGAGCTCGACGCCGCACGAGTCGCGGCGCCGATGGAGGGCGCGCTGATGGCTTGTGCCACTGGGCTGGTGCTGCTTGCTGTTGCGTTGGTGGTTGAGAGACTCGCCTGACGCCTTCCCAGTGAAAGTTCGCCGCCTTCTCTACCTGTTGCCGAGCCCTCAGGCTCAGGCAGCACCGCGCTCGCTGTGCTTTGACGTTACGTCCCCAATGGGCGGCGGCCCCGGGCAGTCGCTGCAGCCCCTTGCAGGCGCGAGTATCGTTATCCGGAATGACCGATATCGGCGACAGCCTGTTCCACAAGGGTCAGCCTGTTTGGGTGGTCCAAAGCGATGGCTCGCAACGCGCCGCTGAGTACGTCGGCGAGGGCGAGATGAGCGCCTGGTTCGGTGGATCGCCGAGCGTGATCGTCGTCTACCCGGATGATCATTCGGGCGGGATGGTCGAGGTCGATCGGGTTATTGCCCGGGAGGGGTGACGTCGCTCAAACGTAGGGGACGTCCTTAAGCGGAAGAGAGCAGGACATCCACCCAGGCCCAGACATTCGTGACCGTTTCGCGTGCTGTCACGCGATCAAGCCGCTCGTCGAGAACGTTGTCATAGCGAAACTCAACTGCCCACGGAACAAGAGCCCGCGCCTCGCTTGCTGAAGCCGGTGGCAATAGGCCCGCATCCCCGATCAGCGCGATCAGCTCCCCGATGTCGTGAATACGAGGGGGCGCAACTCCGGCGTAGGCAAGGGCGGCCTTCAGCAGCTTCTCGACGGCCTGCTGCGTATGAAAGCAGATGACGTCATCAGGGACATCGGGTCGTCCCCCAGCTTATCGAGCGCGATCTCATCGCTGCGGGCCTTGCGGGCAAACCGGGCGGCTACGTCGCGCAGGTCATGTTTCTGCGAGGACACGTCCCCCCGCCAGGGCATCGTGGAGCATCGTCCCCGGAACATCGCCCCACTCCTCCGCGTAATCTTGAGAGACGACGACCACATCAGCCGCTATCCGAAGCGGATCCAGTACTCCACGCAACCGAACCATCTCCTTCGCCTTACCTACCACCGACGGCTCAATTACAAGGAAGTCGAAGTCACTATCGATCCTTGCGTCACCCCGGCCGTGCGACCCAAAGAGGATCACCTTCCAGTGCGACGGCGCAGCTGCAGCCAGAAGACGGCCCGCTCGGTCCACGATCTCCGCAGTAGTCATGGCACTGAAGCTACCGCAGCAAGCGGCTATGGGCGATCCTGGGATTCGAACCAGGGACCTATTTCTTATCAGGACGGCCGGTTTGGCTGGTCGATGGGCCGAAATACCGCATGGATACTGGGGATTCGTGGCTGGCTGGCGGAGTGGGCCGAGACCCCAAAAGTCCGCGTTTTGCGGTCGATTTCGGGCGATATTGGCAGGGCTGCCATTTGCCCGGGGCCTGTTGCAGGACATCGAACCGCAGAATCGAACGGTAGGTCGAAGCAGCTCAGGCGGCGATGCTCGGGGCTAAGAACCTGGATCTGGGCCTTGTTAGGTCCAAGGTTCAACGCGGCATAGATCACAGACGGATCGAGGTTCGGCGCCGCCAGGCCACGCAATGGTTCCCAGCTCGTCGTCCACCGTGACCTGCTCGAACACCTTCGGATCGCGCAGGGGCGCGAAGACCTCGGTGTCCAGGAGCGGCGTGATGTCCACGTCGCGAACCTCTCCGTCGGCAAACATCACGCGGACAACGTGCTCAGGACGCGGCGTCGCCGCGATCATCTCGGGGGCGATTCCTGGCTCCATCACGATCAATCGTAGCGCCCGGCCGGGTGCTGGTCTAGCTGCGTGCGTGCCCAATCGGCCTCCAAAGCCTCGCGATGACGACGGCACCATCTCGTGACTTCGCTTGCCTGCGCCGCCGGGAGTACGCCGTCAATGAGTTCACCGGTCTCAATCGAGAAGCGGGCTTCCGCCACGCCTCGCGTCCTGGGGCGTCCCATCCGCGCATGGACATGTGGTGGGGGATGGTCGCCGAAATAAAACATGACGACGACCCCGTTGAAGCTCGCGATTCGTGGCACCCGTGGAGCCTATGCGGACAACCGGAGGGCAGACGGGCGCGAGACGGACTATCCGGCTGATGCGTCGAGGCGATCACTCCGGTTTCGGAAATAGTCCGCAAGGAAGATTACGAGCCGAAGCAAGGCAGCTACAACGAGCCAGTAGAGGACCCCGCTGGACATTCTCCCCGCGAAGTGCCTGTAGTGCGCAAAGACGAACTGTGGCGCCGTCGTGATCGCGCTGACTACCAGCGAAACAAGCCAAGGCACTGACGATGTCCGTTTTCGCTGGATCCATTTTGCAAGCGCCACCAGGACGACGCCCACCAGCGCGATAGCCCAGGCGATCAGGACGAGACCTCTGACAAACGGGGCGGAGACAAGGAACAAAAACGCAATGCCGATCACGGCTGCGAACGGACGTATTGAGGACCGCATTATCTAGCTCCATCGACTGCTCTCAGCCAAGACTTAATCGTGGCGCTTAGGTGCTCCTTTCATAGAACGAGTGTCCCGACGTCTCAGTCTTTAGCTGTGATTCAAGGGTGATAAGGAAGTATGGCCGCCGGTCATAGAAGCGGGAAATGTCCGACTTCTTCGAATGAATCATCGTGCTCTCGTGAGCGAGCGCCTTTTGGTTGACTCCGGCCACGCGATACACGCAGGGACCGCTTCGCGCCTCGCGCACGACTGGATGAATCAGGTGGCGGTAAGCAGCCCGAACAGCCGTGATAAAGACATTCTCGGTATACCACCGTTGCGACGCATACAGGCATCCGCGCTTTACGCGTGCGTCGAACATAGACGCTTCAATCATCACCGCGCAATTACGTACGCACGTCCGTACCTCCACGATCTCGAGTTGTATTGCCGCGAACAGGGCGGGGGGAGATCTCGACGAGAACGTATTGAGCTTTGGCGCCTGGATCGCCTTACGAGCATGATTCCTGATCGACATTGCGGGCCGAGCGCGGCCCGCTGCAATCACGTCGAAGATCTTGATTCCAGCAGTTCGAGCCCGCTTTCCTTTGAGCACCTTCGGGCCCACCGGGCTTCAGATGCGTAGCGCTCGTGCGCACCATCTCGCCCCATTGGTCAACCTCGCGACGATGCTGCTCGCAGCCGGGCACGACGACCTGACGGAAGAGGAGGCCATGCGCTAGCTAGTCAGGCTTTCTTTGCCAAGTGCGAGGACCGTAATCCCGATGACGAGGGAACCCTCAGGGCCTTGTGGGAAATTGATCGGCAAACGCCGCCTAGCACCGTCCGTAGCCGAGCAACGGAGCAACTTCTGCACGTCGCTTACGCTTAATGGGAAGGGGATTCGGAGGCAGAGGCACGCTACACCGGTGCCGCGCTTGCCGCACTTCAGGATGCTGGCCTTCATCGCCACCTTCATGCAGTAGTGAGGCGTGGGCTGGATCCATAGGCGCGCGGCGTAACGCCCTGCCCATGACCCAGACTCCGACACCCGCATAAAGACGAAGGCATCGGGCAGAAATTGGCAGACGGGCTACTGCGGTCGCCCGAACCGGGCCTAGAGCAACGCTATTGCCACTCTCAACACGGCGCCACCATGGGCTACAGCCCATGGGCGATCCAGGATTCGAACCTGGGACCTCTTCCTTATCAGAGAAGCGCTCTAACCAACTGAGCTAATCGCCCGCGAGCGCCGATTCTAGCGTCCGTCCACACCCCGCGCAGAGGCGTAAAAGTCCGTACCGTCCTACCTGCCTCCGCCGGCGCCGTGCCCGGCGTCACTCCTTTGCGCCTGCGCGACCCTTCCCCAGCCCCTCCACCAACGCCAACGCCTCCTCAGGGCCCGCAAAAGAAAGCTCGGCCCGATAGCCACCCTTCTCCACGCGCACCTTGACCTCAGCGCCCAGCGCCTCTTCAAGCGTCACAGCGATCGCGGCCGCTGCCTCCTGCTGATCGGGATGAATACTGAGCTTCCTCGCACCAACATCGCTCTTGCCCTTGGCAACCCCACCCGCTTTGTTGGCATCGCGGGCACGCGCTTCGACCGTACGCACCGACCACCCATCACGGACCGCATCGCGAGCGAGACGGCGCCGCATCGTGTGATCCTCGGCTAGCAACAGCGCCCGGCCGTGACCCTCACTGAGCTTCTCCTGCTCTAGCAACTCGACCGTCTCATCCGGCAGATCCAACAAGCGCAGCAGGTTCGAGACCGCTACACGGCTGCGCCCGACACGAAGCCCTACCTGCTCGCGCGTCAAGCCAAGCTCCTCCACCAACGCTGCGCACGCACGCGCCTCCTCAATCGGATTGAGATCCTCGCGCGCCATGTTCTCGATCAAGGCCAGTTCCAATGTTGCGGCGTCGTCGCGGGCACGCACGAGCGCCGGGATCTCGGTCAATCCGGCGATCTGGGCCGCCCGCCAACGTCGCTCACCGGCGACGAGCTCATATGTGCCTCCCGGCTTGGGTCGCACGAGCACAGGTTGCAGCACACCGCGCTCGCCCAACGATCCGGCGAGCGCGTTCAGTGCCTCCTCATCGAAGTGTCTGCGGGGCTGGTTCGGATTGGCCACAATCAACTCGATCGGCAGCTCGCGCAACTCCTCAGCCGTCTGTGTCTCGCTTGAGACACTCAGAATCGCCTCAAGCCCGCGACCCATCCCACGCTTTGGCTTAGCCACGGGCAGCCACCTCCTTTGCCAGCTCGAAGTAGGCGGTGGCACCCGCACTATGGGGATCGTGGTGCGTGACGGGCAGGCCGTAGCTCGGAGCCTCGCCGACGCGTACGTTGCGCGGGATCACCGTCTCGAAAACAAGATCTGAGAAGTGCTCGCGCACCTCGCGCTCGACATCGCGCCCTAGCCGTGTGCGGTTATCGTGCATCGTCAACAGCATGCCGGCGACCGTTAGCCTTGGGTTTAGTTCCCGCTGCACCAAGGCCAGTGTCTCAAGCAGCCCGGCAAGACCCTCCAGCGCGAAGTACTCGGTCTGGACCGGCACGATTACCCGGTCTGCCGCCACCAGTGCGCTCACTGTGAGGGGGCCAAGCGACGGGGGGCAGTCCAACACGATGTACTCATAACCGTCGCCGATCGGCGCGATGACCTCACGCAAGCGCTGCTCGAACCCGTCCATCCGCGGCAACTCGATGTTGGCGCCGGCAAGTCCCGGGCCCGCCGGGAGCAGCATCAGTTTCTCCACCGAGCTTTCCACGATCGCCTGCGCGGCACCGCTCTCCCCGGCCAGGACCTCGTACAACCCCGGCACCTGCGAGCGTGGCAGGCCGAGTCCCACAGTCGCATTCGTTTGCGGATCGACGTCGATCACCAGCGTCTCGTAGCCGGCCTCGGCGATGCAGGCAGCCACGTTGACAGCCGTAGTCGTCTTGCCCACCCCCCCTTCTGGTTGGCTATCGCGTAAACCTTGCCCATGGTGGCCCGCACGCTAGCGTCGATCAAGCTCCGCGTGCTCCGCTGGCCGCCTGAGAAGCTGGATCTCAAGCCGCCAACGGCTTCTTGCGGGCCATACCGGCCCTACGCGGGAATCGCTCCGGAGTCTCCTCCATCTTCAGATAGACATGCAGGTGGTGGTCGCGAACGCCCTTGTATGGGTGCACGCGCTGGATCGACTCCAACCTCAAGCCCAACAGCTCAGCAGCGATGGCAGCTGAGCGCTCCTCTTCGGGAGCGCGACGGCCACGCCAGTCGACCAAAGCCCCACCCAAGCGCAGAGGGGTGCGGCGTACTCCAGCACGACAGGCTGTGCCGCCACTGCCCGGGCAACCACTGAGATCGTTGACCCCTATGCCCTCTGGCCACTGCTCGGCCCGAGCACAGACCACCTCGACATTTGTCATCCCACTGACCACCATCACATCTTCAAGAAACGTGCACTTGCGCGCTTGACTCTCAACCAGCCGCACCTCGGCACTAGGCAAAGCCACGGCAAGCGGAAGCCCTGGAAAGCCTGCACCCGCGCCGATATCAACTATTTGGGCCGCGTCGCGTACTACTTCCAACTCAAGCGCCACGAGCGAATCCGCGAGATGAACGTCGAGCGCGTGCGCGGGATCTCGTACAGTCGTTGGGCAAACTCATCGGACACCAGCGCCGTCAGAATCGCCCCGAGTTGGTCGACTTGCCCCGTCGACAAACCATGACGAGCGGCAAGTCCCCCCAGCAAAGATCCCGCGTCGCCCTCACCAACCACGCGCGCTCATCGCAACCTCACAAGACGACGAACGGGAAGTGTTTCACGTGAAATCATCGATCTGGGCCGGCCGCGAGTGTTCACGTGAAATCATCGACCCCCTCCACGGGTGTTTCACGTGAACCCCAGGGACCACTACGCCCACCGGACTGGCGCAAACCGCACCATACGCAGCCTGGTGTGCGTCAGGCCTCCTCTGGCTCCACAACCAGATACCGCTCAGGCTCATCGCCCTCGCTGTGCGTCTGCACGCCGCCGCGCTCGCGCAGGTACTCGTGCACGATCCGTCGCTCAGAAGCCGGCATCGGGTCCAAGCTCGATCGCTTCTCCACTGCGCAGAGACTCATCGGCCGCGTCTGCTGCCAGCGAGCGCAAGGCCTCCTCGCGGCGCTCGCGATAGCCATCGGCGTCGATCATTACTCGCGCCTCTGGCGCACCTCCACGGAAAACGATCCGCTGGGCCAAATGCTGGACCGCGTCGATCGTCTGGCCACGCCGTCCGATGAACAAGCCGATCGTCCCCCTCCACACTGCCCGTCAAAGCCCCATCAGCCTGCTCGACATGTACATCCGCGTCGAGGCCAAAGCTGTCCACGATCTCCTCAAGCAGCTCCGTGAGAACGACAATGGGATCCTCCTGCTCCTCCTCCTGAAGTTCCTCTGTCTGGCTCATCGTCGCCTGCCCGAGCGCTTCTCTTCTTACGTGGAGGCGGAGGCGGCGCACTACCGCCACCGACACCGGCCAACGCGGGCTCCCCCTTGACCCGTGTGGGTCCTCTGGCTTGCCGTTCGAGATGGCCTTGCTGGTACCGGCGGACTGACCCCCTTGCCAACCGACACCGGTGGCGGGCCAAAGCTGCGGCGGACATAGTAGCCCTGGCCACCGTCCACAGGTTGGTCGTTATCCAGTACACCAGCAGGCCGGCTGGATACTTGTAGAGGATGATCACGAAGAACAGCGGCAAGGCCATCATCAGGCGCCGCTGTGTCGGTCGGCCGTCGCCGACATCGTCATCGTCGAGACAAGCTGAGAGCCACATAAGCACCAGCAGCACGACCAGGGCCACACCGGTCGCCTTGGAGGTGATGTCCGGTATGAAAAGGAATTTTGCTGAGCCAGGGTCCGACACTCTGGCAACCGGTTTGTTCGACGTATCTGGTTGGCAGCCCGGAAAACGTCGCGATAGCAGTGTGGTGCAGTGAGTTGTAGTGGTTGACCAAGGCCGGTCCACAGATGTTCTTCTTCAGGTCTGTTCGCAGCATGTAGAACAGCGAGATGAACACTGGGAGCTGCAGCAGCAGCGGCAGGCAGGAGGCAAACGGATTGACTTTGTGCTCCTTGTAGAAGCCGATGATCTCCTGCTGTGGCGCTGCTTGTCGTCTTTGTACTTCTCCTGCAGAGCCTTCAACTCCGGAGCCAGACGCTGCAGTTCCTGCATCGAGCGGAACTGCTTGAGCGTCAGCGGCACCAGGACCGCGCGTATCAGCACCGTCAGGCCCACGATCGCCAGGCCCCAGCTCGTGGTGGTGATGTTGGTGTGGATGAAGACCAGGATCCACTGGAAGACGCTGATCAGCGGCGAGAACGCTTCCTGGATGACGTTGGCGAGGATGAACATGAGCGTGATTCCCGGCGCTAATCGACGTGGCGATCCGGCTTGAACAATCGCTGAGCCGAGGCGGGGTCATAGCCACCGTCACTCCACGGATTACACCTGAGCAAACGCCACGTCGCGAGCACGAGGCCCCTCAGTATGCCGTACTCCCGGACCACCTGTACCGCATAGCGAGAGCAGGTCGGCTCGTACTTGCAGCGCCTTGGCAGCGCCGGCGAGATTACGCGCTGGTAGACAACTACCGGAGCTAGCAGAACCGACTGTGCCGTACGCTCAATCCTCACAAGCATCCGCTCCAGCCTTACGCAAACCCGCTCGTCCAATCAGCTCCTCAAGCGCGCCGTCGATCCCCTGCAGCCCCTCGCGCTCGGCAAGCTCGCGGGCCTCAGGCCTCGCTACCACGACGACGTCATTGCCTCCCTCGAGTTGGTCCTCGACTCCGGCGAAGGCCTCGCGCAACAAGCGCTTGACGCGGTTGCGCTCCACTGCACCTCCAACCTTACGAGACACAGACAACCCAAGCCGCGGACGATCCACCGACTCGTTCGGGAACGAATAGAGCACCAAGTGGCGGTTTGCCACAGAGCGGCCCTGGCGGTAGACACGCTCGAACTCCGCGCTGCGCGATAGCCGTTTCCCGCGGCTCGGGGATCGCGGCGTCATCGCTGCAGACCCACTAGGTGGACAGGCGCTTGCGCCCCTTGCTGCGCCGCCGCTTGAGCGTGAGCCTGCCTGCGCGCGTTCGCATCCGGGCACGGAACCCGTGGGCACGGGCTCGCTTGCGTTTCTTTGGTTGATAAGTGCGCTTCATGATCGATCGTCTCCGGCCGCGCTCGTATTCCCGACCGCAACCCGAGCGTGGCGTCGGCTGCAGCAGACCGACTTCCGCCGGGCGCTGAAGTATAAACGTCGGCCGGCCTGCTACCGACCAAAGGCATCTGCGGCGAGCCAGATCGCGGAATTTCTCGCCATTTGCGGTGACCAGTGCCGCTGCGCGAGCGCGAGCGCGTGCCCTCGGATATATTCGGTCTACCGGGCCCTTCGCGGGTCCCACACGAATGACTTTCGCCCGCTTTCTCCTCCCCAAAGGAGCAGGTTTACGCTGCCGTGAGTACCGAGCTCGAGCACATCTGGTCGCAGATAGAGGCTAACTTTCAGCCTCTATCGACGAGCCCATCTATCGCATTTGGTTGAAGCCGCTGCGGGCCGTTGAGCTCGACGGCCCGCACCTCACCGTCGAGGCTCCGCCCCAGACTTACGCCTGGATCAGGGAGCGCTTTGGACGCGTGTTGCAGACCACCGCGGCGGCAGTTCTCGGGCCAAGCGCGACGTTGGACATAGTGGAGGCGATGGCCCAGTCGAGTGCTGACCGGAGCCCCCAAAAACAGGCACGCACAACCCGGTCAGCCAAGGCATCTCAACCAACTTCACCGACGCCCCCGGAGCTCACCCAAGCCTCCTGGGGCAATCCAAAGCTGACTTTCGACCAGTTCGTCATCGGCGACTGCAATCGCTTGGCCCACGCCGCGGCGTTGACCGTCGGAGAGCTGCCCGGGCAAGCCTATAACCCACTGTTTGTCTGTGGTCCTCCAGGTGTTGGCAAGACCCATCTGCTGCAGTCGATCGCTACGTTCATCGCTACCTACAGCCCTGGATTGAATGTGCGCTGCAGCACCGGAGAGTCCTTTACCAATGACTTCATCAGGGCGCTGGGCTGCAGCCGAACTGACAGCTTCAAGGCAGGCTTTCGCCATGTCGACGTGCTGCTGATCGACGACGTCCAGTTCCTTGAGCGCAAGACCCGCACCGAGGAAGAGTTCTTCCATACCTTCAATGCTCTATACGACGCCGGCAGTCAGATCGTCCTGACATCCGACCGTCCACCAAGTGACCTACAGGCCCTCGAAGACCGGCTGCGTGAGCGCTTTCAATCTGGGCTCGTCGCAGACATCCGCCCTCCGAACTCTCAACCCGGATGGCGATTTTGCGTAAGCGCGCACAGCACGATGGTTTGGAGTGCGTAGATACGCTTGCACTCGAAGCGATCGCTAAGCGCATAACGGTCAATGTCCGGGCACTCGAGGGGGCCCTAATCCGAGTCGTCCCTTTAGCTCGCTTACAGGTCGTCCGCTAAGCGTCGAGTTGGCTACCGAGGTCCTCGACGGCCTCTACCCTAAGATGGATCCGCCTCGGCGCTCGATCGCTGAGATCAAGGCTGCAGCATGCGAGCAATTTGGCATATCAGCCGAGGAGCTCATCTCCGCTGGTCGGGCAGCGCGGCTTGCTTGGCCGAGACAGGTAGCGATGTATCTGGCCCGCGAGCTCACGCAGGAGTCTTTGCCGGCCATTGGCCGTGAGTTCGGCGGACGGGACCACACAACGGTCCTGCATGCTTGCAAGCGGGCCTCAGAGCGAATCTCAGAGAACGTTTCTTCCCGCACAGCTGTGGAAGAGTTGCGCACAAGGTTGAGGACGCAGCCAGTTGACCGGCGGACTTGAGACACTTTCCAACGCTGCGCTCACAGGCCTTCAGCTCCAATCCTCTTTAGTACTGCCAAACCAGACTTCTCAACAGCCCCTACTAACCCTATAAACCTATTCAGGTGCATAAGTGAAGCTCTCTCTATCTACTCCTGAGCTGTTGATGCAGTTGCAAGCAATGACGCGTGTTGCTTCTTCTCGCGCCTCTATTCAAGCTCTTTCTGGCGTCATGATCTCCGCCGACGGAGAAACTCCCGTATTGCTGGCGACCGACATGGAGGTTGGTCTACGCGTGCCGCTGGGTGGCGAGATCCTTAGCCCTGGTTCCGCTGTACTACCTGCGCGGTTGCTCCTTGAAGTTGTCCGCTCGCTTCCCCAGGAGACCGTCACGCTGGAGCTACGTGCTCAAGAGCAGGATGTCGAGCTGATCTCTGGCTCGGCTAAGTTCAATCTACGCACGCTGCGCTCGGAGGACTTTCCGACTCTTCCTAGCTCCGACCCAGCGAGTCGCATGACGCTTCCGGCTCAGGCGTTTGTCGATACCGCTACGCAAGTCTCTCGCTCGGCCTCCAAAGACGAGACACGACCCGTGCTCACCGGCGTACTGATCTCTGCTGGCGCCCAAGAGTTGACGATGGTCGCCACCGACTCATATCGACTCAGTGTCAAGCACGCGACGCTTGATTCGCCTCTCCAGAACACGATCGAGGCGAACGTGCCGGCGCGTGCTCTCCAGGAGCTGGCACGTATCGCGCAGTCGATGGAGGAGCCTGAGCTGACTATTAGCCTCGGCCAAAATCAGGTTGTCTTTGAGATTGGTGAGGTTGTCCTCTCCTCCAGGCTGATCGACGGACAGTTCCCTAACTACCGTCAACTTCTGCCCGAGTCGGTCGACCACGAACTGCATCTTGCGAGCGCCGAGATTGCCGACGTCGTCCGGCGTATTAGCCTTCTCGCCCAAAAGAACGCTCCTTTGCGGCTCAGCTTCAGCGAGGGTGAGCTGACCGTCTCCGCCCAGACCCCCGACGTTGGCGAAGCAAGCGAGATGTTGCCGATCCCCTTCTCGGGTGAGCCGTTCGAGATCGGTTTCAACCCCGAGTTCTTGCGTGATGGCTTGGAGAGCGTGGAATCCGATGAGCTGGTGCTCAAGCTCATCAGCCCGTTGCGTCCCGGCCTGATCGAGTCTCCGGACGGCGGCAAGTTTGTGTACTTGATCATGCCGATCCGGCTGAATACATGAGCTCTGGCCGGCGCATCTCTGCGTCCTCCCTCCCTTATTTGCTCAAGCACACTGCGCTCGGCGCGTCCTTGACCTGCTTGGCCAGAGCCCGCATGTTGGATGAATGATGTGAAGTGCTGGTTCTCGGCGTGCACCTGCGCGATTTCCGAACCTATACGCGTGCCCAAGCACAGCTAGGCGCTGGTCTGACCGTCGCTCACGGCCCCAACGGTGCCGGCAAGTCCAACCTGTTGGAGGGGCTTTACTTCGGTTGCACCGGCTATTCGCAGCGCACGCGTAATGAGCGCGAGTTGGTGCGCTTCGGGGCGCAGGCGGCCCGTGTGGTTGTCGAGCTCTCAGATGGCGACCGCCATCACGAGTTGGCGGTTGGGTTTCAGCCTGGCTCGCCGAAGCACATGACCGCCGACGGCGCTCCGGTCGAGCGTCTCGCCGACGTGCAAGAGCGACCGTTGGTCAGCGTCTTCTCTCCAGACCGTTTGGAGTTGCTCAAGGGCGCGCCGACATTGCGCCGTGCCCACCTCGATCAGCTCGTGGCCGCTTTGGGCCTGTTCGCGTCGCAACCCGCCGCGCCTATTCGCGGGCGTTGGTGCAGCGCAATGCGCTGATAGCCGGGATTCGTGCTGGCCGCGCATCGCGCTCGACGTTGCCGAGCTGGGACGCAGAGCTTGCCCGACATGCGCTTGAGCTGAGCAGTGACCGTGCCGCGCTCGTAGCGCTGCTCGCCGAGCCCTTCGCGCAACGGGCGCAGCAACTGGGTCTCAGTGGCGAGCCCCGTCTGGAGTATCGGCCCCGGTCAAAGGTCTCCGATGTTGAGGGGTTCGTCGCGGAGCTCCAGGCACAACTCCCCACGGACCTGAATCGCGGCTTCTCCACTTACGGACCGCATCGCGACGAGCTTGAGATCTCTCGCGACGGGCGCGAACTGCGCTCATTTGGCTCCCAGGGAGAGCAAAGATTGGCCTTGCTTGCGCTATTGCTGGCGGAGCGTTTCGTACTCGCACGCGAGCGTACGCATGTGCCGCTGATGTTGTTGGATGATGTGATGAGCGAGCTCGATGTCACCCGCCGCGAACTGCTCTCCGCGGAGCTACAAAGCGCCGGACAGAGTGTGATCGCGACCACCGATCTCGCCCATGTTCCCGGCTCTGGTGACGCTGCCGTCACGCGCTTGCGCATCTCGCCTGGTGCCATCCTGGGGGAGGCACTCGCCGCGTGAGCCGGCTTGCTCCCCGCCCTTTGTCATTTGCGCTCGAAGGTCTGACGTCGGCGCTCGCCCCGCGACTACACTGGCCCGGATACAGCAAGTCTGGGGGCAGGTGCTCGGAGAGCGCATCGCCGAGGCTGGGACCCCGATCTCCGAGAACGATGGCGTGCTTACGGTTGTGTGTGCCGACTCGGTTTGGGCCGCCGAGCTTGAGCTCATGGGCCCTGAGTTGGTCGAGCGCCTGAACGCCGTCGTGGGCGCTGAGACCATCCACAAGTTGCGCTGCCGCACGGGCTGACTTGGTACGGCGCGCTCGACCTGGTGCTGGGCTCCCCGGCTGCACCCTCACGAGACCCTTTTCGTGGCTTCAAATCAGTCCCTATTTTGGCTTGTTTGCAGGCAATTCTTGCGCACACGTAGGCCTGTTATGAGGGGTCCCTGTGCTATCGTTAGATAAACACACCCCGCGCCCCGGACCGAGGTATTAGACGCCCGGCGACCGGGGCGTTCTCGCGTCATCGGAGGACCATTTGGCGACCGACACATCAAGCTCGCAAACGCAGCCTGCCACAAAGGGGGGCGTTAACGACCCCTCGATGGCTGGTAACGCCAGCTATGACGCACAGGACATAACCGTTCTCGAGGGACTCGAGGCAGTTCGCAAGCGCCCTGGCATGTACATCGGCTCCACGGGGATCATGGGTTTGCACCACCTTGTGTACGAGCTTGTGGACAACTCTGTCGACGAGGCGCTCGCCGGCTTCTGCACAGAGGTGTCCGTCACAATCCATCCCGACAACTCGATCACCGAGGCCGACAACGGTCGCGGTATTCCCGTGGCGATCATGGAGAAGGAGGGCCGTCCCGCGATCGAGGTCGTGCTGACTGTCCTGCACTCCGGTGGCAAGTTCGGAGACGGAGGCGGCTACAAGGTCTCCGGTGGTCTGCACGGTGTCGGCGCCTCCGTCGTCAACGCACTCTCCGAGCGCCTGCTCGTGGAGATCCGCCGCGACGGCTACGCCTTCTCGCAGGAGTATGCACGCGGGGCCCCTCAGCAGGAGCTCCAGCGCGGCGAGAAGTTGGCCGCGGGCGCGCCTACGGGCACGACCATCACGTTCCTGCCCGACGCCGATATCTTCGAGTCGCTCGACTTCGACTTCCATACGCTCGAGGAGCGCCTACGCGAGACCGCCTTCCTTACCCGCGGCCTGAAGATCTCGATCGTGGACGAGCGTGGCGAGGGTCATTCCGTCCAGTTCCAATACGAGGGCGGCATCGAGGACTTCGTGACCTACCTCAACGAGAACAAGGACACCGTGCACCGCAAGGTCGTGTTCTTCTCCGGGGAGAGCGAGGAGGGTGCCGCGGAGGTTGCGATGCAGTGGAACTCCTCCTACCAAGAGTCGATCCACTCCTTTGCCAACAACATCAACACGCGCGAGGGCGGCTCGCACATGTCCGGGTTCCGCTCCGCTCTGACGCGCACACTCAACAAGTATGCGCGCGACCATGGCCTGCTCAAGGAGAAGGAGGACAACCTTTCCGGCGACGACGTGCGCGAGGGTCTAACCGCGGTCATCTCCGTAAAGCTGCGCGATCCGCAGTTTGAGGGTCAGACCAAGACCAAGCTCGGAAATCCCGGCATGGCTGGCTTCGTGGAGTCGATCGTCAACTCCGGCCTAGCCGAGTTCTTGGAGGAGAATCCGAGCGAGGCCCGCGCAGTGATCATGAAGGCCGTGCAGGCGCAGCGTGCACGCGACGCCGCGCGTAAGGCTCGCGACCTGACCCGACGCAAGTCGGCGCTTGAGAACTCGACGCTACCCGGCAAGCTTGCCGACTGTTCGGTCAAGGACCCGAGCCTCGCCGAGCTGTTCGTGGTCGAGGGTGACTCGGCTGGCGGCTCAGCTAAGCAAGGGCGCGATCGCAATACGCAGGCCGTGCTGCCACTGCGCGGCAAGATCCTCAACGTCGAGAAGTCGCGCATCGACAAGGTCTTGGCAAATACCGAGATCCAGGCATTGATCACGGCGATCGGGACCGGCGTGCGCGACGAGTTCAACATCGAGAACGCCCGGTACCACAAGGTCATATTGATGACCGACGCCGATGTCGACGGGGCGCACATTCGCACGCTTGCGCTGACGCTGCTGTTCCGCGAGATGCAGGAGCTGATCGAGGCCGGCTATGTGTACATCGCCAAGCCGCCGCTGTACAAGCTCAAGCAGGGCTCAAAGGAGCGCTACATCGAGAAGGACTCAGAGCTCGAGGACATCCTGCTCTCTGACAAGTGGGAGAAGCTGAACGTCTTCGACCGGCATGGCACCCAGTTCAAGCTGACCGATACGCGCTGGCAGCGCTTCGTGCGGCTGCTTGCTCAGTACGAAGGCTGGTCCTCGACGCTGCGTGCCGTGCACGGCCACGAGATGGTGCAGTTCCTGGAGGAGTCATCGCTACTGGGCGAGCAGGTGATGAGCGCCGAGGCCGCGATCGAGTTGCTTTCCCGCGCTGGGCTCGAAGGTGAGACTCATGCCACCGAGTTGGTCGAGCAGGATCCACTGGAGCTGCGCGTGAAGGCGACGGAGACCCGCACCGGCTTTGCTCGCACCCACCGCATCAAGCGCAGCCTGTTCGACTCACAGGAGTATCGCCAGCTCGCCTCGGTGCACAAGCAGCTGATCGAGCTTGCCGGCACCCCGGCTTTCGAGGTGCGTCTCGGCGACGCTCAAGAGAGTGCCCCATCCTTCGAGGCGCTGCGCTCGGCCGTGATGACAGTCGCGCAGAAGGGCATCAAGTTGCAGCGCTTCAAGGGTCTCGGCGAGATGAACGCCGAGCAGCTCGGCGAAACGACGATGGCGCCGCAGTCACGCACGCTGGCGCAAGTCACACTCGAGGACGCCGCGGCGGCTGACCGCATCTTCTCGATGCTGATGGGCGATCAAGTCGAGCCGCGCAGAGCCTTTATTGAGGACAACGCCCGAACAGTCGCCAACCTAGATGTCTGAGAAGGGGGGAGCTAAATGGCCAGCGTTGATCTCATAGGCGGCGGCAACATCGAACCGCGTGCGCTCGAGGAGGAGATGCGCACCGCCTACCTCGACTACGCGATGTCGGTGATCGTCGGACGTGCGCTGCCGGACGTGCGCGATGGGCTGAAGCCAGTGCACCGTCGCGTGCTCTACGCGATGAACGAACTGGGTCTCGGACCCAGCCGCTCCTACGCCAAGTGCGCCAAGATCGTCGGTGAGGTGATGGGTAACTATCACCCGCACGGCGACTCAGCGATCTACGACGCGCTCGTGCGCATGGCCCAGGAGTTCTCGATGCGCTACGAGCTCGTCGACGGCCAGGGCAACTTCGGCTCGATCGATGACGATCCCGCCGCTGCGATGCGCTACACCGAGGCGCGCTTGGCCCGCATCGCCACCGAGATGCTGCGCGATCTGGACATGGACACGGTCGACTTCACGGTCAACTACGACGGGTCGCGCCAGGAACCGACGGTGCTGCCCTCGCGTTTTCCCAACCTGCTTGTCAACGGCTCCTCCGGGATCGCGGTGGGCATGGCTACCAACATCCCGCCGCACAACCTGCGCGAGGTGATCGGCGCCACGATCGCCTACATCGACAATCCCGAGATCGACCTCGACGGTCTGATGCAGCACATCAAGGGGCCCGACTTCCCGACCGGCGGGATCATCCTCGGTCACCAGGGCATCCGCGACGCGTACGAGACCGGCCGTGGCCGCGTGCGTGTCCAGGCCAAGGCGCACATCGAGCCGCTGCGCCAGGGCAAGGAGGCGATCGTCGTCACAGAGCTGCCGTTCATGGTCAAGAAGGCCGGCGAAGGCAACCTCATCACCAAGATCGCCGAACTTGTCAACGACAAGCGCATCCCGGAGATCTCAGATCTGCGCGACGAGACCGACAAGCGCGGCATGCGGTTGGTGATCGAGCTCAAGCGCGACGTGATTCCCAAGGTCGCGCTGAACAAGCTCTACAAGCACACCTCGATGCAGACCACCTTTGGCGTGAACATGGTGGCGCTCGTGGACAACGTCCCGCGCACCTTGAACCTGCGCGCCGTCATCCACAACTACGTGGCCC
This sequence comes from uncultured Solirubrobacterales bacterium, assembly GCA_963757995.1. Classification (GTDB taxonomy): domain Bacteria; phylum Actinomycetota; class Thermoleophilia; order Solirubrobacterales; family Solirubrobacteraceae; genus Palsa-744. Next base: position 256,248 of record CAVWTS010000005.1, read on the forward strand.
ACCAGCGCGAAGTGATCGTGCGTCGTACCAAGCACGAGCTCTCTGAGAAGGAGGCGCGCGCACACATCCTGCAGGGGCTCTTGATCGCGCTTGAGAATCTCGACGCGATCATCGAACTGATCCGTGCGTCCCGCGACCGCGAAACCGCCCGCGAACAGTTGATCGAGCGCTTCGAGTTGACGGCGATTCAGGCAACGGCGATTCTCGATCTGCGTCTCTCCCAGCTGACGGCGCTCGAGGCCGACTCGATCAAGCAGGAGCACGCTGATGTCAGCGAGCGCATCGCCGAGCTGCGCGCGATCCTCGGCGACGAGACGCGCGTGATGGCTGTCATCAAGGAGGAGCTCTCGGAGATCGCGGAGCGCTTCGGCGACGAGCGGCGCACCGACATCACCCACTCCGAAGACGAGATCGACATCGAGGACCTGATCGCCGACCAGCAGATGGTGATCACGATCACCAACACCGGCTACATCAAGTCGCTGCCGCTTGACACCTATCGTCAGCAGCAACGCGGCGGGCGCGGTGTGACCGGGATGGACATGAAGGACGGCGACTTCATCGAGCACCTGTTCGTCTGCTCCTCGCACGACTACCTGCTGTTCTTCTCAAACCGCGGCAAGGTCTACCGCTCGAAGGTCTACGAGCTGCCGGAGGCCTCGCGCACGGCCAAGGGCCGCGCGCTTGTCAACGTGCTTCCCCTGCGCGAAGACGAGCGCATCCAAGCGGTGCTCTCGACACGCGACTTCACCGAGACCAAGTACCTCGTGTTCGCCACGCGCGATGGCACCGTCAAGAAGACAGAGCTTCAGGCCTACAACACGCCGATCAAGGCTGACGGCATCATCGCGATCAACATCCGCGACGACGATGAGCTGTTGGCCGTACGCGCTGTCGATCCAGAGGACGAGGTCATCATGGTCTCCCGTGCCGGCCTGACCGTGCGCTTTGCCGAGTCTGCGGTGCGCGCGATGGGTCGCGATACGACTGGTGTGCGCGGCATGGATGTCGGCAAGGACGGCAAGGTGATCGCGATGGACGTCGCCCGCGACGACATGGACCTGTTGGTCGTGACCGAGAACGGCTACGGCAAGCGCACCCAGATCGACCAATACAGAAAGACCAATCGCGGTGCCAAGGGCGTGAAGACGATCGGCCTCACCGAGCAGAAGGGTGCGCTTGGCGGGGCGCTTGTCGTACGCGAGCACCAGGAACTTGTCTTCATCAGCGTTGGCGGCATGGTCCAGCGGACCGCCGCCGGTGGCATCTCAAGCCAAGGTCGCTCGGCAACCGGTGTGCGCGTCATGAACCTCAAGGACGACGACGTCGTCAGTGCGGTAGCGCTCGTGATCGACAGTGGCGAAGAGGACGCTGAGGTCGTTCAGGAGGGGTTGCCGCTCGATGGCGCATCGTTGCCGCCAGACCTGGCTGAGACCCCTGAGGCGGACGCCCCCGAGCCGGAGATGACCGAGCCCGACGCCTGACCTGCCCTCTTCGTCATCTCGGTCCGCTACATTTCAAGGACCAGAGAAAGGAGGTGGTCCTACGTTGGCTGACAGTATTTGCGGGACTCTGGAGGTGGCCGGCCGTTAGGCCGAAGCACTCGGCTGGACCCGCCTAGCGGATTCCAACCCGGGCCACCATCGCGTAGGTCGCCGGACTTGTCCCTCCGGTTCGCAGTGCTCTCGGCGCGCCTCAGTGCGCGCCTGGCAACGCGGAAACCTGCGTGATCGTGTCCAGCACAGTTGCAAGCGGAGGGCGCCTAGTCGATGGCGCCCTCCGTGTTTAACGACTAAACCCGGCTCAGGCTGCGGCGGGCAGATACTGCCGCCACGCTGCGGGAATAGTTGGGCTTGCCACGTGGATGAAGATCTCTGCACGCGGTGTGCGTGGCTTGTGCCGTGGATGCATTCCGGCTTGACGCGGGAGCATGTCGCCCTTACGTCGGTTGCACGGCGCGCACGAGGCCACGATGTTCTCCCAGTTCGACGTTCCGCCCTTTGAGCGCGGGATTACATGGTCAACCGTTAGGTTGGAACGCGAGCCGCAGTACTGGCACGTCCAGCCGTCGCGCGCGAAAACCGCTCGTCGTGTGATCTTACGACGATGGGTGTCTCGCGGCACGTGCACATAGCTGACAAGTCGGATGACCACGGGACGAGCCAGCGTCGAGTTCTCGGAGTGCAGTGCCCACAGGCCACGCTCGATCAGCTCGGCCTTCTCCTTCAAGAGTAGGACCACCGCACGGCGCACTGAGCAAACGTTGATGGGCTCAAAAGTCGCGTTGAGGACGAGCACCCGGCCACCCATCGCCGTATTCGACGATGAGCTCGGTCCGTGCCGCTGGTGCTCTGAGGGCGACACGGACCCCACTGGCTCTGTGGGCGCCGTGCTTTCCATCTTCAGCGCCGGAGTGTAGCGGTCCGTCAGTCGATCCGCCGCCTATCTGGGCTCGCTCCTGTCGCGAGCGAGCTTGGCCGGCGCATCGTGTTGCTGCTCAACTGGTCGGAACAGCTGGCAAATCAAGCTGCTGGATAAGAGCCCAATACCCGCACCTGTTCGCACATGGTCCGCAAGCCTGTCAGTGCCTGGGCAACGACATCGTCCTGCAGTGATCCTTCGAGATCGACAAAGAACATGTAGTGCCCGAGCTGCTCGCGCATCGGGCGCGACTCGATCTTTGTCAGGTTGATTTCACGCCCGGCGAACTCGTTCAAGCACATCACCAGCCAGCCCGCGTGGTCGGCGCCAGCGCCCCAGAAGACGAGTGAAGTCTTGTGCCCATGGCCTGTCTGTGCTCGCAGCCGCGGAGCCCCCGAGCCATGGTCGGTCCTCGCAAGCCAAACGAAGCGCGTCACGTTGTCCTCGCGATCCTGAATTTCCTCGGCTATCACCACGCACTCATACAGCTCGGAGGCCAGCCTTGTACCGATCGCGGCCAGCGAATCGTCTTTACGCTCGCTCACCAGTCGCACCGCCTCGGCCGTCGAACTGGCCGCAAGGACACGCGCGTTCGCGAGCGGCCCGTGTAGAAAGCGAGTGCACTGGCCCGGAACATGGGGGTGGGAGACGACCGTCTCGATTTGCCCCAGCTCGAGTGGACTTGCCGCGATCAAGTAGTGGCGTACGGGCAGGACGACCTCGCCGACGATCGCGACCTCCCTCGCCTCCCCCGCCAGCGTGTCAAGTGTGACCGTCACCGACCCCTCGATCGAGTTCTCGATCGGCACGAGCGACCACTCAACGGTTCGCTCCTGTACAGCCATCACTGCATCGCGGATCGTCTCCAGCGCAACCGGTGTCACGGCGTCGGCAGAGGCACTGCCGAGCAGCGCCTCCTCGCTGAACGTTCCCTCCGGCCCCAGATAACCGGCGCTCGGCGCCGCGCTAGGAGCCGCTGGCATCTACTGTGTCCGTCATCTCCGCCGTGTGCGTCGGGCTCGCAACGCGGGACGCCGGGCTTTCGCTAAGTGCGATTCTCACAGCCTGCGCCTCCTCTGGCGAGAGCTCCAGCTCGCCTTGGCCGTCGCGCACTTGCTTTGCATACACGCGTGCTTGGTCGCGATGGTGGATGCAAGTCAGCACGACACCGGACTGCCTCCCGTCGAGCAGCGCGATCGAAACGGACTGTTGCCCGGAGAGCTCGTTGTAGGCGTCATAGCGCACCAATGCCTGATGGGAGACCGCTCCTGTAAGCGCGAGTTCGACGTTGTCGAGACGATTGTCCAAATGCTGGGCCACATCCCCCACGTACTCCTGCAGCGCTTGAAAGGCCTCCTGTAGAGCGGCACTGTGGGCGATCACATCCTGCTGCGCGCCATCCCCGAGCACCAGCTTCTGCGCCGTGCGCAGGCTGCGCATACGACCCATCAACACGAGACATACGATCAGAGCGATCACAGCCACCGCGAGTGCCGCAAGCGCGACGATACCTTGCGTGTTGTTTAGCGATGCGGCGCTCACCGCAAACAAGTTAGGGCATCTCTCGGCTGGGCTGTGCGGTTGGGGGGCCTTGGGAGCATCAGCGGGTCGTGCGGGACCGGGTGTCGCTGTTGTTCGATCGCCTACGTGCTGAGCATGGTTGCGACGTTTGTCAGAGGCCCGGAGTGGTTAGACCTATTTCCCGAAGATCACGATGAAGCTGGCCTTGTTGTTTTCGACGTCGGTCTCGCCGGGAACCGGCACGACCTCGACGTTCACGCGTGAGGCGGCTTCGAGCGTGACCCCCTTCACCGCCACGTTGGCGTTGTAGGTCTGTCCCGGTTCGGTCTTTTCAATCGTGTGTGATGCCGTGAGCGTTTTGCCTTCGGTTGTGACCGATACGTTCACCTTGACGTCGGTCTCTGGGTTGGACCCGGAGTCTTCGACCATCGCCGTAAAGGTTGGGTTGGCGCCCCCGCTGATGTGGTTGAGTGACGGTGAGGGTTCCAGCGTATTGGTGCCGACGCTTACGCCCTTGAGCGCTGACCCGTGCGTGCCGGGGGCCACTGCCCCGGAGCTGCTAGCCCCCTGTCCGGTGAGCTTCGCTTGCACCGTGGACGGCGTCAGCCAGCCGAGGTTCGGCAGGAAGCGACTTGGTGTGGTGGCCTGTCCGCTGACCCCTCCCGAGGTGAGCGTCTGTTGTATCAGCGGGACCACTCGCTGGGAGTAGAGGATGTCCGAGGCGAGGAAGGTCTCCATCGCTCCCGCGATGTAGGTGCTGGCCTGTTGGGCTTTGCCGCCGAGCGCTTCGCGCACCAGCCCGGCGATCTTGGTGAGCCCTTCCACGCGCAGGTTGAGCGCGAGCAGCAGGTTGCGTTGCGCTGATGTCATCTCACTCGGCACGCTCAGCCCTTTGGCGTGTTCAGCAATTTCTTCGGATTGGCGGCGCAGCTGGTCGATCTGCGTCTCCACATCGAGCGCCTGCTTGCCGCTCGCGGAGGAGAGCGTCGTGAACAGGGGCTTGGCAACCTGGGATTCGGACTGCGCGGCGATTTGGTTGACGTTCTGGTTGTAGCTTTCGAGCGCATGCTGTTTGCCCCGCTTCAAGCAGCCGTTGACAAGCAACACGATCGCGATCAGCAGCACCACCCCGACGCCGGCGGCGATCCGCCGCCTCACCATCATCGCGTGATGATCGACCGGGGATGCGCCAGCGCCTCCGGCGCCAGTTCCTCCACCGCCCCGTTGGGGACGGCGCGGCTGTGGTCGGGATTGTTGTTGAGTGCGCGCCGGCCGGATTGTGGTCGGCGGCTCCTCGTGCTCGTCCTCGTCGTCGAAGAACGACAAAAGAGTGCTCCTTGCAGGGGCTTGTGGAGCACATCAGTATGACCCCCCGTCAGCTGGAATGTTTGCTGCAACTTCTCAGTCAGTGGCGGATCACACGATCATGCGGCAGGGAAGGGGCTGGGCGTGGCGAACGCGGAGGCGGTGGATTCCTCCAAAACCCTTGTCCATGGCCGCACTGGTGGCGGCGCGGACACGCCTTTCGCGCATCCGCCTGCTCTCGATGACGGGGGGTCCCCGAATGGCGCCGCGTCTAGGAGACTTGTGCCACGCGCACCGGCACGATCGGAGATACGCATCGCCGACGAGCGCTCCACCTCCCATCGGGGACCCTCCGTAAAGGAGGACACCCTATGGGGCGCGGCAGACAGACCCGTCGGGGCGAGCTGCTGCTCGGACGCTACCTGCTGCAGGAGCGCCTCGGCGCCGGAGGCTTCGGCACCGTGTGGCGCGCGCATGACGAGCAGCTTGATCGCGACGTCGCGATCAAGCGCATCCCGCTGCCCTCCGAGGAAGACCGTGAGCGGGCGACGCGCGAGGCGCACGCCACCGCCAGACTCGCGCACCCGGCGATCGTGGCGCTGTACGAGGCCAGCTCGGATGAGGATGCCTTCTATCTGATCTCGGAGCTGATCGATGGAACGACGCTAGCTGAGCTGATTTCCGAGGACCAGCTCGCAGACGAGGAGGTGCTCGAGATCGGCGTGGCGTTGCTGAGTGCGCTGGAGCATGCGCACGCGCGCGGCGTGATCCACCGCGACGTCAAGCCCCAAAACGTGCTCGTGCCAAGCGACGCAGCCGAGCACACGCCGACTCGTGGCGCGAGTCCGCCGCCGGCAAAGCTTGCGGACTTCGGCGGAGCCAGGCTGGCCGAAGATGATGCGTTGACACGCACCGGGGATGTGCTCGGCACGCTTGCCTACATGGCCCCCGAGCAGAGCGAGGGTCACGAGGCTGGTCCTGCTGCCGACCTATACTCGCTGGCGCTCCTCTTGTATGAGGCCTTGACTGGCGTCAACCCTGTGCGTGGTCGTACCCCCGCCGCTACAGCTCGACGTATTGGCGCTCCAGTGGAGCCACTGGAGCGTCGTCGTCGTGACCTCCCGCGCGAGCTCACCCGCGCCCTTGACCGGGCACTGCTCGCCGAGCCCGAGCGGCGTGGCACGCTCGGTGAGCTGCATGACGTGCTCAAGCGAACGCTTGAGCAGGGACTGAGACCACGACTCTTTGCTCGTCGTGGTTCTCCTCGCCAGCCTGATTCAACGGCAGTGCAAGGGGATGCGTACGCGCGCACCGCGCCTCGGGCTCGCGTTGACCTGGATCGCGCCTGGCCGGCCGCCGCACTTAGGCCCGCAACCGACCCCCGCAGTGCGGCTCGCAACGGCAATCTCCGCGATCTGGATGACGAGTTCGATGAGCAAGGAGATCGCGCGCGTAGGAGCCGTACGGTGGCACTGCCAAGACTGCTGTGGCTTGGTTGTCTGCTGGCGCTTGCCGCCTGGCAGGCCTTCGCCGGCCTACCCGGGGTATCTCTACTGGTGCTTGCTGCCGGCGCTCCACTGCTGGCGCTGCCACGCCGCTCAGGTCCCGGCTGGCTGGCAGCGGGGATGGCGCCGGTGCTCGGGCTCGCCGGCTTGGCGGGCGCATTTCCGGCGCTGGCCGGTCAGCGCTCAAGCTGGCTTGCGCGCGCCGGAGTGGCCGCGCTCGGCTTCTGGTGGCTGGCGCTTGCAGAGTCGCTGCTGAGGCATAGGCTGTGGCTCGGCCCGCCGGCAGGACTGCCGCCAAGGGCGGCATGGGAGGGTTCGATCAACGCTTCAGCCACGCACGTAATCGCGCCGACGTTCACGATCGAGCTACTGCTCGGCGCGGCGGTGTGGGCGCTTGCGAGCGCGATCCTGCCGTGGCTCCTACGCGGCCGCAGCGCCGCCCTGGACGTTGGCGCGGCGGTCCTATGGACTATCGCCTTGCTTGCCGCTGTGCCGCTGCTCGAACGGGCACTGCTCGCGCACGCAAACCAACCAAGTCCGCGCGGCGCGCTACTTGGGGCGGTGCTCGGCTGTGCGCTTGCGATCTGCGCGCGCGCACTGCGCGGCCCTGTCTAAAGGCGCGGGCAGCCGGCTCGTGCACACTCCCATCGCACGCGGCCCTTAGAGTAGGTATCGAAATGCTGCTACCCCTGGATGCGCCAGGCGCTTGTCGTCGCGGCCAAGCCGAGGTGCTGCTTTCGAGGTGCCGCCTGAGATGAATCCGCTGAGGACACTGGAGAACATGATCGCCGGCCTCGTCGAAGGCACGTTCGGACGTGTCTTCAAAGCCGAGGTTCGTCCGATGGAGCTTGCACACAAGCTGGCGCGCGAGATGGACGAGAACAAGACGATCTCGGTGTCGCGCGTGTACGCCCCCAACGAGTATTCGGTTTGGCTCTCACCACGCGATCGTGCGCGCTACGAGGGCGTCGAGCAAGAGGTGATCGACGAACTGTGTGCCTATCTGCTCGAGCACGCGCGCGGTGAGGACTTGGCGCTGGCTTCACGGCCGCAGATCGTGTTTCACACCGACGAGAACTTGCAGCTAGGCGAATTTGGCATCGAAGCGCGGCTGGCGAGGCTTGAGGAGGAACCACCTGAAAACGAGGAGCCATCTCAGCCGGCTCCTGCCGCCCGCCACACATCGGCTGGCGGCGCAGGTGCGTCGATTGGGCCTGCCGCCGCTGTCAGTGCTCGTTCTCCTGCCGCTGCACCGGCGCACGCCTACGCGGAGTCTGAAGAGGTCGGCAACACGATGATCTTCAGCAACTCCCAGCGCACACGCGAGGCCGTCGAGCAGACTGGCGCGCGCCGACGGCCCAAGGCGCTGCTACTGGTGGCTGGTAGGCGCCTGCTCGTTGCACCACGCGGGGCGACAATCGGGCGCAGCCGCGACTGTGACATCGTGCTCGAGGATTCCAGTATCTCGCGTCGCCATGCCGAGCTTCGCCCCGGCGGCCAGGGTTGGGTGATCGAGGATCTTGGTTCTACTAATGGGGTGCGCGTCAACGGCAACACGGTCCACAGCCCGCAAGAAGTGCGCACAGGAGACCGCATCGAGATCGGCTCGACTGAGATGCTTTTCGAGATCGCCCCATGAACAATCTTGCGCCCGTGTCGGTAATGCTGAAGTTCGGCTTCCTGGCCGTCATGTACCTGTTCCTTTTGTGGGTGGCTCGTAGCGCTCTGCGGGATCTACGCGGCGATGGGGCTCAGGTCTCGGCCCTGGACCGAGGTGCCGCGCAGGCGGGGACCGTGCCAGCCGATGCGACCGGTCTTCACTCCGCCTCAACACTCGGGCCGGCTGACCTGCTCGGGCGCGAGCCGCGATTGGTTGTGGAGCGCGCCCCGGGTCACGAGCCCGGGATGATCTATGACCTTGGCGGCGACGTCGTCTTTGGTCGTGGCGACGCAGCCGAGATACGCTTGAGCGATCCGTTCGCCTCCTCGCGCCACGCGCGCGTATACGAGCAGGGGAAGATCTTGGTGATCGAGGATCTCGGCTCAACCAACGGCACTTACCTCAACGAGGAGCTACTCGACGGCCCGCGTCCGCTGCACCCAGGCGATCGTGTGCGCATCGGCGACTCCGAATTCGTCTTCGAGGTCGACTGATCGGTGATCCACTGATGCTGCGTGTGGCCGAACACTGGTCTGGCACCGACACGGGTCTGCAACGTCGCGCCAACGAGGATTCGCTACTGGTGCGCTCGCCGCTGTTCGTCGTCGCGGATGGGATGGGCGGTGCGCAGGCGGGCGAGGTCGCCTCGAGCGTCGCGGTCGACACCTTCCGCGCGGGCCTGGAGGACGGCGAGGATCCTGAGCGCAGCCTCGTAGATCAGGTCGAGCGGGCCAACTCCCGCATCAACGAGCTCTCGCATAGCAACGCCGAGCACGCGGGTATGGGCACCACGATCACGACTGTTTACGTCGGTGAGGAGAACGTCGTGATCGCCCACGTTGGCGACTCGCGCGCGTACTGCATGCGCGACGGTGAGCTGCTACGCCTCACAGACGATCACTCGCTTGTAGACGAGCTGATCCGCCAGGGCAAGCTGACCCCCGAGGAAGCCGAGGAGCATCCGCAACGCTCGGTGATCACGCGGGCGCTCGGGCCGGAAGCGAGTGTCGAGGTGGACGTGCGTTCCTTTCGCGGTCGTCCCGGCGATGTCTATCTGCTCTGTAGCGACGGCCTGACGACGATGGTGGGGGAGGCGGAGCTGCTTCGCTTGCTCGCATTGCACGAGCGTTTGGCAGACGCCGGCGAGGCGTTGATCGCGGCCGCCAACAGTGCGGGCGGCAAGGACAACATCACCGTCGTGTTGTTGCGCTTGGAGGAGGTGTTCAGCGAGGCTGAGCGTCCTGGCGACGGGCACACCACGATCACCGCCGTCGCGACTGTGCCACTGGCCTCCTCGGCGTCACAACAACGATCTTCCATTCCAATTCCACAAGCCGACACGGATCTGGCTGTGCGCGATGACGAGTACGCCGAGCAGCCGCTTAGTCCCAACGGCAAGCAGTCGCTGAGGACTCCGCGTCACCCGCGCTGGCCGCAGCAGACCCCCCAACCCACAAAAAGCGCACGGTTGCGCAGACGTCTTCGCCGCGTACGAACGCTTGTTGTGCTTTCGACCGTCGTCGGCCTGCTGGCGGCGGCGGCGTACCTGGCGTTGCAGTCGGTCTACTTCATCGGCACCAATCAGCGCGGGTTGGTGACGATGTACAACGGCTTGCCCTATGAACTCCCAGGCAAAATCAAGCTTTACACGAGCGACTATGTCTCGGGCGTCAGCGCCTCGACGCTTGTACCCGCCCGTCGCCAGGCGTTGCTCGACCATTCGCTGCGCTCCGAAGGCGACGCCGCTGAATTGATGCGCGAGCTCGAACTGGGGCAGTTGAGCGAAGGATGAACCGGCCTAGAACGTGTCTCAAAACCTGCGGCACCCCGGGATGTGCACCCGGACGCGGCGCTGGATCCCCGCGCGACGTCTTGCACGTACCACCAGTACGCGCTGTGGCGTCCCGCGACGACCAGCTTGGTCCATGTACACATGCGGAAGCACCGCAGGTTCTGCGACACGTTCTTACCGTCCCGGCAGCCGCCGATCCCGCCGCCCGCCTTTGTTGGAAAGGCTCGGACGGGGGTGCTCGCGCGTGAACCGTCCAATCGTCCGTTTGTATGGCCTGGTGGTGGTGCTGTTCGCGGTGCTGATCGCCTTTACCTCGCGCTGGGCGGTCTTTGAAGCCTCCTCGTTGCGCACTAGCGAACTGAACGTGCGCGGTCTGCTCCAACAGGAGCGGATTGACCGCGGCCCGATCCTCGCCGCAAACGGCGCTGTGTTGGCCCATAGCGTGCGCGGGGACGAAGGCACCTACTCGCGCAGCTACCCGCGGGGGAGCGAGTTCACCGCACCGGTCGGCTACTCCTTTGTCGAACGCGGGCAGGTGGGTTTGGAGCTATATCGCAACGCCGTGCTCGACGGCGAAACCGGTAGCAGTGTGCGCAGCATCCTCGACCAACTGCAAGGGCGCAAGCCGCAGGGCAATACGGTCATGACGACACTTCAGCCCTCGGCTCAGCAGACGGCGATCACCGCGCTTGGCGAACACGAAGGCGCCGTCGTGGCGCTCGACCCGCGTACCGGAGCCGTTGAGGTGATGGCTTCCACGCCGAGCTATAACGCCAACCTCGCCGCTTCGCGACGTTCCTATGCGCGCATCGCCCGCGAGCCGGGGGCGCCGCTGATCAACCGCGCCGTCCAATACGGCTACGCGCCTGGTTCGACTTTCAAGGTCGTGACGGCCACCGCCGCGATCGACACGGGGCAGTTCACTCCAGAATCGACTTTGAGCGGACACAACGAACTGCTCGTCTCAGGCTTTCCGCTGAAAAACGACAACAATGAGAGCTTCGGTGAAATTACGCTCACCGAAGCGCTCGCCCATTCGGTGAACACGGTCTACGCGCAGGTAGCGGAGCGTCTCGGCAAGGCCACGATGGCGCGCTACATGCGTCGCTTCGGTTTCGACCACAAGCCGCAGCTCGATTACCCGGCGAAGGAGATGTCCGCCAGCGGCGCGTACCTGAACGGAAGGTTGATCGCGCCGACGAGCACATATGTCGATGTGGGTCGTATGGGCATCGGCCAGGACAAGCTCGAGGTGACGCCACTGCAGATGGCCGAGGTGGCCGCGGCCGTCGCCAACCATGGCACGTTGATGGTTCCCCACCTGACTTCCTCGATCGTCGAACCGGATGGGCATGTGCTGCAACGCATCGCTCCCAAAGTGCAATCGGTGGTGATGAAGCGCTCGACTGCTGCGTCGGTCACGGGAATGATGGAAGCGGTCGTCTACAGCCCGGGCGCGACCGGGACCAGCGCACAGATTCCAGGCGTGCGCGTCGCCGGCAAGACGGGCACCGCTGAAACCCAGATCGGCACGGCGATCAACAACGTTTGGTTCATCGCCTTCGCGCCCGCCCAGGATCCGACGGTCGCCGTCGCGGTGACGCTCAAGGGTGTGCCGGGCCAGGGAGCCACGTTCGCCGCGCCGGTGGCAAAGCAAGTGATGGAAGCGCTGCTCAAATGAGTGCGATCGAGGCCGGCACGGTCATAGACGGGCGCTATCGCGTCTCCGCGAGGCTTGGCTCCGGCGGGATGGCCGATGTGTACCTCGCCCACGACACGCTGCTCGGTCGGCAGGTGGCGCTGAAGTTGCTGCATCATCGCTTTGCCGAGGATCAGGAGTTCGTAGAGCGCTTCCGCCGCGAGGCTTCGAGCGCCGCCGGTCTCTCGCATCCCAACGTCGTCGCGGTGTTCGACCGAGGTGAGTGGGACGGCACCTACTACATCGCGATGGAGTATCTGCCCGGGCGCTCGTTGAAGGCGGTGGTGAGAGAGCATGGGCCGCTTTCGCCATCGGACGCGACCGACATCGTCGTGCAGATCCTGCTTGCCGTTCGCTTCGCCCACCGGCGCGGGATCATCCACCGCGACATCAAGCCTCACAACGTGATCCTCGACGAGGAGGGGCGCGCGAAGGTCACCGACTTCGGGATCGCTCGCGCGGGCGCCTCAGACATGACGCTCACCGGATCGATCATGGGCACGGCGCAGTACCTCTCACCCGAGCAGGCCCAAGGCCACGCGGTCAGCGAGACCTCCGACCTGTACGCGGTCGGCGTCGTTCTCTACGAGTTGCTCACCGGCAGCGTGCCCTTCGAGGGCGAGTCGGCCGTGACGATTGCGCTCAAGCAGGTCTCGGCGGAGCCGACTCCTCCGAGCCAGCGCAACCCTGAAGTGACGCCGGCACTCGACGCGGTAGTGATGCGCTCGCTGGCCAAGGATCCTTTGGCGCGCTTTGCGAGCGCGGATGAGTTCATCGCCGCACTGCAGCAGGCGCGCGAGGGCATCTCTCCGGCACCGGCGCCCGCCTTCAACGGCGTGCCGCCTACGCAGACGGCGGCGGCAGCAGCCCTGGTCATGCCGCCGCTACCGCCGGAGGAGACGCATTCGACCGAGGACGATGCCCGTAAACGCAAGCGTGCCTGGTGGATCGCAGCCGGCGTGGCGGCGCTGGCGATCGTGGCGGCAGTATTGCTGCTGTTGCTATTGCCTGGATCAAAGACGGGCACTGTGAGCGTGCCTGAAGTCACGGGCGAGACGCAGCCGGCGGCGGTGACCTCGCTACAGCGGGTCGGGCTGACGCCGGTGGTCTCGCTCACTTCCAATGCGGACGTTGCAAACGGTCTCGTCGTCGGCACTACACCTCCTCACGGGACGCTCGTCGCGAAGGGCTCGCGCGTGAGCGTGTACGTCTCCTCCGGCCCGGAAACTCTGGGGCTGCCTGACGTCATCCACAAGACGAGCGATGAGGCGCTGAAGATATTGCGCAAGAAGGGCTTTCAGCCGACCGTCCAAAACCAGTCGAGCAGCAGCGTCGAGGAGGGCTTGGTGATCTCCACCAATCCTGCTGCCGGCATCGAGGTGCAGCACGGTAGCCCCGTCACGGTGTACGTCTCCTCGGGTCCCCAGGAAGCCAGCGTGCCGGAAGTGACCGGGGAATCGCAGGCTGCCGCAACGGCGGCGTTGGCGGCCGCAGGGTTGAAAGAGACGGTGATTAAGCGTGAAGTCGCCGAACCGGCGGCTGGAACCGTAATCTCGCAGTCGCCGGCGGCCGGTTCCTCGCTCAAGGTTGGCTCAGCTGTGACGATTGTGGTTGCACAGGCGCTAAAGCAGGCGACAGTGCCCTCGCTCATCGGCCAGAGTGAAGCGCAGGCGGTGGCGACGCTGACTGCCGCCGACCTCACCTCGCATACCGTGCAGCGCACGGTCACCGAACAGAGCAAGGTCGGGACCGTCGTGCAGCAGAGCCCAGCTGCTGGCCACAAGCTGTCCAAGGGCGGCGAAGTGACGATCGCCGTTGGCGTGCTCGCCCAGCAGACCACCTCGACCTCTATCACCCCAACTACAACTACACCGACCACTCCCGCTGCGCCGGCGCCGGCCGCAGGCACGCCGCCCGCAAACGGGTAACGCGGTTGCAAACGCTGGGCCGGACGTTCTACACCCGACAGCTCCCGCCCCGCCCGTGTGGGTGCCAGATTCTTGCGGAGACGGTTATGCCACAGGCCTTCTGCGGCTACTTGAACAGAGTGATCTCCGAGATCTGCGCGGTTTCCCTTCCCACCGGCAACGCGACGATCCAGACCAGGAAGTAGCGGTAGACCAGTCGCGGCCCGCTGATCGTGATCGTTGTGCGGGCGCTGATCTTGCGCGCCGGCGCGAGTTGCTTCCAGCCGAGCGCGGTGAGGCTCTCGCTGCTGCTGGACGGGGTTGAGAGGGGCGGGCCGGTTGCGCCGTATACGCCGGCGCGAAAGCCCGGGGTGGGCGTTTGGATCTCAAGTGCCCGTGCGGCCACGCCCGGGCTTGCGTCGAGCGAGACACCGAGTCCGGGCTTGCCCAAGTTGCCTTCGATGTAGTGCTCGGTGCTCCACGATGTCGTGAGATCGCCGTCAACGACGCTTGCCACGTCTTCGGCGTGTTCTGGTCCTGTGCCGAACGGGTTGTACGAACTGGCTGCTTCCTGTTTGAGTACAACTGGCGTGACGCCGGCGCTCGAGTGGACGTCTGGCGCCACGCCGGTGCCACTGTGCGTGTGGCCTGCCAGCGCTACGAGCACAAGTGCGACGATCGCCGCGAGCAGTGCCAGCGAGATCGCCCAGCGAGCCGGATGACGCAAGCGCCATGGCAGCAGGCGCCTGGCTGGCGAATGCAGGGTGCGCAGGACCGCGGTGACCTCACCCGTCGTCTGCCCGGAGCGAGCTGTCTCGATCGCCAGCGCCTCCTCCATGTCGGCGATCATCGCTGCCACGTCTGGATAGCGCCGCTCGAGATCCTTGGCGGTAGCGCGTTCGACTACGGCCGCGGTTGCCGCTGAGACCTCGGGCCGCGCCAGCTGCACGTCCGGGACATCCTCGCGCACATGCATCATCGCTACTGCGACTGGTGAGGAGCCTTTGAACGGCACGCCACCGGTCAGCATCTCGTAGAGGACTACGCCGAGCGAGTAGACGTCCGATTGACCTGTAACGGGTTGCCCGAGCGCCTGCTCTGGGGAGACGTAGTCGGTGGTACCGAGCACGCGCCCGTCCATCGTCAGCCCTTCCTCGGTCAGCGTGCGTGCGATACCGAAGTCGGTGATCTTCGCGCCGCCCTCTCCGCCGAGCAGCACGTTCTGCGGCTTGACGTCGCGATGGACGATCTCCTGCAGATGCGCGGCGCCGAGCGCGCGGGCTATCTCGATCCCGTAGGCGAGCGCCGTGGGCACGTCCAGCGGCGCGTCGCGACGGATCAGATCCTTGAGCGTCTCGCCGGCGACGTGCTCGAGCACAATGTACGGAGTCGCGCTCGACTCGCCCTCCAAGGCGTCTGAGCTCTCGCCGACATCCCACTCGCCGGCGTCGATCACGGTCACGATGTGCGGGTGGTTAAGCTGCGCCACGGCGCGTGCCTCGCGCCGAAAGCGCTCGAGTTGCCCCGAGTCTGAGGCGATCTCGCGGTGCATCAGCTTGATCGCCACCTCGCGTTCGAGCACGGTGTCAAACGCACGGTAGACAGTGCTCATACCGCCGTGCCCGATCTGCTCGTCGAGGCGGTAGCGACCGCCTAGTGTGGTGCCAAGGATGGCGCTGTTCACGATTTGAGCCTCGAATGCCTGAGTATGCCAACGCTCGCTTGGGGGAGTGCGAGCTGCCTATTTTTTTGGGGATTGAATGGCGTGCTAACAGGTGTTATCGCGCATGTACCGGATCACATAAGCCGCTAGTACACCTCTGTAGGCGATACAGGCCGGTAGCGATTGGGTGCGCCGGCGTCGATTGAGCGCCTTTGAGCTGGCGAGCGTGGAGAGGAAAGCGCTTGCCGCACCCACGGCCAAAGGCAGCGCTGTGCTGAGTGGCATGTCTGCTCGTGCTTGCTGATGTGCCAGGCGTGTGCCCTGCAACATGGTGGCGCCGACGATCACCGGTAGTCCCACGGTCCAGGAGAGCCGGTCTGCATCTTGACGCGAGAAGCCGCGTGCCCTTGCTGCGGCCAAGGTGGCGCCGCTGCGCGACACGCCCGGGATCAGTGCCAGCGTTTGGGCGAAGCCCAAAGCCAGGCCGTCGCGTGCGTTGGCGCTTGCAATTGGTCGTGAGCCGACTTTCTGCTCGCTTGTTCCTGTTAGGGCTGTTTGCTTGACAGAGGCCGTTTCGGCGCGCCCCTTGGGGTCTGGTGTGGCCTGTTGCGCTTGGAGGTTGTTGGCCTCAAAATGCCGATGCCCCCCCGCGCGCGGGGGGCATGCCACTTTTTGTAGACCTCAACGCCCCCCATCGCCGCCGACCCAGCCAGCAAGCCGTAGGCGATCTTGGTTGGCGTGCCGAGGCGCCGCTCGATCTGGCCCCCCAGCGTGTAGCCAGCCAGCGCTGGTGGTGCCAAGGCCGCGATCAGGAAGCCGAGTCTTGTGTGTGTCGGACGCTCAGAGTCGGTCGTGATGGCTGTGTCGCGGTCGTGCGGATGGTCCCCCGATGGCGGCCGCAGGAGCAAAGCTGCCGCGGTGCCTGCATGCAGCGCCACCTCAAATGACTTGCGCAGCCTTGGGTCGAGCTGGTCATACGGCCACCCTGCCAGCCATGGGAGGAGCGTTGTGTGCGCAGAGGAGGAGATCGGCAGCAGCTCGGTTGGGCCGTGCAAGACGCCGAGGACCACGGCGTGGCGCAGCGGTAGCGTGCGCACGGAGGCCGGCATCCCGGCGCTGGTCAACTGACGTCGGCCGCGGGCTCGCTCTCCTCGGCCACCGCGGCCGGCCCGCGAGAGCGGCGGCGCATCATCGCATAAACGATGCCTGCAACGATCAGCAGGACGATCGCGTAGTCGAGGTACTCAAAGCCCTTGCGCACGGTCGTCCAGTCGCTGCCGAGCGCGTGGCCCGCAAACGCCAGCGCTAGCACCCATGGGATTGTGCCGAGCAACGAGAACAGTGTGAAGCGCCCGAGTGGCATGCGTGAGACGCCGGCGGGCAGTGACACGAAGGCGCGCACCAGCGGGATCATGCGCCCGAACAGCACCGTCTGCTCGCCGTAGCGTTGGAAGAAGCGGTCGGCGCGCTGTATCTGAGCAGGGCCCATGTGCAGCTTGGTGCCGTGGCGTTCGAACAGCTCCAGACGTCCTCCGCGCCCGATGCCATAGGCGATCCACGAGCCGACCATCGTGCCGAGCAGTCCCGCCAGCACGACGCCAGTCATCGTCATATGGTGGTGTGCCGCGCTCTGCGTGGGGTCCGCGACCGCAAAGCCGGCAAACAGCATCACGACCTCCGAGGGGATCGGGATGCAGGCGCTTGAGATCGCCATCAACGCGAAAATCCCCGGCAGCCCGGCGTCGCGCACGAAGTGTGCGATCGAGTTGACTAGCGATTCCGAGATCGAGGCGAGGACGAGTACGTGTGCCATGTGCCCGCAACGATACCTGTCGTTTGCGCGTTCGCCACCGCACAGCACAAGCACTGTCCAGCCTGCCGACAGAGGCTGCCCGCCCTTGCGGGCGCTAGCGTGCTCCAGCGATGCGTGTCTGGATCGACCTCACCAACAGCCCGCACGTGCTTGTCATGCGGCCCGTCATCGAGCTGCTGCGCTCCGACGGCCACGAAGTGTGCGTGACCGCACGCGACTTCGCGCAGACGCTGCAGCTGCTCGACCGCTTTGGGATCGAGCACACCGCCATCGGGCACCATCGCGGCGAACGCCTGGCCGACAAGGCGCTTGGTCTCGCCAGCCGCTCGACGGCGCTGGTGCGCTGGGCGCGCGGGGCATCCCGGGGCGCCACGTCACCCGATTCTGTCGGCGCCACTCCGCGCTCGGCCCATTCCGCGGACCGCCTCGGCCACTTCTCGGGCCGCTCAGGCCACTCCGTTCCCTGCTTCGACATCGCGCTCGGCCATGGCTCGAACGACATCAGCGTCGCGGCTCGGCTGCTGCGGATTCCCTGCTCGACGACGTTCGACTATGAGTGGGCGACGGTCCAGCACCACGTCAACTGTCGTCTCGCACAGGCCGTCGTCGTGCCCGACGCGATCCCGCCCGAGCGCTTGGATCGCTACGGCGCGAAGGGCAAGATCCACCCCTACGCTGGGCTCAAGGAGGAGTATTACCTCGCCGACTTCGAGCCTGACGGAGCCGTGCTTGCGGAGCTCGCGATCGACCGCGACAGGCCGCTCGTGGTCGTCAGGACTCCTCCCGAGGTGTCGCTGTACCACCGCTTCGAGAACGACCTGTTCGCCGCCGTGCTCACCAGGCTGCGCGAGGCTGCTCGCGATCTTGGGGTGCAGTCCGTCGTGCTACCCAGAACCGCGGACCAGCGCGCGCAGCTGCGCGGGGTCGAGGGCTTCACCGTGCCTGAGAAGGCGATCGACGCTCAGTCTTTGATCGCCTTCGCCGATCTCGTGATCTCGGCCGGGGGCACGATGAACCGCGAGGCCGTGGCGCTCGGCACGCCGGTCTACACCACCTTCGAGGGTCGCCTGGGGGCGGTCGACGAGCGCCTGATCGGCGAAGGACGACTGCGCAAGCTAGGTGGCGCGGAGCAGATCGACCTAGGCAAGCGGGACCCCGCAGAGCGCCCGGCGCGCACAAGGCGCGACCCACGAGAGCTGGTGGAGTTGTTGCTCTCGCCACTTTCGCCCTGAGACACCCTAGAATCAAGGCCAATGCGCCGACGGATCAGTGCGCCGGCCTTGTCCCTGACCCGGCACTCGCTACCGAGGCTCGCGCTCGACGGCGCGCTCGTCGCGCTGGCCTATTGGCTTGCCTTCGAGCTGCGCTTCGACAACGGGCCCCAAGGTCGCTACGAGAAGCTGTTCGAACGTACCTTCTGGTGGGTGCTCGGTGGCAGCCTTGTGGTGCTCTTGCTCTCGCGTGTCTACCAGCGCCGCTGGCGTTATTCGGGTCAGCGTGACTACGAGGCGGTGGCCCGAGCGGTCGTCGTGGTTGTGCTGCTCACAGTGGTCGGAGTAGCGGTCGTGCGCCCCGTGCAGATTCCGCACCTGCTCGCACATCGTGCGGCGGGCGCCGGTCAAGCCGCCGGGCGGTAGCTCCAGCACGACCGCCCTCGAGTTGCCCGATGGGGTGATCGCGCTGTTCTTTCTGTTGTCGCTACTGCTCTTGATTGGTGTGCGTGTCATCGCACGCAGCCTGTATGAGCGGCGCCCACTCGGAGGCTTTCGCGCCGGTGGACGTCGCGAGCGCAACGTCTTGATCGTCGGCGCCGGCGACGGCGGCCGGCTTGTGCTACGCGAGATCCTGCGCAACCGCGAGCTTGGCTTGCAGCCGGTCGGTTTCCTCGACGACGACGCGCGCAAGCACGGCCTACGCATCGACGGCGTCAAGGTGCGCGGTAACACCGAAGGCGACCTGCCGCGCATCCTCGACGAGTCCGAGCCAGACGAAGTGATCATCGCGATTCCCTCCGCGCCAGGCTCGACCCGCGCGCGCGTCGTGCGTGAGTGTCGCCGTCGCTCGGTACCGGTGCGCACGTTGCCGACCGTCTTCGAGCTGCTGCAGGATCAGGCAGAGATCTCACGCCAGGTGCGTGAGGTGCGCGTGGAGGACGTGCTTGGCCGGGAGCCGGTCTTGATGGAGCTCGATCGCGTCGGCGCCTACCTGGCTGGCGAGACTGTGCTCGTGACCGGAGCCGGCGGTTCAATCGGCTCAGAGCTGTGCCGCCAGATCGCACGCGTCGGGCCGCGGCGGATCGTGTTGCTCGACCATGCCGAGGACAACCTCTTTCAGATCCAGCGCGAGCTGCAGGACGAGCGCCACGTGCAGTCCTCGGTGCTGGCCGCGGTCCTGGCGGACTGCAAGGAGGACGAGCGCATGCGCGAGATATTTGCCGAGCACCGTCCCACAGTTGTGTTCCATGCCGCCGCTTACAAGCACGTGGGTCTGATGGAGTCCAACCCGGTCGAGGCAGTGCGCAACAACGCAATAGCTACGCGTGTGGTGGCGCATGTCGCTGGAGAGATGGGAGTCGGTCGCTTCGTGCTCGTGTCCACCGACAAGGCGGTCGCACCGGCGACGGTGATGGGCGCCTCCAAGGCACTGGCAGAGTTCGCGCTGGAGGCTGCCACTGCCCGCTTTGCCGGCACTCGCTACGCCGCCGTGCGCTTTGGCAACGTGCTCGGCTCCTCTGGCAGCGTCGTGCCGATCTTCCGTCGCCAGATCGAACGCGGTGGCCCGGTGACCGTTACCGACGAGCGTATGACGCGCTACTTCATGACGATTCCCGAGGCGGTGCAGCTGATCATCCGTTCGGGCTCGCTCGTATCCGACGGCGACCGCGGCGCGGATGTATTCGTGCTGGACATGGGCGATCCCGTGAGGATCGTGGATCTGGCGCGTGCGATGATCGAGCTCTCGGGCCTGGACCCCGACCGCGACGTTGCCGTCGAGATCGTCGGTCGGCGCGCTGGTGAGAAGCTGCACGAGGAGCTGTTCAACCGTTACGAGCAGCCGCGCCCAACCAAGGCCGAGAAGATAATGCTTGCCGGACGCGAGCCGCTTTCGCCCGAGACGGTGGAAGCGATGTTCGACGAGATAAGGCTGTTGGTGTTCGAGGGCGACGCCGCCCGTCTTGCCGCAAAGGTCGCGGAGCTCTCGACCGTGCGTGCCGAGCTGTCGGACGTCTCTGGACACAATGCTCAGGGCGGCTCGCTCGGCCCCGAGCACGGAGCCCAGGGGGCTCCGCTCGGGCCGGGACACGGCGCTCAGGCGCCTGCGCCCCTCATAGACTCCCGGGAGTCATGAGCTCCCTTCGAAACGTGTGTGCGCCTTGAACGCGCTGCCGCTTGCACTGTCGCTGACGAGCACCTTTACCAAGGTGGGTGCGATCGCTGGCTTCGCCGCGCTGTTGGGGATTGCATTGCTGTCGTTGTTGGCCTTTGCCCAGGCGCGCGAGATAAAGCGCTTGCGCGAGTGGGCAGGACGCGCGCCTGAGCGTGCCGCCGAGATGGAGCAGCGCGTCAGCACCGAGGCGGCCGCTCGCCTGCAGCGCGCGGGAGGATCACCTGCGACGGCGGGCGCCGCTGGAGTCGCTGGGGCGCGTGTGGTGCCGCGCAAGACGCCACTTGTCAGTGCGCCACTATCCACCGCGGTGAACGCCACAGTGGCGGCGGGAAAGATCGGTGCCCAGGCCGATCCTACCGCGGCCGATCCGGTGCAGTCCGCGGTCGCCAACCCCGCCGCTGCCGGCCAGGCCAATCCAGCTGCAGCAGGTCCCGCTCAAGCCAGTCCTGCCGGCAGCGCTGTCCAACCAGATGCGGCCCAGGTGGATGGGGGGGCCGCCGGTACCGCCCAACCTGGTCCCTCACAACCCGACGCGTCCTCGCCTATTTCCTCCCTTCCAAGTGCGCCAATGTCCGGGGTCGAGCAACCCGCCGCAAATGGTGCGGGATCTCCTGAGACGGTCCCAGCGGCCGATCAGGATCAGCCTGCTGCCATCTCGTCGCATGATGATGAGCAAGCTGCCGCGGCTCCTGCGACGGCGGCCGCGCGTGCGGCCGTTCCCGTCCCCCGCTCACCCTTGCCGCCATCTCCCTCCGCACCGATGCCGCCTGGCGTGCCGGCGTCGACTGTGGCGGGCGCAGCTGCCGCTGTACCGCCCGCCTCTGCGGGCGCCGCGTCCGTCCAGACAGCTCAACCCGCAGCGTCACGCCCGCCGCCGCCTGTACAGGCAGCGCGGTCGGTAGCTTCCCGCGCGGTTGCCGACCAACCCGCTCCGGCAGGAACCAAGGGGGCAGAGCCTGGCGCACGCAAGCCAGCCTCTGTCCGTGCCCCTGTGGGAGGCAAGAGCGCGGTGGGGCCGTTTCAGGCGCCGGCGCCGCGCGGATGCCTGCTGTGCCGGCTAGCTCGGGCCCGAAGTACTTCAAGCAGGAGCGCTCCTCCGGTCGCACGACCTTGCTGATCTTGGGTGGCGTAGTTCTCGGCGTAGCGGTGATCGTGTTGGCTGTGTCGGCACTGAAAGGTGGGGGCAAACCGAGTCCGACGGCTACCCAGTCCTCCACGCCTTCCACGGTTGCGCACACGACGACGCCCGCGCCTGCCTCCAATCCGAGTGAACTTAACGTCGCGGTCGTGAACGGGACAAGCACCAACGGGCTCGCTCACCATCTGGCAGACGACTTGCAGCAGAGTGGGTACAAGCATGCAGAAGCTTCCTCGGCCGTGCCACCCGGGACGCATGCCACTACGGTCGTCCAGTACACCTCAGGCCATCGCGCTGACGGGCAGGCTGTGGCGAAAGCGCTTGACGTGACCAGGGTGAAGCCGATGGAAGGTAGCACCGCGTCGCTGGTCGGTCACGCGACGGTGGTCGTGGTCGCCGGCGCCGATCAGGCTGCGCAGCTTGGCGGCGGCGGCGCCCAGAGCACCGGCGAACCGTCGGTCGCCACAAGTGGCCAAGCAGGCACCGGAGCCGGGGGGGGACATCGGGCACCGGCGCCTCCGGCGAAGGCACCGGTGCTGCAGGCGCCACCGAAGGCACCGCCGGCAGCGCTCAATGAGCGCACCGCAAGTGGACTCAGATCGTGCGACAGCGGGCTTCCTGGATGTGCCGGCGCGTTCGCCCAAGCCGCGTGAGCGCGGCATCACGCATGTGATCGATCGCGGCCTGTCGGTGGCCGAAGTGGACGGCCTGATCGAGACGGTGGGGGCCAGCGTGGACATCGTCAAGCTCGGCTGGGGCACGGCGCTCGTGACCGCGAACTTGAAGCCCAAGCTCGAACGCTATGCGGCGCACGGGATACCTGTGGTGCTTGGCGGCACGCTTACGGAGGTCGCGATCAAGCAAGGGCGCGTCGAGGGCCTGATCGCATGGCTGCACGAGCTTGGCCTACGCCACGTTGAGATCTCCGATGGGACGATCGCACTTGAGCCCGAGGTCAAGGCCCATCTGATCCGCACGCTCGCAGGTGAATTCACGGTGCTCTCGGAGGTGGGCAGCAAGGACGCCGACTTCATCATGGCCCCCTACGTTTGGGTGGAACAGATCGAACGTGACCTGGAGGCCGGCGCTTGGAAGGTGATCGCCGAGGCGCGCGAGTCTGGTACAGCCGGTATCTATCGCGCGGACGGCGAGGTGCGCACCGGGCTGATCGACGAGATCGTGCACGCAATCGATGCCGATAGGCTGATCTTCGAGGCGCCGCAACGCGAGCAGCAGGTGTGGCTGTTGCACCGCTTCGACAGCGAGTGCAACCTTGGCAACATCGCGCCCGAGGACGTGCTCTCGCTGGAGACGCTGCGCTTGGGACTGCGCTCTGACACGGTCGAGCGCTTCGCCCGGGACGGCGAGGCTTGAGCGGCGAGCGTCTGGCGCGGGTCGTCTTCGCGCTGCTCGTGATCGCCTGCTTCGCCGCTCGCCGGTGATCGCCGCTCGCCGCCGCTGCTCTGACGCAGCGCCTCAAGCACACGCCGCCGCTGGTGGCGTCCTACGAGCTCACCCGCGATTGCCCCTGCCTCCAGCGGGCAATCGAAGGAAGAGCGCATCGCGTTCAAGCTCTCCAAGGCTGATGCCGTGACGGTGACGATCGAAGGTGCCTCCGAAGAAGTCGTGGCGACTCTCGTGCGCGATCTGCCAGTCAGACGCTACAAAACCGTCTCGTTGCGGTGGAATGGGCACGGCGGCACGGCGAGCGGCTATGGCGTCCTGCGACGAGCCGACGGATACACGACATTGCTGCCCGGTAATCGCGGACGCGTCGCGCCTCCGGGCGAATATACGGTGCGGCTGAGCCTGCACAAGGAAGACCGCTCGGTTCCGCTGCCACGCACGTTCAAGCTGGTCGGACCGTGACAGCCACAACCCTGCCGAGCGCGCCCGTGCTGGCGGCGGCGGTGCTGGGCTCGCTCGCGGTCATCGCCTGCCTCGTCGTCGTGATGCGCCGGGAGCCACGTGCGTTTGCGCTGCTGGCTGTCGTGGCGCTGCCGTTCAGGCTGCCGATCTCCGCCGACGGTCGCACGGTGAACCTGTTGCTGCCGCTGTACGCGGTCGTCGCGGCGGGTGTGATCGCACACCTGCTGCCGCGGATCTTGCGTCGCCCGGGAGGCTATGACTCCGGACAGGCGCCAATGCTGCTCGACTGGCTGCTGCTTGCCTCCGTGGGTCTTTACACACTGCAGATTGGCTACTCCTCGGACCCGGGCAAGGGCGCTGAGAACCTTCTGTTCTTCTACATCCCGTTTGGGCTGCTCTACGTTCTGTTGCGCGAGGCGCCGTGGACGCGAGGACTGTTGCTCACGTGCCTGGCCGCGGCGGTAGGGCTTGCGGTCCTGTTTGCCGGCGTCGGCTTCATCGAGTACTACCGCAAAGCCCTATTCCTGAACCCGAAAGTGGTGGCCGCGAACGAGTACGACAACTATTTCAGGGTCAACTCTCTGTTCTTCGACCCAGCATTTACGGTCGCTTCTTGGCGCTCGTGATGGTCGCCGTGACTACCGTCGTGCTTTGGGGTCGCGAAAAACGTACGCAGCTGTGGGGCGCGGCAATCCTCGCTTGGCTGCTTGCTGGGCTTGTGACCAGTTTCTCGCAGTCGAGTATCGCGGCACTGTTGCTTGGACTGGCGATCCTGGCAGCCTGGCGCTGGGATGTGCGCGGCACGATCTATGTATCCGTTGCGCTGGCGGCCGTAGCGGCGGTGTTTGTATTGGTGGCGCCTTCAAGTTTGCACTTCGGCTTGAAGGGGTCGAGCGGCTCGGCCAACAACGCGACAAGCGGCCGCGCAAAACTGATCACGGGCGGGCTGGAACTGTTTGTCGATCGGCCGCTTGGTGGGTACGGCTCCGGCTCATTTGAAACCGAGTACCGCCGCCATGAAGGCGGCACCGCCGCCAACGCTGTCTCGGCCTCGCACACGATCCCAGTGACGATCGCCGCCGAGCAAGGGGTCGTCGGCTTGACGCTGTATGTGGCGTTGATTCTCACAGTGCTTGCGACGCTGTTTCGTGGCGCGGGTCGTTCTCCTCCCCGAATCGCTATTGCTGCCTGTTTCGCCGCGCTTGTGCTTCACACCTGGGTGTATGCGGACTTCTTGGAGGATCCGTTGACTTGGACGCTGCTCGGGCTCGGGGTGGCGTTTGCGGTAGCTCGTAATGGTGGCTTCAACAGCGATGACGATGCTCGCAGTCCAGAAGCTCAGGCCGCCTCTCTGGCTGCCTCGCAGGGGTGAGGTGCCGGTGCCCCCGGCTGGGAGTCGCTGTTCGGTGCGACGGTGAAAGGCAGGGCCGGGAAGCTCATATGGCGACGCGGCCGTTAGGTTCTTGCTGGTGTTTGGCTACCTGAAGCGGCTGGTGACGACGGGCGCGGCCTACCAGGCCGCGGAAATCGTGGCCAAGGGCATTGCTGTGATCACGCTGCCGCTCTATACGGGGCACGCGTCGACAAAAGCCTACGGCGCATACAACCTTCTGTTGACGACGGTGATCCTGGCGAGCATCGTGTTGCGCCTTGGTGTGGGTGAGGCGTTTGTGCGCTTTTACTTCACCGACACCGATGAGCAGCGCCGCACGCGCATCGCTCGCACGGCGACTGCGACGGTCGCCTGGACTACCACGGTCGTGTCACTGATCTGCGTGGCGCTTGCCGGGCCGCTGTCACAACTTGTGCTCGGCTTCGACGACCCGCTATTGATGGACTGCGCGATCCTCGGACTGTGGGCCTTCACCAACATTGAGATGGCTTACGCTCAGCTGCGCGTGGACGAACGTGCGCGCGCTTACATGTTTGCTTCCGGCACGAACGTGGCGATGACGGTTGCGTTCACGATCGCGCTGGTCGTGTTCGCCGGCCAGGGCGCGCGTGGCTTGTTGCTCGGCAATTTCGGGGCGAGCGCGATCGTGGTGCTTGGCCTTTGGTGGGTCTTGCGCAAGCGTTTCTCGTTGCGTGTGCATGTGGCCGACCTGCGTGCGATGCTCGGCTTTGGGTTGCCAACGGTGCCCGCGGACGCAAGCGTGTATGCGCTGCAGGTCATCGATCGCCTGTATCTATTCCGCGTCGTTAGCCATGGCGCCGCGGGTGAATATGCGATCGCGGTCCAACTTGCGACAGTCGTATTCGTTTTCGTGCGCGGCTTCCAGTATGCGTGGCCGCCGCTTGCCTACTCGATCGACAGTGATATGGAGGCCTCGAAGCTTTACTCACTCGTGACCACTTACTTCGTGCTGGCAACGGGCGTGGTTGTCGCCGCCGTAGCGTTGCTTGGTCGCTGGCTTGTGCGGTTGCTCGCTCACCCGGAATATTTCGGGGCACACACGGCGCTGCCATGGCTGGCGCTGGGCTGGACGTTGTATGGGCTCTACCAGGTGATGATCGTGATCACCGGTAGGGCACGCATGATGCAGCGCAATATTCCAGCCGCGATAGCGGGACTGGCAGTCAATGTCCTGCTGCTGCTCGTGCTCGTGCCGAAGTCCGGTCTCGATCTCGGACTCGCCGGGGCTGGAATCGCGCTTTGCGGAGCTTACGTGGCGATGGTGGCGGTCATGCACCTGCTCACTCGCAATGTGTTCGCCGTGGATTTCGACTGGCGCCGCCTCGGCTGGCTGACAGCGATCCTCGCGGGCGTGGCTGTTTCAGGTGAGTTGCTGTTGCCAACAGCTGGCTTTTTGGGGCTCGCACTGCGGGTACTGTGGCTATTGCTCATCCCGGTGCTGCTACTCGTGACGCATTTCTTTGCGCCCAACGAGCGCGAGCAGGCGCGTACGCTTGTGCTTGACGGACGTAGGCGGGTGACGGCCTTCCGGCGCGGCCACGGAGATGTCGAGGCATATGCGGAGGACTCGCTTAGAGACATCTGACTACAGCTGAACGTCCCTCTGACCGACCCGTAAGAGGGCGCTTGTCGAAGAACCGGGTCGTGTCGATTCGCCCAGAAAGCTCAAGCTACGTGGCCTTTTAGCCGATTACGCCCGCGTGCGTGAGTTGACTGTAAATACGGTAAACCCACCCCGACTAGCGGGTCGGCGTGAGCTTGCGCGTAGGGCCGAGGCCCTGCGTCGCTACCGTGCCGACGAGCGGGTGCAGAGCATCGCGGCGGCCGGCGAGCTTGCATACCTGCGCTCCCAGTTGCGCTCGGCGGCCCGGTTGACGGCGCGGTTGGCCGCCACGCGAGACATCGAGGAGATGGCGCAGCTGGTCGTAGATGAGCTGCACGAGACATTCGCCTTCTATCTGGCGGCAGTGCAACGACTCGACGAGGACGGAATCCTGCGATTGATGGCCGGTCGTGGGCCGCTGGCTGAGGTGATGACGGAGTTTTTGATCGTCGAGCAGTCCGTGAACGAGGGTGTAAACGGACGCGTGGCTCGCTCAGGTTTGACGGCTCTCGTGGGTGACACTCGCAAGGATTCCGACTACATCGCGCGCGACCCCGAGACCGATCCGCGCTCTGAGCTGAGCGTGGCGATCGTCGTGGACGGGTCGGTCTGGGGCGTTCTCAATATCGAGTCTGTCGAGCCAGAAGCGCTCGGTGAGGCCGAGGCGGTGCTGGTAGAGGCGATCGCGGCGAGTTTGGGCTCCGCGGTTCACAGGGCTGGGCTGATCTCGGATATCGAGCAGGCCTTCACAAACACGCTTGCGATCGTGACGAGCACCGTCGAGGCCAAGGACGACTACACCGCCTGCCATGGCAGCGACGTCGCGACCTTGGCCGAACGCGTCGCGTTGCGCATGGGGCTCAGTCCCAAACAGGCGCGCGAGGTCCACTACGCGGCGATGCTGCACGATGTCGGCAAGATCGCCGTGCCGAGCGAGATCCTCTGCAAGGAAGGTCCACTGACCGAGGACGAGTGGGTCGTGATGCGTAGCCACACGATCGTTGGTGCGGAGCTGGTCGAGCGTATCGACACGTTCTCGCACCTGGCTCCCGCGGTGCGCTCCAGCCACGAGCGTATAGACGGCAAGGGCTATCCCGACGGTCTTGCGGGCGAGCGGATACCACTGGCGGCCAGGATCATCTCGGTTTGCGATACCTACGACGCGATCATCACCGATCGTCCCTACCGCGCGGCGCGCACTGATGCGCAGGCGCGTGAGGAACTGTTGCGCGTGAGCGGTACACAGCTTGACGAGCACGTGGTGAGGGTGCTGCTGGAAGAGCTTGCTGCTGCTTAGTTGTCCGCGGCTCTGGGTTGAGCATGCGCTCTCTCAACTTCTGTAACCAATTCCAGGTCGGTCATGCACCTCTCTCAACCTCTGTGACCGGTCGGCGCATGCGCCGACCGGCGGGGGCGTGCATGCACGCCCCCGGACAGTGCCGCATGCGGCACTGTCTTCCCCCGAAATGGTTATTAGGACGAGCGGTTGTAGGCTTCGGCCGCCTCACGTAGTCCCTCGCCCCGAGAAGGGAACAGCGTCGCGGTCACATGGCGTCGGTAGCGTTTGGCCGAGTGCCCGGGTAGCAACAGCGCTGCAAGCGCGCGCTCGGCGTAGGAGAGCGCCGTCAGCCAGCGCACCGCAAGCGCGGCCGCGGGAGTGTGGTGCTTGCGCATGTAGAGATCGCGGTTGCGAGACAGTTCGACGATACGGCGCTCAGGCACCGCGCCGGTGGAGAGCTGCTCGTGGTGGATCGCCACTGCGCTTGGCACATATAGGCTGAGCCAACCAGCGTCGCGCAAGCGTCGGGCGAAGTCGACCTCGTCGGAGTAGACGAAGAAGTCCGGGTCGAGGTAGTCGACTTGGGCGGCCGCCTCGCGGCGGACAAGCAGTGCTGAGGACTGACACCAGTCCACCTCGCGTGTGCGCCTCCCCTTACTTTGCACGGTGTAGACGCGCTGCAGAAAGAGGGCGCTTGAGAGCGCGGTCAAGGGTGTGGGAAAGCGCCAAGCGCAGGCTTGTTCGAGCCCAGCCATCCGCGTGTTGGACTCGGTGCTCTGAGAGGCGAGCTCTGTGGCTGCGATACCGGCCGTCCTAGGACGCAATAGCTTGGCTCCTGCACAGGCGGCGTCAGGACTGCGCTCGAGCGCGTTGTGCAGTGCCAGGGTCGCGCCAGGCTGCAGCTCGGAGTCCTCGTTGAGCAACAGTGCGTAGCGTCCACGCGCACGCCGCAACAATTCGGAGTCATTGACGGCCTTGCCCTGTCTCCGCTCGAGCGCGATCACCTCATCCACGGCGGCGTGCTCGCGCGCTGCCTGCGTCGAGCCGTCGCGTGAGCCGTTGTCGAGCACGAACACCTCGGTTGCAAACGGCAGCCCTTCGCGCTCGTGTGCAAGTGCGTCAAGTCCACGCAGCATCAACTCGCGCTGGGAGGTGTTGACGATGCAGTAGCTCAACTCGATCCGGCTCACGGAGGGTGACCTTAGGGCACATCCCTTGCGAGGCAGGCTGAGGTTGGCGTTGGAAATGCACAACTTCCTGTAGCCTGAGTGGTTGAACTTCGTAGGCCTATATGCACTAGAATTGTCTAGTAGCCCTGCCTTTCCGTTATGTGGACTAGGCTTTTGGGTTGGGGGTCGTACGAGGGAGAGGGGTCTGTTCTAATGGGACGCGACATCAACAGCCATATGGAGGGAACGATGGGGAATCATTCTTCGCGCAAGCGCAAGTCCGCGCGTGCACGTATCTCAACCGCCGCGCTTGCGCTCGGCGCTGCCGCGACAGCCGCGGCCTTCGGCACTGCCGGAGCCGGTGCCGCGGCGCCTCATGCGACAGCCGCGCGCACGCTCGACTTGAACGACAGCGCCAGCCTGCATCTGGAAAACAAACACGGGCTCGTGCTCAAAGAGAGCGGCACTGCCAAAGGCTCGCTCGGCGGCAAGCTCTACCTGCAGCTCGACGTCACCTCGACCCGCAGTGTCACCGCTCAGGTGCAGGTCTATCCCAAAGGTGGCTCGCTAGGCGGAGCAGCCAAAGCTAGTTATCACGTGGCCGGCGCAACCGCCTCGTTCTCGGGCACGATGACGATCACCAAAGGCAGTGGCACCTACTCCAAAGCGAAAGCCTCGGCTCTTAGCTTCAGCGGCACCATCCAGCGCTCAAACGACGCCGTAACGGTGCACGTGAGCGGACCCATGTCGTATTAGCGAGCGGAGGCATCTTGTCTAGAGCACGGATACACAGGGCCCGTGCCCTCGTGCTTGGGGTGCTTACTCTCAGCTGCCTGCTTGTGCTCTGCGGGGTGTCCGTGGCGGCACAGGCAGCTGAGACGGTCTCCTTGCAGACGTCGTTCACGCCCGAGAAGCTGGGCACCTCGACGACGATCGGGTTCGGCTTTACGATCGGCAGTACGACGGGCGGGCTACCTTCGCCGCTGACTCACGTCAGCTTGCGCATGCCGAAGGGCATGAACTACGTTACGACGACTCTCGGGCTGGCGATCTGCAAGCCCGAAGCGCTGGTGGAAAAAGGCATCGA
Source organism: uncultured Solirubrobacterales bacterium (assembly GCA_963757995.1). Lineage (GTDB taxonomy): Bacteria > Actinomycetota > Thermoleophilia > Solirubrobacterales > Solirubrobacteraceae > Palsa-744. The sequence continues at coordinate 286,480 of CAVWTS010000005.1, forward strand.
AGGCTGCCCGGCAAACTCGCACTTGGGCTTTGGCAGCGCATTTGTGGAAGTGCCGTTTGGCGAGGGCGCGGGTCGGGAGATCCCCGAAATCGCGGCATTGATGGGGCCGCCGCACGAAGGCAACATCGTGGTGCTGTTCTACGCCAATGGGCTCGCGCCCGTATACGCGCAGATCGTCTTCGCGGGCGAACTGCTCCCCGGGGAAGGTCCGTTTGGCGGCGATCTCACCACCGCGATCCCACAGATACCGAGTGTCACGAACGGACCGCCGGTGTCGATCATCAACGTCAAATCGACGATCGGCCCCGAACATCTCACCTACTACAAGCGAGTGCACGGAAAACTAGTCGGCTACAAACCGCAGGGCATCTCGCTTCCGACGAAGTGTCCAAAGGGTGGCTTCCCGTTCTCCGCGCTGTTCACGTTCCAAGACGGCAGCCAGGTGGTAGCAACGCACAATGTGCCTTGCCCGCCGCCGTCTCGTCACAAGAAATAGGCCGGTCTCGCCTCTGTCCCGACGGCTCGTAGAGCGTGTCGGGACGGAGGCTGTCGTCTTTGACTCTGGGACAGCCGTGTGGCATATCTCTAAGCGGATGCGCTGGTCCTACCGCAGGACCGCAAGTTGCCAGAGTCGAGCAGCGGTTTGTCGGATCTAGGACGGGTCAAGCGGCGGCGCGCCGGCTCTAGGCAGTCTCTGCATGGTCTGCTCTATACGGCCTCTGCACGCGCTGTCTTTGCATGGCTGCCTTTGCCAGGTCCCTGCACGCGCCGCCTATACATGGCTGGCCCTTGCACGGCCTGGCTCTGCACGTGCCCGCCTATACATGGCTGCCTTGAACGGCCTGGCTCTGCACGCCGCCCTATACATGGCTACCTTTGCACGGCCTGGCTCTGCACGCGCCGCCCATACATGGCTGCCTTCGCACGGCCTGGCTCTGCGCGCGCTGGCAAAAGCGCTTGTCCGGCCAAGGCTAGTCTTGGAGCGCCAGGCTGGCCTGCACCTTGGCAGCGAACCAGCCGGGGATCGCCACCATCAACACGGCCGAGGCTGTGACGAGCGCGAGGCTCGACAATGCCACGATCACTCCAACGGAGCTGACGACGGGGTAATTGATGACGATGTTCAAGGCGCGATCGAGCAGCTGTTGGCCGAAGAGGCCGAAGACCGCGCCGCTGAAGCAGCCGACACCGAGCAGCATCAGGCTCTCGAGCACGATCGTGTACCAAAGTTCACGGTGAGGAAAGCCCTCGAGCTTGAGCTTGGCCAAGCGCGGACGGCGCTGCCAGATCATCGCGCCCATCGCCGCCGCCATCGCCATTACGGCTGCCACCAAGATCAAGGTGGCGATCTGCGAGAGCCGTTCGAGGCCCTGGCGCGTGATCGACCGCAGCGTGTTGGCGTGTTGTTCGGCAGTCTGCGCTGCCAGCGCCGTTTCGTTGCCCAGCGCCGTTCTGATCTCGTGCACCCCCTGCTCGGGCGAGACACCAGGCGCCATCAGCACGTTGTAGGCGCTTGCGTCACTGCTGCCCCAGGCCTTGGCGTAGTCCTCAGCACTCATCACGATCGCCCCAGGCGCCCAGCCGATGTTGGTGCTGATCGCGGCGACGCGGTATGTGCTCGGGTTGGGCGTCGGCAGCGTGAAGGACTGGCCGATTTTCAGTTTGTGTTCTTCGGCCAGCGCCAGCGAAACGACGGCCCAGCCGCCTTCGCGTACACGTGCGTCAGCCTGAGCGACGTTGCCTTCCACGAGTTGCGTCGGCGGCACCAGCGGCGAGGCTTCGCCGGGCGGCGCGATCACCCAGATGCGCCGGTCGTTGTAGTCGAGCAAGCCCCCGCGGTAGATATGTACTGAGCGCACCCCAGGCAGCGCGGCCAACTTGGCCTGCTGGGTCGGGGTGAAAGGCGATGTCATCAACAGGTTCGAGTTGCCGGCCGCCGACACCCATACGTCAGTCGAAGCATTGACATCGCTGGCCGCGTTGTACAGCCCTTTCAACAGGTCGCTGTGTGCCCCTTGGATCGAGACACTGCCGAACACGGCGATCGCACCGGTCGCGGCGATCGCGATCGCGCGCGAGCGCCCGGCCCGCAACTCCATCACGGCTATGTGTGGCACGGCGCTGACGATGCTCGGCGCTATCCGTCTCACTAGTGCGAGCATGCCGCTGAGCGGTATCGCCAGTAGTGCGAGCAGCGCCGCGATCAGGGTGACCATCCCGACGATTGCCGCCTGCGGGGCAGCAAGTAGGATCACGAGCGTCGCCGCGAGGCACAGAAGCCCGAAAGCGGTCAGGAGCGGTGAGGTGCTCCCGCCGGTGCCTTCCTTGGTTTCGATCGCGGCAAGTGGGTTGCGCGAGACGATGTCCTTGAATGGACTCAATACGGCCACGCTTGCGGCGCCCATGCCGCCGACCACCGAGATGACGATGCTTTGCAAATTCACGACTCGCTCGGAGCCCACGGCAAAGGCGGAGGACAGATAGCCCGGGTTCGAGTGGAACAGATGGATCGAGAGCTCGTCGCCGAGCACAAGCCCAATTGCACAGGCGATCGTGCCGAGCACGACCGCGTCGAACATCAGCACGGCGATGACGGCCTTTGGTGTGTAGCCGTCGCGGCGCAGGTCGGCGATCAGGCGCCGGCGCTGGGGCACGGTGAGCAGCATCGCGTTGAATGCGAACAGAAAGCCCACAAGCGCGCTGATGACCGCGAACAACTGGGTCGACTGGTTGGTTGCGGCTGCCGCCTTGGCAAACAGCTGTTCGTCGTAGCTTGCCGACTCCACGCCGTAGCGCCCCTGAGCGATGTGTTCCAAGCCGGCTCGTACAGCCGCGGTTTGGCCTGGCTTCGGCTCGACCAGGATGCGACTCACGCGCCCGTTCAGCCCGCTCGCTTTCTGCACGTATTCGAGCGTGCTGATGGCGATCGGACTGGAGATCAGGGCACCGATCTGCTTTTCGCCGAGCTTCGAATAGAGCGCCGCTTCGCTTGTGTGCCCAAGTGCTTGGAACTTGATGATGTCGCCGAATTTCTTGGCTCCAAGTGTGTCGGCGACGGGCGCGGGCAGGACGACCGCTTCCACACCGGCGAAAGGAGTGAGCGCCACTTTGCGCACCAGCGCGCCTTTGAGTTCGGCCAGCGTGCCGTCGGCGCCGACGAGCTCCACCGAGTCGCTGCCCTTCGGCCCAACGGCGTTGGCACTCACTTCGAGCAACGGAGCGGCGATCCGCACACCACTCAGCCGGCGAGTTTCGCCGACAAGCTTTTCCGGCATACCCTGTGCCTCACGCGCGGTCAGCTGCAATGTCGCCGCGCCGACGATGCCACTGTTGAGCTGCCCAACCGAGCTGGAGAGGCTGGAGCTGGCGATCTGGGAGGCAAACAGCAGACCGACGCCGGCGGCGATGCCGATCAGCGCGAAGCACTCTTGCAGGGCACGCGCACGCAAACGTACGCGGTACAGGTGAAGCACGTTCGCGAACCTCATTGCTTGCCCCCTGGGATCGTTACGCTCACGCAGCGCTGTCGTCGCGCGCGGCGCGCGCAGAGCCGGTTGGCGCGAGACCCTGGTCTGGGTCGTAGTCGACCAGCTTGCCGTCGCGCAGCGCCAGCACGCGATCGGCGTAGGCGGCGGCCTGGGGGTCGTGGCTGACGAGCACGATCGCCACGCCTCGTTCGCGGCACAGCTCCGTAAGCAGTTCGAGGACCTCGCGTCCACGTTGCGTGTCGAGGCTGCCGGTCGGCTCGTCGGCAAGCAGCAGCTTTGGCTCGGTCGACAGCGCCCTGGCGATCATCACACGCTGGCGCTCGCCCATCGAGAGCGTCTCCGAGCGGTGCGTCAGGCGTCCGCCCAGCCCCAGGCGCTCCAGCAGCGGCTGCACGCTTTTATGGGCGTCCTTCCACGGCGTGTTCTTGAGTAGCTTCAGCACCGTATTGTCGATTGCCGTCACACCCGGCAGCAGGTCGAAGTTCTGGCGCACAAAGCCCATTTCCTGAAGGCGGAAGTGCGATGCCTCTCGCTCGGACAGCGAGGAGATGTCGCGGCCGTTGACCAGAACTTTGCCGCTCGTCGGCGCCAGTAGCGCCGCGACCATCAGAAGTAGTGTCGTCTTACCTGAGCCACTCGGCCCGTACAGGGCAACCATCTCGCCCTGGGAGACCGACAGCGACACGCCGTCCACGGCGCGTACGGTCTCCTCTCCGGCTGTGTGGTAGTGCTTGACGAGATCTCGCAGCTCCAGCATGCGTGTCCCTCTCCCTTGTGACCGGCCGGCAGCTAACCATGCTACCGACCCCCCTCCTGCTTGACCTGTGTAGAAACCTTATCTGAAAATGTCCATGTTGGGAGTTGACTGTCGCTTTACGTCGTCGGACGGATACCCAAGTCTTGCGCGTATTAGTGTGGGCAGGCGACGTAGCTCGAACACGAACATAGTCGGGCGCCGCAGAGCGCTAACCGTGGCGAGTACGCTGTCGCCGATTGGTTTCAGCTCGGCACTGTGGGCTTCGGGGGTGGCCAGATAGTTGCCGATCATCGCTGCCAAGATCACGATGTGGCGGCGACTGTTCGGTAGCTCGCTGGCCTTCTCGCGAGCCTGCTCGGCGATCCACCTCATCCGCTGTGCGGCTTGCTCGGGACCGTAATACTCGATCAGGCTGCGGTGACCTGCCGCCTCGTCCTCGTGTTTGTCGATCAGATTGTCAAGCAGCGAGTGCAAGCCACCGATCCAAGGAAAGTAGGCATGCGCCAGTGCGCTGACTTCGCCCGCGTCAAGCTGTGGCTCCGCGGCGGCTGCGATCAGCACGTGCACGCCAAGCGAGGAGCCGGCGGCGGCGGCGGTCTCCCACCATTGCAGGCCCGCGCCCGGAGGCGTGGCCGAGCGCGCCCACTGCTCCAGGCCGGTGTGCTCGCCTTGGGACTTGCTCAGGTTCAGGCTCTGAAAGGCGACGATGCGCGCGGCCGCTGCCTGCGCCGAGGGCGCCGCCAGGAGGTAGGAGGGCAGCGCCGCGAATGCGTCGCGACACTCTTCTAGCAGCGCATCCAAGTAACCGCCGTCATCGCGTTGCGGATGATGCTCGTACCAATCGAGCGCGCGAGCACCCTCTGTCGTATCCCGATCGGTATCGGAGGAGTCCGTGTGGAGTGAGTCAACTTCGCCGCCGAGCGGCGCTGTAGTCCCTCTCGGTGTGACCGCATAGACCAGTGCTTCGTGCAGTCGCCGCCCGTCGAGCACCGGGTCGGGGCTCGGTTGCTCGCCGAGCATGTCGAGCAGGTTGTAGGCCGCCTGGAAGGCACTCGTCGCCCTCGTCACGTTGGCCCGCCGCGCCAGCGGCACAAATGCGGCGAAAGCCGCGGCGCCCTCGATGTTGCCACGCTTGTCGAGCGCGTCGAGAGCTAACTGACGTAGCACGGGATCGGGTATCCGCCGCGCGCGTGCTCGCCACCGGGCGATGTAAAAGCAGACGCGTGGGAAGACACTCGTCCAGTAGCTGAAAGCCGCATGGGCGAATGTGGCAAGCAGCGCTACACCGTTATGCGGCGCTGTCCGTATTGTCTTTCCCCGGTGCGCGTTCACGTCGTTGACCCCTCCTCCTACACACCACCCTACGACCATGCGCTGTGCGATGCGCTGTCGGTAGCAGACACAGCGGTGGAGTTGTTCACTAGCCGCTTCCCCTATGGGCCCGTGGCGCAGCCCAATGGGTATGTGCGCCACGAGTTCTTCTACCGAGCCGCGCTGGGTGCACCGGGTGGACGTGTGCGCATGCTCAGCAAGCTGGCCCAACATGTGCCGGACATGTTGCGCTACCGCCGCGCGGCGCAATCGGCTGAGGTTGTGCACTTCCAGTGGCTGGCGGTGCAACACCTCGACGGCTATCTGCTGCCGGCGAGACGTGCTGGGGATGGGCGGCGCCGTCCGCTCGTGCTAACCGCACATGACGTGCTACCGCGTGAGCCCCGGCCTGGCCAGCTGTCCGCGCAGAAGCGTCTGTACGACCGCTTCGACGCGATAGTCGTCCACTCAGAGCATGGTCGCTCCCGCTTGATCGATGAGCTGGGCGTCGACGGTGAGCGCGTCCACGTGATCCCCCACGGCGTGTTCACGCATCTTGCGCCGGCGA
>CAVWTS010000006.1:0-109036 GCA_963757995.1 uncultured Solirubrobacterales bacterium
GGCTTAGCAATGAAACTGAACGAGTAGGCTACATAAAAACGATCAAATGGTTCATCATCAACCACACCAACTCACCAGGCCACCGCCGCCAACATGTCCAGGCCCCCCCCCCCCCCCCCCCCCCCCCCCCCCCCCCCCCCCCCCCCCCCGCTACGTATTGCTGGGCTGGCGGTGGCTGGCAATGGGGTGGGTGGGAATCCCATAACTCGGTTGCATCACGCCTGGGACAGCTTCAAGGGTGGCTACACCGCTGAAGCGACCGGCAACAACCGCTTGCTGGCGGTCTCGGCAGCGACCGCTACGACTTCTATCGCGTGGCGGTGGATGAGTTCGTCGCACACCCTGTGCTTGGCATCGGTGCCGACAACTTCGCCCAGCAGTACCTCCTCCACGGCCGCAGCAATGAGACGCCCCGCTATCCGTACAGCGTTGAGCTGCGCACGCTGTCTCAGACTGGCCTGGTTGGCGCTCTGTTGGCTGTTGTGGGTCTTGGTGCGGCGATGCTGGCCGGCTGGCGCGCGATGCGCCGCTCCGACCCGCTGGCGCGGACGGTCGCGGCCGCGGCGCTTGCCGGCTTTGCCATTGGGCTGTCCACGGCTCGTTCGACTGGTTCTGGGAGTTCGCGGGCCTCGGCTCATGCGCATTTGCGCTGCTCGGCATCGCCTGCTCGCTGACGGGGGTTCGGGGTGTCCAAAAGCGGGAGCGCCCCGCGCGCGCGGGGGGCATCGGGGTTTGGGGAGAGTTGAAGGTGCTCCGGATCGGCCTTTCCAGAACGCCCCTTCGCAAGGGCCGTCCGCCACGGCGGCCTGGCGGACGCGCAGGGTTCCGTTGGTGTTTGTGGCGGCCGCAGGTCTGCTCGCGCTGGTCGCCGCGGCCTCCTTGATTGCCCCCTGGCTAAGCGAACGTCAAATTCAGAGCGCCGCCCAAATTTGGCCGCGCGCGCCTCTGACGGCCTATGGTCAGCTGGGAGAGGCAGCCAAGCTGAACCCCTTGAGCGATCGGCCCTACCTCGTAGAAGGCAGCATCGCGCTGCGCTATGGAGATCTGGCTCGCGCTCAGAATGCCTTCTCGCGAGCGCTCGTACGCTTGCCCGACGACGCCTACGCCGCACTCAGCTCGGTGCGATCGCCTCGCAGTCGGGTGAACGGGCGCGAGCGCTTGTGCTACTCAAAAGAGCTGTGCGCCTCGACCCTCGCGATCCGCTCGCTCGCGAAGCCTTGGCTACCGTGCGCTCCGGCAAACGCGTGAGCGTGCAACCGCTCAACCGCTCAATCCTGCTCAAGGCTGAGCAACTTGCGTAAACATCTCGGGTTTGCGGGTTATTGAACTATGTAATTGGCGCTGGCTTCGCTAGCGTGTGATCGGTTCGTCCGACTCGAGCGAAATAGCTCGAAGGCGCGTCGGTCGACCCAAAAATCGAACAGCGTCGGGACCGATGGCCTGATCCATGTGGCAAGGAGCTAGGCAAGGAGAGCAGCCGCCGCTGCTCACGCCGATGAAAAGGAACCCAAGGTTGGGAATGACTCGCAAGATATGGATCTCATCGGCTCTGGCGCTGACGGCTGCGATGCTCGTCTTGGCTCCCACGGCGGCATTTGCCGGCAGTCCGCTACTAAGCGGCTATGGGGGCCCGGGCGCGGGCGAACAGGCGATCCTCGGCTCGACGCTGGTGGGCGGATCTGGTGGAGGCGCCGGCGGGTCGCCGGGCTCGGGTGGTTCTGGAGGTGCGAACCTCTCGGGCTCGGCGGGAGTGTCCACGAGCAGCGTGGGTGGGGTTTCTTCGACAGGCTCGGGATCGGCTCGCGGCTCGGGTGTAGGCGCAGCTAAGGTCGGCTCGGGCTCGGGTGAGACCGCTTCCAAGGGCGGAACCTCGCAAGGCGGGCGATCGACGGGCGTCGGCGGTGCAGCGGGCGCCTACGTCTACTCGACGTCCCAGGGCTCTCTCGCAAGCGCATCGCCCCTGACAGGCATATCGAGCGGTGACGTGCTCCTACTGGTCGGGATCCTTGCCACGCTCGGTCTGGTAGCGGCACTCACCCTGCGGCTTTCCCGGCTACAGAGCTAATGCCGAGCAACCGATAGAGCACTAGGACCCCTCGGACCATCGCCGAATGGAGATTTCTCGCCAGACATCCACCTCGCTTCCGCTTACAGGCCAGCTGCCTGTCAGGCGCGACGCGCCCTTCCCACACAGCCTGCACCGCGGTGCCTTCAAGGGTCCGCTGCAATGGCTGCTGGAGGGGGTCGGCTGGGGCATCCTGCGGCCCAGCGTCGACCTGTTGCTGATGTATGTCGGCGTATTCGCGGCGCTCGGCGGAATCGGCTCCACTTTCTCTGTATCTGCCGTGCGGGCTCCACTGCTCGTGCTGCCTCCCGTCGCCCTGCTGCTGCTCTATTTGCGCGGTCTTTATCGCTCACGCTTGCGGGCGCTGCTGCTCGACGGGGTGGTGCCGGTCGTCAGCGCCGTATCGGTTGGCGCGGTCGCGGTAGCGATGGTGGGCGTCGCGGCCAATGGGACTATGCCGAATCAGGACGATTGGCTTGAGGCATGGCTGTTCGTCTTGCTCGGGCTGGGTTTGAGTCGCATCGCGCTGACGCTCACACAGCGCTTCGCGCGTCGCCGCCGGCTGGTGGGCAAGCCCGTGTTGATCATGGGTGCCGGCCTCGTCGGATCCCAGGTTGCGCGCCGCCTCGACCACCATCCCGAGTACGGCCTGGCGCCGGTCGGCTTCCTCGACGACGACCCTCGCTCGATCGCGGAGGTAGGCGGCCGTGACGTGCCCGTGCTCGGCACCGCCGAGGATCTCGACAAGATCGTGGAGCGCACCGGCGTGCGCAACTTGATCGTGGCCTTCTCATCCGTCGCCGACGCGCGCATCAGCCGCCTGATCCAGCGCTGCCAAGAGCTGGGCATCGAGGTTTCCGTCGTGCCACGCATGTTCGACACGATCAACGATCGCGTCGGCTACGACACGGTCGGCGGGCTGCCGCTGCTGTCCTTCTCGGGCGTCAACCCTAAGGGGGTGCAGTTCGCGATCAAGCATGTGATCGACCGCGTCTCGGCAACGCTGCTGCTGATCGTGCTCTCGCCCGTGATCGCGCTCGCCGCGCTCGCTGTGCGCGCCAGCTCCCCAGGCCCCGTGCTGTTCCGCCAGCGCCGTGTTGGCCGCGACGGAACTGAATTCGACCTCTACAAGTTCCGTTCGATGCGCTTTGATTTGCTTCCTGCGGCTCAGCACGTGGGCGCCGCGGTTGGGGCGGCCGATGTTGAGGGAATGCTTCCTCTTGACACCGCCCCCGGGGGAGTCGAGGACGGCGAGGACCGGCGCACGCTCGTTGGACGCATCTTGCGTCGTACCTCTATCGATGAGTTGCCGCAGCTGCTCAACGTGTTGCGCGGCGAGATGAGCATGATCGGGCCACGCCCCGAGCGCCCCGAGTTCGTCGAGCTGTTCGGGCGCGACATCGCCCGTTACGGCGACCGCCATCGCGTCAAGTCGGGCATCACCGGCTGGGCGCAAGTACACGGCTTGCGCGGCCAGACGTCGTTGGCCGAACGCGTCGAGTGGGACAACTACTACATCGCCCATTGGTCCTTGGCGCTCGACTTCAAGATCGCGCTGCTGACGTTGGTGGCGCTGCTTCGCAATGCCGAATAGAGAGCCGGCCGCTCGCAGCGTCAGCTTGGGGCGCCCGGCATCTGCTTGGCTTCTTGCGAGCCGAACCACGGTTCAGAGATGACAAAACCCATCAGAAAGCTGGCCGTCGCGCCGATCTTCGCGCTACTCGGGCTGAGCCTGTTCCTTGCGCCCAGCGCCGGGGGTCTCCTCGCTCCAACCCCGGTGGCCCCGTTGGGAGGCGTCAATCTGACAGGCCTCTATTCCGGCATGTCGACTGCGAATGCCGACCGCAGCATCGAATCCGCCAAGGCGCTTCACGCTCGCGCGATTCGTGTCGAAATACCGTGGTCCATACTCGAACCGAGTCGCCGAGGCCAAGCCGAACCGCGGGCTCTCGCGTTTACGGACCATCTCGTCAACAGGGCGGCATCCGCTGGCATGAAGGTGATCGCGCTCGTACTGAGAACCCCGTGCTGGGCCTCCTCGGCGCCAACCTCGCTGCTGAGCAACTGCGAACCCAACAAGAGCAGCAAGGCAAACGCGTGGCCACCGAGCGATCCGCGCACTTACGCCTCATTCGTCGCTTTCCTCGCCGCCCGTTACGGGCCAAAGCTCGCGGCGATCGAAGTCTGGAACGAGCCTGACCAGTCCAACGAAGACTATTTCGCGGGCCCAAACAAGGCACGGCGGTACGCAGAACTGCTACGTGCCGCCTACCCTGCAATCAAGAGCGCCGACCCGCAAATGACCGTGCTCGGAGGCTCGCTTGTAGGCTCCAACGGGGCGTTCCTACGCGCGCTCTACGCCGCCGGGATCAAGGGCTACTACGACGGGCTCTCGGTTCACTTCTACACGTTGGTGCTCGGCTCGTTGCGCTATCTGCACGAAGTGCAGCTGCAGAACGGCGACCACACCCCCTTGTGGCTGAACGAGTTCGGCTGGAGCAGCTGCTGGCCACGCCAACACATTCAGCAGGAACAGGGTTGCGTGACCAAGCAGGTGCAGGCCACCAATATCGCCAACGTCTATCGCGAGACCGCACGAACCCCTTGGATCGCCGCCGAGACGCTGTACTCGCTGCAAGGCTCACGCAGCGAAGAATTCGGAGTGCTCAGCGAAACCGGCGCACGTAAGCCTGCGTTCGTCGCACTGCGCAATGTGCTCGTCTCGCCCTTTGGCGAGCCGAGCCCTGTAGTCGTGCATTTGAGTCGCCGACGCGGCGGCGTCGTGGCAAGCGGGTCGGGCCCCGTCGGCGACTACCTGCAGCTGGAAGCGTTCCGCGGCAGGCGCGCTGTCTATAGGGCGCAGTTCACCCTCAACCGCTTCAACAGCTACTCAATCGCGCTACCACGCGTGCTTGGAACGGACCTCAGGGTGAACGTGTTCCAGTACTGGCTGGGCACAGCCAGGGCCGCCGGCGCGAGCATCTGATGTCTTCACAGGTTCGTGGCTGAAGTATCGGGGGTACGCGTTGCCTCGCGCTCCGGCTACCCTGTTCGCCGATGTCACCCACCTGGATCTGGCTGCAGGGAGCGATCGTCGTCTTCGTCCTGATCGGGATGATCATTGCGATCACAAAGCTTGTCTGAGCGGATCGGCTTTCAGATCCGTTGAGGCGCGCTGTCGGGAAGATGGCGCTGCGAGCCGTCTCAGCGCCGGCGCCAGCGCATCTTTTGAAGCTTGGGCCTGTTGCGCGACGCTGGGATGGGGCGCGTTGGGATCGTCTCGCCGCTGAGGATCGCGTGCGGGACTCCCTGAGCGAACCAGTCCGTGAGATCTTCCAGTCCTGCCTCTGCGATCTCGCCGGCAATACCCGGGGGACGCCGCCGGACATCGTGCGCGTCTGAGGCGACATTGTGGACGAGGCCGTCGGCTGTCAGTCGCATCGCGAAGCGACGCACATCGCGACCAAAGCTTCCAATGAGCGAGCCGGCTGTGATCGATGCCAACATGCCGGTAGCGACGAGTGCCTCGAGCCGCCGGGGATCGCGCTGGAACAGAGGACTGCGCTCGGGGTGAGCGAGCAAGATTCGATGGCCCTTGCTCTTCAGATAGAGCAGGATTGCGTCGAAGTCGGGTGCGTGCACCGCGAATGGGCACTCAACGAGCAGCCATTGGCCCCCCCCAAGCGCAAGCGTCGATAGTTCTTCGTCGCTGAGCTCGCCAATGCGCGTGATGTTGATCTCCGCTCCTGTCCGAATCTCCACCGCTATCTCCTCGCTGCGCAATCTCTCGTTGAGCTCGCTTGTGAGGCGGGAGATGTTGGTTGGCCCGTTGTCCGGATAGTGCGAGCTCACATGAGGGGTTGCCACGATCTCTCGTATGCCACTGGCTGCCGCTGCGCGCACGAGTGCGACGGATTCATCGATGGTCGCGGGGCCGTCGTCAATCCCGGGAAGCACATGGCAGTGAAGGTCGATCATCGAGTAGAACGATATGTCAGGTCTGGGTCACTTCGTGCCGTTGCCAGACGGATATGATCGATGATCGAGGCACAGTCCGAATCGCGGCCAAGGGAGGGTCATGTTCAAATCGATCGTTGTGGGGACAGATGGCTCGGACACAGCCGGTCAGGCTGTACGCCAAGCCGTCGACCTGGCCAAGTCCGTCGGGGCGACGCTCGAGCTCGTGAGCGCCTATGAGCCAGTGCCGGCGCAGCGCCTGCGTGAGGAGCGCCGCGATGCGCCGGAGGATCTGCAGTGGGCGGTCAGCCCACGAGAGGATGTCGACGCAACACTGGAGGCGGCCGCCGGTGTGGCCCGCGAGGCCGGCGTCGCGGTGAGCGTATATCCGCGCCAGGGCGATCCGGCCGACGCGATTCTCGACGTGGCCGAGGAGCAGGGCGCCGATCTGATCGTTGTCGGCAACAAGGGTATGACCGGAGCCAAGCGGTTCTTGCTCGGATCGGTGCCGAACAAGGTGTCCCATCATGCGCCCTGTTCGGTTTTGATCATCCGTACCACCTGATTTGCCGCGAGCGGCTCTCGCGATTCGCTACGGGCAGCTCTCATGTCTGTTTGCTGCTGCGAGCTCTCACGTCTGCTCAGTAGACAGATCGTGTTCGATCGTCTGGGCTGGGCACGATTCCGACCCGGCCGTGTCCGATCGTCTGTCCAGATCCCAGATCACCTCGAAGCGATGGATGGCCGGGTTGCTGAGGACGCCCGCGGCACCACTGTCCAGGCTGGAGAACTGCGTGCCGTAAATACGCATCGCCGCAAGCTTTGCCGCAGCCTGCTGGTCATCCAAGCGCTCGACGCGAGCTCTACGAAGCTCCAACTCCGGTACATCGGTCAGGAAAGTCCGCCAGAACGCGTCTACGTCACGGTGGGGATCGCGCTCGCTGCCATCTACCCAATGGGGCCAGCCGTGTACGACGCAATAAGGAAGATCGGCATACAGCGAGATGGGCATACCAGTGCTCATCAGGGTCCGCGAATACCAGCGAACGAGCTTGTGGTCGGTGTTCGTGCCCAATCCGGCGGGCGCGTACACACGAGAAGTCAAGCGCACCTTCTCGGTCAGCGCACGGTCGATATCGGACAAGGATGGAGCCGGCCCGGGCTCGCGATACTCCGCGTCGAGCAACGGCAGATTGACAGCTGAGCGGCCGACTTGCGCGAGCGCCTGCTTGTCCTCTGTGATGCGTTCGCGTGCTCTCGCATTGGAGTCGCTGGCGCCTGTCACTCGGTCCCAGCGCGTCAAACGGCCGGCGCTCGGCGTTCCCGCGAATACATTGACTATGGTCAGATCGTCGTCGCTTGTCAGCAGTGCCCAACAGTCGAATACCGCATCGTCCCAATGAGGCGAAAGCAGTAGCGGTGGGGCTGTCGCATCGAATCGCAGGGCCGTTTGAAAGTGCCGCTCTGCATGCAGGCGACGAGCGTTCCTGAAGCGGCGCGCGATCCCGGTCGGTGCTCGGCTCACCCTGCGGAGGTCCATGGCCGATGTGCAGCATAGGATATTCCTCGGATCATGCCCGTTGGGCGTGCCGGGCTCGAGTACTGACTTCGGGGTGCCCCAGATATGCAGGACATGCATGACAGCACCGTCGCTGGCGAACTCCTGACGGAGAAGATCGACTCGGAGGCGGCGACCAGCACGACAGGCCTGTCGGTGATCGCGGGCGGAATCTGGAACTCCTTCAGCCAGGCACTTCCGCAAGGGTTTGCGCTGATTGTCTCGATAGCGGCCGCCCGTTACCTCGGCCCGTCTGGGATGGGCCGCCAGAGCTTCATCGCGTTCACGATGATCTCGCTTTCACAGCTCATCAGCGAAGGCCTCAAGGAGGCACTGATGCGCTCGATCGGAGAGACGCTTGGCGCCGATCGTCACGGTGCCGTTCGAGGGCTCGTGCGCTGGGCACTGCCGATCACGGTCGTGGGCGGCTTGGCGGGCGGGGCAGTGCTTGCCATCGCCGGTCTACTGGGCGCGTCTCCGACAGCCGCATGGCTGCTTGCTGGGGTGGAGTGTGCGCTAATTGTCGGCGCGGGCGTTCCTTGGGCGGTACTTGCCGGTAGCCAGATGTGGCGCGAGGCGTCGATGGTGGGTCTGTTGACCGCGATGGTCGGCGTGCCCGTGACAATTGCTGTGCTTGCTGGCGGTGGCGGTATTACGGGGATGTTCGCCGTTGAGGCCGCCACCGCGGCGGTTGCACTGGTTGCGATCGGCGTACTCGCCCGGAAGGCCCTGGGTCGCCTACCTCGACAGGTCGAGGACGTGGCCGATCTGCGCCACCGCACTTCACGCTATGCCGTGTTGGCCACCTTGATGACACTGGCGACCTTTGTTGTCTGGCAGCGTTCCGAGTTCTTCTTCCTGAGCGCTTACTCAACCGATCGCCAGATCGCTTTCTATTCGATTGCGTTTGCCGCCGCAAATGGATTGGCGCTGCTACCAGGTGCGCTCGCGGGTACGCTGTCCCCGGCGTTCGCGACTTTGTACGGGGCTCGCGATCACGCACGCATTCACTCGGGCTACTGGCGAGCGCAGCGTCTTCTGCCAACCGTCAGCCTTCCGTTGTTGGCTGGTTCTCTTGCCCTTGGTCCATCGCTGATCAAGCTTGCATATGGAGCCTCCTATGGTCCAGCGGGTCCGGTTCTGCTAATCCTGTTGGCGCTGTTTCCACTGGTTCCGCTGCTAGGCACGGCCAATGCGTTGCTCGTAGGGCTCGGTGCGTTGCGTATTGCGCTCATCTGCGAGGCAGTTGGCGGATTGGTGACGATCGCGCTGAACTTCTTGCTCGTACCCCCGCACGCAGCGATCGGTGCCGCCCTTGCCGACATTGGCGGTCAGTTGGCGGTCGTCTTGCCGATATTGGTATACGCGGGTCGGCTCGTTGGCCCGATGGCTCTCGACGCCGGGGCGATCGCACGAGCGATCGTCGTCAGTCTTGTTGCCGGTGTCGCCGCTTGGATTGCCAACGCATCGGTGGGAGGTGTGGGAGGGCTCGTACTCGGCGTGGGTGCCAGCGTAGTTGTGTTCATGGTGCTTGCGTCTCTGATCGAGGTGGTTCCGAGAAGAGATCAGCAGTGGGCCTCTGGGATGGTCAGGGGACGGATGGGTGGAGCAGTGGGCAAGCTTGCGGCGAGGCTGATCGCGCCGAAAGGATTGCGCACCATTTCGTTCGAGGGCACCGACGGCGAGGGTGGGAGCGACGGAGAAGGCGGGGACGAGGGCCCGCACCCCGCCCCGAGGCACGACCCAGCGTTTAAAGCTGCGGTGAGCCCGGACGGTACGCGTCCGCTGCATGTACTTGCTTTTAGCGATGCGACCCGCCGAGGCGGCGCAGAGTTGGCGCTCGGCTATCTCATTGCTGAGCTCGAGGAGAGCATCGAAGTGATCGTGATGGGGGTTGAGCCGATCGTGGTGGCCTGGATTGCCTCGCGACGGCCTGGCACGCGCGAAGTGATCGTTGCGGATGTGCCGCACAAGCTACGTCTCAAAAAGATCATGGCTCAGGTGTTGGCCATTCGCAGGCTCAGGCCCGACATTCTGCACGTCAGTCTCAACAGCCCATGGTCCTGTCAGTACGCGATTCTTGGCGGACTGTTGACTCCGCGCACACGTGTGGTGGCTGTCGAGAATGCGCCCGTCCGCTCGAGCAGCCGTCCGCAGCGAGCGATCAAGCGGGCTCTCTCGCGACGGCTTGCCGCTCACGTCGCTGTCGGCGACAGCTCAGCTCGCGACATCGAGCAGCTGATCGGCTTGCCCGAAGGATCGCTTCTGACGATTCCCAACGGCGTTCCAGATGATCCGCGCACGATCCGCGGTAGCTCGCCATCTGAGACCCCGGTGATCGGGATGATCTCCAGGATCGATGGCCAGAAGGGCGTGGAGCTGCTTGTGCAGGCACTCACCAGCTTGCCGGGCACTGTCGCTATCGTCGTCGGAGAGGGCCCCGCCCTGGCACAAGTGCGCCAGCTCGCGGAACAACTGGGTGTGTCCGAGCGCCTGCACACGCCTGGTTTTGAGCTCGATGCCCGCCTGCGACTACGCGACTTCGACATATTCGTGCTCCCGTCGCGGATGGAGGCGCTGCCTTTGTCGATTCTCGAGGCGATGCTCGCACGGCTGCCGGTTGTGGCTAGCGATGTCGGCAGCGTCTCTGAGGCTGTGCTCGAGGGCGAGACCGGCTTGCTGTTCCCATCGGGTAACTTGGACGCGTTGGTAGCTGTGCTGGGCCGTCTGCTATCAGACAGTGCGCTACGCGAGCGGATGGGAAGTCGGGCGCGGGAGGTCGCGCTAGAACGTTTTTGTGCACCGGCAATGGCACATGCCTACGAGGAGCTATACCGGGAGGCTACGGTCGCACACGCACATAAGTCGCGTAAGCGGACCTGACGATCCGGGCCCAAATCCGCGGGTTGTGGGCCTCCAGGGTGAGCCTTCTCTCGGCTACGGCACCGAGCCCCATCTTGTAGCTCTGTTCGCCCGCGCCCATGTCGATGACGCTCACTTTACGGTCAGTTGCCTCTTCGATCGAGTTGAGGGCTAGGACGATCCCTGGAGCCAGCGAGGCAAACTCCGGATCCCAACCGTGGTTGTACAAGTAGAGGACACCCAGGTGCTCGAGGGAGATCCTGACGGCGATCCTGGCTCCAGCGCGTCGTATCTCGACAAGGCTGACCCGGACCGAGCTGTGGCTCGCAAGTGTCGCCAAAAGCCGCGTCAACCGCAGGTCGATATCCGGATGTCGCTCGCCCTTGAAGTCAGTGCGTAGGTGATGAAGGCGCAGGAAATCCTCGAGCGCCCCGTCCATCTCCGAGACCGGTGTCTCGCGCACTTCCAGATTGGCGCTGTCAGTGAGTCGGAGTCGTCTTCGCACGTCCGCCCGGCGTTTAGATGACAGCGAGGCGAGGTAGGAGTCCCAGGACTCGGGCGTCGCCAACACGGGTGTGACATTGGCACTCAGGCGCGCTCCTGGTATGGACTCCGCGCTCCGCGGCACCTCGGCGCCTTCGAATGTCGACCATGCCAGAGGGTTTTCATTAAGCCACCTTGCCAAGGCTCGCCAAGCCGCGTCCTCTTGTCCTTTGGCACACAACAACGAACGACGCGAGGTAACAGAGCTTCCCGCAAAACGCCATCCTCGAAGTCTGCTGAGCTCAACCAATCCGAGTGCGATGAGCTCACCCCGGTTTGCGACTATTCGTATGAGCAGCAGCCGCTTTGGCTCATATGCGGTGGCCCAGGCCGAGAGCCAATCAAATGTCGAGTACAAATTCACATCCTGCGCACGCAGTTCCAGCTCGCGCCAGTCACTTGCGAGGCGCTCGATCTCACCTGCCGCGATCGAGTCGACGGTCAGCTCTGGTGCTGCTTGCTTGCCCACGAGCTCAGTAGGTGGCAAGCCAGGCACCGAGCTCCGTGTCATTTTCAAGCAAGAGCGCGCCTTCGTATGCGCCCTTGCGGCGCATACGCCAATGAGCTATCGCCGCTCTCGCTATATCCAAGCGCTGGCTTCCGTTGAACAGCAATTTCGCGGCTTCCAATGCGTTTCCCAGACTGCGCCGGTGGAGCGCATCGCTTGACATCTCACATGCCAGCACCCCGAGACGACGTGAGACGCAGCCCTCCAGCCGTTTGTCTGAAATGGCCGTTTCGGTAATGAGACGGTCATAGCGAGCGGAGATGGAAGGTGTCATGCGGTTACCTGTGTGACGGCGGTGGATGCCGACAATCTCCGGCACATGCACCGGTTCGCCGTGACGCGCCAGCTTAAGCCAGAAAGCATGATCCTCGGCGAAGACGAATTGCTCGTCGAAGCCGCCGAGGCTCAACGCGAGCTCACGTCGTACCATGGCGCCGCCCGAGGGAACGCTGTTACGTGCGTAAAGGCTGCAGAGAAGGTCATCGAGCTCCCACTCGCGCGGTCCGATCACCCCGTCGGATTGCCAGCCGAGGGGCGTCGGACGGGCGGACAGCCCGCGACCGAAGGCAAACGGAGCGCTCCGATGTGCGGCAAGCGCACCGTGCAGTCGCTCCAACGCGAGCGGGTGGTACAGATCGTCTGAGTCGATGAACGCGACGTACGGTGTGTGAGCGGCGTTCATACCGGCGTTACGGGCAGCTGACGGGCGCCAGTCGCCACGTGGTCATGGAGGTGGCGCGCTCCGAATTCACGTACAACTCGCTCTGTCTCGTCGGTCGAACCATCGTCGGCGACGATCACCTCCGCCGCTAGCGTCGATTGCTCATCGATGCTACGCAGGGTTTGGCGTAGTAGCTCCGCTCGGTTCTTGGTCGGGATGACCACCGACACGCCTCGCAGGCTAGGCGTCCGTTCATCGATCGGCATCGAGCGGACTATAGGGTAGGGGGATGGCGGCCTCTCTTGCTCGCGCGGTCATCGTGACTTCTGTCTTGCCTCTCCCTCCGACCAGTGGTGGTCACAAGCGGACCCTCCGGCTGATCGAGGCGGCTGAGCGTGCGGGAGCCGTCCCGCACCTGCTCACGACCGACGTGGGAGAGCCCGGCGCCGTCGAGGAACTGCGCGCACGGGGGTGGATCGTGGAGCAGCTCACTGAGCATGAGGCGAGTCCCCTCGCGCGACTGCGCCAGCATCTCAAGCGGCGACCGAGTCCCTATCTGTACAGCCTCGCTAGACGGCTCGAAGAGATTGCGCCAGGCTCGGCGTTCGTGCAGATCGAGCACACTCAGAACGCCTATTACTGGAAGGCGATCGGAAGTACGAGATGTGTGTTGAGTCTGCACAACGTGGATTCCAAATGCTCACCAGCATCGCGCGCGGGAGCAGAAGGCTGACGCGGCTACGAGCGCTGAACCGTGCCATGTCGATGCGCTCGGTTGAGCGTCGCGCTGTATCGCGCGCGAATGTGGTGTTGACAGTGTCCGGGCGCGATAGTCGTCATTTCGAGCGCCGGGCACGCCGCGTGTTGGAAGTGCCAAACGGAATCGACGACGAGTTCTTCGGAATATCGACGGCGTTGCCCAATACCGAGGACATATTGTTCTTCGGGCAGCTCGACTATGCGCCGAATGAGATTGGTTTGACGCGCTTTGTGCGCGAGGGCTGGCCCCGGCTTGCGGCAGCGCGGCCGCTGGCGCGCCTACTCGTGGCTGGCAAGGGCGCATCGACCAAGCTCCTATGCACCCTCGGCGAACACGAACGTGTCACATCGCTCGGTTTCGTGCCAGAGCATCCGTAGGCTTGCTCGAGCAAAGCAGGTTGGTACTCGTTCCCGTGTGGCATGGCGCGGGCACACGTCTGAAGGTGCTCGAGGCTCTGGCCTCAGCGCGACCGATCGTCGCGACTCCTCTGGGGGTTGAGGAGATCGGTTTCGTAGACGATCGGCACGGTCTATTGGCCGATGGGCCGGGCGAGCTAGCCGACATCGCGGCGCGACTGTTGGGCGATGAACCGCTGTCGTACGCGCTTGCGCAAGAGGGCCGTCAATTGGCGGAGCGCTATCGCTGGAGTCGTGTACTTGAGCCGCTGGAGCGGCTCTACCGGGGATGGCTGGAGGAAGCTGGGCGGTTGGAGAAGAGCTCTCCCCGTCGCACGGGCCTTTCCTGAATCAGTCGTACACCACCGCACGCTCTCAGAGTTCACAAGTCGGCTCGTACATTCGTCCAGCGCGGCTCTCCGCGCTGAGTCGAGCGCGTCGTTGGCCCGATAGGAGGGGTGCAGGAAAGTGGGCGCTCAACGGGTGTCTGACAACGACAAGGCAAACCTGTCGCGAGGCGGGGACGCAAAGCCACGGGACCTCCCCAAACGGGTCGAGGGTCAGCCGGGCCATCGAAAAGACGGGCGCCCATCGTGCGACTTCAAAAGCTCTTGCTCATTCTTGGTGCGTCTGTGCTGGCCCTGCTTTTGCCGGCGTTCGCGTCGGCAAACGTGGCAAGTCAGTTCCGCGTCGCGATTGGCAGTGAAGCTTCCTTTCCAAACGTGGCGCAGAACGCACAACGCAACTCCTATATCGTCCTGCAGGCGTGGGAAGCCAAGCGCGCCGCCGAACTAAAGGCGGCGAATCCGAACCTGAAGGTGTTGGTCTACCAGAACCTGTCGGCGATGGCACAGGGCACAGGTCCAGGTGGCCTGAGTTCGAGCGGAGTCAACTACGCCGAAGCCGACAATGCGCATCCCGAATGGTTCCTGCTCAACACGAGCGGCAGTCGTATCTCAGAGGGCGGTTACTCATGGCTTTGGATGGCCGATACCGCCAACCAGAGCTATCAGCAACAGTGGACGAGCAATGTGATCAAATTGCTTTCCACGGGCCCGTGGGATGGTGTGATGATGGACGACACGAACACCACGGCGCGCTATCACACCGAACCTTCCAGCATCGCCAAGTACCCGACGGACCCCGCCTACCAGGGTGCCATCGGCTCGATGCTCGCATACGCCGGACCGCGCATCCAGGCCGCCGGAAAGCTCGCGGTCCCGAATATGGGATCTTGGAGCGAATACCCAGAAGTAGTCGAAGGATGGTTGAAGTACGTCAGCGGTGGCGTTGATGAGATGTTCGCGAAGTGGTCTTCCACCCCGGGCCAGGGCTACCGCGACGCGAGCGGTTGGCAGACACAGGTCGAAGAGATCCAGTCGACCGAGCGGATGGGCAAGATCTTCCTCGCGATCACGCAGGCGGAAGCATCAGACAAGCAGGCGATCCTCTACGGCTGGGGATCGGTGCTCCTCGGAGCGGATGGTCACACCGCCTACAGTGCCGCGGCGACCTACAGCAGCGAAGAGTGGTGCAGCGAATGTGAAACCCAGATCGGCGAACCGACGTCGGTCGCTACCAAGGTAGCCGGAGGCGTGTGGGAGCGCAGCTTCACTGGTGGTCTGGTCGTGGTCAACCCGACCACCTCGACCGTAGATGTCGATCTCGGCGGCACCTATAACGGCTCGGGGCTCGCAGGCGCGAACACCGCGATTATGCCCGCGAACACCGCGCTGGTGCTTTACCGCGCTGGAGGCGGACAGGTGGCAGGCGCCGAAGGTGAAGCTGAGGGTGTTGAAGGTAGAGCTGAAGGCGTCGAATCCCAGAATACGAGCTCCGGTGGCACAGGTTCCACGAGCGCAGTCTCAAGTGATGCAAACTTCGGTGGCGCGAGCTCGAATATCACAGGCACAGCTCCTACCGATGGCGGCTCAAGTACTCCGCCATCTACTGGTACCAGCGCCTCCGACGGTAATTCATCGTCCGCCGACTCAAGCCATACGTCGAAATCTGCCGGTCACCGTAGCTCAAAGGTGACCAGGCGTGCCCACGTAGCCTCGGTCAACCGTCGTGTGAGGAAGTGCGCGAGGGTGGCCGGCCGTGGGCGGTCCGCCCGGAAGCTCCGGCAAGGGTCTCATACAAGCGTTCGTATGACTCGACCATGTCGTTGAGCGAGAACTCGCGCTCGATCAACTCACGGCCGGTGCGGCCCATCTCGGCCTGCTCCGCTTGATTGGCAAGCAGCGCCGCGATCCGCCGGCCGAGCTCGGTGCCATCGTCGAGTGGAACGATCGCTCCTGCCCCCCCGCCAATAGTTCTCGCATGCCTTGCACGTCGGTCGAGACGACCGGTGTGCCGGCGGCGAGCGCCTCCAGTGCGGCGATCGAGAGACCCTCCCACTCAGAGGAGAAGACGAGCGCCTGAGCTCGGGCAATGATCTCGCGCGCATCCGAGCGTCGCCCAGTCAAGTGCACGCGATCCTCAAGGCCGGCTGCCTGAATCGACTGTTCGATGCTCTCGCGGCGTGGTCCCTCACCGACGATCAAGAATCTTGCCTCGGGGAACGACCGCGAGACGATGTTCGCGGCTATCAGGAATCGCTCGTGGGCCTTCTGAGGGACAAGTCTGCCTACGATCGCGACCGTTGGAGCGCCCGCCAGCTTGAGCTCGCGGTCGAGTGCGGCGCGGCGCTCGTCGGTGAGCGGCGGAGCGAGATCGATGGCGTTGCGGATCAGACTTGCCTTCGCCGCCGGCAATCCGGCGGCGAGAATGCGGGCCAACAGGTCTGAAGAGACGCAGGCGACGTGGTCGGCGCTGCGCAGCAACTTCGCCGCGCGTGGATACTCGGCTGGGAGCACGCCATGAAATGTCGCCAGGATGGCCGGTCGTCCTCGCCCCCGTGCAAGTGTCGCCCCGGCTCTTGCGGTGACGGCGGACTTGACGTTCTGTGCATGTACGACGTCTGGGTCGAAGCTGCGGATGGCGCTTGTGAGTGACAGAGTGGAGCGCATCGCGCCCACCACTGCGCGGCCGTCTTCGCGAAGTGTCATGCGTGTATGGGGGGTACCCATCATGTCCGCATCCAAGGCCCCACGCGGCGCGGCAAGACCGATCGTATGCCCGCGTGAAGCCAGATGCTCGGCCAGAATAGTGACTACGCGCTCCGCTCCTCCGACTTCCATTGAGGGAGTTGTCAGCAGGATCTTCATGATCCTGCGACCCTAAGGAGACGCTGGTAGAGCGAACGAATTGCGTTTGCGTTGCGCTCCGCAGTAAAGCTCTCCTCGACGCGTCGTCGCGCCGCATGGATCTGTGCGTCTCGCATTGCGTCGTCGTTGCAAAGTCGCTCGATAGCCAAGGCAAGTTCTTTGGGGTTACCGGGCTGGATCATCTGTGCGACGTCGTCGTCGGCGATCTCTGGCACACCCGCAACCGAGGTCGCGACAGCCGGTACTCCCGCCCCCATCGCTTCGAGCAGTCCCATTGGTGCATTCTCGCGGTAGGAGGAGAGCACGAATATGCGCATACGAGCCAATGCGTCGGCCGCTGGCACGAAGCCTGGGTGCTCTACTCGATCCTCTATCCCGAGTTCCCGTGCCAGTGTAAGTAGTTGTTTCCGGCTGGTTCCATCTCCAAACATGACGAAACGCCAATCGGGATGTCGTGGGGCAAGCTCTACGACGGCGCGGAGGAATATCTCGATTCCCTTGACCGGCTCGAGTAGCGAGAGGGTCCCGATCAGATCTCCTTTGCTCGGGACAAACGATGGCAAGATGATCCCGTTGGGTATCACCGTGAGCTTGTGAGCCGGGTAGCCGAGGCGCTCCACGAGGTCGCGGGCGACGAACTGGGAGGGGACCACTACGGCGTCCGCTCTGACACAGAGCCCTGCATCGAGGCCGCGGTAAAGCAGCGTCGCCTTCAGCCCCGGTCGCTCAGGCCCTACCGGAGGCGGATGGTACGGCTCGGGTGTTCCGTGCACGGTGTACACACGCGCCCCGCCGCGTCGTGGGCGCGGCCCGATGCCGTGTCCAAAGTCCGGCGCGACGGTCATGAGCGTGGACCACGTCGGCTCCACGTACCAGCCGCCACACTCTGGCGGCGCCGCGCAGGTCGCGCTGGTGGCGCAGTGGGGCAACCTCGGCGCGCACGCCATCGACGGCGAACCGTTCCGCAAGTTGCCGATTGGCGCATGTCACGAGCACCGAGTCACCACCGAGTGAGAGCGACCGCGCGAGCAGCAAGGACTGCTCGATCGGTCCTCCTCGATCCAGCGATGTGACGAGGACGATCTTCATCCCTGCGAGAGTGCGAGGAGGTTCGGTTGCCGGTCATCTTGCTGCTCTTCATAGAGGGTCGATGATGGAAGTCTCCGCGCGCTGTCGCGAGCAAGCACGACGGCAAGACCTCCGAGCAGCCAGAAAGGCGAGGACAGCTCCTCGCTCAAGAACGTGGCTGATACAACGGCAATGATCCACGAAGCCTGCAAGGCGGTCGCGAGCCGACGGCCTTCGAGATCACCTTCCTTCTTCGCCTGTCTCTGTGTTCGCCGTAGCAACGTCCACACCATTGCAAGGTAGGCAACGAACAGCATAAGGGCCGGGAGCCCATTCTCTGAAAGGATCTCCAGGTAGCTGTTGTGGGTGACTGGATGTTCCAACGTAAGGGGGTTGTTGCGTATCAACGGCCCGGCGTCTTGTGTGAAGGCATTTGGGCCGACACCGGTGATCGGATTGTGCTCCGCGAGTGTCAATGCCGCCGCCCAGAACGCCTCGCGCGATTCGGTGTTCTTCTGGGCAACCTGTGTCTTCTCGTGCAAGGCCGTGTTGAGCAATGGCTTCCAAATCGTGAAAGCAAGCGCCGTGACGATCAGTCCAGTGGCGATACCCGAGGCGACGACCCACATCGGAATGCGACGCGTGAGGATGCCCCATAGGACCAATACGCCTATACCGACGAGGGCTCCCCGAGAGAAGGTCGCAAGCATCGCCGCGGCGATCGAGACAAAGCAGACTCCCCACAGCAAACGCCGCCGCCCATCGGCGCTCATCAGGTAGGCGACAATCGGGAGTGAGCAGGCTAGTAGGTAGGCAAAGTCGTTGGGGTCCTGTAGTGGCCCGGCGACGCGGAAGCCGCCGTGGGCTGTTACGAACTGTGACAGCGCGTAGAGCGCGGCGGCCGTCACGGATCCGATGAACCAGCGCATGGCACGACGGATCTGCTCGCGGTCGTCGATCAGTTGCACGATCAGAAAGAAAAAGGCGAACAGCAGGAACCAGCGCAGTAGCTTTTGTATTCCTTCGGGGACGATTGGCGACGCTATGAGCGAGATAGCCACCCAGACGTTGAGTACCGTGACGACACCGAGTGTCAACGGCAGGTGAATCCGCTTGTGGCGATTGCCGATCAGGCTCAACGCGTAGGAGAGCATCACAACGAGCCCGATGCCCTTGACCGTCGAGAATGTGGCACTGGGATAGTGGAGCTTGTTCTCCCAAGGCAGTGCCGCGATCATCGCCAGCAACACCAGGTCGGGTCGGGTAACTACGACTACCGCGCCAATCGCGGCAGCCACGAGCGCGATCGCGCCCAGCGGTAGGCGCCCGACGAGCAAGCCGACAACGCTCCCAAGCGCAATCACACCAAGCATGACAGCCGGGTCTCGCCGTAGCGCGCCCGTGCTCACGGTGTCACCTCATCGAGATCGAGTCGGGGCGCTGTACGCCCGCGTCGCTGCTGTAGCTGTAATAGCTGCTGTCTGCTTCGCTGTCGCGCTCGGCAAAGTTCAGGACGAGGCCAATGATGTTGGCTTGCGCGAAGCGCAACTTGTCTACAGCGTTGCCGATGGCGGAACGACGCGTTCGGCCGGAGGCGATCACAAACAACACCGCATCCACTTGGCGAGCTATCAAGGGCGCGTCACTAACGGGCAGAGTCGGGGGTGAGTCGACCAATATCACGCCACCCTTCGCACGTAGCTGAGAGAGGATCGAGCGAAAGCGAACGTGAAGCATCTCAGCCGCGTTACCAGTCGTCGGCCCGCTTGTCAGCACTGAGACGTCCTTGAAGGCCGTGCTCTGCGGCGAGATGTCTCCCTCAGGCAGCAACATAGCTGTCGATAGTCCGACCTCGTTGCTGACCTGGAAAAGCTTGTGTTGGCGGGGATGACGCATGTCAGCGTCGACCACCGTCGTCGGTATGTCCAGCTGGCCCAGCGCGACGGCGAGGTTCGCCACCATTGTTGACTTGCCCTCCCCAGCATTGGCGCTTGTCACCTGGATCACCGTTGGCTGATCATTGATGAGCAGCTCGACGTTGGCTCGCAGCGCACGGTAGGCCTCCTGGGAGGCAGCAAGTTGGGTGGAGTCCCACACGAGCCTGGTACTGCCGTCCGCGAGCTTGCGCTCGCGTTGGAAGCGGCCGATCACCGGAAGGCCGGTCAGCTCGGTGAACTCCGCAGGATCCTCGACCGTGGGCCTGAACTTATCGAGCCCAAGGGCCACCAGGATGCCCACTATCAGCCCCAGTACCGCCGCTAGTGAGATGATCAAGGGCGGTCGCGGTTGCAGAGCCGTGTTCGATTCCGACGGCGGGTTGACGACACTCGGTACGAGCAGGCCGTTGCCTTCGACAGAGTGCACGAATGCTCGCGTCACCGCCCCGGTGTCTTCAGCGGCGCCATGTGGGCTGGTGGCTTCGACGATGATCTCGAGGATGCCGCTCCCGTTGCCCGTGGAGGTGCTGACGGTGCCGCTGACTTTGTGGCCCAGCAGTTGGGCGGCGGCGCCCAGGTTCTGATCGGACTTAGCTACCGCGGCGTATGTCGAGAGCAGCGCGTTGAGGTTTTCGGAAGGGAGGAAGTCCCCTTGCTTCGGGTTCGGCGTGAAGGCAATGGTCGCGGTCGATTCGTAGAGCTTGGTACGTGTCGCTGCGTACGCCCCGGCCACGATCACACAGCACGCAAATACGACCCCGACGACCAGGCGGCGTTTCCAGATGAGGGTGAGGAAGTCCTGCAGCTCCATTGGCGTGACAGTCTATGTGAGCGGGAGGACCTCGCCGTACACAGCCGTGAGCCCATCGACCATGGTCGTGCGGGTAAAAAGTCGCTCGACCCGCCGCTGGGCGGCGAGGCCCATCGAGGCGCGCCGCTCGGGAGTATCCAGGAGATCTCTCAAGCTGGATGCGAGAGCATGGCTGTCACCGGGCGGAACCAGTATCCCTGTCTCGCCATCCACCAGCGCCTCCGCAATGCCACCCACGTCGCTGGCGATCGCTGGCGTTGCCACCGACATCGCTTCGAGGATCACGTATGGGAATGCCTCGGCCATGGACGGATGTACGAAGATCTCGGCGGCACCCAACACACTGAGAGGGGCATCGCAAGAGCCCATGAATTGCACCGCGTGCGCGACCCCTACGCTTGCTGCTCTGGCACGTAGCTCCATTAGCTCTGATCCCTCACCCCATATCGCTACCTGTAGGCGCGGATGGCATTCGAGCACACTCGGTGTGGCGTCTATCAATGTCTCGATTCCCTTCCCGGGCCTCAATTGAGTGAGGGCACAGATAGTCGGCCCCGCCCGACGTAGATTGGCCATGCGGGCGTCGAGACGGTGATCACTTGGAGGCTCGATCCCGTTGTGGACAACACGCACACGACTGTCCGGCCCGATCGTGCGCGCGAGTCTTGCCTCTGCCTCGCATACACACAGGACCCGGGTTGCCAGTGGAGCCAGGGCACGCTCAACCTCCCGGTATGCGCGTCGCTCGAGCTCGTGTGAGAAATAGCCGGCGAACGCGTAACCATGAGGCGTGTATATGACGGGGGTTCGTGGCTGGAGGAACCGCGCCAGCCGTGAGAGCGCGCCCGCCTTAGAGCTGTGTGCGTGGACGATGTCGGGTTCGACATCGCGGATGATCCGGACGAGGCTTCGCAGTGCCGAGAGATCCGTGCGCGGGGCCACAGACCGGCCGAGATCGAGGCGGACATGACGAACTCGGGGGAGAGTCGTTGCGATTCCGGCGGGCAGCGTCGGACCACACAACACCACCTCGTGTCCGCGCTCAGCCAATCCTTCGGCAATGTCCTTGACGTGTCTGCCTACGCCACCGTCGGTGGGTTGATGGACCAGCATGACCCGACTCATGTCGCCGATGACTCCACTTGGGCTAGGGATCGGATCGTGCGCATGCCGAGAAAGAGACCGCGGGCGAGGAGCGGCATGGGGTCGGTTCGCTCGAAGTGGGCGTGAGTCACACGGCGGTTGGGTCGCAGAGGAACAGCTGCCGCCAGGAGATTGCCGCGACGCAGCTGCCACCACAGGTGACGAAGCTCTCCATCCTCCCAGCGGTAGCGGGAGCCCGCACAGGCTCGGATCGGTGGGCTCATGTTCGGAGCGGACCGATCGAGCAGCCAATCACACCAGATCGATGCAAGTGGCGCCCCCGCGGCCCTCGCAAGTGCCATCGAGCCGTATGGCCGCGGGTTCAGGTCGATCGGTACGAACGCGCAGGCCTCACCGGTGGGCCCGTCCGCGTCCTTCTGGATCAGCTCCAACTCGAAGATCCCCTCCCATTTCAGTACGTCCAGCAGGTGCTCTACCAGGTCCTCCAACACTGCTGGGGGGGACACCGTTTTGCCGTAGCTCAAGCTCCCACCACTTGGGGGCCAAGTTCGGTGGTAGCGCGAAACGGCAAGCCCCAACAACTGTCCGTTGGCGATGACCCCACCGAAGGAGAGCAGCATCCCGCGCAAATAGCGTTGCACGAGGAGATCTCCCACAAAGCTCGACAGTGCCTCCTCCAGCTCCTTGGGATCGCGCACGACGTGGCTCTTTGGGACTGCTTGTACAGACTGGGGGGCACCGTCGATCGCCGCGTCGGTCGACTTGAGCACGATCGGGAAGCCCAACTCCTTAGCGGCGGCAAGCACCTCTTGATGGTTTGAGCAGCGAATCGACATCGCGGGCGTGAGGCCAACTTGGGCGGCAGCCTCAGCAAGGCGCTCGCGGTTGAGGCTGGCTTGGACCACGGCGTGAGGGGGGAGGCCCAGTCTCGTGAGCTCCTCCAGTTGCGCGCGATCGCGCGATATTGCAAGCAGCGCACTGTCCGAGCCGGCGATCAGCGTCTCGTAGCGGTTGCTCTGGAGCTCGCGTCGAAGCCCTTTCAAGAACCCCGGAGCATCTGAGCGTGCATCGGGTAGGCGTACTCGCCGGTCACAGGCTCGGGACCATTGGCCTGGGGCCAGCCGGGTTGGTGACGCCGCTGTGACGCGATATCCCCCCATGTGCAGACACCGAGTCACGGCCAGCATCGAGCGCTCCTCAGCGTTCGTGAGCAGCACGCGCGGGGCCTTGTTGAAAGCGACGTCGCGCGTGCGTGATGAACGTGCGCTGGTCATTGTGCGGAAACTACGCTCCTCTGCGTGCTTGTACGGCGACTCGCGCCGTCTTGCTCGCTCGGCGCAGCAATCGCAGGGGGGGAGATCTCAGCAGAGGCTCGTAGCGATCCGTGAGCTTCAACATGAGGACAGGCGTCGGGTCGAGCGCTCCGACCATGGCACGTGTCAGCTCATAGGGCTCCCAGATGCCCGATCCTGTGGTGACAGCGGCAGATAGCCCGCTATCGCGCACGGCCGCAATCGTCTGCTCGTCGTAGCGGCCGAACGGATAGGCAAAAGTTTCGACGGAGACCTGGCCGATCTCTTCCAAGGCGATCTTGCTCTCTTCTATCTCACGACGACAGGCCTCGTAGGTGAGGGTGGAGAGGTCTGGATGGCTCATGGTGTGAGCTCCAAGCTCCCATCCAGCGCCAGCGAGCTCCCGGATCTCGCCGGTGTCGAGCATGCGGTTGTCCCCGTCGGGATCGACCCATGGACTGATCCCGCCGATCAGATCTATGGAGATGTAGACGGTCGCGGGAATCCCGTAGCGTTGAAGTATGGGAAATGCGACCGTTCGGTTGTTGCGCATGCCATCGTCGAATGTGATTGCGGCATAGCCGGGGGGAGGTTCTGCGCCGTCGGCCAGTCGCGCGAGCTCCGCGGCTGTTACGAACTCGAAGCCGGCTTCCAGGAGCGACTCCAACTGTGTCCGGAACCTCGAGGGATGGGTCAGTAGCAAGTTCAGGTCATGCCGCCGTCGGGATCGCGAGATGCCGTGATAGCCGAGTATCACCGACCGTTGCCGACGAAGGCGTTCGAGGCGGTGGATCCAGAGCCGGCGCGAAGGGTGTCGAGCGAGGCTGACGATGTCAGACATCGTTGATCCTGTGGCGCGACAGCGAGTTGCCTTGTATCGCCGGCGAAGAGATGACGTATTGAGTCAATCCTACGCGGCTGTTTGGGTGGAGCGGTCTATCGCGGGCTGCGCTTCCGACGGTAGGTATCCCGTAGGGCCCGCGAGCTCTATGTGTTTGGCGATGGTCCTGGCCGTGAAGTCGGTGCCCGCGATGAAGCGCATAATTGGCCCAAAGCTCCAAGCTGAGTATGCGCCAACGAAGTGCAGTGCAGGCACCGAGGACTCGAACCCTCCGCGTAGCACGGGGTAGCCCCGATGAAGCTTGACCTTGCTGTTCAGTGACTCTCCTACGACTGATTCGCGCGCGACATCGACCCTGTAGCCGGTGGCGAGGATGATGTGATCTACGTCCCTCTCCCAGCCGTTGTCGAGGCGCAAGCGAGCCCCGGAGCCCAGGGGTCGGGCGTCGATGACCTGCCGGTTGAAGGTCATCCTCACGTCTGTGCTCCTATCCGTCAGCCAGCTAGTGGCGGCGGGTCTAATCGAGCGATAGGCAAGACGGTCTTGCAGGCTCCTGGGTAGGCGTCTGAACAGGTTTGGCATCGCCACGAGGCGGCTCACCCCGGCAGGTCCCACGTCGGTAGGCGCGTAGAGCAGGCGCTGCAACAGGGGATCGATGGTGCGTACTTTCTCGCCGCGAGCGAGCCAGCGGATCGCTGGAGCTCTGGCGATCAGCTCTACTTTGGCTCCGGCTTCGCATACGAGCGCAGCCGTCTCGACCGCGCTCTGTCCAGACCCGATCACCACTACAGACTGGCCGGCGAAGCGGGCGGGCTCGGAGACTCCTATCGAGTGAGTCGTCAGTCCCTCTCCGAGCCCGTCGAATTGCGGTGGACTGAAGGGAAAGCTGTGGAGACCGGTTGCGATTACGACTCGTCTGGCCGCAATGTGCTCCCCATCCTCGGTCTTCAGGACGAAGCCAGAGTTACTGCGCTCGACGGTCGAGATCAGGCGTTCGTCGAGGTCGGGTACGGCTCGGGCCTGAAACCAGCGCGCATAGCGCGACATCTCCTCGCGGGGTAGAGGTCTGGGAAACGGATGTGACTGTTCCTTCTCATAAGCGCTGAGCGAGAGGCTCCCCGCCGGATCGGAAAGGCTAGAAGCGCTCCAGGCAGAACGCACGAGCATGCCCTTGGGCATCTGCTCCTCCCAGAAGCTCATCACGCGCCCAAAGGTCCTGACGGAAGCTCCCGTCGCCAGCAGATGGGTGGCTACCGAGAGCCCGTATGGCCCGGCGCCTATGACCGCTATGTCCTGCTTAGGGCGAGTGATCGCCGCATCTTATGTCTTGCGTTCCTCTACCTGAGCAGTACCGCCTCGCAATAGCGGACTACTTTCTGAGGGAAGCTCTTTAGTCAAGCTTCCACGTCGATATCGGGCTGGCGGTGGCCGGCGCTATCGCACTGCCCCAGGCCCACCAGGGGCCGTGGCGGCCGCCGCATTGAGCAGGCCTGCTCCATAGAGCACCTGGTCCTGTGGCCCGCCGAGCTTTCGTGCGGTGTCCTTCAGCCGGGCCGTCAGTTGCGCAACGGTCGGTTTACGTCCAAGGATGCCGGCGGCGATGATCAGCGCCGCCGTGGCGGTCACGTGCGGAGTGGCCATAGAGGTGCCTTCGTAGCCATCGGGAAAGCCGAACACGCGTGGGCTTGAGCCCGTGAAGGTCATCTGGAAGATGTCACGGCCCGAGGGAAGTTCGGGGGTGCAGTTCGAGTCGCCGGGAAGGCTTGCGTCTGGGCCGCCGCCGGGTGCCACGAGCGTAATGCCGCGGCCGTCGTTGGAATAGCTGGCAAGGCAACCGTGTTCTGTCGTGGCTCCGACTGCGATCACATGTCCGGCTCGCGCGGGATAGGGAATTATCGTTGAGCCCTCGTTACCGGCCGCGGCCACCACCAGCACGTTGTGGCGGTAGGCGTAGCGAAGCGCTTCGATCAGCTCGGGAATGTCCGAGGCACCCACGTCGCTTGAGAACTCGAGCGAGAGGTTGATGATCCTTGCGTGATGGTTGACGGCGAAGCGAACTCCTTCGGCGATCACCGAGGCGTCGCCTTCGCCGGCGCTGTCCAGTACGCGCACGGGCATGATCCGAGCGGCGTATGCGAGCCCTGTGAGGCCGTAGTGATTGTTGGTTGCCTCAGCGATCGTGCCAGCCACAAACGTGCCGTGTCCGTTGTGGTCATTGGCATAAGGAGTACGGTCGATGAAGTCATAGCCCTGCACAAACGAGTACTTGCTGAAGTCGGGCGAGCGGCGGTACTTGCCACGGTTGGCATAGGCCACGCCGGTGTCGAGTACTGCCACGATCACTTTTGCCCCGCCCGGCGCCCCGTCTGCCGCGACGTTGGTCCAGGCTTGGGACGCGTTGATGCCATAGGTCCCGTCGAAGTTCCACTGCGTCTGTTGCCAGGCTCCGGCTGTGTGTCCGGTGATGCCGGGATCGTTGGGGGTCGACATGGAGGTCGTGTGCGCTACATAGTCCGGCACCGCCCACACCACGTTCTTCTCGCGGCGTAGCTTCGCGAGCATGGTGTCAAGGCCGGCGCCGGTAGGTACCGACAGCAGGTGTGTGCTGGAGGCTTCTTCGTTGGATTCGCTTTCTCCGCTCGCTGAGGCTCTGGCTGTGCGCGCTGCCTGAGCGCTAGGCGCGTACTTGACGACGATTCGGTCCGGGGCATACGCGCCGGTGGCCGTCTCAGTTGGCTTCGCCGCTGGGACGCGCGAGACGGTGGCCTGCTCAGTAAGGCTCGGCGTCGCCAGGATCTGCGTCGATGGGCTCGACGATATGGTTGGTCCCTGCTGCTGCTGCCCTTGGCGATCCACCGCCCGCAAGGCCGGCAAGCGTGAACGTTGCGAGCACGAGCGTGCATGCGACGCCGACCTTCAGCCTTCGGCCGGACAAACTTGGATATCGGGTTCGAGCGGTCGGCGGCAAGTCGGTTCCTTCGTAATCATGAAGTGTTGGGAGCCCCGGAGGTTGCGCTCCTAACCAAGCCGAACAAGAATCAGACGATGAGCGACCACTTCTTCGCACGCGACGAATACTTCATGCGCTTGGCCCTGCGCGAGGCTCAGCGCGCCGCTGAGCACGACGACGTGCCGATCGGCGCGGTTGTGGCCCACGCCGGTGAGTTGATCGCGGCGGGCCACAACGAACGCGAGCTGCGCCAGGACCCGACCGCCCACGCTGAGACGATTGCCCTGCGCGAGGCCGCTCGGGTGCTCGGTAGTTGGCGTGTGCTCGAGACGGTCCTCTACGTCACGCTCGAGCCGTGCGCGATGTGCGCGGGTGCGATCGTGTTGGCGAGGGTCCCGCGCGTGGTGTTCGGCGCCAGCGACCCCAAGGCAGGGGCATGTGGAAGCGTGCTCGACGTACTCGGCGAGCCCCGCCTCAATCATCGTCCCGACGTCGCCTCGGGGCTGCTCGCCGAAGAGTGCGGCGCTCTGCTCAGCGAGTTCTTCGCCTCACGGCGCTGAGCCCGCCTCGGCCGCGAGCTTACCCGTGCGCGCATGCCGGTGCTCGCGCTGGGCTGGACGCCACGCTCGCGGCAGGCGCGGCCGCATGCAAATCCTCTAGCCTTGAGCGGTCGCTATGGAAGGGTGGCAGAGTGGTTGAATGCGGCGGTCTCGAAAACCGTTTCAGGGGTTAAACCTCTGACGGGGGTTCGAATCCCCCCCCTTCCGTTTCGCCAGATGGCAGCTGGCGACGCCCAGTGGACGCATACCGTCCGTTACTTGCGTCGAGTTCGGGGACTCCATGACCGACGCGATCGACGGACAACCGTAGAGCGACGAAATCTCGCCTGCCTACCGCGGCGCTAGGATCGCGGCTGTGCCCACTCTCACCATCTATGAAAAGCCGACCTGTTCAACCTGCCGCAAGCTACGCGCATTGCTGGTTGAGCGTGGCGTTGATTTTGAGTCGATCGACTATCACCTCACCGGTGTCAAGGAAGGTGAGTTGCGTGAGTTGCTGCACAAGCTGGGCACAAGCCCGCAAGAGATCCTGCGCGTGCGCGAGCCATTGGTTAAAGAGCTCGGCCTGGACGAGCCCGGGGTCTCCGACGACCGGCTGATTGCTCAAATGGTCGCGCATCCAGCGCTAATCCAGAGGCCGATCGTCGTCCGTGGAGATCGCGCTTTGCTGGCGCGACCGATCGAGCGCACTCTCGAGCTCCTCTAGGTTTTCGGCGAGTGCTCCGGCGCTTAGCGGTCCATGTAATCGCGTGGAAGGGCGACGAGGGTGACGATTCGATAGGGCGTCTGTTCTAACGCCTCGCTGCCAATCTTAAAGGTGCAGGCTCAACCGGTCGATCAGTGGGTCGAAGATGTCTGCACAACGCTCAGACTTGGGGGGTTATGAGATGCAAGTCCCTTCACCACCAGATGCCGCAATGGGTCAATGCGGCGACGACCTTGCGCGCCTTGGCGAGGCGCTGAAGGCACGCACCGGCGATGTTCTCAGCCTGACCGTCGAGCGCACCTCGGGTCCGGGCCACGAAGTCGATGCACTTGTGCAGGAGAGCTTTGAACGCATCAGCCGCAGCTCGACGGTTGCGGTCGCTCGCTGGATCTCCGGGGAGGGGATGGCGACCGCGATCGAGGCCGGCAAAGAAACTTGGGAGATATTCGGCGAGCTGGCCGCCCATCGCGCGGCGTCGCTGAACGAGGTGACTTGGCGCTGTTTTTGGTGGCGCAACGTGATGGCAGAGGTATTGCAGGAGAGCGCCACTCAACTGGCCGTTTCCTCCGAGGCGCTCTCGCGCAGGCTCTGAACATCCTGCAGCTGAGCCTCGAGTTCAGCCTCCTGCGGATGTGTGAGTGCTTTGAGTCAGAGCGCCAGCGCACCGACGAAGAGCTGGCACGGCGCGAGGAGGAGCTCGGCTTCCTTGCCACCCACGATGCGCTCACCGGCCTGCCAAATCGCACGCTGATCCTGGACCGAGTCGAGCAGATGCTCGCGCGCTCGACTCGCAGCCAGACGCCGGTGGCGGCGCTGTTCGTCGATCTCGACAATTTCAAGGGCATCAACGACACGCTCGGGCATGCCGTCGGCGATGAACTTCTCAAGGCTGTCACAGCCCGGCTCGACGGCGTGATCCGCGACGCCGACGCCCTGGGGCGCCTGGGCGGAGACGAGTTCGTCGTGATCTCCGAAGAGCTCTCGATGTCCGTGGGCCCGGAGCTGATCGCCGAGCGGCTGCTCGATGCACTCAAGCATCCGTTCAACCTCGGCGCGGACAAGGAGACGCGCGTAACGGTTACCGCGAGCATCGGGATCGCCATGGGAGAGCGGATCTCGGCCGAGGATCTCCTGCGCGACGCGGACATCGCGATGTACCGCGCGAAGTGGGACGGCAAGAATCGCTACGTCGTCTTCGAGACCGGCATGCAGGACACGATGCAGAACCGCATGGAACTGGAGATGGACCTGCGCGAAGCGCTCGAGAACGAAGAGTTCTTCCTCGCCTATCAACCGACCATCGACCTGCGGGATATGAGCCCTACAGGCGTGGAGGCGCTGATCCGCTGGAAGCATCCCGTGCGTGGCATAGTCCAGCCCGACGATTTCATCCCGTTGCTCGAGGAGACCGGGCTGATCTGCGAGGTCGGCAAGTGGGTTCTGCGCGAGGCCTGTGTCCAGGGCGCGGCGTGGCGAGCCGCCGGGCATCCAATCGGCATGGCGGTCAACGTGTCCGGGCGCCAGCTCGACACCGA
The DNA here is from genome assembly GCA_963757995.1 of uncultured Solirubrobacterales bacterium. GTDB lineage: Bacteria > Actinomycetota > Thermoleophilia > Solirubrobacterales > Solirubrobacteraceae > Palsa-744. Next base: position 29,323 of record CAVWTS010000006.1, read on the forward strand.
CCACCTCATAGAGGACATCGAAGGGGCGCTGACCGATAGCGGCATGGAGCCGACGGCGCTGACGATCGAGATCACCGAGACGACGCTGATGCGCAACGCCGAGGAGACTTCACGACGGCTCACCGCGATCAAGGAGCTCGGTGTGCGGATCGCGATCGACGACTTCGGCACCGGCTACTCCTCGCTCGCCCACCTCCAGCGTTTCCCAGTCGACGCGCTCAAGATCGACCGCTCGTTCATCTCCGGCTTGCAACACAATCTGGAGGGCGAAACGCTCGTCCGCACACTCGTGCAGCTCGGCAAGGCGCTCTCGATCGAGACGTTCGCCGAGGGCATCGAACAGCAGCGGGAGCTCTCGCTGCTGAAGAGACGAGGACTGCGATACGGGCCAGGGCTTCCTCTTTGCCCGTCCGCTGGACGCCCCGGCCACGGAGGCGTTCCTGCAGGGTTGGGCCGAGCAAACCGGCTGCGCCTGCCGTGGCGCCTGTGCCATCGGTGGCGCCGGCCTTGACCCCAGCGCCGCAGCCCAGTTAGCCCAAGCGCCTAAGCGCTTGACGCGTCTGCCTCAGGCGCCACCACATAGACGATGTGCGCACGGGCGATCGCCATGAACGCGTGTCGCTCGGTCGGCCCACCGTCGAGCGGCGTGAGCGTCACGTCGGTGAGCGTGAGGAAGTCGCGCTCGGAGGCGTTGAGCATGTCCGACACGCGCGAGCGGTAGCCGTCGCGGGCAAGCATCAGCGAGCCCTCTATGCGGTGGCGGGGGGTCTCGAGGCGAATACGCTCGCGGCGCTCCTCGGTGGGGTGGGCTCGTCGTCGAAGGCGGGCTCGCTGTGTGTGCTGTCAGGCATCACTGCATTATCGGGCCTTTCACGGCGCCGCGATCGCGAACCCCACATTCGACGACGGCGAGCTCGGTGAGCGGGCGTCGTATGTGATGCACCTCGAATTCGCTGGCGGAGCAGTCGCTGTGCTGGGCGTTCACCGCGAGCGAGCCCGCTGCCGCCCGTGCTGTAGCTCGACTCTCCGGTCACGATCGCCGGCTCGCCCGCCGGGTTGATCGGAGGCGACTCGGTGCCAGGCAGTAGACGCCCGTCGAGACTCGCTGGATCGAGGTGAAGTTCGAGGTTTGAGCGACGATCGAGTCCTTTGCTCGACGCGGTCGATTCGACTTCGGCGGGGTTGACCACCGCGAACGCGCGCGCCGTGCCGGCGGGTCCGCGCTGGCCCGGTGGCACCCGTAGGGCCCGTTGGTCCCGTGACGCAGGTCCCTGTGGCGCCTGTTTGCCCGTGGCCCCTGTTTTCCCGGTGGCTCCTGTTTTCCCGGTGCTTCCCCGTGTATATCCGCGCGGCCCGGCCGGACCGGGCAGTCCACGCAGCCCGCGGCCCCTGGACCAGGCACTCGCGCACGCTGTGTTTGGCGATACGCGCGACGAAGCATTTGCTGGATGAGCTGTGGGCGGCGGGACCGTTGTCGACACCGGCGAGCGCCGGCACGGCGACGGTCATCGCGCCAAGCACGGCGGGGGTGGCTAGCAGTGTGAGGGTGCGATGGCGCATGGGTCTCTCCCGTTTGGTGGCTGGGCCTGTGACCATAACCGTGCAGGCTCCGAAGCGGTGCGAGCGGCTCTCGTGCCGATGAGCTCCGCGCGGAAGTGTCTGAGCGTGCGGCCGCTCGCAGCCAGGCTCAGCCGATGCGCTCGGCCACGCGTGCCGGCAGCCCCGCGCGCACCGGAGTGATCGGGCCCGTCGCCTCGGCGCTGCCAGCCGGTGCGTTGCGCTCCTCGCGCACGATGTACAGCGGGCGGTGCTTGACCTCGTCGTAGATGCGACCCACGTACTCGCCGATGACGCCGAGCGCGATCAGCTGGATACCGCCGAGCAACAGGATCGCGATCGTGAGGGTGCTGAAGCCCGGCAGATAGGAGCCGGTGAAGTGCAGCGCGATCACGATCGGGATAGCGATGAATGCGACGCTCGCTGACAGCAGGCCGGCGTAGGTGGCGAGCTGCAAGGGCAGGTGCGAGAAGGAGGCGATCGCGTCGAGTGAGAAGCGCAGCATCTTGCGCAGCGTGTACTTCGTCTCGCCCGCGGTCGCGCGCGTCGCGCTCGTAGGGGACGGCCGTCTGCGTGAAGCCGACCCACACGGTCATGCCGCGCAAAAAGCGAGAGCGCTCGGTCATCGACAGCAGAGCATCCAGAGCGCGGCGGTCGAGCAGGCGGAAGTCGCCGGAGTTGGGCTCGAGGTCGACTTGGGCGAGATTGTCGAACAGCTTGTAGAACCAGGAGGCGGTGGCGAGCTTGAAGGCGGTCTCGCCCTCGCGCTGCTTGCGCACGGCGTAGACGACGTCGGAGCCTTGCTCCCACTGCTCGATCATGCGCGGGATCAGCTCAGGCGGGTCCTGCAGGTCGGCGTCGATCATCGCCACCACATCGCCGGCCGCGTGCTCCAGGCCGGCCGTGAGCGCGGCCTGGTGGCCGAAGTTTCGCGAGAGATGAATGACTCGTACGCGCGGGTCGGCGGCGGCCAGGCGGTCGAGCAGCGCGGGCGTCGAGTCGGAGCTGCCGTCGTTGACGAGCACCAGCTCGAACGTGTAGTCGGCGACGGCAGCGCAGGTGCGCTTGACGAACGCCTCGACGAGCTCCTCCTCGTTGTAGACGGGGGCTACGACGCTTAGCAATGCTGGGACGCGCGCGTGGGTGTCCGGCATGTTTCCTTCCGAAGGGACGAAGCTGGTTAAGTGTGGCCATGAGAAGAGTAGGGGACCGGGCCTCGCGAATCCTGAGAATGCCCTTGGTTTTGCAGTTCGTGAAGTTCGGGATCGTGGGCGTGTCGAACACGCTGATCGCGTTTGCCGTGTACACGCTGCTGTTGAAGGTGTTCGGGGTGTGGTACGTGGCGGCGTCGGGCATCGGCTTCGCGATCGGCGCGGTCAACGGCTTCCTATGGAATCGCGCGTGGACGTTCAAGGGTCATGTTGGCGACGCGCTCACGCCGGTGCGCTGGTTCGTGGTGCAGGGCTGCGGGCTGCTGCTGGACCTCGGCTTGGTGTACGCGCTCGTGGATGGCGCCGGTCTGGACAAGCTGGTGGGCCAGGCGTTGACGACTGTGGTTGTGACCGTGATCACGTTCTTTGTCAATCGCGCGTGGACATTCAAAGGGCACGCCGCGCCGGTGCTGGTCGATGCGGCGGGCGATAGTTAGGCCCCGCGAGACCCGACGGGCACGCCCAAAATCCCTCCATCTTTTTTGGGAGACAAGATTCGCCCGCTACCGCAGGTCGGCATGTCGTACCGGTCGCCGCGCCCGTCGGTCGAGACCATGCCCTCTTTGACGGAACACGGCGAGCAGCGAGAGCCCTGCTGGGATCGAGCCACCTCGCCCGATAACCGATGCCTCCAGGTTCAGCGGCTGGCGCAGGGCCCAGTTGAGCGGCGCGGGCGGTACCCACAGGTCGAGGCTCGACTTGGTGGTCGAGGGCTTGAAGCGCTCCAGCGCGCGCAGCATGATCGCGACGGGCAGCAGCAGCGAGTTGAAGTGGGCGAAGCGCTCCAGCTGCCAGCCGCCGCTCCTGAGCGGCGGCGAGGAGGGTGCGCCGGTTGTAGCGGCGGTGGTGGTGGTTGATCTCGTCGTGGCCGCTCCACAACCACTGGTAGGCGGGCACGGTCACGAGCAAGGCGCCTCCGGGCTTGGTTACGCGGCGTAGCTCATGCAGGGCGCCGACGTCATCTTCGAGATGCTCGATCACGTCGAGGCTGACGGTCAGGTCGAAGGCGTCGTCGTCGAAGGGCATGTCCATGACCGAGCCGGCGATCACCTCGCCCGCGCCGCGGGCGCGCGCAAGCTCGACGCTCGTCTCGGACAGCTCGACGCCGGTGACGGTGCCGTGGCGGGCAAGATCGACCATGTTGCGCCCACTGCCGCAACCAGCGTCGAGGATTTGCGCATGCGCCGGCAGTCCGAGGCGCCCGATCGCGCGCTCCAGCACTGTGCGGCGCCCCTGGTACCACCAGTGGCGGTCCTCGGCGCGGTGTGTTTGCAGCTCGTACTCCAGCTCCATGTAAAGGCATCTTTCACGAATGGGCGGCGGCGCGCGGCGCGACCCCCTTAGCGATGGGCCACTCAGGCCGCCTTCCGCGGCGACTGTTTTCTGAGTCGGCCCTGGAATTATCGAGGGTGGGCGTCGTTGGCTATCTTTGGCTTGCGCTCCCGGCCCGGCGGAGCCGATCACGAACAGGAGGCGACGCTCATGACTGGCAAGTGGAAGGGTCTGCTCGCGACGTTGGTAGTGCTGGCTCGTGCTGCTCGTGGCAGGTGTCGCGCTTGCGGCTAGCCCGATCAAGGGCGGTTCCTACGCTGGCAGCCTGATCCCCTCCAGGGACGGCGTGACTGTCAGCTTCAAAGTCTCTGCCAATGGCAAGCAAGTGGCCGGCCTGAGCACTTCCAATACCCCGCTCTTCTGCAGCGGCGGTGGCAAGCCGATCCCTGTCCATTTCAAGAACGCCGCCATCTCGAGCAAGGGCACGTTCTTCAGCACCGGCAAGTACCTGATCCTGGAAGGCCCCAAGAAGGGCCAGGTTCGGGCCAACTTGAAGATCTCGGGCAAGTTCCTCAAAGGCGCCAAGGAGCGAGGCACGCTCATGATCTCCTACGTCGGCTTCTCCAACTGCAGCGGTATATCGGCGTACTCGACCAAAGCCTGAGCGCCGTTCAGGCCTTCGCCTAGCGTCGTGGCATGGCGTTCGTGGTAGCGCCTACGCCTTGTGTCAGAGCAGCGAGAGCGCGATGGCTCAACCGTCGACGTTGGCCGCAAGCAACGCCCGTGCCCGCTCGCTCTCGCGTCGCAGCGTCGCGAGGAAGGCCTCGACGACGCCCCCGTCGAACTGGCTGCCGGCGCAGCGGCGTAGCTCGGCTTGGGCACTTGCGTGGCCGATCGAGTCGCGGTAGGAGCGGTCGCTGGTCATTGCCTCATAGGCGTCGGCGACTGCCACGATCCGTGCCTCCAGCGGCACTTCATCGCCTGAGATGCCGAGCGGGTAGCCACGTCCGTCGGGACGCTCGTGGTGGGCGCCGACCCAGGCGCGCACATCGGCGAGACTCGGGTGTTCGAGGATCTGCACGCCTAGCTCGGGGTGGCGGCGGATGACGAGGAGCTCTTGCTCGGTCAGGCGAGATGGCTTGCGCAGGATCTCGTCTGGTACGCCGATCTTGCCGATGTCGTGCAGCAAGCCCGCAAGCCGTACGCGGCTGACGTGGCGGTCGGATAGGCCCAGCTCGCGGCCCATCATCTCGGCGTAGCGGCCCACCGTCTCGGAATGGCGAGCGCTGCCGCTGAAGCGCAGATCGACAGTCTCGGCGAGGTCGAGCATCACGGCGAGGAAGCGCTCGCCTTCGATGTCTCCGGCGCCACCGCTCGCTTGCACGAGCTCTCGTAGCAGCGGGCTGTGGCGCACCGTGCGGTTGCGGCCGCTGTCCTTGGCGGCGTAGAGCGCCTCGTCGGCTGCGCGCAGCAACGAGGCGGCGGTCTCGCCGTGCTCGGGGTAGGTGGCCAGGCCGAAGCTGATCGTGATCGCGACGGAGTCTTCGGCGAACTCTCCTGCCAGTGCGCTGCGCAGGCGCTCGGCGAGAACGAAGGCACCCTCGGCGCCGCTGTCGGGCAGGATCAGCGCGAACTCCTCGCCGCCAATGCGTGCGGCCGAGTCGACTTGGCGCTTGCCCTCGCCCAATAGCCGCGCGACGCGCTGCAGAGCGGCGTCGCCGACTTGATGGCCGGAGCGGTCGTTGACATCCTTAAAGCGGTCGAGATCGCCGACGAGCACAGTCATCTTGGTTTCGCCACGACGCGCCCGTTCGAGCTCGAGGTCGAGCAGCTCGCGAAAGCCGCGTCGGTTTGCCAAGGACGTGAGCGCATCGGTTCGGGCTGTGTCATAGAGCCTCGAGATCAACCCCTCGACGCGTGCTCGCATCGTCGTTATCACGGTCGCGGCCACCAGCAGCGTGCCCATGCCCACGATCCACCAGGCCGGTGCGCCACTCGACGGCGGTCTTAGCGCGAGCAAAACTGCATATACAAGCCCCACATAGGCGACTTGCAGTGCTGCCTCTCTGCGTGCGAGGAAGTAGGAGGCATAGAGGGGTATCCACAGATAGAAGAACACGAGCGGGCTTGGGCTCGCCCCTGAGAAATAGGCCACTCCCGTGATCAGACTGCTCCCCCAGGCGAGCGCCAGCGGCAAGGTCCAGGCAGGCAGCTTCCGAGCGCGCCAATGCAGGCCGCCAGCTACCGCGTAGGCGCCCGCGACGATCGCGAGCAGGCCAGGGTTGTTCTGGTCGGAAGGGTGTGGCAGCGCCACGGTGAGCGCGGCGAGCGTGGCGCCGGCCGCGAACAGGCCCGCGAGCACCTCAGCCATAAGGCTTGTTTGGAAGCTTGCGCCCGCGACAAAGCCGCCAAGTGCCCCCTCAGGCCCATCCTCGCCCGCTACGACCCTCATCTCCAAGGTATCGGTCGCTACATAGTTCTACATGAGACCATTCGAGTGAGAGGGATGTCCGACTGATTCAGGTAAGGGGGGTGGCAGTCGATGGAGACTGAGACGATGGCAAGCATGTCCAGATCAAAGACCGTTCGATCCTTCGGTCTTCCAGCTGTGGTGTTGGCGCTATTGGCTTGTTTCTCGTGGCTTTCCTTCGGGCTGGTGGGGGCAAGCACGGTGCGGGCGGATAACGCCCCCGCGATCGAGCAGCGAATGCTCGCGCGGCAGTCCTCGATCGAGCATGTCCCCCGTGCGCGCTGGGGGCATGCCGCTTTTGCTTCACAAGCTCAGACCTACCTACAGGTCGCCGAAGCCGGCGTGAAGCGCGCCGAGAAACTTTGGTGGAACCGGCGGCTGGGTTGGTACGACAGCCGTTTGCACGACGGCGAACGCTATCCGCTGGCCACCATCTGGGATTCAACGCCGCTGTTCGAGGCCCTGGACGCAATCGATATCGCTGCGCCCTCGCCCGCACATCGCGCGGCCGTGGAAGCATTCGCGAAGGGGGCTGAGCGCTACTGGGACGCCGGCTTGAGGCCTCACTCAGGGTTCGCGCCCTACCCGGGCGACCGGGGTAAGACGACCGCCTGGTTCGACGACAACGGTTGGTGGGGGCTTGCCTTTCTCGACGCTTACCGCGCCACCGGCGTGAGCCGCTATCTATACGAAGCCCAGCGCGCCTTTGCGTTCATCGCCAAGGCTGGTTGGAACTCCAAGGGGGGTGGGCTGTGGTGGAACACTGCTCATCCCTATATCGCCGGTGAGCCGCTTGCCGCCGGGTCGCTTTTGGGTGCGCAGCTTTTGAAGCTCACCGGCAAGCAGTACTACCGCACGGAAGTTCTCAAGTTCATGACTTGGGCTGAGACGGACTTTCTCACCGAACGGCGCCTCTATAAGCGCACCGAATCCGACCCGACTCCCACCCCCTACATCGAGGGCACACTCGTGGAGGCCAATCAGGTGCTCTGCGAAATAGGTATCTCCGACGCTTGCGAACGCGCCGCGCAGCTCGCGGACGCCTCAGCCGAACGTTTCTCCAACCGCCTGAACATGGGGCCACAGTTCGACACGATCTATTTGCACTGGATGCTTATATACGGTAGCCAAACCGGTGAAACGCGCTGGCAAGGGCTTGCCGAAGAGATGGCGGGGGACGCCCAGGAACACGCTCGCAATGCCCAGGGGTTGTATCTGCGCGCATGGGATGGCACGCCGATCACCGAGCATCAAGCACTGCCGGACATGCTGCAGACAGACGCCGCCACGCTCGAGTTGTTTGCATGGCTGGGCGTGGCGGAATCCTCGCGCTTGGGCCCGTAAAACCCGGCCTCTACGCGCTGGAGGCGACGCCCGTGCCGACGCGCATCACATCGCGCGACAGCACGGCGACAAACGCTTGTACCACTCGTCCGTCGAACTGGGTGCCGGCGCAATGGCGTAGCTCCGCGAGCGCGCCCTCATAGCCGATCGAGTCGCGGTAGGGGCGGTCGCTGGTCATTGCCTCGTAGGCATCGGCAACCGCCACGATGCGTGCCTCCAGCGGGATCTGACCGGCGTGTAGGCCAAGCGGATAGCCGAGGCCGTCGGGACGCTCGTGGTGGGCTGCCACCCATTCGCGCACGTCGGAAAGGCTAACGTGCTCGATCATCTGTGCCCCCAGTTGTGGATGGCGCTTGATCTGCTCGTACTCATCCTCTGTCAGAGGCCCCGGCTTGTGCAGGATGCTGTTGGGCACCCCGGCCTTGCCGATGTCATGCAGGATTCCCGCGAGCCGGACGCGGCTGACGCGATGCTCGGGAAGACCCAGCTCGCGGGCCATCATTTCTGCGTAGCGACCCACCGTCTCGGAATGGCGAGCGCTGCCGCTGAAGCGCAGGTCTACAGCCTCGGCCATCTCGAGTACGGCCATGACGAAACGCTCGCCGCCGATGTCGCGCACGTCGCTCGGTATCCGCAGTTCGGCTCGTAGCGCCTGGCTGTGTAGCACCGTTTGATTGCGCCCGCTCTCCTTGGCCGCATATAGCGCCTCATCGGCAGCGTGGATCAGCGACGCGGCTGTCTCTGCGTGCTCGGGGTAGACCGACAGGCCGAAGCTGATCGTCAACGGAGTTGGATCTTTCGCGAATGCTTCGCGCAGGTCGATACGTAGGTGCTCGGCCAGTCTGAAGGCGCCCTCTCCTCCGGTGTCGGGCAGGACCAGTGCGAACTCCTCCCCCCCACCCTCGCGACGGTGTCGGTTAAGCGCTTGCCCTCGGACAATAGGCGTGCCGCGCGCTGCAGCGCTAGATCGCCGACGTGGTGGCCGCGCAGGTCGTTGACGTCCTTGAAGTCGTCGAGGTCGCCGATTAGCACCGTCATCGCGCTACCGTGACGGCGGGCTCGCTCGAGCTCGAGGTCGAGCTGCTCGCGGAAGCCACGCCGGTTGGTGAGCTTGGTCAGCGCGTCGGTGCGGGCCGCGTCGTAGAGACGCACGATCAACAGTTCGACGCGGGAGCGCATCACCATGATCACCATTGCGCCTACTAGCAGTGTGCCCATGCCGACCAGCCACCATGTGGGGATCGCGCTTGCCGGAGCTGTGGTCGCGAGGAGCACGCCGTAGGCCAGGCCGACATAGAGGATCTGCACGGCCGTTTGCCTGTGGCTGAAGAAGTAGGAGGCGTAGAGGAAGACCCACAGGTAGAAGAACACGAGCGGGCTTGGTGCTTCACCGGAGAAGTAGGCCACGCCCGTGATCAATGTGCTGCCCCATGCGAGCGTGGTCTGAAGCGTCCAGGCGGGCAATGTGCTGGCTCGGGTGTAGAGGATTATCGCGGTCATGTAGGCGCTCGCAACGATCACGAGCAGCCCCAGCTCGTTGGCGCGCGCTGGATGAGGCAAGACGACGGTCAGCGCGGCTAGAGTCGCCCCGGCGGCAAAAAGCGTGGCGAGTACCTTTGCCACGAGACTTGCCTGCAGGCTGGCGCCGATAAACGATTCTCCCCAGACGTCGTCGCGACTATCCCCCTGGGAGAGCGCGGACACTACCTTGGCGTATCTGCTGCTTGCGGAGCCTATGAGGTAGTTAGGAACTGTTCGCATTGTTGGTGGGGACCTTAGGATAAACAGCCTACGCGGAATATCGACTATTCGCAACCGTAGGAGATCCCGTTGCTCGGCATGCCTCATTGCTCCTGGAAGCTCTCGCGAGCTGGTACCTGAACCGCCGAAAGCCCCGGCAGCATAATCACAAGCAGGGCGATGCCGACGACGAGCGCAAGGGTGGCGAGCACCTGTACCTGGGCCAACGAGAACTGTGTTGGAAAGCCGGTGGACTGTCTGAGCCAGCGACTTGCCAGTGCGTGTCCGTAGATGCCGAACACTGTGCCGTCGATGCCGCCGATCAGAATCAGCACGGCGGCCTCGAGCACGATCGCACGCCACAACTGCAGCCGGTCGAAGCCTTGCGCCTTCAGCGAGGCCAGGTAGGCGCGGCGCTGCCAGATGGCGGCGCTGAGCGCCGAGGCGACCGCGAGCGCAGCGGCAACCAGCAGCATCGTGGCGATCTGGCCGAGCGTCTTGAGGCTTTCACTAACGGTGCGCTCGACTCCCGCTATGCGGGCAACCGATGTTTGTACCCGCAGGCCGGCATGCGAGTGCAGAGCGGCCGCGACCGCAGCGACACCGGCGGCGGGGTTGACGCCGGGCTTGAAGCCGACCGCAAGCGTGGTGGGGTCGATGCTGCCCCAGTGACGACGGTAGTCGTTCGTGTTGATCGTGATCGTCCCTGAAGGCCAGCCGATGTTGGTCGTGATTCCGGCGACGGCGAAGCGAGCCATGCCCGTCGGGGTTGGCAGCGCGAAAGAGTCGCCTACGCTCAGGTGACGTTCGCTTGCGAATCCGTCTGAGACCGTTGCCCAGCCGCCTGCGCGCAAGCGGGCGGTGGCAAGCGTCAAGTTGCCCGCGACCAGCTGGCTCGAGAGGATCATCGCCGGGTTGTTCGTTGGTCTCGCGCGTATCCACAGGCGATGGTTGCCGACGTCGAGAAACCCACCCTGGTAAGCGTGGACGCCGGCTACGGCGGGCACGGCTGCCAACTGCCGATATACGTTGCCGGGGGCAAAGCTGTCGGCGTCGAAGATGTTTTCATCGGGCGTGACCCACGCATCAGCGGCACTCCACTCTTGGGTGATTGCTTGGTCCAGGCCGCGCAGCAGATCGTGGCGCGCACCGCCGACCGCGACACTGCCGTAGACGGCTAGCGCGACGATGCAGGTGAGCGCGACCGAGCGGGTGGCGGTCGCCGATAGTTCGGCCGCCGTCAGCGGCAGGGCGCTGTTGCGCAAGTTATCGCCCAGCTTGCCAAGTAGCCACAGAGTGCCGCTGAGCGCTGCCGGCACGAAGCACAGAGTCACTACCGCCAGCAGCACTCCGGCCACGACCGTGAGGCTCGTGGCGATCGTCACGGCAAGCGAGATAACTGCCGTCAGTGCCACTCCTGCGAGCGCAAGTCTGCTCGTCAGCCTTGAGGTCACCTGTTGTCCGGCCTCACCCGGCTCGCGCATCACAGCGTCGGCCACGTCAGAGCGTAGGTCCAAAACACACGGAATCGAAGCGGCCAGCGCGGCGAGCACACCGCAGGCGAGCGCCGACAGCACGAGTCCGATTTGAAAGGGCTGCTGAGAGCCGACAAGAAATGCTGAAGTCAAAAAGCCGGGGGTACTGTGAAAGACCGTTTGGAACAACAGGTAGCCGATCCCGATCCCGATCGCCGATCCCACCACACCAAGGATCGTTGCCTGGAAAGCGAGGATCGTGAGTATGTAGCGGCGCGTGAAGCCCAGCGTTCGCATCTCGGCGGTAAAGCGACGACGCTCTGGCGTCGTGATGAGCACCGCGTTGAGCGCGAGTAGAAAGCCCACCATCGCGCCGATTGCGGCAAACAGTCTGGTCGACTGATCGCTTGGCTTGGCGGCTTGTTGCAACAGCTGAGTCTCGTGGTCCGCGGCCGTCACGTCCAGGCGTCCACCGGCGATCTTCTCAAGCTCTTCGCGCACCACTCGGTCTGTGCCGGGAGCGGGTCTTACGAAGATCGAGCTGACCCGATTTCCCACGCCGCTGATGCGCTGGATTGTGGACAGCAGCCCGACCGCGACCGAGCTCCTCGCTACTGCACCGATCGTCTGCGATCCGAGTACTGCTCGCAGCTGCACCTGGTTGGCGCTGCCGCCCGCGAGGATCGTGATTGGGTGTCCCGCTCGCGCGTCCACCCGACGGGCCACTTCTTCCGGCAGCCCGACTCCTCCCGCCAGCAGCTGAGCGCCTGCGCCGAGATTGCGTGTCGCTTCGCCTTCCAACGCTACGATCGTCGGGGTGAGGCCAACCAGCTCGACTGGTTCGCGGCGGCCATTCGGTCCCACGATGGTCGCCGTCTCACGCAGGATCGGAGAGGCGATCTGCACGTCAGGCAGCTCTCTGACGGATGAGATGAGTCTCTCGTCGAAGCCTTCTGAGGAGCGCGCGGAGAGCGTGTAGCGGGCTGTGCCCGTGAGCTCGTGCACGAGTCGAGCGCTGGGGCCGGTCACACCCACATTTGCCAGCAATACACCGAAGAGGAGCGCGACGCCGACAGCGATCCCGACCGCGCCCATCAGCTCTTGTGCCGGGTGTTGGCGGACTCTCCATCCATACAGGTCCCAGAGCGCTCGCAGCCGAGCTGGGAGCTGCTTGACGATCGGTAGGGGTCGAGAGTTCATGGCAAGGCAAGCTCTGGGCTGACGCCCTCCTGAAGCTTCCCGTCGCTGAGCGTGTATGCCTGGTCGACGTATTCGACCGCCTGCGGGTCATGCGTCACCAGCAGGCCGGGGATGTCGCGGTCATGACAGATGTCTCTGAGCAGCGTGAGGATTTCGCGACTGCGCTTGGAATCGAGGTTGCCGGTGGGCTCGTCGCACAACAACACCAGCGGCTCGTTAACCAGGGCGCGGGCGATCGCCACACGCTGGCGCTCGCCCATCGAGAGCTGTCGTGGACGGTAGTCGTGGCGGTCTACCAGGCCGACCCGGTCGAGCCACGGGCGCGCCAGCTCGCGCGCTTTCTTGGGGCTCATGCCATCGGCGAGCGGCTTGATTGCGGCGTTGTTCAGTACTGAGGCGCCTGCCATCAGGTGGAAGGACTGAAAGACAATGCCCACGTCGCGGCGGCGGTAGGCGGCTCGTTCCGCCGGCGAGTAATCCTCGATGTTGCGTCCTTCGAAGAGCACGCGACCGCTCTCGGGACTCAACAGGCCGGCCGCTAGCAGCAGTAGCGTCGTCTTGCCCGAGCCGCTGGGGCCATATAGAGCCACAAACTCCCCTGGAATAAGGCTTAGTGAGACGCCATCGACAGCTCGGACAGTCTCGCCCTCGCTCCCGTAGTACTTGACGAGCTCACACAGCTGCAGGCGGCTCACGGCCCGCCGGTCCCGGTGCGATCCGGGAATGGTAGGACGGTGCCCGGAACATCCATCGTGCGCAGGCGGCTTCTTCCGAGTGCCATCATCCGCTGAACGTGCTGAATGGGTGCGGTGTCGCAGGCGCTCAGTACCACCGCCCGGCCAGGCTCCTCGCCTAGCGAGCGCAACAGCTGGTGCAACTCGGCGTTCTCCGTCGGACTTTGCAGCACAGGAGGGTCGTCTACCAGCAACAGGCGCGGCCCGCGCACGATAGCGCGAGCCAACTCCACGCGTATTTGCTCGTCAAGCGATAGTCGGTCGAGGGGGCGCTCGGCGCACTCGATCACCGACAGCCGGTGAAGTGCTCGACGAGCGAGTACGCGAGCGCTGCGACCGGTCATGCGATTATCGGCGCAGGCCGCCAGGACAACGTGCTCACAGACCGAGCGGTTGCGATGGGTCGGCCAGCCGAAAGATGCCAGTGCCAGTTGATTGCGCAAGAGCCGCACGCGGGCGTCAGGCGCGAGCTCTGTCAACTCGACGCCATCGAAACGCACACTGCCGCTGTCGGGCGCCTCCAGACCGGCGAGAATCCTCAGCAGCGTGGACTTGCCGGCGCGGCGCAGGCCCCACAAGCCGACGAAGTCGTCCTCGAAGATTTCGAATGAGGCATTGTCGAGCACGACAAGCTCGCGTGAGCCGTCCGGGTAGCGCTTGCAAAGATCTGTGACTTCAAGCAGGGGCACGGAGAGTGCCTGTGAACTCGAGGATGTGACCGCGGGCCAGTTCGATCCACGCCAGATCTCCCTCGACCCGCATCATCACTCCCCGTCGCGCGAGCTCCAACTCCAGGCCCTTCCATGTCTTTGTAGGGAAGGGTGTGCCGTGCTCTTTGAGCAGCTCAAACAGTTGGCGCTCGAAGTGATCGAGCGCCTCGAGCAGGGCCGGGGCGTGCTCGGGAGCGGAGACCACCATCCGAGTCCATAGCTCAGCCCGTACGGGCTCTGCCGGCACGGGACTGCTCATCCAATGCTCGACGGCCTTGGATGTCAGCTCGGTCGGCTGATACATGCGAACGCGATGGTGCGAGCGTTTGGAGTCGACCATGCACGATGAGGCCAATCCAAGCTCCTCGGCACGTCGAAGTACGCGCCCGGCGTCGTTAGTGTCCAGACGCCACGCTGGACCGACACGGTGGACTAGCCGGTTGGCAAAATCGTACGGGTGGCCCGGACGCTCTAGCAGCAGCGCAAGCAAAGGCCCCTTCCACGGAGACCCGCCCTTCAGCCAGCTGACCCAACGTTCGCTCTCTCCCACCATCACAATTCGCCCATCTACTCTGAACCTTCGGAACGTTACTGCGTGGCGATATCCAAGTCTAGGCTGGCTTACAAGCTTTGCCATGAGTGTTTCTTATTCTGGTCTATGGCTCGACCGTGCGGAGCATCCAAATGGTTGGCAGATATGTGATGCGCCGCGCTCCGGAGTTTAAGTCGCCACGAAATGCACGATCGCCGCAATTCCCACCGCCACGATCAGGCCCCGCAACGCCATTGGGTTCAAGCGGCGTCCGTACCTCGCCCCGATCTGCGCGCCGACGATTGAGCTGCAGGCGATGATCGCCGCTGGGGCCCACTCGACGTGCGCGGCGAAGATGAAGAACACGCCCGCGACACCGTTGACCAGGCCGGCGAGCACGTTCTTCAGGGCGTTTGTTCGGTGCAGGTCTTGCGTTAGCGCCAGCCCGAGGATGCCGAGCAGCAGGATTCCCTGGGCGGCGCCGAAGTAGCCTCCGTAGACGCCGGTCGCGTATAGCGCCAGCAGCAAAATGCGCCCGGCGTGTGCGGAATGGGTGGCGCGCTTGGCGAGCAGTCGGTTCAGGCGCGGTTGCAGCACGATCAGGACGAGCGCGAGCGCAATGAACACGGGCACGATCGCCTCGAAGGCCGCGGCCGGGAGCGCCAGCAACAGCACCGCGCCGGTGATGCCGCCGAGCACCGATGCTGCTCCCAGTCGTATCGCTTGCTTGCGCTGGCCGCTGAGCTCGCGCCGGTAGCCGATCGCGCCTGAGATCGAACCCGGGACCAGCCCGACGGTATTCGACACGTTGGCGGTCACCGGTGCGTAGCCAAAGGCGAGCAGCACCGGGAATGTGATCAAGGTGCCGCTGCCGACGACGGTGTTGATCATGCCTGCCGCCAGCCCGGCAGCGGCGATGGCGATGATCTCTCCGGCGCTCACTCAGCCCATGCTCACATAACCAGTCGCTTCGGTGGGGCTACGTACGTTGGCTGCGACCTTGTTTTCGTAGTTGCCCTCGATCGTGGCGATCTGTCCGTTCGGCAGGATCCCTCTGACGATGCCGACGTGCTCACCGCCGAAAACGATCAAATCGCCCGGCTTGGGCACGACACCAGGTCCATTGGGTATCGCACGGCCGGTGCTCTGCGCCCACGACCAGACGTCTGAGACGTCGCCGATTCCCTGGCCCTGGGCGCCCAGCGGCTCACCCGCCTGGCGCGCGACCCAGGAAGCGAAGTAGGCGCACCACGGTGCGCCCGGGATCGCGCCTTGCGTGGCCGTGCGGTACTGGGCTATAGCCGGCGATTCGTTGGAGCCTGGTGGCTGCTCGGTTTGACCCAACTGGCTTTCAGCGATCGCCACGATCCGCGCTCCGGCGCTTTCGCCTGGGGCTTCGAGCGAGGAGCCGACGATGCCGTCCGCGCTCTGTAGCTGGGCTGAGTAGCCGAGGCCGGTGGTGTCCGCGCTGGTGCCCGTGAGCCCGGCGGCGCCGTATGTGCCAGGTTCACCGACGGGCGTGGTCGGGGCAGCGGTGCTCTGATAGTTGCCGCTTGCCTGCGCGAGCGCGTCCGCAAACGAGGATTCCTTGCCGTCGGTGTTGCCGTCGCCGTCGGTGTTGGTGGCGGGTGCTTCGGTGCCGCCGCTGAGAACGGTGTTTGAGCTGATCAGGGTCGCCGGGTTGGCAAGCGCCTGCCTGATCGCGCTGACCTGCGCCAGTGTGGATTCGACGGACATCAGCCGGGTAATCGGCAGTCGCAGTGCGAATTTGAGTAGTCACAGACAACTCTCTTCAGTCGCTATGTTCCTTGTGTCGTCCGCAAATATAACTTTTGGGTTGTTCGAAAATATAATGTCTAGGTTGTATTTGCGAATAACCTTTGGGTTATATACGCGTACGCGCGTTTGACTTTAGTTCTCTTAGCGCTCGACGCCGGCACATCTTGGCTTCTTTGCGCCTTGGACAAAGGGGATCCACAGGCCGCACACACCCGTCCGGCTTGGACACAAACGGGAAACGGGCAGCCGAAGCCGCCCGTTTCCACCACCGTTCCCTCGATGAAGCGGCGGTATATGGCTGCGCCGGTCTATAGGACCGCCGAAGCGTTATGACCCGCCTGACCCGGCATCCGCGCGAGCGGCCCCCTGTCAGGTGAGCTTCGCTGCAGCGGTGGCGTCCTCAGGCGCCACCGCTGAGGAAGAGAAGGCCTCCTACTGCAGCAGCTTCAGGACAGCCTGCGGCTGTGCGTTGGCCTGCGCGAGAACCGACACGCCGGCCTGCTCGAGAACCTGCAGCTTGGTGAAGTTGGTCATTTCCGCTGCCATGTTCACGTCGGTGATGCCACTGACAGCCGAAGAGAGGTTCTGGCTGTAGGTTTCCAGGTTCGACTCGGTGTACTGGATGCGATCCTGCACCGCACCGAATTCGCCGGCCAGCGCCGACACCTTGTCGATCGCTTCATCGATGCCCTTGATCGGTTCGGCACCTTTGAGTTCGATCTTTTTTTCGATCGCTGTCTTCAGATCAGCGGTCTTGACCCCGATTACTTCACCGTCGTTGGCGCCGACCTGGAAGGAGATCGTCGCTTCTTTGCTGAGCAGGTTGATGCCGTTGAACTGAGTCGTTTCACCGACGCGTTCAATCTCAGAGGACAACTGCGTGACCTCGGAGTTGATCGCTTCCTTGTCGGCTTCTGAAGTCGTGCCGTTGGCGTACTGCACCGCTAGCTCGCGGACGCGCTGAAGCATCTGCTCGACATCGTTCAACGAGCCCTGAGCCGTCTGCGCAAGCGAAACGGCATCCTGGCTGTTCTGCGTGGCCTGGTTGAGGCCGTTGACCTGGCCCTGCAGGTTCTGGCTGATCGCATAACCGGCGACGTCGTCGGCGGCCGAGTTGATCTTCAGACCCGAGGAAAGGCGCTGCATCGCCTGAGAAAGTGAGCTCTCAGTGCTGTTGAGGTTCCTGTTGGCATCCATCGCCGACAGGTTGGTGTTGATCATGAGGGACATGCGTTCATCTCCTTGATGACGATTTGTTGGTCGGTCCCGAGCCGACTCCGTGTCGGCTCATACCTGGTTATCGCCGACAAGCGACGAAACTTGAGCTGGATTCATCTCCACTAGCTCGTTTCCCTCCACCCGCAAGATTTCCTGCAGTGCGGGGCCGGCTCGATGCGGCCAAAATCGACATGCCCCCCGTGCGCGCGGGGGGCATCGGCCTTTTTGATGTACCGGTCACATGACGCTGACGCCCACGACGCGCGGGTCGGCGCCCACGCGGTGCGCCGCGTGCGGGTCGCCTGGCGTTTGGTGCATCGCGTATGCCCTCAAACGCGTATGTCGATGTGTGGACGTTCGTCTCCGTCGGGGCCGTCCTGCTCGAACGCGGCGGCCGTTGCCTGCTCTTCTCGTCTGCGCTTACCCTCATCCTTCTCCGGACGTTCATCCTCTCGTGTGACCCGCTCGACTCGCTTTACCGGCGGCCTGGTCGCGCGCACCACCGGCGGCAGGCCGCGCGAGATTGGCGGGATCGCATCCATCGCGGGTTAGCGTCCCGGCGAGGCAGCCCCCGCGCGTTGGGGTTCAGCTGGGGCGCCAATTGGCTCGCCTGGCATGAGGGCGGCCTGTGCGTCGGCAAGCAATGCCTGTTCGCGGCCCTTGATCTCGACGATCACAAGTCTTCGCCATACGAACACGGCCCCGGCCCAGGCCGTGACGTAGCAGACGCTGCCGGCGATCAGTGCTCGCAGGCCCGTCTGGGCGAGCGTGCCGGTCGGCAGCGACAGGTAGCCGGCAATGAAGAAGCCCGCCAGCCCACCCCAGCCCTTTGCCTGTGCCACCGCGCGCGCTGCGCGTGGGTGGGCGGCCACGCTTGGCGAGCCCGAGTCCTCTTCGCTCGCGTTCTTCTCGCCCTTGCTCTTCTTACCGTTGCCCTTCTTGCCCTTGGCGTCCTTGTCCTTGTCCTTGGACTCCTTGCCTTTGCCCTTGACTCGCTTGTCCGAGGACTTTTGCGGAGCAGTCGACGGAGCCGCAACGGGTGTGCCCGCCTCGCTCGCCGTCGGCTCGACGAGGGCCTGTTCCTCAGTTGCCGTCGCGCTCATCGGCCTCCAGCATACGTCGTCGCTCGGCGCGTTCGCGCTCGAAGATGAAGCGCACCAGACGGCGACGATTGCCGTCGCTCATCTGGCTGAAGGTTATGGCACGACGCCCCCGGGAATCGTTACGCACGACCCTACCCATCCCCACAATCGGCTCGCGATCTGGGGCCAAGTTCAGTTGAAACTCGATCTCCTCATCGACCTCCAGCACGTGCGGGCCGGCGAGCAGCAGGCCGCCGCCTGATAGATCGACGGCGTAAGTGTGAACTGGCTGACGGTCTTTGCCCATGTAGACGAGCACCGGCCGGTCGGCCTGGAGGCGAACATAGTCCCGCTGCTGGCTCACTGCACCAGCTTGGCTGCTAGCCCAGCCGGGTCGAGCCGCCCGACGCTCCAGCCGCCCGTACGGGCACGGCCCAGCATGTACTCGGGGGCCAGGCCGAACTTGCACGCCGCCTCGATCGCCATGCCGATCTGGTCGGTGTCATCGGCGTGCGTCAGCGCCAGCGCGTTTGCCTTCAGGGGTCCCAATGCCTCCAGTAGCTGTCCCGCAGCGACTGCGCTCAACGTGGTTGGCAGCACCACGACAATGCGCTCGGGCTCGAGACCCGCGAGCAAAGCCGCCAGCTTGCGTATCCCAGAGCGGTCTCCCGGGGAGAGTGGGGGCGTGTCGATCACGAGCAAGCCCTCGCTCTTGGTCTTGCGCAACGCGCGCACAGCGCGGGTGGTGTCGATTGCCGTTGGCTTCATCACATACGGGCTGAGCAGCATCTGCAACTCGCCGCTTGCATGGCCCTTGATCAGCGTCGCGCAGCTTGCCGGCAACGCCGAGCCCTTGCGGTAGGCGCTAAGCAAGGCCGCACAGCAGCTTGTCTTGCCGGCTCCCCCGGGGCCCACGAGCACGATCGCCGCGCCACGTGCAGGTAGCGGTGGCGCCACCGGGATGCGACCCGTGAGCGCCGAGCGCACGGACTGGCTCAGGCTGGCCCGCGGCGCGAACGGGCGGATGTGGACGGAGGCGCTGTCGATCAACTCCTCGGCAAATTGTTCGCTGGTTCCGAGCGCGAGCAGCTCCTCCTGGATCTTGGTCCGCGCACGCGAGGGCTTAGGCGCTTGACCTTGCCCTGAAGCCGGTGTGGATGGACTAGCGCTCGGGCTGGGGACAGCGCTTCGGCTGAAAGGCTGACTCTGACCCGGGGTTGGGCTCGGCGCAGGCCATGGGGACGACATACGCTCGCCACCGTGCGATGAGGCGCGCTCCAGCATGAGCGCGAACGGATCGCTCGGATCCGTGGTGCCCACTTCCTGGGGCAGGTGCGCGGTCGATTCAGCCTGGGGCTCTCCATGACGGAGGCCACCGTGATGGGCGCTGGCAGGTAGGCGTGTCGGCTCCAATGGCCCCGCTCGTGCAAGGGCCGCAAGGCGCTCGGTCACGTAAGCGGTGTTGAGGGGGCTGGGCGGCTCTGCTTCCGGCGCAGCGCGTCGGTGGAGCGGAAGTTCGCGCGCGGGCGTAAAGGTCGCTGCCGCGCCTGTGTCCGGTTCGTCATACACGTCGATCTGTGGCCCACCCTCGGTCGCTTCGAGCTCGACGAAGCGTCGTTGGAAGAAGCCGGCGATGCCGCCTGTCAGACCCTCGCGGCGGCGCACGATGATCGCGTTGGCACCCAGCTCGTCTTGGATCTTGGGCAGTAGTTCCTCGACGGTGCGTCCGCGGTAGGTGTGTGGGTCGGCCACTGACGCCCTATTCATGCGTGGATGACGCCGATGGTCTCAACATTGATTCCGGGTGCGATCTCGTTGTAGGAGCAGACTGGCAGGTGCGGTTGAGCTTGGGCGATCAGCCTACGCAGGTGGCGGCGCACGCGCGCTGAGCACAGCAAGACCGGTCTGATGCCGAGTCCGCTTGCGTGCTCCATCTGCGCCCGCAGTGCGCCGACGATTGCTTGTGCTCTTGGCGGATCCATCGCCAAATACTCTCCGTCTGCCGTCTGGGTTATCGAGGTCGCAACCTCCTGCTCGATCGCCGGGTCCAAAGTGATTGCGCGCAAACGCAGCTCATCGTCCAGGTGAGGTGCGGTGATCGCTCGGCCGAGTGCTTGGCGCGCATACTCGGACAATAGGTTCGTGTCTCGCGTTATTCGTGCCTTGTCGCCGATTGCCTCCACGATCGTGCCCAGGTCGCGGATCGGCACGCCCTCCGAGAGCAGCAGTTGCAACACGCGCTGGATCTCACCGAGGGACAGCGTGT
Source organism: uncultured Solirubrobacterales bacterium (assembly GCA_963757995.1). Taxonomy (GTDB): domain Bacteria; phylum Actinomycetota; class Thermoleophilia; order Solirubrobacterales; family Solirubrobacteraceae; genus Palsa-744. Next base: position 49,913 of record CAVWTS010000006.1, read on the forward strand.
CGGGCACGACCTCCTCGACGACCGCGGCGTTTGACTCCTTGAGCTTGTCAAGCAGCGCACGTACGTCCTGGCGCGTGAGCAGCTCGGCGGCGTGGGCGCGGATCGTCTCGGTCAGGTGGGTGACGATCACCGACTCGGCGTCGACGACGGTGTAGCCGAGCGCCTCGGCCTCGGCTCGCCCGGAGTCGTGCACCCACATCGCGTCCAGGCCGAAAGCCGGCTCGCGAGTCGGGATGCCTTGTAGCGTTGCGCTTGCGTCACCAGGGTCCATCGCCAACAGGTGCCCGGGCATGATGCGCCCGCGCGTCACCTCTGAGCCGCGCACCTTCAGCACGTACTCGTGCGATTCCATGCCGAGCTCGTCGTGGATGCGCACCGGCGGGATCACGAGGCCGAGATCGCCTGCGATTTGACGGCGGATCATGCTCACGCGGCGCAGCAGCGAGCCGCCGTTGACGAGCGGTACCAGGCCGAAGCCGATTGCAAGCTCCAGTGCGTCGACGCCTACCTCCGACAGCGGCTCCGGGGTGGACGCCGGTGCGGCCAGCTCCGCTGCCTTGGCCTTGGCTTGTGCCGCGGCGGCCTCCTGTGCCTCTGGCATGCCGTTGCGCACCGCCCAGCCGATCGCGCCGAAGATCGCCGCTATGAGGAGGAACGGCAGCTTCGGCAGCCCCGGGATCAGCGCGAACAGGCCGATTGCGCCGGCCGCGACCATCGGCGCACGCCGCTGGGAGAGGATCTGGCTGGCGATGTCGCTGCCCAGGTCGCGGTCAGAAGCGGCGCGTGTGACGATGATGCCCGCAGCGACCGAGATCAATAGCGCCGGGATCTGTGCGGCGAGCCCGTCGCCGACCGTCAGCAGCGAGTACTTTTGGGTAGCTTCGCCGAAGCCGAGATTCATCTGCAGCATGCCCACGATGATCCCGCCGACGAGGTTGATCGCTGTGATGATGAGCGCCGCCATCGCGTCGCCCTTGACGAACTTCGAGGCACCGTCCATCGCGCCGTAGAAGTCGGCCTCGCGCCCGATCTCCGAGCGCCGTTGACGCGCCTGGTCGTCGGAGATCAAGCCCGCGTTCAGGTCGGCGTCGATCGCCATCTGCTTGCCCGGCATCGCGTCGAGCGTGAAGCGGGCGCCGACCTCGGCGACGCGCCCGGCGCCGTTGGTGACGACCACGAACTGGATCACCACGAGGATCAGGAAGATGACGAGGCCGACGACGACGTTGCCACCCACGACAAACGAGCCGAACGCCTTGACGACGCTGCCGGCGTCGCCGGTGGTGAGGATCAGGCGCGTGACCGACACGTTGATCGCCAGACGGAACATCGTCGTCAGCAGCAGCAGGCTGGGGAAGGAGGCGAAATCGAGCGCCTTGCCTAGGTACATCGTGGCGACGACGATGGTGAGCGCCGCGGAGATGTTGAGCGTGATCAGCAGGTCCAAGAGTGCCGGGGGCAGCGGCACGACCAGCATCGTCACGACGCAGACGACGGCGACGGCGGCGAGCAGATCGCTGTGGCCCAAGAGGCGCTTGATGGTGGGGTTGTTCACGAGGCGAGCCTCCTACGCCCGGCGAGGCGGTAGACGAAGGCGAGCACCTGGGCGACCGCCGCATAGAGTTCTCGAGGGATCATCTGGCCGATCTCGGTCGAGGAGTGAAGCGCCCTGGCAAGCGGCGGATCGCTGATTACGGGCACGTCGTTTTCCTCGGCGACGCGTCTGATCTGGGCGGCGATCAGGTCCTTGCCCTTGGCGACCAGCAGCGGCGCCGTATGCGAGCCGTCATAAAGCAGCGCGACGGCGTAGTGGGTCGGATTGGTCACGACCACATCGGCTTTGGGCACGGCGGCCATCATGCGTGCCCGCGCGGCCTGCATCTGGCGACGGCGCTGAGCCGTTTTGACCTCGGCGGAGATGCCGTACTGGCGGGTCTCCTCCTTGACCTCTTGCTTGGTCATGCGCAGTTGCTTCTCGTGGCGATGACGCCGCCAGGCGTAGTCGAGCAGTCCGATTACCAGGTAGGCGAAGGCTGCGTGCTGGGCGACCGAGAGGGCACTTGAGCCCATCAGGGCGCCAAGTGCGGCCGGTTCCATGCCGACCTTTGCGGCCAGCGTGGTCAAGCCCGGCAGTACGGCAAGGCCTGCGACCAGTCCGACAACGGCTACCTTGGCGATCGCCTTGAGCGCTTCAAAGATCGCGTTGGGGCCAAACAGATTGCGCGCTCCCGCCGACGGGTTGATGCGGCGGAAGTCAAGTTTCAGTGTCTGGACGGTGGGCTTGAAGCCGACCTGCGCGACGCCCCCGAGCAGCCCGGCAAGTAGGCAAGCCCCCGCCACCGGGGCCACTGCGAGCGCGATTGTCGAGAGCGCCATGTGCATCAGTTCGCTGATGCCGGCGGCACTTGTGGCATGGGCCGGGTTGGCGACGTCGCGCAGCGTTTCGCGAAAGATCGTGGCCCCGGATTCGACGATCTTTGGGCCCATCACGCTGATCGCGAGCAGGCCCGCGATCAGGACGAGCGAGCCACTTAGGTCGGGGCTGCGTGCGACCTGCCCCTTCTCTCGCGCGCGCTGGCGGCGCTTGGGTGTGGCCTTCTCTGTGCGTTCGTCGCGTGCCATCTCAGCCTCTGTCGTCCTGGGTCGCGGACCTCTCGGCCGCGGTTGGCTTGCTCGTCCCGGTCATGCGACGTGCAGTGCGCCCAGCGCCGCGCCCACGCTTACCGACATTTGCTCTGAGATCCAGTTGGCCGTGAACGGCAGCGCGGCGCCGACGACCAGCAAGGCCACCGCTACCTTCACCGGGAAGCCGACCGCGAATACGTTCAACTGCGGCACGACGCGCGAGACGACGCCGAAGGCCACGTCGGTTATCAGCAGCGCGACAAGCACCGGTCCGGCGATCTCAAGCGCCGAGGTGAATAGGCCGGCGAATGCCTGCTCGGCGCCGCCGATCAGCGAGGACATGCGCGGGCCGCTTGTCAGCGGGACGAGTTGGAATGTGCGCCCGAGCCCGCGCAAGGTCCACGCTTCGCCGCCGATGACCAGGAAGATCATCGTCCCCACGAGTGAGTAGAAGCGCGAGATGACGGCGCCGTTCTGGCCGGTCATCGGGTTGATCAGTTCTCCGTATGAGAAACCCGAGACGACGTCGATCATCGCGCCGGCGGTTTCAACTGCCGCCAGCAGGATCGAGAGTGTGAAGGCAAAGCCGAAGCCGACCAGAAACCCCTCGATCACGAGCTCGGCCACGACCAGCGGCTGGCTTGGTATGTGCTGGCCGTGCATGGCGATCGGCGTCAACCCGATCGAGATACCGACGGCGATGATGCCGCGCACCCGTGGTGGGACTAGCGATGAGGAGAACAGCGGCGCGATGATGAACAGTGGGGTGACGCGCGCCAGCACGAGAATGAAGCCGACGAGCTCGCCGGTGGCCAGTTTCTTGAGTAGCTCGTTCACGTGAGCGTCCTTGCCTGCCGGAATGGTCCGCTTACAGGCACGTTTGGCGCAGGGAGCCGGTCGTTCACAGGCAGGCTCGCAGGGGACGGGTCGCTCCTTCGATTCACGAGCCGACCATCGTCGGGATCGACGTGTACAAAGCCGTCGTGTAGGCAACCAGCTGGCCCAGCATCCACGGCCCCAGGACGATCATCACGGCGGCGACGCCGATGATCTTGGGAATCAGCGTGAGGCTCTGCTCCTGGATCTGGGTGACCGCCTGGAAGATGCTGACTGCCAGTCCGGCGACGAGCGCAACGATCAGTAGGGGGCCGGCGATCTTCAGCGCGAGACTCATGGCCTGGGAGGCGAGGTTGACGACGGTGTCCTGGTTCATGGCGTGTGCGCGGTTGGAGTGGCTGTCGCCGTAGACGGCGCAAGCTCGTCGTGCGGGTGTTGGGCCGGCATCCTCGTCATGAGGGTCGTTGGTTTGGGGGTGTTCTGATTTGGCGTGTTCATGTAAAGGGGTGCTTTTTCGGGGAGGTGTTTTTGAAACATGGGCGAGGTCCTTATGTGCCTAGGTGTGAAAGCTTTGGACGAGCGCTCTGATGACCAGATCCCAGCCGTCGACGAGCACAAACAGCAGGATCTTGAAAGGCAAGGAGATGAAGGTCGGCGGCAGCATGATCATCCCCATGCTCATCAGCGTCGCCGAGACGATCAGGTCGATGATCAAGAACGGCAGGAAGATCAAGAAGCCGATTTGAAACGCGATATTCAGCTCGGAGACGATGAAGGCCGGGATCAGCACCTCGGTCGGGACTTCGGCGCGGGTGTGCGGCGTCTTTGCTTTGGCGAGGTTGATGAACAGCGCGATGTCCTGGGGCCGCGTCTGGCGAAACATGAATTCGCGCATCGGTTCCTCGGCACGCTCGAGCGCCGTGATGGTGTTGATCTGGTGAGCCATCAGCGGCTGCACCGACTCCCGCTTGATCGCGGCGACGGTCGGCGCCATCACGAAGATCGTCAGGAACAACGCGATCCCGACAAGCACCTGGTTGGGCGGCTCGGTGGTGGTGCCGATCGCGGAGCGGATGAAGCCGAGCACGATCAGGATGCGGCTGAAGCCGGTGACTGTGAACAGGATCGCCGGCACGAGCGTCAGGCCGGCGACCAGCAGCAGGATCTGGACGGAGTTGTTGGAGCTGAGGTTCAACGACGCACCGTCAGTTCGCGCAGGCGCTCGATCAAGCTGGATGACACCGAGGGCATGTGCATCGGGTCGCTTTGTCGCTCGCCGGACTCGAGCGTTCTCGTGGGACGGGGGCGCTCAGGCGTGCTCTGGGGAAGCGCCGCCATCGGTGGAGCTACCGGCCGCGCCGTCGTTACCGGTGGTTCCGGCCAACGACTGCCCTCGTGTGCGCTCAACCAACCATCGCCCTCCTGATGTGGCCCCGCCCAGTCCGCCCGAGGATCGTCAACGTGTGAGCTGGGCGGGGCGAGCAGACCAAGGTTGATGCGGCGTTTGCGCGGCCGCTCGGGCTCCTCGGACGAGAGCAAGCCCGCTTCGAGCGCCTGCTGCTCGGTGTAGCGGTGGATAGGCATCAGGCCGTGCTCGGCGCTACCCAGCAGCAAATAGTCTTTGCCGGCTCTGACCAGGTGCACCGAGCGCCCGGAGCTGAGCGACAGCGCGGCGACACTTGTCAGGCCGGTCGCGGCAACGCGTGGATCGCGTCTGGCCTTGACCTGGCGCATGATCCAGGACAGGCCCCAGATCACGCCAAGCACGATCGCCAGGCCAACGATCGTGCGCACGATGCTGGCTCCGCCGGTGCTCGTGTGCGTGCTGGTGCTGGGCGAACCGAAATTCAGCGGCGTCTGTTCGCCTGTGCCCTTCTTGGTGTTGGCGGGGGTGAATGCCGACGCGGGACCGGCCCACGCGAGCAGGCAGCAACACAGCAAGGCGGCCACTTGCGTGGCCGCACGGGGAAGGGTCAGCTTAATCATCGAGGGACGACTCCGAGGAAGAGTCGCCCCCGGTTATCGGCCCGCGGGGGCAGGTCTTGAGGCCGCGGCGTCGACGGGCGCGTCGGGACGCGGTTCGGTCGAGCGCCAGACATTTGATCTGGTGCTTGGTGGCGCTCAGACGAGTTCGGAGGCCTGCTCCCCCTGACCGTCTTTGAGTTTTGCCTCTGGCGGCGCTCAGACGAGTTCGGAGACCTGCACGCCCCAGCCGCCGTCTGGCGTGACTACAAGCGTGCCGTTGGCAAAACACAGCCCGTTGACAAACAGCTCGACCGGCGCCTCGGCGGCCTGATCGAGCTCAACGACAGCCCCCGGCGCAAGCTCGACGGCGTCCTTGAGCGAAAGGTGCGTTCGTCCCAGCTCGGCCCACACGCGTACGAAGATGCTGCGCAAGATCGCCCGGCCCTCGGCGCTCTCGCCCGTACCGTCCACGTGTGCCCGTGCACGCTCGAGCTCGGCTCGGCCAAGCTTTGCGTAAGTGTCGGCGTGCGTCGGCGTATGGCTTGTGGAGTACAGCTTAATCGCCCGTCGCGTACCAGAACGTCCTGGCTTTCCGCGTCCGAGCAGCACGCCCTCGGCGAACAGCCATACGCCGTCATCGACGCGACCTTGCAGCTTGGCGAGCGTGCCGGGGACGAGTCCCAGCATCTGCTCGATCGGCATCTGCGCCGAGCCGACCTCGGCGCGCAGCAGTACCTGAGCACGGGCGAGGCCGCGTCGCAACGCGTCGGGATCGCGCACGTCGCCCGCGAGTGGCGGACCGGCGCCGCCACGGATACTCTCGGCGACCGGCTCAACCGCCGCCCAGGGAATCAACAGGGACATCGTGGCCGACTGGCCGTCGATCCTGCTCGCGAGCGTGACTGCGAAGGTGGGCTCGGCGACGGGCGCAAAGACGCCGGCGTCGGCCTCCAAGTCGACCTCGCCGCGCGTCAGCTGCGGGCCGCCGAGCTCGTCCCAGGAGCTTGATAGCTCGGCGACGATCCCCTCGAGGAGGCTTCGTGCGAGCACCCAGTCGATGTCGGTCAGGTGGCGCTCTGGTGGCGCCTGCGCTGCCTGGCCGCCGAGCAGGCATTCGAGCGCTTGCAACAAAAGCGGTTGCTCGACGCTGAGCAGCATCTGACGCTCGATCGCCTTCGCTTCGACCGCGACCGCGACTGCATCCGCGGCCAGCCGTGCCTTGGCGGCCGCCCATGTGTGCTGGTCGACCTCGGCGACAGTGAACTCGACTTCCACCGCCAGCTCGTTTGTAAGGCGGCTTGACAGCGCCTCGCAGAACTGCTCGATCGCACCCGAGATGCGGCGTCTGATCTCGGTCGTGAACTTGGTCGGCTGGGAGAAGTCGAGCGTGCGTATGCGCCCGTCCGCCGAGCCGTCCGGCTCCTCTATGGCGGAGGACGTAGGCTTCTTCGGGCGCTTCTTGGAGCTTTGTGGCTCGTCCTTGGAAGCGCCGGCGCGGCTCTTCGGGCTCAACTGTGCTCCTCTGTGTTTAAGTGTGGGGCCACGGCCTCGTTTGCCGTGACCTCGCCGGTTCCCGTGGAGGCTGAGATTTGATTGCTCTCGAGAATCTCGGTGACGCGCAGACCGTAGCGCTCGTCCATGACGATCACCTCGCCACGGGCGATCGCTGTGCCGTTGACCAGCAGGTCGGCCGCCTCGCCGGCCTGGCGCTCGAGTGCCACCACAGAGCCGACGCGCAGGTCGAGTGTCTCGCCGACGGTTATGTGCGTGCGGCCGATCTCAACGCTCAACTCCATCGGTATGTCGCTGAGGCGGCTCAGGTCGGGGTCGGAGGGCGAGGCGCCGTCAGCGGACGGGTCCTGATCGAACTGCTCGTACTCGATTGCCTCAGCCACTTTGCCTCCTATTGAACTGTGAAATCCGGAAAGAGCACTTCTTCGACCTTGACGTCGGTCCTTTGCTGGATCGTGTGGAGGATCTGATGCTTGATCGATTCCCGACCGTGGCTGCTTATGAGCGTTTCCCCGCTCTGGCCGGTCACGGCGTTGGTGATGATTTCGCGCACGATCGCTTCCTCAGGCAGAGTACCGGGCCCGCTTTCGGAACCGGAGGAGGCGCCTGTCGCGCTGGCACCGTCGCTCTGTCCGGGCGCCAGCTGGAGTGCCACGCTGATCTTGGCGTAGCGCCCGTCGCTGAGGTTGAGCAGGAAGGACTGGGGCATCACGTATATGGTCCCCTTGACCTTCTCCTTGACCACCGGCTTGGCCTTGGTCATCGTGTAGCCGCCGAACAACAGGATCGGGACGATCGCGGCGAGCAGGATCTTCTTGTTTTTGAGCATGGTCGTTTCCTATGGTTCGCTGCTGGTGTGGCTTTCGCCTTCTCCGCCGTAGATGCGGCGCATCACGATCTCCACGCGTCGGTTGCGCGCGCGGCCGGCTTCGGTGGAGTTGCTGGCCACTGGCTGTTGGTCGGCGTTGCCGCTCGCCGTCAGCCTGTGTGGGGCGACCCCGTGTTCGGCCAGGAATTCCACGACGGCGCTGGCGCGTGCGGTCGAGAGCTCCCAGTTACTCGAGAACTGGGAGCTGTGGATGGGGACGTTGTCGGTGTTGCCTTCGACGCTGATCGGGTGGGTTTCGTCGATGTTCAGCAACTGGCCGATCTCTCCCAAGAGCGAGTAGGCCTTGCCGTCCAGCGTTGCTCGCCCGGAGGGGAAGAGCAGATCGTCGGTCAGCACCTTGATGACCAGGCCGCGCTGTTCAATCGAGGTCTGCACGCTCGAGCTGAAGCCGTGCGACTTGGCATAGGCGTCCAGCTCGTGCTTGATCTGTGCGAACTCGTTGTTCTCGCGCTGGGCGGGCGTTTGCTGCGCGGCTGCCGTGGCGCTCTGGGTGCCGTGCGCGTTGCTGTTCTGTAGGCTGGCGGCGCCCTGTGTGGTCACCGGCTCGATCGCCTGCAGTTCGACGCTTGCGGGGATCTGACTCGAGTTGGCAGTTGAACCCTGTTGGGCGACTGCCTTGCCGCCAGGAAGGATGTTGCCCGAGAAAGCGGCCTTCAGCGACTGCTGCAGGGTTTGGTACTTGGAGATGTTGACTGAGGAGATCGAGAACAGGACCATGAACAGCGCCATCAGCAGCGTGATCATGTCGGCGTAGGTCAGAAGCCAGCGCTCCTCGCTCTCCTCGCCATGAGCCCCACCGCGATGGCGCCCGCGCCCGCGAGCCATGTTCAGGCGGCCTTGGGCTCGGCGCTCAGCTGTGCGACAGATTGCTCCTCGTCGTCATCTGAGCGCTCGGCTGGGGGTACGTAGGACATCAGCTTTTCGGAGACCAGGCGCGGATTGTCCCCCGCCTGGATGGAGAGGATCCCCTCGACGGTCATCATGCGCAGCTCGACCTCTTCGGCGGAGATTGCCTTCAGGCGGTTGGCGATCGGTAGGAAGATCACGTTGGCTGAGCCCACCCCCATCAGCGTGGCGATGAAGGCCGCGGAGATCGACGGCCCGAGCGTGGAGGGCGCCGCGAGATTCTGCAGGACATGCACCAAACCAAGGACGGTGCCGATGATCCCCATCGTCGGCGCGAAACCGCCGGCCTTCTCGAAGGGCGAGGCCCCAACGGCGTGGCGGGCGGCCATGCCATCCACCTCGGCCTCCAGGATCGTGTGCACCATCTCCGGATCTGTGCCGTCGACGACCAACTGCAGGGCGTTGCGGGTGAAGGGGTCCTCGATCTCGGGCAGTTGGGCGTCGAGCGCGAGCAATCCTTCGCGGCGAGCTTGGTCGGCCAGCCCCACCAGCTGGTCGAGGCGCCCACGCACGTCGGGTGGGTCGGCCGAGATGACGAGTTTGTAGAGGCTCGGCACACGCTTCATGACGTCCATACCGGTGCTGGCCAGCGTGACGCCAAAGGTTCCGCCGATGATGATCATCAACGCCGGAATGTTGATGAAGGAGGCGGGACTCGTCCCGTCCATCATCGAGCTGAGCAAGAGCGCGCCAAAAGCCGCGCCAATCCCAATGGCAGTTGAAGCTTTCATTTGCTCAACTCATCGGCGCTGCGGAAAAATCCTTGACAGCTGGGATGCGCTAAGCGGGATCGTCCTCCACCGCGGAGAGCCGGCCGGACTCGCGCGTGCCGGTGGAAGAGCCGGGCTGGCGCGGCGGGCGGCGGTTGCGCAACGCCTCGCTGAGCACGCTGGCGCGATAGGCGTGCAGGGCGGCCGTGACCTCCTCAGGCGTCTCGGCCACGACCACCTTCGCGCCCGTGGCGAGCGTGATGACCGTGTCCGGAGTCGATTCGACGGTCACGACCATGTCCGGATTCAGTTGGAAGGGCTCGTCACTGTGGCCGAGCCGGTTCAGTGTGATCATCTCCACCTCCCTCGCGCGAAAACATCGAAATGCGCTTGCGCTAAAAGCCTAGAAGATCCGGGCAAGCCAATAAAGCTCAAAGAACCTAAATATGTCGAAGGCAAAATAGCGATGGGATGGGACAGCGCGAGCGCGCCGTCCCATCCCATGCTCCTCGGAGTTGTCCGCTCTACTTCGACCTCCTTGGTCGCGCCGTAAAGATTTGCCAGGACACAGTCACGCCGCGGCGATGGCTGTCGATCTCACGTCCTCGACAGCGCATCGAGCGCGGTTACGTGGTCCGCCGCGGATAGCGAAGCGGACCGCTTTGCCCTACTGCACCATCGTGACTAGCGTTCCGAGCATTTCGTTGGCTGTCGAGATCACGCGTGAGTTGGCCTGGAAGCCGCGCTCGGCTGTGATCATGTTGGTCATCTCGGTGGCAAGATCGACGTTTGACATCTCGAGCTCCCCGCCGATAGTCGATCCGAAGCCCGGGGTATTTGGAGTGCCGACGATCGGCGTGCCCGAGTTGGCGGTCTGTCCCCATAGCGAGCCTCCGAGACGTTCCAGCCCATCTTCGTTTGGGAACGTTGCAAGCGTTAGGTAGCCTGCGGTGACGCGCTGCTGGTAGGTCTTGGATTCGGGATTCTCATCGGTGTAGGCGACAGATCCGTCAGGGCCGATGGCCACGTTGCTGGAGCCTGGGGGGATCCTGATGTAGCTTTCTTCCTTGCCCGCCGCGTAGGTGGTGCCGGCTTCGGTTTCGGTCGCGACGGCGTTGCGGCCGATTACATATTCGCCGGCCTGTGTGGTGAGGAACCCTTGTGAGTTGGTCGTCAGGTCACCTGCGCGCGTGTAGTTGACTTTGGCGGGCAAACCCGTTGTGTACGGTTCCTTTGCTGGCGGTGTGCCGGCGCCCACGCGCAGGAAGCCGTTGCCCTCGATCGCGACATCCAACGGGTTGTTGGTGGTCTGGAAGGAGCCCTCGGTCATTTCGTTGCGGGTGGCGGCGACTTGCACGCCGAGTCCGATTTGGACAGGGTTTGAGCCACCGTTGGTGGCTGTCGGGCCTGATGCTCCGCGCATCTCTTGTGTCAGCGATTCGGAGAACGTGACACTGGAGGCCTTGAAGCCCGTGGTGTTGACGTTCGCCAGGTCGTTCGCCGTATCGTTCAGCAGCGCCTGGTTTGCGTCCAGGCCGCTGATCGCGGCATACATTCCAGTCATCATCGTGACTGCCCTTCCTTTCGCGGCCCCCTCTGTGAGGTCCAGCCGTTGTCGTGTAGCCGCTCCGCGTGCGCGGTACGGCCGTGTCAAGTGTGTTCGCCTCGTCGCTGCTTACGTGCTCACAGCGTCGTAGGTTCGTCTCCTCGGTCGTCCGTTTGTCGCCTCGCGACACGTGCGATCTGCTCTCCTTTCGCGGTGCTCATGCGATCACCGCACTGTCGATGTTGGTGAATACGTTGTCTTTCATTTGCTCAGATCCCACGGCCGTTATGACCGTGTGGTTGCTGACTGACACCACGAAGGCGGTGCCGTCGACAAGTACGAGTGAATCGCGCGAGCCCTTGCTTGCCGCACGTCCTACTCCCTCTGAGAGACGCCCGAGTGTGGCGGAGTCGAGCTCGATCCCGCGACGTTGCACGCGCGCGAGCGCGTGGCGGGAGAATTGCAGCGGCTGAGAGCCGCCGGCCTGCTCGAGCGCCTCGGCAAAGGACTGGCTGGGAGCGGTGTCGGCGGCGCCGTTCGCGGCGCGCTTGCGCGTGGCGTCATCCGCCGGCCTGGTCGCGCCAGGGGCGGTTGGCGCGCTCGCGGGGGCCGGCGGGGTCGCTGGGGCGCCGCGCGGGATCGGCGGAGTGCTCAATCCCCCTGGCGGGATCAGCGCTGGGTTTGAGATCGGGTTCATTTGACTTCGCTGACGCTCCCGATCTTCACACCAGGCACGCCTTCGATCGTGAGCGTCGGGCCCGATGTCGTGGACTGGACGCTTTCGACCTTTCCCGTCGCCGCGGAGCCGGTGGAGGGATCGCTGTAGCTGACAGTGTGGCCGATCAGCTGAACGGCGCTCGAGAGCTCGCTGGCACTCGCCAGGTTGGTGGTCTGCTCGAGTTGTGTGAACTGCGCCAGCTCGGTCACGTATTCGTTGCCGTTGGCCGGTTCCAGGGGATTCTGGGCCTGCAGCTGAGCGATCATCAGCCTCAGGAAGTCGTTTTGCCCGAGCACACTGTTCGGGTTTTCGGGGCTCGCCGCCGACGCGGAGTTGCCGGAAGAGGCGGCAGCGGCTTGTGCGACCGGAGATGTCACGGTTTTCTGTCCTTTCGTTCACTCATAGGACGACCTTCGTTTGTTGGTTGGGGGTCGCTCATGCGAGCACGTCGACGATTTCGCCTAGAGGAGTACCGGCAGGACGCGTGTTCTTGAGCGACTCTGCAAGCACTTCGCTCTCCTCGGTTGTGTCCGTTGCGCCGACGGCACTCGACCCGTCGGCGTTAGTGGTAAAGCGCCCATCCTGTTCGCCAGTCTGTGGTTGGCCGGAGGAGCCGATATCAAGCTGTAGAAGCGACAGCCCGAGCGAGCTGAGTGACTGGCGCAGCTCCGAGCGGCCCTGGCTGAGCGCTTGCGCGCCGGCGGGCGTGTCGGCGGTGACGCGCGCGCGCAGTCCTTCGCCGGTCTGGCTCAAACGAATGCTGATGTGACCGAGCTCTTCGGGCTGAAGTTCGATTCGCGCCTTGGCGATGCCCTGGCGCGCGGCGAGCTCGATCGTCGCGCCGATCGAGTCGATCATCTCCTGCATCGGCACACCGGTGACGGGCAGTGGGCTAGCGCCGGCGTTGGGGCCCGTGCCGGCGCCGGCGCTCGCTTCGAGATTTGCGCTCATCGCGGCGTCAAGGCTTGCCTGGGCCGCCGTGGTCGAGGCTGCGGCTGCTTGTGTGGGCGCCTCGGTAGCGGTCCGTGCCGCCGATTGCGCATTTGTTGTTTGTGCCCGGTTGGCGGCTGCCAAGAACCGACCGCTGAGATCTGCCGGCGAGGGCGGCGTGTCGTTGTCGCTTGGCGAAAGCGAAGCTGTTGCCCGATTCTGGAAAGGCGCAGAGCCGGCAGTGCGCGTGCGCGGTGAGGAGAGTGCAGTTTGGGTGGCGCTTTGCATGGTCGCATCGATCGCGCCTATCCCAGGCGTCTGGGTCAAGCCGGGCTGGCCGGGAGAGGTTGCGCTAGCCCCGCCTTCGGAGGTCTGTGGCGTCGCGGCGCCGGTCTGTGCGGCCGTGTGTGGGCCTGATGCGCCTCGGCCGGGCACTGTCGGGGCAGGAGCTGCCTCAGTGGGGGCCGAAGCGGGAGTAGGCGTGTATGTCGCGCTCGTGGCGCCGGTGGGAGCGTCGGCGACTTCAGTGGTTGATGCTGGCGTCGGAGTGGAGGTCGTGGCGTGTGAGGCGACGGGGCCTGCTGAGGGTGCGGCGGCGGGCGATACGTAGAGGCCAGCGGAGGATGCCGTCGTGGGCGAGGTAGTCGTGGCGGGCGGGACACCAGCCTCGGCCGAGGACACCGTGGTGGGCGAGATGCTAGGACCGCTGGAGGTGGCGGTGACGGCATCGGGGCCGGCGAGCGGTGACGACGCCGCTGCGGGAGCGGATGCCGCGGCGGCCGAAGCATCGGGGCCGAGGGAGGATGCCGTGGCGGGCGAAGAAGTGACGGCCAGCGATGACGCGGGAACAGAGGACGGGAGAGCGCTGGCTGCTGAGCTAGAGCCAGGCGCCTCTGTCGAGGCCGAGTCAAGCCCCGACGGTGGGACGGCCGCGGTGGCGGCCCCAGGCATGGATACCAGCGCGGCAGTCGCTGGTGCGGCAACCGTCGTCGTGCCGGAGGCATCAGTGGCTCCTGCGGTTGCCGCGGGGTTGCTCGCCAGAGCAGCTGCCGAGGCTACTGCCATGTCTGGCCTTGAGGCTCCTGATTCAGACGCAGGGGATGTCACGATCCCGCCGCCGCCGCCGCCGCCGCCGCCGCCTGGGCTGGCTTCGCTTGTGCTGGCTACGTTGCCACTCGAGTGCGCCGCGCGCGAGTGATGCGGCGCCTTGCCAGCCCCTCTGGGGCTGTTCCTTGGATGGCCTTCCGCAGTGGCGGTCCGGGCCCAATGTGTGGCGAGCGCGCTTTGGAACGGCGCGCCCGGTGGAGCCCCAGGCGGGGCCCCCTCCGAGGCTCCGGGTGAAGCGCCCGAGGACGGGCTCGATCGGCTCGCGCCGCTGGAGGGCGACCCGGAAGGCAGCGAAGTCGGTGGCATGCCTAGTGCGATTGGCGCGTTCATGCCAGGCCCCCGGCGGAGATCGAAGCAGGGTGAGTCTGACGGTAGGCTTCGGCGTAGCCGAGCACCTTGGAGACGTAGCTCTGGGTTTCGGCGTAGGGCGGTATGCCGCCGTATTGTTGAACCGCTCCGGGCCCGGCGTTGTAGGCGGCCAGGGCGTCTTCGGTGTTGCCGCCGAACTGGCTCATCAGCTGGCTCAGGTAGCGCGCCCCGCCTTCGATCGATTCGGTCGGGTTGAGTGGGTTTGAGACACCCATCGACGAAGCGGTGCCGGGCATCAGCTGTGTCAGGCCGCTCGCGCCGGCGCTGCTTTGGGCGTTCGGGTCAAAGCCCGACTCCTGCTGGATCAGCCCGTGCATGACGGCTGGATCTACGCCGTAGCGCTCGGCTGCCTGTTCGACCACGCTGTCGTATTCGCCGCCGTCGCCTGAGGCACCTGCCGTGCTTTCGCTCTGTGCGGCGGTAGGCGATGAGACGTCAGCCGCGGTTGCGGCCTGCAGCGCCGCAGCAAAGTCTCCCGCGGGCACTTGTGAGGCTGTCGTAGATGCGCCGGTCGTGGCGCTCGTCGGGGCGATTCCCGAGCCAACCTGGCGGGTCTGTTCGATCAGCCCCTGCAGCTGTTGCACGCGTTGGGCAATTGCCTGCTCGTCTTCGGGTTTGCCGACTGCGGTGGGGGCGATCACGGTGCTCATATCTCGCTCCGGCCGAAACGCGAGGCGGTCATCTCGTCCAGCGCGCTCTGTTCGCGGCCGGCAGCGGCGCGCTCGTGCTCGCCACGGTGGCGCTCGGAGAGACGCTTGAGCATCTCGTGCTCGCTTGAGGCGGCGGTGAGTTTGGCGTCGTGCTCGGCTACGACTGTCTCGCGTTGCTGGAGCTCTTGGGCGTAGGCTCCGCGCTGTGCCTCGATGCGCTCGAGGAAGGCCTGGCGTGCGACCAGTTCGTCCGCATTGAGCGTCTGGACCTCGACAGCTTGGGCCCGGTGATCTGAGTGTGCCTGCTCCAGATGGGCTTCTGTGGCGCGTAGCTCGGCCGCGGTGCTTGTGTGCGATGCGATCGCCTGCGCTAGCTCCTGCTGAGCCTGCTGCTCCTTGCGCTCACGCAGCGCACGCACGCGCTCGAGCCGAAAGCGAAAAACGGGTCCGTTCACGACCTGGTTATCGGACGCAGCGTGCCTTTCTTTAGGGTTGCGCCGGCGCGACGGCGGTATGGGGCGTTCTCGCCTGAACGGTCCCCATTGCGGGGGGCAGGCAGGGATGCATAGGTATGCGGATTTGGGCATGCCCCCCGCGCGCGGGGGGCATCGTCGATTTTTTAGATGCTCAGCCCAAGCGCCGGTATGGCCGGAACCTCGGCTGCGACATTCACTGCTGGTGCAGAGCCAGAGTCGATCCGCTCGGCGGTTACTTCCTCGCCATCGGGAATGTCCTCGGGGCTGAATGCGGCCTCGCCGGCTAGCGATGCCGCCAGTTCGAGCAGTTGCGTGTCGGCCTGCTCGGGCGTGCTGCGCTCGCCCACCGACTGGCGCAAAAAGTCTTCGATCATGGCGCGATGCGCCAGCGCCGTGTCGAGCGAAGGATCGCTGCCCGCTTGGTAAGCACCGATCGCGACGAGGTCTTCCTTCTCGCGCAGTACGGCCAAGGCGCCGCGCAGGCGCTGCCCTGCCAGGGCAAGCTCGGGTGTGACGATCTCGCCAACCAGGCGCGAGACGCTCTCGAGCACGTCGATCGCGGGGTAGTGGCCGGCGTGGGCGAGCGAGCGGGTGAGCACGACGTGTCCGTCGAGGATCGCACGCGTCGCGTCGGCGATCGGCTCGTTCATGTCGTCGCCGTCGACCAGCACTGTGTACAGCCCGGTGATCGAACCGCTGGCGCTGGTGCCAGCGCGCTCCAGCAGGCGTGGGAGCAGAGCGAACACGCTGGGTGTGTAGCCGCGCGTAGCGGGCGGCTCGCCGATCGCCAGGCCCACCTCGCGCTGGGCCATCGCAAAGCGCGTGACCGAGTCCATCATCAACAGCACGTCGTGGCCCTGGTCGCGGAAGTGCTCGGCGATCGTCGTGGCGGTGAAAGCAGCCTTGATACGTACCAGCGCGGGCTGGTCGGAGGTGGCTACCACGACGACTGAGCGCTCGAGCGCGTCGCCGAGGTCGCGCTCGATGAACTCGCGCACCTCGCGTCCACGCTCGCCGACGAGCGCGATCACGTTTACCTGAGCGTTCGTGGAGCGGGCGATCATGCCCATCAGCGAGGACTTGCCGACGCCGGAGCCGGCGAATATGCCAGTCGCTGCCCGCGTCCGCACGGCACGAGCGAGTCGAGCGCACGCACACCCAGCCCGACGCGCTCGGTGATGCGTGGCCTGGAGAGCGCGCTCGGGGGCGGGGCGATCGTGGAGCGCTCGACTCCTCCGGGTGCTGGAAGCTCGTCCAGCGGCACTCCCAGCCCGTCGACGACGCGTCCGAGCAGGCCAGGCCCCACGGCGACGCGGAACGGGGCTCCGGTCGCGAGCACGCGCGTGCCAGGGCCGATGCCGTTCAGCTCGCCCAACGGCATCAGCAGGGTGCGCCCGTCGCGGAACCCGACCACCTCGGCGGGAATCCTGTTGTCGACTCAGACACACCTCCCCGATCTCCGCCTGCAGCCCGGTCACCTCGATGATCAGGCCGATCAGATTGCTCACAAAACCGTGGCGCCGCGCAAGATCGGCCTCGCGGACGGCTTGTGTGGCGCCTGCCAGCAGCGCGCCTGGTGGTGTGCTCTGAAATGGCGATGCCCCCGGCGTGCGCGGGAGGACCGCCAAATCGGATGATTTGCTCACGCGGCGCGCTCGGCGGCCAGAGAGGCTTCGACTACCTCACGCGCTCGCTCCAGCTGCGTCTCGACGCCGGCGTCCACCTCGCCCTCGGCGGTGCGCACGATGCCCCTCCGGGCTCGACGCGCTCGTCGGGTTGTATGTCGCACAGCTCGATGCCGCTTCCTGGTCCAGCCAGCTCGCCTATGGCCGAGCTCACGGCCTCAAACTCAGCTGGGTTGACGAACACAGTGATCTTGCGCCGATCCGTCACGCGCCGCAGCGCACCTTGCACGGCTTCGAGTATGCGCTCGTTGGGAAGTTGCCGCGTGCCACCGAGAATCTTCTCGGCCAGCTGCAACCCCAGTTGGATGGCGTCGTATTCGATCGCGTGCACCAACTCGACGCGCAGTGACTCGATGCCGTCCATGGTCTCGCCGAGCGCTTGAGCCGCAAGAGCGATCTCGGTGGCGCCCTGCTGCGTGGCCGGCGTTGCGTCCCTCGGCATAGCCTTCGGAGCGGGCAAGCTCTCGGATCTGCTCGGCTTCGAGCTGGGCTTGTGCAAGCGCGCGCGCCGGCGCATCGCGTGGTTGGGGTTGCGAGGGCTCGAGCTGCTCGAAGGCGTAGCTGACGGCGGTATCAGGCAACTGCTGTGCTCCTCGGGGGCAGCGCGCTACAGCATTCTCAGACAACCTTTTCGACCTCCGCTTGCTGAGCCCTACGGCCACCCTCAGGCAGCGTTCCTCATCTGACCGCCGCGTGTCACCGCGGTCATCTCAGACAACCGCTTCGCCTTCCTCCTCGTCGCCGCCGGCGATCACGATCGTGCCGGCCTCGTCCAGCTTGCGCACGACCGCGACGACGCGGCTCTGTGCCTCGTCAACGTCGCGCTGGCGCTGGGGCGGCTGGATCTCCATCTCCTCCTTGAGCATCGCCGCGCCGCGCTCTGACATGTTCGTGAGGACGATTTCCATCACGTTCTCCGGCGCCCCGCGCAGGGCGAGCACCAGATCCTTCTGATCGACCTCGCGCAGCACTTGCTGGATCGCGCGCTCGTCGAGCTTGACGATGTCCTCGAACACGAACAGCATCCCGCGCACCTCCTCGGCGAGCGCCTTGTCGGCGCCGGCGAGGCGCTCGAGCACGTTGCGCTCGGTGGTGCGGTCGGCATGGTTGAGGATGCCGGCAAGCGCCTTGGCTCCGCCGCTGGCAGAGTACTTGCGCTCAACCGTTGCCCCAAGCTTGTGACGAATCATCTGCTCGACCTGCTGGATGACGCGCGTGCCCGCGTTGCCCATGCGCGCGATTCGCAGCGCGATGTCCGGGCTGCTCTGACTCGGGCAGGCGGGCGAGCACCCCGGCGGCGAGATTCGTGTGCAGGCTGGCGAGCACGAGCGCGACCGTCTGAGGCGACTCGCCGCGCAGCAGCGCAGCGATCCGCTCTGGCGGCACGCGCCGCAGAAACTCGAAAGGTCGCGTTTCGCTGGCGCTCTCCAGGCGCCCGAGCAGGTCGGTCGCGCGCTCAGGGTCGAGCGCGCGCTCGATCACCCCGCGCGCAAAGTCCAGCCCGCCGCTGACGGACCCCTGGCCCTCGCCGGCCTCGGCTGCCAGTTCACCGAAGACCGACTCGGTCGTCTCAGCGCCGACAGAGCTGAGCCGCGCCATCTCCATCGAGAGACTCTCGATCGCCTCCTCGTCCATGCGCTGCATCACGTTCGCCGCGCGCTCGGGTCCGAGCGCCGCCATCAGCACGGCCGCCCTGCGCGCGCCAGGCAAGCGCTCGATCGGGGAGCCGGCAAGGGCGCGGACGGGTCGGCTGCCCGGCGCTCGGCCAGCGTGCCGGGCTGTGTTGGCGCCGTCTCTGAGGGTGAATCGGCCATTCGCGCTAGTCCTCTTGCATCCAGTTGCGCAGCTGCTGGGCGACGCGGTCAGGATCGCTGTCGGCGAGCTGCTCGACCTGGCGGCGCAGCTGGTCGCCGCCAGCGTGCCCGTTTCCATTCCCGTTGCCATTTCCATTGCCGTTCCCATTGGGAGGCGCTACGCCGGCCATCGCCGGTACCGGCCTCGGCGCACTTTCGCGCTGCAGCTCGGAGAGGCGCATCGGCGTCTCCAGCTCGCGCAGCCAGACCGGCTCGTCGATCGTGTCCGATTCGCGTCGGCGCAGCGAGCGCGTGGTGAAGAACAGGAAGAGGAGCGAAGCGATGCCGAGCAGCGCGTACTTGGCGTAGCCGAGCATGCTGCTGGTAGAGCTCGCGGCAGCGGTGGTCGGGCTGGCAAAGGCGACCTGTCCGATCGAGATCGTGTCTCCGCGCTTGGCCTGGATGCCGGCGCGCGTTGGTGATCGCTTCGCGGATCGCCGGTAGCGAGGCGGCGGGAACGGAGTGGTCGAGCAGAACCGAGACATGCTGGCTTTCGACCGTCCCGGGAGCGATCGTGGTGTGGGTCACGGTCTTGCTGACGCCCAGCGTGCTGCTCGTCGTTTCGTGCTTGTAATTGGACTTGCCGCCTGTGCTGGTGCCGGTCGGAAGGTTCGCGGTGCCGGTGGCGCCGCCGGCACCAGAGCCGTTGCCGGCGAGCGTCTCGATGTCCTTGCTCTGCTGCAGGGGCACGCCGGCCTTGCCATAGCTGAGCTGTTCCTGAGTGGCCTGGTTTACGTTCATGTTGGCGTACACCAACACCTGCGCCTTGCCAGCACCAAGGGTTTGGGCAAGCATCGCGCCGAGACTCGCCCCCATGCTCTGGTCATAGCGCTGCTCGGCTTCTTGCACGCCGTTGCCGCCACCGCCGCCACTACCGGCGGCCTGCGGCCACAAAAGCTGCCCAGAGGCGTCGGTAATCGTGACCTTGTTCAACTGCAGTCCGGGCACGCTGGAGGTGACCAGCTGTGCGATCCCTTGCACCGAGCTTTGTGGCATCGATGTGGTCCCTGAAAGCAGCACGGCAGCCGAGGAGATCCCTTGGTTTTCGCCAAAGATCTGGCTCTGGGAGCTGGGCAACACGAGCTCGACCTGCGCTCCAGAGACACCTTGCACCGAGTCGATCGTCTCTGCCAGCTGCCCTTGCAACGCACGCTGGTAAGTGACCGCTTGCTGGAAGTTGCTTTCGCCAAGGTTCTGTTTTTCAAACAGCGAGAAGTCCGGCTGGGTGTTGCCGAGCAGGCCGGCGCCGGCCAGGGCCACGCGCGCCTCGGCGGTCTGGTTGGACTGGACGGCAAGCGCTGTGCCGTTGTTCTGCAGCTCGTAGTTGACGCCGTGCTCGCTGAGCGTGCTCGTCATCTTGCCGGTCTGGGAGGGATCGACGCCGCTGATGAGCGTCGTGTAGCTAGGCGCGGAGACCATGTGCAGGAACAGGTAGATGAACAGGATTGCGCCGACCGCGGCACCGCCAACGATCAGCCATCCGCGAGTGGTGAGCCGCGAGGCAAGCTGGGAGAGCGGCACGGCCTAGACCTGCGACCCGTGAGTCGTGAACCACGAGAGGAATCGTGTGAGCGCCACCGATCAGACCTGGGTCTGGAAGAGGTTCTGAGCCGCTTCGGTGGCCTTGGTACGCAACTGTGAGGCCAAGTCCATCGCCATCTGTGCATCCTCGACAGTGACGACCGCGCTCTCGGGATCCTTGGCGGTGCCAGTAGCAAGCGACTGGGCTGCGCTGTCGGAGCTCAACTGGGTGCCTTCGAGCGAGGAGATCGCTTCTGAGAGCTCACTGCCGAAGCTGCCCGACCCGCCGCCAGAGGCGCCGACGCCACCGCTGGCTCCTTCGACCCCGCCGATTCCTTCGACGCCGCGTGTCCCTTGGAGGCCGCTGTTGCCTTCCAGCCCCAGCCCCAGCCCCGAGCCTGTGGCGCCAGCGCTTTGGCCGCCCTGTGTCAGGCCGCCGACCGTCTGTGACGAGGCGCTGTTGGAGAGGCCTTCTGAGAGTTTGCTCGCCAGCCCACTGACCGCCGGGACGATCATTTGAGCACCCCGAGCGTCGCGCTGAACATCGACTTGGCCGTCTGCATCGCGGTCACATCGGACTGATAGGACTGCGACTCGGAGATCAGGTCGGTCATTTCGGTGACAGTGCTTATGTTCGGCATCTTCACGTAGCCCTTGGCGTCGGCTTCGGGATTGCCAGGGTCATAGACCTGCTGATCGGGAGTGGCGTCACTGACGATCCCAGTTACTTGGACACCTCCGGCCGGGGCCGAGCTTTCTGCTTGCTGGATGGCTCCTGAAAGAGCGCTGCCGAAGCCGCCTTCGCCTGCCTGTGCAAGCTCGACCTCCTGGCGCTGGTAGGGCTGTCCGCCCGCGGCCTTCGTGGTATCGGCGTTGGCGAGGTTCTCGGAAGTCACGTCCATGCGCACACGCTCGGCGGTCAACCCGCTGCCGGCGATGCCGATCGCTTCGAAGATCCCCATCAGAGGCTCCCGTCGTTGGTGCTCGACTGGCGAACCGGGGTGTTGCCACGGATGCCGGTGCGCTCGTCCGCGCGTCCGCGGCCGGTGAGCTCGGCCGACGCACACAACCTCATCCTGTCGACATTCGTCACGCGGTGACCCCAATGGCGGCGCTCACGATGCTGTTGCGCGCTCCGAGCACTTGCGTGAGAGCTTGGTAGTCGAGCCCATTTTCGGCGAGCTTCGCCGATTCCTGATCGACGCTGACACTGGTGCCGTTGGGTCCGTCCTCTTCGGGCTGAACTTCGGTCTGAAACTCGACCTTTTCGAGGGGTTCGTTGCTGTTCATCGCACTCTGCAGCTCGGACTCGAAGTTGACTTCCTGGCGTTTGTAGCCGGGCGTATCGGCGTTGGCGATGTTGCTCGTCAGGGCAGTCTGGCGCTGCCAGGAGCCGCGCATCGCGGTCTCGAGCAGCTGCTGGGTCGAGTCGATGGGAGCCATATACCGTCCCTGGTGATCGGCCGCTCTCGTCGGGTCTTTAGTGTCTGTCTTCAAGTCAGGCGCCGCGTACTCAGGGCGCCGCTACGCGGAAGGTTGGTCGGTCAGGCGCTGCGATCCAAGCGGGAGCGGCGCTCGAGCTGTCCCGCATAGCCGTCGGCCGTACGCCGCGCGCGCGCGCTGGCGCCGATCTCAGCCAACAGCGACTCGCGCAAGCGAATCAGCTCGATACGCGTGCGCTCGTGGATCAGCCTGGCTGCTCGCAGCAGCGGTGCAGCAGCCACGGGCGGGCGAACAGGCAGGTCGCGTGTCAGCTGCTCCCAACGTTCGCCGAGCGCTCCCAGACGCTCTATCTCGCCGCGTCCTACCAGTTCCAGTTCAAGCTCGGCGTGCTCGTGGAGCGCCTCATAGGGGCGCAGTACGGCTTGCTCGCTTGCCTGCCCCCCGATATGGGGGGTGCCCGCATGGGTGCCTGTGCCCGCGAGGGTGCTCACGCGCGGGCAATCTCCTCAGCCACCTGGGCCCAAGCCTCGCGTAGCTCGCCCAGCATCTCGCTAACCTCTTCCAGCTTGCCGGCGTCCTGATTATGGCGGGCGCTGTTGAGATGGGCCAAGCAGAACTGGTAGATCGCGTGTAGCCGCTCGGCGACCTCACCTTGTCGTGGTCGAGGATGCCGTCTAGGTGCGCGATGATCAACTCCGCCCGGCGCAGCGTGTTATGTGCACGCTCGACCTGGCCCTCGCGCATCGCGACGTTCGCTTGGCGCAGGAAGCGCCGCGCGCCGTCGTAGAGCATCACGACAAGCTCTCCGGGCGTGGCGGCAAGCACTGCGCCCTGACGGTAGGCATTCGGCGTGGCGGTCAGGTTGCTCATGGTGCGTTAGCTGCCAGCGAGGCTTCCTGACTGGTCAGCCAGTTGGCCTGTGAGGTATTGCGCGATATCGCGCTTTCAAGCTCCGCATAGGTTGCCTGCAGCGCCTTTTCGCGCACGGCAAGCATTTCGTTCATCGTCGCGATCTGGCTGGTCAGCTGGGTGATCTGCGTGTTATCGCCGTTGGTCCGCGCTTCGAGCGTCCCCCCAGGTCCGCCCACGCTTTCGAGCGTGCTCTGCAAGCCCTGCGACCACTTCTCGAGCATCTGCTGCACGCCGGCTGGATTCGTCTTGACCGCTTCGGAGAGCTTCGTCGAATTAAGCGTCAGCAGCCCTTCGATCGACGCCTGGGAGGCGCCGCCGGAGGAGACCGCGCCTGTGCTGATGCCGATCTCGCTCGGATTGGACATTTCGGCGGCGAGGCCGGTGATCGGTTCGTACATGCTCTGGCGCATGTTGCCCAGGAGGCTCTCCAGTTCGACGTCGCCAAACAACGTGCCGGTGCCAAATTCGCTGGCGTTGGTCGGCTTTGTGAGGGGCTTGGTGGAGAGTTGCTTCTGGATCGCTTCGACCGTCGAGTTGTAGAGCTTGACGAAGGACTGGACCTGCGATTCGACGGCGCTGACGCTGGCCCCCGGTGCCTGCACGTCGATCGTGACGGGGCCAGTGGTGGTCAGGCCGCCCAGGGTCAAGGTGACACCGGCGATCGCGTTGGTGACAGTGTTCGAGGTTGATGTCCCCGCGGCCCCGTCGACCGAGTATTCGGCGTTCTTGCCTTCCTTGGCGCTCCCAGCCTTTTCGACTAGTGTCGCGCTGGGGTCGGTGACTGTGATGAATTCTGCGCCAGTGTTGCCAGTCGCCCGATTGGACAGCACCAGTGTGCTGCCTTCGAGTACGGCTGCATAGACCGTCGCACTGCTGTCTGAGTTGATCGCATTGGCGAATTCCTTGACGCTCTCGCCCGCCTTGACGGTGAAGCTGTTGCCGTCGATCGTGAGTGTGTCTTCGGCGGTTGGGCTCGTGAAGGTAAAGGTGCGCTGAGCAGAGTTGGCCAGCTGCGTGACTTCCACCTCGTAGCCGCCGATGGCGGCCCCGCTGCTCGTGGCGGCGCTCACACGCGTGGGTTCGCTGGAAGTCACGGCCTGTGAGCTTTCAAACAGCGAGGGCATGCTGAATTCGGATGCCGCAAACGCAAGCTCCTGGAGGTTGCTCTGGATGCTCGCCAGCGCTTTCTGCTGGCCCTGCAGCTTTTCCTGTGCGTCGGTGAGCCGTGTGACCGGCTCGCGTTCGGCGGCCATCAGTGCCGAGATGATCGAGCTCGTGTCGAGCCCTGAGGCGAGCCCCGAGATGGAGATCGGCGAGCCGGCCGCCGAGCTGACTGCAAGCGATGACATGGGCTCTAGACCGAGGAGTTCCCGGTGACGTCTTGCACCGGCTTTCCGGCGGCAATCTCAAGCGCCTCTGAAATCAACATGCTCTTCACGGTTTTGCTCTCGCGGTCCTCAAACTCGACGGTGACCCGCCCCCCCTGTCCTTTGGAGAAGCGCAGCTCATGTCCGCTTTCGCGCATTTCGCGGCTTATCCTTCCCGCGGCCGCGACCTGGTCCAGCACCTCCGGCGGCGGTGTGCCGCTGCCGTCTTGGCTTGCAAGCAGACGATCGCTCGCGCTGACGTCGGACTGAAACGCAGCTGTATCGCCGGCGTCGCCAGTGAACGGCATCGAGTACGAGGAGCCCGCAAGCGAACACGGGCCATTGAAGGGCAGGATCGACGAGGTCATATGGCGTTTTCTCCCTGAAAACGTGTGCGACGACCCGTTCCCTGGGCCGCCTCGCGATTGATATCTCCTCAAGTGATCGGCGTCTTTCGCGAAAACTTTATTCGTGCTCACCCTTCTGTCCCGCGGACCTACCCTGCCGCCCTGGCGAATATGTGTCGTTTGCCGGCAAGCGGACGGACCGCGCTGGCAGGGGCCGGGACGCCTACGCGGTTGCGGCATGTGCCTGAGAGAGGAGGCTTGCGGCATCCTCGTTGTCGGGGTCCCGCGCGAGCGCAGCGGCTGCGAAGTCGCTCATCTCGTGTGCCATGCCCCTCGCGGCGGCAATGCGAGCGAGGCCCAGCAGTGCCGGGACGTCGGGCTCCTGCTCGCAGACGGCCATCCACTCTCCAGCGGCGGATGCCAGGAACCCACGCCGCAGGTACATGCCGGCGAGCAGCTCGCGACGCTCGCGCGCCTGCAGCGGCGTGAGTTGGAGCGCGCCGAGCAGCACTTCAAAGCCGGTGAAGTCGTGCACGCGCAGTAGCGCTTCGAGCATCAGCCGAAGCGGAACCACCGCCTGTCCGGGGAGTGGTGGCTCAGGCTGTGCGGGGATTGCCGATGCCGGGTGTCCGGAAAGGGGGGGTGTTACCGGATCACGCGTTTCGGTGGCAACAACGCTGTGGCGCGCGGGTGTGTCGATCGCGGCCCCCGCGAGCTGGCGCCAGATCGCGAACAACTCGAGCTCATAGGCCGGCATCCCTGCCGCACGCGCTCTTTCAAGCGCCCCCCCTGTGTTCTCGGTGTCGCCGCCGGCGATGCGCGCGAACAGTTCTGTGCGGCGCGCGATCACCGCCAGCGTGTCGTCGTCCACAAGCTCGCTGGCAACCTTGGCCGCTTCGTCGTAGCGTCGCTGTGCAAGTAGGGCCTCGCCGAGCGCCACGCGCGCTCGGCTCGAATGCGGCTGGCGTGTGAGCACCGCCCTGAATTGAAACTCTCCAGCGACGGTGGCGCCGGACTCGTACAGGGCGGTGCCAAGCATGAAGCGAGCTGCCGGCGGCGGGTCCGGCATATGCTGTTCGACCCGCGCCAGAACCTCGCTTGGCTCGATGCCGCTTGCTAGCAATAGATTCGCGTAGGGCAGCACCGAGCCGATGAAGCGCGGGTACTCGCGCAGGCAGTACTCCAGCAGCCGAGTCGCCTCCTCGTAATCTCCTGCGATCCGTCTGAGCTCGGCCAGCTGCAGCCTCGGCAGATAGCTGCCGCTGCCCTGCGTGGCGGTGTAGCGGCGCGGCGCGTCGCCCATCTCGATGCAGCGTTCGAGCAACTCGATCGCGCGCTCGCTCTGCTCCAGCGCGATCGCGGCGATCGCCTGCTCGAGCACGAGGTCGGTGAAACCCTGGAAGCGCAGCAGCCCCTCCTCGGCACGAGCAATTGCGTCCGTCGGGACGCCCACACGCACGCAGCGCCTTGACCATGCGACTCATCAGGGCCGGCGCGAACTGGTGGCTGTCGCGATCGGGAAGGTTCTGCAGCAACTTCCAGGCACGCTCGAACTCGGCAAGCGCGGCCTGTGGTTCGTCCGCAGCGGCGTACTCGGAGCCGAGGTTGTAGTGCAGGAAGGGTGTGGACGGGCTTTCGGCCTGCTGCAAGCGCAACAGCTCGATGTTGCGACGCGACTTCTCGCGACTGTCGCGCACAGCCCCGAGATACCCGTAGTGCTCGATGCGCACGCCGCTTGCCTCGATGCGCTCGGGTAGGTAGCCGGGCAGGCAGTGGGCGATCTGCTCGTGTAGGCGTCCCTCGAAGCGATACTCAGGCCGGTTGCGAAATACGCGCAGCGCATTGTGGGTGACGGCGGTGCCGTCCTCGAGATCGCCGGTGTAATTGGTCTCCGAGAGGTAGAACGCCTCGCGCCAGGTGCGCCCGGTGAGTGAGCGCAGCAGCGGCTTGTCCTCTTCCACGAGCACCTCGTCGGCGTCCAGGCACAGCAGCCAGTCGCCCTCGGCCGCGTCGAAGGAGACGTTGCGTGCCTGCGCAAAAGAGCCGGTCCACTCGTGGAAGAGCACACGCGCGCCAAACGAGCGCGCGATCTCGACCGTGGCGTCGGTGGAGCCGGTGTCGACAATCACGATCTCATCCACCGTGTCGGCCACGGAGGCCAGACAGCGCGGCAGCATCTCTTGCTCGTCGCGCACGATCATGCACAAGCTCAGGCGCATGCCCGTGGCGGGTCGTGCGCGCTTGGCAATCTTGAGCGCTCGGTCTGCCAGTTCGACTAGCGCGGGGTGTTGGGGCGTTGCGCGACCGGCGCTGCGCAGCGTTCGTCGTCGCCCCGCGAGCGCGGACAGGTTGCCGTCCACCTGCTCGGAGCGCGGGTCTAGGCGCTTGGCGGCCTTGAACAGGGCTCGAGCGGCGTCGAGACTCCACAGCTCATAAAAGGCGACGCCGGCGTAGTTGAGCAGCTTGGGCTCGCTTGGCTGTCGGTCGAGCAACTCGACGGTGCCGGTTGCAATTGCAAAGAACACGTCCCCAACGCGCGCAGAGGGAACATCGCGGCTTGCGGCAAAGCCCTGCTCTATCAGGCCGACACCGGCCTGATAGCGGCGGTGGGGGTCGGCGATCGACTCGAGCTCGTCAAACAGCGCGCGGTAGTCCTCGAGCTTGCCGGCGACGAGTAGTCGCTGGGCGCGTGCCGAGAGCTCGATCGCAAGCATGCCACTGTCGTCGGTGCGGGGCGAAATGGGCGATGAGGCAAGGTCTGCGGCCTTGGCGGCATCGTCGCCGGGAGGGATGGGGGCGGGGGAGCGGGCGGCCATCTTCACGCATGGTCATCGACCGGGTTGGCCAATATCTGAGCGAGCGCAAGCAGCGATCCCGTGGCTCGTGACCTGTTGCACATGACTCATGCTCGCGACCGTGGCCGCGCTCCGCGGCGTGCACCCCGCGCGTGCAGCGTGCGGGTACTCGCGAAATACCCCATTTAGCTAGTGGCGAATGTGGTGATTATGCGTAGATATGTGCAGAGTCGGCTAACTGGTCCCGATTGAGCAACTCGGACGGATACGACCGGGGCGGCCGATACGGTCCGCGCCGAAATCTTCGCAAATAGCGCATCTCAGACCGCGGGCAGGTTTGGCGCACGCGGGGGCACCTGTTCGCAGTTCCCTCGAAATCGGAGCAGCAAAAATGGAAACGATCGCAAAAGGGGCCGTGAGGATCTCCGCGGCGGAGGCCCTCAGGACGTGGCGCGAATACCGCCAGAGCGGTGATCTGCGCCTGCGTGACCAGCTGATCTTCACTTTCACGCCGATGGTGCGCTACATCGTCTACCGCAAGGTGCGCGAGGTGCCGGCTCAGTGCGACGTCGAGGACTTCCTTTCCTGCGGGCTGGAGGCGCTGATCCACTCGATCGAGCGCTATGACCCGGAGAAGGGGGCAACGCTCGAGCAGTACGCCTGGACACGCATCCATGGCGCGGTGCTGGACGAGCTGCGCCGCCACGACTGGGCGCCTCGCTCGTTGCGCCGCGACGAGCGCGCGATCAACCATGCGCGCGAGGTGTTCCTCTCAAACCACGACCGCCAGCCGAGCCGCGAGGAGTTGGCGGCGATGCTCGACATGGAGCCGCTGGAGCTCGTGGGCCGACTGGACGAGGTCGCGCTGGCCGAGGTCGGCTCGCTGAACCGCACGGTGCGTTCTGACGAGAACGCCACGATCGAGCGGATCGACACCTTGGAGAGCACCGACAGCCACAGCGACCCGATCGTGTGCGCTGAGCGCCGCGAAGCCAAGGAACGCTTCCGCGCGGCGTTTGCGCTGCTGCCGCCTGTCGAGCGCGAAGTGGCTGTGCTGCTCTATCTGGAGCACTGGACATTGCGCGACATCGGCGCTCGGCTGGGCGTCTCTGAGAGCCGTGTCTCGCAGATCCACACGCAGTTGCGCCGGCGTCTGTACGACAAGCTCTCCGACGAGCTGTCGCTGTTCAGCGCCGTCGGCTGAGCCTAAAGAATCGCCGCCGGAAGGAGAGGGCGCGGTCGAACACCCGGGGAGACATGGATCTTGGCTTGTATATCGCCGCCTCCGGGATGGTTTCCGAGCAGGTCCGCCAGGACCAGCTCTCAAACGACTTGGCCAACGCCTCGACTCCCGGTTACAAGCCCGATGCATCCTCCCAACACAGCTTCGGCGACGTGCTGCTCGCCAACAGCGAGGGCGGGCCGTCGATCGGATCGGTCGACGCCGGTGTAGCGCTCGGCAAGACCTACACCGACATGACCCAAGGCTCGCTGCAGGAAACCGGCGAACCGCTCGATTTCGCGATCTCCGGCAGCGGCTTCTTCGCGGTCAAGACCGCTCAAGGCGTGCGCTACACCCGCGACGGGCAGTTCACGAGCTCGGCGCAAGGGGTGCTGACCGACGCCAGCGGCGATCCCGTGCTCGACCAGAGTGGAGCTCCAGTGAAGGTCGGCGCCGACGGTACCGTCGCGCCGAGCGCGATCGGCGTCTTCGAAGTGCCAGGGGCCGCCAAGCAGGGAGAAAACCTCTACACCGGCAGCGCCTCGGGCAAGCCGACCGGCACGGTGCGCCAGGGCTCATTGGAGGGCTCCGGGGTAGACGCCGCGAAGATCATGGTCGAAATGATCACTTCGCTGCGCACTTTCCAGTCAGGCCAACAGGCGATCCAATCGATCGGCCAGACCCTGCAGGAGTCCGCCTCGCAGGTCGGCTCGCTGAACGGCGGCGCCTGATGCTCGAAGTGAGCGGCGACGCCTGATGCTCGAAGGTCTCTATTCCGCGGCGGCGGGCATGTCCGCGCAACAGGAACAGCTTGACGCGGTCTCAAACGACCTCGCCAACATCTCCACCAGCGGCTACCAATCCGAGCGTGTCGCCTTCAGCGATCTGCTCTACAACGCCGTGGATGAGGCCGGCACAGAATCGAGCATCGGCGCCGGCGCAAGCGCGCAAGTGATCGGGCGCAGCCATGCCCAGGGACCGATCCAGGAAACCGGCGATCCGCTCGACCTGGCGATCGAAGGCGAAGGCTACTTTCAGGTCAAGGGTCCCGGTGGCCAGCCGGCGCTGACCCGCGATGGCAGCCTCGCCATCGATGCCAACGGCACGATCGTCGACGCGGAAGGCAATTCGCTCGAACCGCCGATCAAGTTGCCGACTGGGGTCTCGCCCGACGAAGTGAAAATCGGCATCGACGGCAGTGTGAGCGCCGGCAAGCGCACGCTGGGCCAGATCAAGCTAGTCACCGTCCCCTCGCCGGACCACCTGCTCGCAGGCGGCGGTGGCACGCTGACGCCGACCACGGCCAGTGGTGCGATTCAGCCTGTGGCGGTGGGCGCCGCGAAAATTCGTCAAGGTGCTTTGGAGGGCTCCAACGTAGACATGTCGAAGGAGATGGCGCTGATGGTGAGCACCCAACGCGCCTACCAGATGAGTAGCTCGGCGATCCAAACGGAGAGTCAGATGATGTCGATCGCCAACGAGCTGCGCCCGTCGTGAGCGTCCCGCTGTCCTCGGGCTCGCCGCTGCCCGCGAGCGGCTTGCCGGCCGTCAATCAGACGCTCGAGCCTGCCTGGGTGCGCAAAGGCTCCGCCGCCACACAAAAGGCCTACGAGACAGCGCTTGCCTTCGAACAAATGCTGGTCGAAGAGCTCTCGCAATCGCTAACGGCTAGTAGTGGCCTCGGTGGGGAAAGCGGCGCGGAAGGAGAATCCTCGGAAGGCTCTGCGGGCGGCGGCGGCGGCGGCGCAAGCGGTCCGCTCGCTTCGATGCTGCCGCAGGCTTTGACCAGCGGCGTGATGAGCGCGGGCGGCCTCGGGCTAGCCGCTCAGATGACCCGCCAGCTAGCAGGAGCAGCCGCGCACGGCGCCGGGGAAGGTGGGGCAACGACAGGTGGTACAAGCGCAAGTACCGGCGCGAGCACGCCAATCCCAACAAATAACAGCCCATCTATCACCGCACCCGCGGGCCCCACCGGGGGCACAAGCGCATGAGCTTGGCAGCGCTGGCCGCACCTGAGGAGCTCGCCCAGGACCGTGCGTTGGCCGTAGAAGTGCTCGCGCATCTGGACGCGCAAATCGGCTCGGCGCGCAGCCTGCTCGCGGTCGTGCTAGAGCAGGGCAAGGCGATCCGCGCACGCGATGTGGACACAGTCGTACGTCTGGCGGGCATCCTGCGCGGGGAGATGGGCCGGCGCCAATTGCTGGAGGAGGAGCGCTCGCGCCTGCTTGCTCGCAGCGGCGAGCGGCTTGGGATCGCCGCCGAGTCGGTGACGCTCGAGCGCCTGTGCACGTTGATGGACGCGGCTCTCGCCGAGCGAGCCTCGGCTTTGAGCGCGGAGTTGCGAGGGCTGTTGCGCGAGCTACAGCGCGAGCACTCCTGCAACCGCGCGCTGATGCAGATCGAACTAGGTTTCCTCGACCACCTGATGGGCGTCCTCGCGCTCGACGGAGTCAACGGCTACGACACACACGGCTCCTCCAAGCCGATCACACGGCCACGCCCAAACGGCAACCTGCACGTCCTCGACCTGCGCGCCTAAGCCTGTGTCGATTCCAACCCTGCAAGGACTGCAAACCGCGCTCAGCGGGCTGATCGCCGAGCAAGCGGCGCTCGACGTCACCGGCAACAACATCGCCAACTCGGATACCGAAGGCTATTCGCGCGAGACGGCGGTCCTGCAGACCAACGAGCCGATCGTCATCCCCGCGATCTCACCGCTAACCGGCCGGGGCGCACAGCTCGGTACCGGCGTCAGCGTCGCGACGATCACACGTGTGCGCAACATCTACCTGGACGCGCAGTACCGCACACAGAACAGTGCGCTAAGCGAAGCCAGTACCCAGTCCGAAGAGCTGACCCAAGCTCAGGCGGCGTTCAACGAACCCTCGAGTTCCGGGCTTGCCAGCCAGATGTCGGCCTTCTGGAGCTCCTGGAGCGAACTCGCCAACGCTCCGACGAGCCTTCCCGCCAAGCAGGGTGTGGTGGCCGCGGGTGTTGCTTTGGCGAACACTTTCCACGAATTGAGCGCGCAACTGGCGACGATCTCAAACCAGGCCGAAGCGCAGTACGCGGCCCTTACCGGACCCTCAGGCGAAGTGCAAAGCGACGCCAACCAGATCGCTCAACTCAACGGCCAGATCAAGCTCGCCGAAGAAGCCGGCCAAAAGCCAAACGAAATGCTCGACCGTCGCGATCTGCTGCTCGACAAGCTCTCGAGCTTCGCGCAGGTCACCGTCAGCGAGCAACCGGATGGCACCGATACGGTCAGCTTCGGCGACGCCGCTAAGCCACTGGTCGAAGGCACGACCGTCAACTGGCCTCAGACCTTGACGCAGGCCGCCGGTGGCAAGCTCGGTGCGCTGCTTGGCCTGACGAGCCCGACCGGGGCGCTCAGCAGCTACCGGACGGCGCTTGACAATGTCGCGAGCGCATTGGCGAGCAGCCTCAACGCGCTGCACACAAAGACACCTTTCTTCTCCGGCACAACCGCCGCGACGCTGCAGGTGGCGGTCACCGCTGCCCAGGTGCAGACTTCCTCGACTGAAGCTGCCGGAGGCAACGATGTTGCCCAGGCGATCGCGGCGCTACGCGGGGGCGGCGCTGAGGAGAACTATGCGGCGCTTGTGGAGCAGGTCGGCTCAGGTGTGCAGAAGGCCAAGGACGAGCAGGCCAACTTGCAGACGACGGTCACCGCGATCGCCAACCAGCGCCAGAGCGTCTCGGGCGTCTCACTAGATGAAGAAATGACGAACTTGATCAGCTTCCAACGCGGCTACCAAGCCTCGGCGCGCACGCTGACCGCGATGGACAGCATGCTCGAAACGCTGATCGAGCACACCGGCGTGGCGGGTCTGTAGCGATGTGCTCTCCTCACATCCGCGCAGGCGGCCTTTTGAGCGAGGATGAGATCGCTCGATCCGGGGAGGCTTGCACATGACCGAACGCATCACTCCGGCGATGGTCACGGCCACGACGCTGAACAACATCGACTCGTCGCTCGCGAACCTGGAGCGCACCTCCAGTGAACTGTCATCGGGCAAGACGATCCTGGAGCCGTCCGACAACCCTTACGGCGCCAGCCAGGTGATCGACCTGCAGAGCCAGCTCGACGGTCTGAGCTCCTACGCGGCCAACGCCCAGGAAGGGATCTCCTGGCAGAACACGGCTAGCGGAGCGATGTCGAACATCTCAAACGTGCTGCAAACCGTGCGTGAGCTGCTGGTGCAAAGCTCGACCGGCACGGTCAACCAGAGCGACCGCGAAAGCATCGCCACCGAGGTGGACCAGCTGACCGAAGCCGTCAAGCAGGACGCGAACACTCAATACGCCGGGCAGTACGTGTTCTCGGGCACCGCCACCACAACCCCCACCTACGCGCAGGGAGCCGAAGACACCTACCAGGGCGACAATGGCACGGTCACGCGCGCGATCGGCCCGGGCGTGTCGGTCAACGTCAGCACGAATATCTCCTCGCTGCTCGGCAACGGACAGGGCTCGGGCGACGGCAAGCTGCTCGACACGCTGCGCACGATCTCAGAACACCTGCGCGGTGGCAGCACCGAAGACATCGCCGCGCTTGGCTCCGGCGACCTGAAAAACCTGGAAGGGAGCATCGATACGTTGAGTCAACTGCAAGCGACGGCCGGGAGTGTCACCGACCAGATGCAGACGGCTACAAGCCGCATCGAATCCCTGCAGGGCTCAATCACCGCGAGCTTGTCCAACGTCGATGGCGCCGATATCGCCCAGACGTCGATCGCCTACTCCAACGAGCAGGCCGCCTATGAGGCGGCGCTGCGCGCCGGCGCGAGCATCATCCAAGAATCCCTACTCCAGTTCCTGCAGTAGCCGGCCGAGGAGAGTCAACTTGTCTGTGACATTCCAGAGCATCCGTTTCGGAGAGGTGCAGGTCGCCGAGGAGGATGTGATCGAGTTTCCCTTCGGTCTGATCGGCCTCGGGGGTTCGCGCTACACGTTGCTTGACCGCAACCCTGGGACCGGCTTCTTGTGGCTGCACTCGGTCGACGAGCCGGCGCTTGCGCTGCCGGTCGTACGTCCTGAGCCCTTCTTCTCGGAGTTCTCTTTGCACATGGCGCCAGAGGACGTCGAGCGGACCGGCATCGAGGCGGGCGCAGAGGACGTAACGCTGTACGTGACAGTGCGCGCCACACCAAATCCGCTTGACATCACGGCCAACCTGCGCGCACCGCTCGTGGTCCATAAAGGCCGCGGCTACCAGGTGATCAACGCCAACCCGGAGGCCCAGTTGCAGGCCCCTTTGTTCGTGCTCACAGACGAGACGGCGCGAATAGCTTCATAATCTGAAGCATGCTGATACTGGCGCGACGTCCGGGAGAGCGCGTCGTGATCGGCGAGGACATCCTCGTGACCGTGATGGAGGTCAGTGCCAGCACGGTGCGCCTCGGGATCGAGGCGCCGCGCGGAGTGTCGATCTTCCGCGAGGAGATATGGCTAGCAGTCAAGGAGGAGAACAGGGCGGCAGCGGAGGCGCAGGCAGACGCGCTGCCCTCGGCACCGATCGAGGATGTCCGCGGGGAGGCCGCGGCGGCTACCGCTGAGGACCCGACCCAAGATGAGCCGACCGAGGATTCGCCGCAGGCCGAGCCGGAGACCTAGACTGGGTTGGTTCGATTCCCTCGGAGAGGAGACTCCATGCGTGCCGTGCTAATTCATGAGACGGGAGGCCCGGACGTCTTGCACTACGAGCAGACCGAGCGGCCCGAGCCGGCTGCGGAGGAAGTTTTGATTGAAGTTCGTGCCGCGTCGGTGAACCCGATCGACTGGAAGATCCGGCGTGGGCTACGCGAGACGCAGTTGCCCGCGGTGCTCGGCAACGATGTGTCGGGAGTAGTCGAGCTCTCGCGTATGGATGGGTTTGCCGCGGGGGACGAGGTACTCGGCATCGCCTCCAGCGGTGGCTACGCCGAGTTTGCGACTGTCCCGGCAACTCTGATCGCGAGGAAGCCTGCGAGCATCAGTTACGAGCAGGCGGCGGCGCTGCCCGTCTCCGGCCTGACCGCTTGGCAAGCGCTATTCGATAGCGGCGGCCTGCAGGCAGGCCAGACCGCGTTGGTCGCCGGCGGAGCCGGCGGCGTCGGCCATCTCGCCGTTCAATTCGCCAAGCACGCCGGCGCGCGCGTAATCGCCACCGGCTCTGCGCGCAACCGCGAGTTCGTGCTCGGTCTTGGCGCCGATGAGTACATCGACTACAAAAGCGAGGACGTCGGTGATGTCGCGAGCGACGTGGACGTGGCATTTGACACTGTCGGCGGCGAGACGACCGAGTCGCTGGTGCCCACATTGCGCGAAGGTGGCGTGCTTGTCACGATCGCCAATGCGCCGCCCGAGCAAGCTGCGGCCGCGCGCGGCGCTCGTGCCGAGCTGCTCGTGATGAGCGCAAGTTCTGAGCAGCTTGCGCGGATCGCCGGGCTCGTCGCCGACGGGGCGGTGCGCGTGGAGATCGCGGAGACGTTCCCGCTCAGCCAGGCCAGTCAGGCGCATGCGCTCAGCGAGGCCGGGCACACACGCGGGAAGATCGTGCTCGAGGTCAGTTAGCTCTGTTCAGGCTGCTCAGCCGCTGAATGAACGCCTTGGATCTTCACCGTGGCCAGGTGTAGTGCCCGGCTACCGTCCTGTTTGTTGGAATCGAACTGTCTTCCACAATTACACTTCATTATTACTATCCGAATTTATTCGACTCACTTGCATTTCGACGGTGGGATCGTGTAGTGTTCGCGCCTCAGCGAGAGGCCCGAGATGGGAGTCGCTGGGGCCCAACTGAAACAGGGAGGAGCGAGGATGTCGGGCGCGTTGCGGTCGTTGCTGGGCTGGGTCCTAGGGGTCTGGTGTCGATCTCCTGTCCGAGGCTGATCGCAGCCTCCCTACGGTCACTGTAGACAAGGAGATCGCAACGTGTTTGGCTACGCAAGTGCTACCGAGATCACGATCGTTACCGCTCGCTTTGCGCAGGTGTTCGACCGTGGATTGGTCGCATGCCTGAACCATGAGCGAGATATGCGGCTCTTGCAGTCGGGACTTGAGCTGGGCGAGCTTGAAGTAGCGATAGCTAATGAGTCTCCACATGTCGCGATCCTCGGTGAGGCCGCTCTGGCCGGTAGTTCTGTGGCTATACGCTTGCGGGCGGCGCAGCCCAGTATCGGGCTCGTTGCCCTTCTCCCAGGAGTCTCTGAACGGTACGGGAGACAGCTGATGGCGTTCGGAATAACGGCGTGCGTCCCGCAAGAGGCTGCCTGGGCTGACATATCGGCGGTGGTCAGGTTCGCCGCGGAGGGCAAGCAAGTGTTTGTCCCGGCGGCATCCGCTGGACAGTCGCGTGGTCATGACTTTAAGGGGCTGACCCGGCGCGAGCGGGAAGTGCTCCAACTCGTACAGGCGGGTCGGTCTAATCCTGAGATCGCAAGTGCACTACATATCGGCGTCGAGACCGTACGCTCCCATATACAGAGTACGAATCGTAAGCTAGGCGTGACGAGGCGAACTGATCTCGTGACCCTAGGGCCTGCTGATCCCCTATAGCCGACGCCCATAGCGCACTAATCCCAGATCGTCGGCGAGGCGCGAATTACATCTGTCGAGTGAGAAACGGTGTCACCGTTTTTCTCACCGCCTGTCACCGAAAGATCACCGAAACGGGGATAGACATCACCCTCTGAATCGCGTAGATATACATTGCCGGCGTCGCCGGCGAGCAGATCGACAGCGAGATCGGGGGCGGGATGAGCCGTGTGAGGTTGCTGGTGGCGTGCTTGGCGCTGTGTGTCGTGGCGGCTGCGGCGAGTGTCGGTTTGGCGGTTGCCGCGGGACGATCGCGGTCTGTTGGGCGTGCGACGGGTAAGGTAACCACAAAGGCTCATCGGGTTGTTCATCGCCGGCACGCGCACGGCTCTGGTTCTTCCAGCGCGCATCGCGGGTCTCGGGGTTCCCGCCGTAGCCGGCGTCGTAATGCCTCGAGGAAGCGTGGTCGTGCCGTCGCCGATGGATCCGCGTCGGTGGTGGGTAATCCCTTTGTGTTCTCTGCTGCTGGGTCGTTGGTGGGCCCTTCGCCGGTTGAAACGGAAGCGGTTTTGCGTTCGAATCCTGAAGCGGTTCAGGGTCGCGAAGCTAGCGCTTCCGCGTACGAGGGGTTGTCTGCCTCGCAGGCTGAAGGGGTCCTCAATGGCTCGTTTGGGGGTTTGGTGAGCGAACAGGATGGTGGTCCGCCGGCTCTCGGGTCCGGTGTGAGCGTCACTGGGTTTCCGAGCAATTTTGGGATGTCGCTGCTTTTGCCCGAAGGACACCGCGCTGTTGTGGATAGTCTCCTGCCTATTGCCATTGACTCGCCATCTGGTCGTGTGCCGCTCGATCTGGGTTTGAATGCGGGTAGTAATGGTTTCGAAGGTAGGGCTGTTCTTGCTCCGGTCCATCTTCCGTTGCGTGTTGAGGAAGGTTCGTCGCTCACTGACAGTGACGTGTCTTTGACTCCTGTCGCAGGGAATGGTTCGCCGTTGAGCGGTGCCGAAGGGCGTGTGGATGGCTCGTCGGTGTTTTATGGTGACACGGAAGATCAGGAAGGGGGTGTTTATGATGTCGATAGCCTTTTCAAGCTGAGTACTTATGGCTTTAGTGAGAATATGGTGTTGCGTAGCCAACGTGCTCCTCAGGATTTGTATTTCCGGGTTGGGTTGCCTGCGGATGCGAGCTTGCGTATGAGCGGGGATGGGTCGGTGCAGATTGTTGATGCGGGTTCAGTGGTTGCGGCCATTGAGACGCCGCATGCTCAGGACGCTGAAGGTTTTGATGTGCCGGTGGCGATGAGTGTGTCGCAGGATACTCTCATCGTGAGTGTGCCGCATACGACCGGACAGTACCATTTTCCCATTTTTGTCGATCCTACAGTCGTAGAACGTGGTCGGACGGGTAATGAATCAGCGGAAGTCGGGTATACGTGGGGCTTTTATACGCCGTCGTCGGCGTTCAAAGGAGGGAACTATGAAATTCTGGAAAAAGGCGCTGGCCATTACGGTCTAGAGGACGAGATCAGTAGTTCGGTCGGTGCGGGAGAAAGCGCGTTCTTCTATTATCCGACACAGGGTGAATCACGCATCTACGAGGTCACCGCATCGACTGAATACAGCGGCTATGCGGGCAATCATTTTGAGAATCTGCTCGGGATTTACAATGTGAATTCTAAAGTCAAGGAAGGCGAACAGGAATGGATCGAAAGTTACAAAGCAAGTTCGACTATATGTGCGCTGGCTGCTTGTGCGGCTGGTACGGTCACGCACGGAGTAAACGATAAAAGCGAAGTCTTTTATACACAGATCGCGCGCGAAGCAGGAGCGTTGGCCGGAGGCACAAGCAAGATGAGCAGCGCGGCGGTGTATATCAATCAAGAAAAAGGTCCGTCGGCGAGCTTTCTCCCTTTGGAAGAATGGATTAAGGCTGGCAACCAGTTCAGCGTAAAGCTAGACGCGAGCGATCCGGGGCTGGGGCTCAGCAGTGTTAGCTTTAAATCACCAAGTGCGCCTAGTTGGAAAGCGTCGGGGGCGGACGGTTTCGCGGAATGCGATGAGGTCCAGTGCGAAGAGTGCTATTCGGAAACCTCGTGCGAACTCCGCGCAATGACGTTGAATACCACTGGCCTTCCCGACGGGGAAGACACGGTCGTAGCGACCGTTGAAGATCCCGTACATTTGAGTGAAACTGCTAAAACGACTGTCAAGATCGACAGTACTCCTCCTCATAATATCGGTTTGTCGGGTCTTGGTCCCGGTGGGCAGATCGGATCGGGCGAATATCAGCTGAAAGCCGAAGCTACGGATGGGTCTGGCTCGACGCCGAGTTCGGGGATGAAGTCGTTGCGTATGACTATCGATGGTCGAGAAGTCGCGAACTGGTCGACTCCGTGCTCGCCTGGGCCGTGTAAAGCGGCGGGCGGCACATTGCCGATCTTTGGTCATAATTACGCGACCGGTAGACACACCATCACGATCACAGCTGAAGATCAGGCTAGGAACGTCTCGAGCGAAAGTTTTCCGATGATCGTCAACCCGGCCGGTACTGTCGCTTTGGGTCCGGGGTCGTTTAATCCGCAGTCTGGCCAGTATTCGATGAGCGCTACTGATGTCTCGATGGGTGGAGGATTGACGGTGCGCCGTAGTTACAGCTCAGAGCATCCGACGGCTGGTGTTGGCGGGCCGTTGGGGGCGCAGTGGGCCATCAGTCTTGGTGGCCAGGAGAGCTTGGTCACGCAGCCCACGGGCGCTATGGTGCTGACCGATGCGAGTGGTGCGCAGACGATCTTCGCGCCGAATGGGACCGGAGGCTACATCTCTCCCGCGGGCGATTCAAACCTGACCCTCTCGAGCACCCCTTGCGAAGCGGGACAGACTGAATTCAGCCTCAAGAACTCCGCGGCCGACACGACCACGTGCTTCAAGGTGCCCTCTGGTGGTAGCGGCGAAATATTGACTCCGCATATCACTCGGGGCCAGGTGGCGACCGACACCGTGACTTATGCCTATGAAACGGTTGAAGTCCCGGTTGGCTCGAAAAATATGGTCACGCGGCCGCGCGAAGCGCTTGCACCTGTCCCTGCGGGAGTGTCGTGTTCCCCGACGTTGAAAATCGGTTGTCGTGAGCTCACGTTCAAATATGCGACGAGTACGACCGCCAAAGGCGAAGCTCCCACGGAATGGGGCGCCGTGGAAGGGAACCTCGCGCAGGTGCACTACACGGCGTGGGAACCGACGAGCAGAGAAATGAAGGATGTAGTAGTCGCGGACTACGAATACGACAAACAGGGGCGGCTGCGGGTCGTATGGGATCCGAGGGTCAAACCCGAACCGCTGAAGACCTATTACGGCTACGACGGCGACGGCCACGTCACGGCCATAACACCGCCAGGACAGGAGACGTTGGGAATCCTCTACGGCACGATCGCCGGCAGCGCCAACCCAGGAGCGGTTCTCAAGGTGACACAGGCATCGCCGTCAACGGCCCTGTGGAGTGGGGAAGGCTTGGCCAACACCGAAGCACCGAAACTCACCGGCGTTAGGACAACTGGTGTACGGATGGCGATAACCGAAGGCAAATGGTCGGGTAACCCGATCGTCTACGGCTACCAATGGGAGGACTGCACGGGCAGCGAATGCGTGCCGATAGTGGGCGCGACCAATGCCAACTACACCCCGACCAGCAAAGATGAACACAAGAGGCTCGCGGTCCTCGTAACCGCGACGAACGGTTCAGGGTCGAGCTCGGTCACCGTCTATGAACCGCTGTCAGCTCCGACGTATACGAGTTCGTTTGGTTCGTTTGGGGGTGGTAACGGTCAGTTGCGTGAACCGGAGGGCGGCTTGGCTGTCGATGGGGCGGGGAACGTGTGGGCGCCTGATACGTATAACGATCGTTTGGAGGAGTTCAACAGTAAAGGCGAATTCGTTCGTGCGGTGGGTTCGGATGGGACGGGTGCTGGGCAGATGGAGTGGCCGATGGGTGTGACGATCGATTCCAAAGGGAACGTTTGGGCGACTGATGAGTTGAACGACCGTGTACAGGAGTTCAATTCTGAAGGCACGTTCATAAAGATGTTCGGTTGGGGTGTTGCCAACGGTGAAAGCAAGTTGCAGACTTGCACGAGCTCTTGTCGTGCTGGTTTGCAGGGTTCGGGTAGCGGCGAGTTCAATGTGCCCGAAGGGATAGTCGTGGATTCCAAAGGCGACGTGTTCGTAGCCGACCGTGGGAATCATCGGGTGCAGGAGTTCAACTCCGAACTTGCATGGGTTCGCAATATGGTCCAGCCAGAAGAACACGAAGGCCCGTTCTATTTGACCTTGGATGCAAACAACAACATCTGGGTCGCCTATTCGTGGGATAACAAGATCGGCGAGTTCAATAGCGAAGGCAAACAGCTACGTACATGGGGTACGGCCGGCTCAGAAGCGGGCAAGCTGTCGGACCCTTACGGAGTAGCGGTGGGAGTAGAAGGCGATATCTGGGTCTCTGAATACGGGAACGATCGTGTCCAGGTCTTTACGCCGACGGGCGAATATTTGTATGGGTTCGGCGGCAAAGGCAATGGTGCCGGCCAGTTCAACGAGGCGCCGCACGGTCTTGCGTTCGCTGGTTCCAGCGTCTACGTGCTCGATAGCGGTGTCTGGTGGGAAAACACGGGCAACAGTCGCATCGAGAAGTGGACCATCCCGAGCCCCAAAGAAAGCGAAGGCGAACTACGTGCCGCTCAGCCCGGCTCGACAGTCGAGTACAACGTGCCCGTGTCGGGCGGTGGTGCGCCACACGCAATGGGCACCAAAGAAGTCGAAGAAGGATGGGCCCAGAAAGACCTTCCATCAGAAGCGACAGCTGTCTTTCCACCAGATGAGCCCGAGGGTTGGCCCGCCGGCGACTACAAACGCGCGACGATCTATTACAGGGACAGCACCGAACGAACGGTCAATGTCGCTAGCCCAAGCGGCGGGATCTCGACAAGCGAATACAACGCCACCAATGATGTGGTGCGTTCACTGAGCCCCGACAACCGTGCGATCGCTCTAAAAGAAGCCAAACCGGCTGTAGTCGCCAAAGAACTGGACACACAAAGCGAATACGGAGGCGAAGGCACGGAACTGCTTAGCACGCTTGGGCCTCGCCACGCGATCAAGCTGGCCAATGGCGAAGAAGTCCAAGCGCGTAGCCATACGGTCTACGAATACGACGACGAAGAAGCGCCGGCAGAAGGTGGGCCGTACCGTCTCGTTACCAAGACGACTCAGGGCGCCGAGATAGAAGGCAAAGGCGAACAGGAAGTCCGCACCACGCTCACGGGCTACTCAGGGCAGGGTGGCCTGGGCTGGAAGCTGCGCAAGCCAACCTCGACCACGACGAACCCGGGCGGGCTCAACCTTACCCGCACAACCGTCTATGAAGAATCGACAGGCAACGTCCTGGAAACCACGACACCCGGCTCGAACAAACTACCCAATACACCGCCGACGTATACGAGCTCGTTTGGTTCGTTTGGGAGCAGTAACGGTCAGTTGCGTGAACCCGAGGGCGGCCTGGCTGTCGACGGGGCGGGGAACGTCTGGGCGCCTGATACGTATAACGATCGTTTGGAGGAGTTCAACAGTAAAGGCGAATTCGTTCGTGCGGTGGGTTCGGACGGGACGGGCGCGGGGCAGATGGAGTGGCCGATGGGTGTGACGATCGATTCCAAAGGGAACGTTTGGGCGACTGATGAGTTGAACAACCGTGTACAGGAGTTCAATTCTGAAGGCACATTCATGAAGATGTTCGGCTGGGGCGTCGCCAACGGCGAAAACAAATTGCAGACTTGCACAAGCTCTTGTCGTGCTGGTTTGCAGGGTTCGGGTAGCGGCGAGTTCAATGTGCCCGAAGGAATCGTCGTGGACTCCAAAGGCGACGTGTTCGTAGCCGACAGGGGAAATCATCGAGTTCAAGAGTTCAACTCCGAACTTTCATGGGTGCGCAACATGGCCCAGTCCGTGGAACACGAAGGCCCGTTCTACTTGACGCTCGATGGAAACAACAATATTTGGGTTGCTTACTCGTGGGATGACAAGATCGGCGAGTACAACAGCGAAGGCAAACTCCTACGTACCTGGGGCACAGCCGGCTCAGAACCCGGCAAGCTGTCAGACCCCTACGGAGTAGCCGTGGGAGTCGAAGGCGACGTCTGGGTTCCTGAATACGGGAACAACCGTGTCCAGGTCTTCACGCCCTCCGGCGAATATTTGTACGGGTTCGGTGCTAAAGGCAACGGTGCCGGCCAGTTCAACGAGGCGCCGCACGGGCTCGCCTTTTCTGGCTCCAGCGTCTACGTCCTGGATAGCGGGGTGTTCTGGGAAAACAGCGGCAACAGCCGCATTGAGAAGTGGACACTACCCAACAAAACCAAAAACAACGTAAATGACACGCAAACGATCTACTACACCACAGCCGCAAACAGCAAATACACAAAATGCGGCGAACACCCCGAATGGGCAAGCTGGCATGTCAAACCCAGCCCGCCGAACAACCCAACACCAGCGGTCTGCCAGGCATACCCGATCACGAGCTACACGTACAACATGTACGGCGAGCCTACACAAATAAAGGCCGAAGTAGCCCGCGCAGGCGGCGGTACAGACACACGCACAACAACAACAACCTACGACGAAGCAGGCCGCCCCGAAACAACCGAAACGACATCGACCGTTGGGCATCGCGCTACCTAAGGTAACCGATAAATACAGCTCAACCACAGGCGCGCTGATCGAACAAAACACAAGCACGGAGTCACTAAAGAGCGAATACAACACACTAGGTCAGCTAACTAGCTACACCGATGCCGACGGAAACCAATCGACATACGAATACGAAAAAGAAAAGGATTACCGGCTCAAGAAAATGAGCGACGGCAAGGGCACCCAAACCTACGAATACGACAAACCACCGGTAACGTCAAGGAACTCAAAGACACCGAGGGCACTAATACCCTCACGTTCACCGCGGCGTATGACATCGAAGG
Source organism: uncultured Solirubrobacterales bacterium (assembly GCA_963757995.1). Lineage (GTDB taxonomy): Bacteria > Actinomycetota > Thermoleophilia > Solirubrobacterales > Solirubrobacteraceae > Palsa-744. The sequence goes on from CAVWTS010000006.1 coordinate 92,849, forward strand.
CAACATGACAAGCGAAACCTACCCAACGCGATGAGCGCGAACTACACACGCAACACAGCAGGCGAGATCACGGGGCTCGATATACGTAAAGACCGCACACTGCGCGAAAACATGTCCCGAAGACATGGTACAGCGACGCCGTAGCGCCCTCAATCCACGGCCAGTGGATCACGCAGCAAAGCACCCAAGCGGCACAAACACTACAGCTACGACGAAGCCGGACGTCTAACCCAAGTACTTGACAACCAGGGCGGCAAAGGCTGTATCACACGGATATACGCCTACGAAGAAGAAGGCAACCGCACCAGCCTCACAACACGACCCCCCGGCACCGGCGGAGCATGCGCAACCGAAGGCGGCGAAGAACAAACCCACACTTACGATCCCGCCAACCGACTACTCGACACCGGAGCCGAATACGACTCGTTCGGCAACACCACCAAACTACCCACCACAGACGCCGGCGGCACCGCGCTGACGAGCACCTTCTATCAGAACAACGAGCTCGCAAGCCAAACACAGGGCAGCCAAACTGTCGGCGACCAACTAGACCCAGCCGGTAGAACCCGCGAAATCGTCTCCACCGGCAAAATCGTCGCGCACCGAAACCCAACACTACAACTCCCCCGGAGCCACAACCCCATCCTGGACGGGCGAACTCTCGGGCAGCTACAACCCGCTACATCACGGGCATCGGCGGAGGGCTTCTCGCGATCCGCCACAACAACGAAAAAGCAGCCCTACAACTCCCCAACCTTCACGGCGACATCATCGCTACCGCTCACGACGAAGAAACAGCCACCACACTCGAATCGACGATCACCGAAGCAAGCGAGTACGGAGTCCCCGCGACCGAAACGCCACCAAAGTACTCCTGGCTCGGATCACACGAGATCCCAACCACGCTACCATCCGGAACTATGGCGATGGGCGCACGCTCATACATCCCACAACTAGGCCGCTACCTCCAAACCGATCCCAGACCAGGCGGCTCAGAGAACCAATACGCCTACATCTACGGAGACCCCGTCAACACCTACGACTTCTCAGGCGAATACACAGTAGGCGGCCCATCCCAAGCCCTCCTCGACAGCACCGAAGAATGGGCCGCAAAAGCAGTGACAGAACAAATCGCGATCAACACCGCCGTCAGAGAAGAAGCCGAACACAAAGCTGCCGAAGCAGAAGCCCAATACGCACGGGCGATGATGCTAAATGAATCACCCGAAGGTGATTCCTATTCAGAAGAAGAATGGGGAGAAGAAGAATATTGGGAAGAAGAAGGAGAAGAATACGCCAGCTACCACCCACACGCGGGAAATAAAGGAGAAGCACACCTAGAATCCGGCGTGCTCTACCAGCCACTGAGCGGTGCCGAACGCGGAGGGGAACACGGGAGCAGTTCGACCAACGAATGGTTCCGCGTCATGGTCGGGCTCCCGAAAGCGGGCGAATGCAACAACTCAGAGTGTGGCGGGGAAAAACAGGCCCACCGAGCAAGCTCACGGTGCGCACAATATGGCGGGCATTGGCAGGGCCACACGTGTGTAGGGGTTCCGCATCATGGCGGTGGCATTAACATTACGTGTGGTGACGTTGGCGGCGCCGTGGGTGGGGCTGCTGGCGCGGCGGCGGGTGGCGCCGTGGGCGATGCGCCTGGTGCATATGTCGGGGGCGCTGCAGGAGGGGTCGCGGGTTCACACCTGGCGGAAAAAATATGCCACTGAAAAACCGCCCTACTACCAATATTCGAGCACAAACCGCGAGACGAATAGGACTACTCAAGCTGTTTTTCGTAGTTGCAGGGCTCATCCTCGTGGCGGAGTTGATCACGGGAGCCTCTTTTACCCATGGGCTTATGGTAGCGCTGTTTGGCGGAGTCGGAAGTGTCGTTGGGGGGACGATGGTTAATGCAGTGCGGCGACGATCTTAGTGGTGTTGAGCAGTGCTCCGAAGAGCACGGCGTGTGGACCGGGTTCCGCATCACGCGGTCATCCTCTGATACATGTGAAGGTAATCCTGAAGAGGGTAGCGAGGTAACTCCCGTCCCGTCTAATCCGGATACTGGCGGGCAAGTACCGGGTTGGGATCCCTCTCCGGTACCTGGCAGTCTAGCTGAGGGAATTCCGATACCAAACGCTCTCGCGGCTTTTCTCGCAAAGGTGGGTGGAGCGTACGTCTCAGCGCTGGGTCAGGAAATGTTGGGCGCTGCAGGAATGCCCGGCAGAGGTGGCTGCTTCCTCTCGTTTCATACGTTTAAGCTGCCCCTCGTTGGGGATACAGGAGTTCCAGATGGGGCTCACTCAGCAGGATGCTCCCGATAAGACTTTTCGGCATAGAGATCTCTAGGTGGTCCCAATCAGCCGAGTCGGCGTTCTTTAGGGGGATGGACCTGATGGGAACGGATTGCAGTGACGAGGATGTCCGTGATGCGGTCATCAATGCTGCCGGTGGCGACACATCGGCAATAGAAGAAGCGCTTACGCATGTCCAGGGACTTCGGCGCGAGTCGCAGTCGTACGCCACCGACCGAGCTCTCCGTGTCTTCACAGCAGCCGTCCAAAAGAGTCCGGTTCCGCCCGTAGATAGCGCTCACGCTGAGTTTTATGAACGCGGGAGGCGACTCGAGAGGCTCCCGCGAGATGTGGCGATTGCTGAGCTGAGCGAGCTGAGTCCAGCGGTCAGACAATACCGTGACGATGTGCTTCACAAGAAGAGAAACAGGTATCGAAATGCTGGTTTGTGGAGATCGTCGCGGATAGAGCTGCGCATAGAAAAAGAAGTTGACGCATTGGTGGGGCCGGAGTCCAACGCACGCGAGCCATTGCTCCGATCGCCTATCACGAGTGGTGTACTTACGTCATGGGTGCGCAATGTGACAGGACTTGCAACGGCGAACCGTCCGCGGATGCGATCGGAGAGAGGGAATGAGTAGATGCGGCGCTGCGCTCCGCCTCGGGCGGGCCACTGCTCTCGGGATCGCGCTGACTGCCGCAGTACAGATCTCGCCGGCGCTTGCCGCAGACAATGTCGCGCCCACTCATACGCTTGTCGCAGAGCAGTATCAGCTCATGCGTATGCTGGTTGCTAATCTCACGAGCGGGTTGACTTCTATGGATACGCTCATCGAGCGTGTGAAGCACGAATGCTCGACCGTGGCGTCAGAAGCGCCGCCTTCGGCGTCAGGCGAGGCGCAAAAGCTCGTGCAGGAGATGGGCGGCACGTTGCTAATCACGCTGCTGCACAACGATCGTCCCGCAATTCGTCGCTATGTGCGTGCGATTGTTCCTCTGCAGTGGAGTGCGAGCAAGATCACCAGCATAGTCAAGTCAGAAGCCACCAAGCTCGAAAAGCTCAGTGACATCGCGATCCCCGATCTGTGCTCGAATGTGCGAGAATGGGCGGCAACGAATTTTGCGGTTTTGCCTAGGTTGACCGCACAGTTTGATCGGCAGCTTACGGCAAGCGAAGGTGGCCTACAGTCTACTGACATAAAGATCACTATGTCATACGAGGATGCAAGCACAAAGATACTAGTTCGACACGTTGCGGTGCTGCGGAGACGCTTCAAACTGCGTGAGAGGAGGCCCGCTCTCCGAGGTTTGTTCGCTTTGGTCCAAATGATTTTTGGTGAAAAATGCACGCCCGGAAACATTTGTCTACCATTTCAGCTCCTGACGCCAGGGGAACTTGAACACGGCCAGAGTGCTGGCTAAGGAGCGTCGCATTATATGGTAGAAAAAGAAGAAGGCGAATACAAGTTTGATCTATCCTAGGTTCACAGTCTCCGAGAATTCCGGGGCGGTTCAAGGAGCTCGAGATATGCTAGTGAGAAACACAGCTTGAGTACCCCGTCCCAGGCTCTATCGTTCGGGCTAATGATCGAGCGGACAAGACATAACGGACTGCCCGGCAGCAGATCGCGGCCGCAATATAAGCTTGGCTCAAAGGAAGATGTTTCCACATCCAACCCAAAGATCCGCAACAAATGGTAACTATGAGATTATTTATTTGGTCTATCGCTGGCTCTAAGCGAATCGCAGGCGTTACATGCGTAGCAGTTGTCTGCATGGTTTCGCCTGCATCTGCGCTCCGTGCGAATAATGTTGCCGCGACCCGCGCTTACCTGCAGTCGAGCTATATATATGAGCGTTCTGTTCAGCATTGGAGTGGGGCGATGGTCGACGCGATTGAAACGCGGGCGAGCGAACTTGCCAAGGGATGCCCGTCGAGTCTCACTTATGCTCCCCGTGATGACGTGTTTGGGGAACTCGGCGGGGAGGTGGCAAGTTCGTTGTGGTTCGCAGGAGCAGTTCCTGTGCGCTCGATGCTGCTGCGGCTCGCCGGTTCAATCTATCGACTTACGTGGAGCGATCGCAAGCTTACGGGGCTGGTGCACGCAGAGGCAGCCTCCGAACAAATGATAGTGAGGCTCGGCACTCCCGACATATGCGCTCAAATCGAGGGCTGGAGGTCAAGCGCTTACGCGGTGCTTCCTCCGGAAGCAGAAGATTATCTCAAGAGCCTAGGCATCATCGAATCAAAGTCGACAGTAGGGCCCTCTGAAGAATCACGCGAAGTGGTCATTCGACGCATGCTCAAAAGTTACGAGGGACCATCGGAAAGGCGACTCTCCGAGCGCGTCGAGAAGCTCGAAGAACGTACGGAAAAGCACCTGGGTACGGTGGCGCTGGCGGCGAGGGAAAGGCTGGCGGTGGCGCTGGGGGTGACAGAGCTATGAACCCCCGCTCTCGTCTAGTTGGTTTGCTTGTATCGAACTGCGTAGTGGCGCTTTTGCTCGTGCTGGCAGTCAACGCGAGCGCACAGTCGCCGTCGCTCGTATTCGGGCGGTGCCAGTCGATGCAGGTCCTCGTCCATGTCGCCGGGCTGCAATGCGGAACCCTGGACGTGCCGTTCGACAGGGCCGACCCCGCCATCGGGAACATCGCGCTGGCGGTCCAGCGTGTCCCCGCAAGCGCTCCTCGCGTCGGGGTGATCGTACTGCTCGCCGGCGGTCCCGGTCAGCCGGCGCTGCCCGCCTTCGATGAGATGCTCGCGCCGCTCGCGCGTGAACCGTCCTTGCGTGGTTACGAACTGGTGGCTTTCGACCAGCGCGGAACGGGACAGTCGGGGGGCCTCGTGTGCCCCGGCGAAGAACCGTCCAACACAAGCGAGTCTGCCTATATCGGATCCTGCGGCTCGGCGCTCGGTCCAACGCGTATCTTTTATTCGAGTCAAGAATCCGTCGAAGATCTCGACGCGCTGCGTCAAGCGCTCGGTGGCACTCCCCTGTCGCTGTTTGCGGTTTCCTACGGGGGACGCGTCGCGGGCATCTACGCGCGCGAGCATCCGCAGGACGTCGCGCGGATGGTGCTCGACTCCCCTTCGCCGGTCACGGGATCCAGCCCGCTCGACAGCCAGCGTCTGCTTGCGTTGCGGCGAGTGCTCGACCAAGGCATCTGCGGTGCCGGCGCCTGCCGCTCGTTCTCCAGCGACGTGTATGCGGACCTGGCGCGCCTTGTGGCAAAGCTCCACCGAAGCCCATTGCACACGAAGATCTACAACAGCCATGGTCGGCTGCAGCCGGCGACAGTGACCGAAACGAGCCTGCTCCAACTGCTCACAGCACTCGATCTCTCGCCAGCAGTGCGAGAGCTCGCACCAGCCGCGATCGCTTCGGCCGTCCATGGCTACGTAGAGCCGTTGGCGAGACTGACTCGATCGTTGCGATCCAATGCCCCGGGCAGCGGTCTGATACCCACCTCGACGGTGACGTCTACCAGCGGTCTACTCGACGGTACTCCGTGGGCGTCTGAACTTCCTGAAAGCGACTCCGTGATCTCCATGCCTCTGTTCGCCGCGACCTATTGTCGAGAGAACGAAATGCCATGGTCCTCTGAATCTCCTCCAGCGGGAAGGACCACCATCATGCATCACTGGCTCGCCTCGCTACCTGCTGGGAGTACAGCTCCGTTCGCGCCCGCCACGGTAGCGGCCCAATCCGCGCTCACGCTATGCATAGATTGGCCGGCAACCCCACCGGCACCTCCCACCCCGACCGGTGTGTCTGCTGCCCCGACGCTGATCCTCTCCGGTGACGACGATCTGCGCACGCCCTACGAACAGGACTTGACCGTAGCCGCCGGTTACGGCGAAGGGCAACTGTTGAGAGTCCCGGGTGTGGGGCACTCGACCGTCAGCACAGACAGCACCGGCTGCGCGAAGAGGGCCATGATCGAGTTCCTCACCGCAGGTCAGGCTCCGGCGAGCTGTCCGGCCTCGAAGGAACCCGGCGCTCTGCCCCTACCCCCGGCATCGCTAGGAGATCTGCGCCCGCTGCCGTCCCACTCCCCACTCGTGGGTCGCGTAACCGCCGCGGTGGCGATCACGCTCGAGGACTTCGAGGGACAGATAGACGTAGGGGGTCCCAGTGGGGGACTACGCGGCGGCTACTGGAGACTCGACTTCCCGGACCTGATCGTTCACGATTTCGTAGACGTGCACGGTGTCTCCATCAGTGGAACGGTAACCAGCAAGGGTGCTCATTTCACCGTCCACGGCCGCCTCAACGGTATCCTCATCCAGAAAGGTCTCGATGTCACGGGGCGCCTCGGCGGGAAGCGAGTTCACCTACGACTCGTGATTACTTGATGTGGACGCTGAATAAGGAAAGAGGAGAACGAAGAAAGCCGCTTTCCATCCCAGCGTGGAGGCAACGGAATGCCTGTTCTGACGAAGGCGGGTCTGCCCGGTGTTTGTGTGTTGGTGCGCTCGGGTCGTCCGGAAGATTGAACCGTCCCCCGGGGCCGGTTCATCGATCGGCCTCTTCGATATCGAGAATAGAAAGACGACATCTCGAGCCGGTCGGTCGATATGACAGTATCCTCCACCGGAGTGCTGTGTTATATTGTACGCATGTGGGTAGTTGCTGGAAACACAAAATGGGAGACATCAGAATATGAGATTTCGTAAGCCGTCGTTGGGTACTGTCATTGCTGCCGCAGCTATTTTCTTTGCGCTTGGGGGCTCCGCTATGGCTGCTCGTCATTATCTGATCACGAGCACGAGCCAGATCAAGCCGAGCGTTTTGAAAGCACTCCAGGGCGCAGCGGGCTCGGTCGGTCCGACCGGCCCAGTGGGTCCGTCAGGCTCAGTAGGACCGCAAGGTCCGGTCGGCGCAGTGGGTCCGCAAGGCCCGGCCAGCCCAACGAATCTCAGCAGCCTCACGATCGTGGCGGGTGAATCAAAGAGCGTCCCAAAGGAAAGCGTAGGTACGTCGGTCGCCACATGTCCAGCCGGTTCGCATGTGGTTAGCGGCGGCGGCTATAACGGCCTGGCATTCCTCGTAGCCAGCGGGATGGAATCAAGCCACCAAAGCTGGTTGGTCGTCGCGGCCAACGAAACGCCAATCAGCACGCATCTCGAAGCAGTCGCCTACTGCGCGGTCACCGGGCAAGCCGTCGCGGCGAGTTCTCCCGGGGTTGCGCACATGCGCGCAGTGAAGCAAGCCGACGCCCTGGCTGCGCGTGTAACGCGAGAAATCCAGGCGAGGAAAGGGTAGCGTGAGCGTCTGGCAATCACTGTGAAAACGATCGTCCGTGCGTCTCAAAACCCAGTAGTGAGGCATGACCACTAGTCGTTCGCTACTTATGTCGTTCCTCGCGGGTGCCCTTGGCGGAGGTTTGCTGGCGGGCGTGATCCTTGTGGTGCTGACCACTAACGGGAGTCTTGGCTACTCCAAGACTACGGTCATCCAGCAGCAAGCACCCGCCCTGCCCAGCAACGTTTCGGTGCGGGGTCGTGGCCCGAGTGCTCGCCAGGTCTACGAAAAGGATGCGCCGGGTGTGGTGTTCGTGAGCGCGAGTGGTGTAAGCGAGGCCCAAACACCGGCAGAATTCCTCAAGGGCGAAGGTGGCGGAGGGGCTGGCACCGCGACTGGATCGGGTTTCGAGATTGACGGGTCAGGCATGATCCTCACCAACTGGCATGTCGTGGAGGGCGCATCCAAGATCACGGTCGCTTTCGAACACGGCAAGACGGTAGAAGCAAGCATCCTCAGCAAGGATCCTTCGCACGACATCGCTGTGCTGCGTATACACACTGCTGGGCTCATCTTGCATCCGCTTGTGCTTGGTTACTCCGGCAAGGTTCATGTCGGTGACCCGGTACTCGCGGTCGGCAATCCATTCGGGCTTGCGCGCACGCTGACGACGGGGGTGATCTCGGCGTTGGGACGCCAGATCCAAGCACCTGACGGTTTGACCATCGACAACGCTTTGCAAACCGATGCACCGATCAACCCTGGCAACTCTGGGGGACCGCTGCTCAACGAAGATGGCGAAGTTATTGGTATCAACTCGCAGATTGAGACGGGTGGCGAACATGGAGGAAACGTTGGCATCGCCTTCGCCATCCCTATCAATGCCGTTAAGAGAACTCTCTCGAAGCTCGGCTGAGATGCATGCTGGGAGTGAGAAACACTGATTGCTTCTCATGGAATCAGTCTACTAATGTACACGCTGTCCCTCGCCGCTGGCGAGTTCTTAGTTATGCAAAAGGGGAGAGTCAGTTTGACGGGTTCGGTTTGTAGCGATTCACGGCGGGAAGATGACGATGCACATGGTTGCCGGAGCGGATATCGAGTGCTTGTCTTTGGATTCCTCGTGTGTGCCGTATTGCTCGTCAGTGTGCCCGTTGCTTCGGCTTCTACAACATTCAAATGGTCCGGTATGGCAGCCCAGGGGTCCAGTGGATGGGCTAACGCTCAGAATTGGGAAGGGAATTCGACACCATCTTCGCTTGAACCGGTGACGCTTGAATTTCCGCAGCTTTCAAGCCCGGCCTGCACCGCCTCTCCGCAAGTTGACACATGCTATGAAAGCGAAAACAACTTGAGCGGTCTGGACGTGGAATCGTTGGATGTCGAGGATAGTGAACCGTATGTGATCGCGGGCGAACCAATAACACTAGGCGGTGGCGGGATCAATGTGGCTCCAGCGACGAACACGACGGAACAGACAGGCTCGATCATGGCGATGCCGGTCAAGCTCGGCGCCCAACAGACCTGGAACATAGCCGGGCAGAGCAGCGACACGGCGATCGACGGCAACCAGTTCGTTCTTTTGGAAGAAGTATCAGGCTCTAACCAGCCGCTCAACGTCAATCTGAGCGATGGGGGCGGGCTTGTGCTCGTGAATGAAGACGAGGTAGGCCCGTTGAGCTTTGAAGGGGCTAACTCCAGCAGAAGCGGAGTACTGAACGGCGTGGTCGAACTTCTTGGGGCTCAGTTGAACGCCTTGGACCACCAACCGGTCAGCTTGAATCATATCTTCATGATCGGGACAGGAGCGACGGGCCCGCTCACGACCGATTCCGCATCGATAGTCGTAGTGCCGGGCGAAGAAAAGGTCGAACGGCTGGAAGTCCAAGACGCGACGTTCGATGCTGGGAGTCGACTCACGCTCGCGGTGACGAGCACGGGTACCGAGGCTGGACGCGAATATGCGCAACTTACTTCCTCTGGACTCGTGAATCTCGAAGGCGCTGAACTTGCTGTCGAGGCTGAGGACTCCTGCAAGGCATTGCAAGCTGGAACAACCTACAACTTTGTTACGAGCGCTGTGGGCATCACCGGTAGCTTTGGCAATGCCGGTGAAGGCGATGAAATTCCGGTCACTTTTCCGAAGGGTTGTACGATCAACCAGACGCTGAAGATCGAGTACCAACGAAGTGACGGGACACAAACCGTGACCGGTACTGTGATTCCTGGCAATGGGTCGACAACTAGACTTGAAGTTTCTCCCGCGGCCCCGACTACTAACGAAAAGGTGACACTTCAGGCGATTGTCAGCTCCGGTGGAAGCGAATCGCCGTCTGGAACGGTCCAATTCGCCAGTGACGGGAATCTGATCGCGGCTTGCGCCGATGAGCCGGTCACGTCGGGCGATGTTGCGACTTGCCACACATCGTTTGCCGCCGCAGGACCCCATCAGCTATCGGCGGTATTCACGCCCGAACCAAGTGTCAACATGCGTGGATCAAGCGTTACTCAGGGTCTCACCGTCGGTCGAGCACCAACTATCACGATCTTGCAACTTGCGTCAGATGCCTACATCAACGAAAGCGTTAACTATACGGCAACCGTCGCGCCTTCCGTGAATGGTCCTATCCCGCCGAGCGAAACGGTCCAATTCAGCGACGGCACCACACCGATCCCATCCTGCGCCGCCCTGCCACTTCCAATTGACACCTCGCCTGCGACTATAACTTGTCATGTAACCTATCCATCTCCGGGAGAACACAGCATTACCGCCAGCTACTCTGGTGATACAAACTTCGAGGGTTCCACTTCAGTCGCGCAGACGCTCGTTGTGAAGCCGAATCCCGAAGCGCTGAATCTCGTGCCTGGGCCGCCCGGAGAACCTGAACCAGGTGAAGCGAAGCTCGCGGAGACCACCATCCCCGTTGACGCACGCCTCGTAGCCCAGGTGAAACTGGCCTGTGACGGTTCCAGTGACTGCAAGGGCAAGGTGAGCCTGTGGGTACGAGACCCGACCAAAACCAAACACGGTAAGAACGCCCTCCGGTCCGTAGAGATCGGCTCTGGGGTGTTCTCGATAGCTGGCGGCAAGACGGCCCGCCTCGATATACATCTCAACATGGCTGGGCGTGCCTTCCTCGCGAGTCATCACGGCAAGGTCAACGCATATCTAAAGCTTGCGCAAGAATCGGAAACGAGGCAAATAAGTGTCCGCCTAGTGGAGGCGAAACCTGCAAAGAAGAAGAAAAGTTAGGAATTAGGCTATGCAAAAGCGTATGGTAGGACGCTTTGTGCTCAAGATTCTTAGGAGCAAGACGGTCGATCGCATCGTGAACATAGCTGATGCGATTATGAATTCATATTGAGAGATGGTCGCGACCCAGGCGGGAACTAGTCCCCGCCTGGGTTTATAGACTTGTAGTTATGAGCCAACGTCAGTGGAGATATTGGAGCGTACGCAGCGACGCTGAGCCGTCTCTCGGTGGGAGCGTCTTGCTTGGGATATTGGCCGTCTTCGTGACGTATCTCGCGGTTGGAATCGCAATGAGTCCATCTGCGGACAACATTGCAGGAGACATCATCCTGGATGTTGTCTTTGCTGCTCTTGCGATTTGGATCGATCGAATGGCGATCCAACGAGCACAAGGGATTCTGGCAAGACGCAAATGATGCGCTACTTGACCTGGTGCGCAAACGGCGCGGAGACGATTATTTCTCGTCGGTGGTCCTGCTACGCAAGCCAGTAGCACGAGCGTCTCGGCGAGCGGCCGCGCCGGCGAGCAATCCGATGACGTACAGAACCGCAGCGACCGTATGCAGCCATCCGGGGTTCGTGGCAAGCCAGATCAAAACGGCTGCGCCGAATGCAACAACCGAGAACCAGTAGTAGGGGGACCTGATCTGCTCTCGAAACGAGGGGTTCCGGCGGCGTCTCGTGGGATCGTTCGCGGTCTCCCGCGAGTGTCGAGCCAGATGCCCAATAAGTCTCTGATCCCAAGGATCCTTGGTAGGGGCGCTACCCGACGACTATGAATCTACTGGTTAATCGGCTACAAGCTGCTCATGCTCGTGGAGCATGGTCGCGCAGAGCACATCGGAGCTTGAGTGGGGCCGGTCTGGAGCATCGTGGCCGGCGACTGGCTGGCTTGGCTGTATACGGCGGGATGGAGTAGTCTATAGTTGATGTTGTCCGTGAACCGGATAGATCAATCCATTGGAAAAGCAATGGACAGGATGGTCCATCGACCGGGTAGCCCGATATCCGTGATCGTTGGGTAGGTGATCGTGTCTGGGTCTAAGCGCAGCGAGGCGTTAGAGAACGACGGATGGATGCGCGGGTCCTCGACGTCTCTGCGTGGTGGCTTGCTTGCTTTGGTGCTGGAGCGTCCGGGGCATGGGTACGAGTTGGCGAATCGATTGGCCGACAGGCTTGGAGAGACTTGGCAGATCGTGCTCAAGGACATCTACCGGCTGCTGGAGGGCCTGGAGCAAGATGGGCTGCTTTTGTTGAGTGAGGAGCGGGAGCCAGGTCGAAAGCGTGCGCGTTTGGTCTACTACCCGACCGATTTAACGGCCCAGGCAGTGAGCGAATGGATGGAGACGCTCGTCCCCAAGGAGCCGATGCGGGTCGGTATTCGCGCGAAGGTAGCGGTTGCACGAGAGCAGGATGCGCGTCCGTTGCTACTTGCGCTACGCGGATATGAGCAGGAGTGTCTGAGGCTGTTGAAGCTAGCTCCTGCAGCGGCGAGTGTGCCGTCATGGAAGGGGTTGCTCGTTGATTGCACGCGTGATGCGGTGGATGCGCAGCTGCGTTTCGAAGTCGAATGGGCGAGGCGCACACGGCGACGGGTCGAGGAATACCTCGCTCGCCAAGGGTAGAGGACATCTCTGTGCCACCGCTGGTGTCCTTTGAGAATGTATGTAAGCGATATCCCGATGGTTCGCGCGAGATCGTGGTCCTGGATGGCGCTTGCTTTGAGATCGATCAGGGCGTATTTACCGGTGTGTGGGGCGCTCGGCGTGCGGGCAAGTCAACGTTGCTGCGATTGATGGCCGGGGTTGAGTCGCCGGACACAGGGCGGGTACGTTTCGAGGGTCGCAATATGGCTGGGATGTCTCTATCCCAACGCGAACGACTTTTGCGTGGCGAGATCGCATTGATGAGTGTGGGCGACTGGCACTCAGTCGCGCGGGAGACGGTCGTCGAGCATGTTGCCCTGTCGTTGGGGAGCAGGATGTCCTCGATGTCTGAGGCCAGGCGTAGGGCACGGCGTGTGCTGGATGGTGTGGGGATGGCCGGCCATGCAGACGATCTGACGGGGTCGCTGTCGCTGACCGAGAGGATGCGAGTGATGCTGGCGAGGGCGTTGGTGCGTGAACCGCGTCTGTTGTTGGTGGACGAGCCGGCGTCGGTGCCGAGTCTCTCTGAGCGTGATGCTCTATACGGGCTACTTCGCGAGATCACCAGAGCGTCGGGGGTGACTCTCGTGATCGCCTCTGAAGAGATGGCGCCGCTGCACGGTGCTGAGGTAGTGATGTCGGTTGGCGATGGCGAGCTCTGCTCAACCGATGAGCGCGGCACGGTCATCTATTTTCCCGGTGGCACGCCGGCTCCTCGTCTTGAGCCGTGAACGCGCTAGAGCTGCGCGAGGTCGTAAAGCACTATCGGACTGGACGGGAGCCTGTTCGTGCCGTGGATGGCGTATCGATGACGATTGCGCCGGGGGAGTTCGTGGCTCTCTATGGTCCCAGCGGTTCTGGCAAGACGACGCTGCTGATGCTGGCAGTAGGGCTGCTGGTCCCCGACAGTGGGAGCGTCTACTTCGGCAGTAAGGACGTAGGCAGGCTTCCCGAGCGGGATGGTGCGCGCTATCGCCTAAAGGATGTTGGCTTCATCTTCCAGTCGTTTCATCTGGCTAATGGAGCAACCGCGCTTGACAACGCGACGACTAAGCTGATCGGGGAAGGCATGAGTCTGCGAACCGCACGGGACCGAGCGCGACCGTGGCTCGAGCGCGTTGGTTTGGGCGACCGAGCGGAGCACATGCCTGACGAACTCTCGATGGGGGAGCGTCAGCGCGTAGCGATCGCTCGTGCGCTCGTCAACAAACCTGGTTTGCTGCTGGCGGACGAGCCGACTGGCAATCTTGACTCAAAGCGCACGCGCGAAACGCTCGCGTTGCTTCGCAATGTCTGTCATACACAAGGTATCCCAGGGCTGCTGGTGACACATGACGCCGAGGCAGCTGCGTTCGTAGACCGTGTTTACACGCTGCGCGACGGGCGTCTCCGCGACGGCCTGGATAGCGAGTTGGCGGCGGTTTCGCTCTGAGCAACAGAATGCGCCCGGCGATCTTCGATATCCGCGTAAGCGTCTTGTTTCACCTGTATTTGCGCCGGTTGCGAGCACACACCGTACAGGAGCTTTTGGCCGGCAGTGGGATCGCGGTCGGCGTAGCGCTTGTATTGGGTGTGCTGCTGGCGAACGCGAGCCTGCTTGGTTCCACCGAACAGACCGTGCATGGAGTCATCGGCTCGGCACGGCTTGAGTTGGCCGCAAGGTCGAATGGCGGGTTTGACCAACAGTTGGCCAATCGTGTGCGCAACATGAATGGAGTACAGGCAGCGGCTCCGATGTTGCAAGAGAGCGCCACCATTATCGGTCCGCGAGGCCGGGTGTCGGTGCGCCTGATCGGTGTGACTCCAACTTTGGTGACTCTCGGCGGGGCGCTCACCCAGAACGTGAGCGCGGGACCCTCTCTGGTCGGAGAAGGCGTAGGGCTGCCCTCGGGAGTCGCTCATGCGATTGGCGTTCGACCCGAACACACAGCTACGCTGTTGGCTGACGGGCATTCCCATCTCGTGAAGGTACGCGCGGTCGTTGGTGCGGAAGCGATCGGTTCGGTTGCCGAAAGTCCATTGGCCTTGGCATTGCTCGGCTACGCGCAGCGGTTGGCGGACAGACCTGCTCGTGTCACGCAAGTTTTCGTCGAGCCGCAACCGGGAGCAGACCAAAAGGTAGCTCGCGAGTTGCGCACTCTGGCGGCCGGGCGCCTGGACGTTGTGCCCGCGGATAACGAACTGCGCTTGCTTCGCGCGATCGCACAGCCCAACAATCAAGCCACAACGATGTTCGCCTTGATTGGTGCGATGGTCGGCTTCCTACTGACGTTCAACGCGATGCTGTTGACAGTGCCCGAGCGACGACGCTACATCGCCGACCTGCGCATGCAGGGGTATGACTGGCGCCAAGCGCTGCTGATAACCGGATTCGAAGCGCTAGCACTCGGTGTTGTCGCGTCGATCGTGGGCATCGCTCTCGGCTATGTGTTGTCGCATACATTGTTTCACCGGGTCCCGGTCTATCTGGCATTCGCGTTTCCAGTAGGCGACCAGCAAGTCGTTGCAGTGTCGCTCGTCCTATTGGCCTTCGGTTGTGGTGTACTTGCGACACTGTTTGCATCGTTGGTGCCGATATCCGATCTACGGCCGGGGCGCACGCGCGATGCCGTCCTGCGGCAGGCTGGAGGAGCTGGCGAGGGTATCGGGCGACGAACCACAGTCGTGTTCGGGATAACTGGGCTGCTCCTGATTGTGCTTGCGAGTGTTCTGATTCTGATCGATCCCAGCCTCACGCTGATCGGTGGTGCAGCGCTTGCGCTTGCAACACTCTGTCTGATTCCTGTCGCGTTCAAAGGGGCCGCGGAGGTCCTTCGTGGGGCCAGCGAGCACATACGTAGCAGCGCGCTTGTTCTCGCCGTCAGAGAACTACGCACTACGAGCATGCCATTGGTCGCGCTCGGAGGCGTGGGCGCACTTGCGATCTACGGCAGCGTCGCTATAGGCGGCGCAAGACACGATCTGCTCACCGGCCTCGACACCAACTTCCGCGAATATCTCGGCACAGCAGAAGTCTGGGTTACCACGGCGGCAACGACCTGACGACCAACAGCTTCCAAGCACCTGGACTGCAAGCAAAGCTTGCAGTACTCCAGGAATCAGATCGGTACGTATCTACCAAGGAGAGCTGATGGATGTGGGCACACGCCGCATGTGGGTGATCGCGCGTCCGCCAGGCGATGGCACGATCATCCCTGCCAGCCAGCTTCTCCATGGCCAGCTAGCGCGAGGCGATCAGCTCCTACGCGGCAATGGCTGGGCGGCTGTCTCGACCAGCTTTGCCAGCGAACATCATTTGCGAGTCGGAAACGCCTTCGCCTTGCCGACACCATCGGGAACGAGATCGTTCAGAGTGGCTGCGATTACCACCAATGTCGGTTGGCCGCCCGGCGCGCTAATCATTAACACATCCGACTACAGTCGCTACTGGCAAACTTCCGAACCCTCGGCGCTAGAAGTAAATTTCAAGCCCGGAGTTAGCTCAGTCGCGGGCAAGCGGGCGGTCGACAGCGTCCTCGCGGGCTACCCGGGTCTTGCGGCGCAAACGCGTCACACACGCGAAGCACGGTACGCGGCAAATTCGCGTGAAGCCCTACAGTCCCTCGGAGAGATATCAACGCTGCTGCTGATCGCGGCAGCACTCGCGGTCGCTTCGGCCCTGAGCGCCACGATTTGGCAACGCCGCGCACTGCTTGCGTCCTTGAAGATCCAAGGCTATGACCGCCATCAGCTATGGCGTGCACTACTTT